>JAZTWP010000096.1:0-49267 GCA_045636025.1 Acutalibacteraceae bacterium | reverse complement strand
ATTATAATATAATAAAAATAAAAGTCAAGGGATTTAAGGTAAATTTTATGTTTGACGTAGCGGTTGTTGGCGGTGGAGTTATCGGTGGACTTATATTAAGGGAACTCTCTCGGTACGACTTAAAGGTTTGTTTATTAGAAAAGAACGACGACGTTGCCATGGGGCAAAGTAGAGCGAACAGCGGTATTGTTCACGCAGGTTTTGACGCTGCTGAAGGCAGTCTTATGGCAAAAATGAATGTCAAAGGCTGCGCTATGATGCCCGCAACTTGTGAAAAACTTAATGTTCCTTACAAAAACAACGGTTCTCTTGTCGTTGCTTTTTCTGATGATGAAATGAAGCATCTTGAAGTACTTCTTGAAAGAGGTAAGGCTAACGGTGTTCCCGAAATCAGCATTCTTTCTAAAGAAGAACTCCTCGCAAAAGAGCCCAATCTCAGCCCCGATTCTTTCGGTGCACTCTATGCTCCCACAGCAGGTATCGTATGTCCTTACGAGCTCACTATTGCGGCAGCAGAATGTGCTGTTTCAAACGGTGTTGAATTTATAAGAAACTGCGAAGTAAAAGCAGTTGAAACTAACGATGATTGCATCACTCTTGACACAACTCAGGGCAAGATAGAAGCTAAGTATGTTATCAATGCGGCAGGTGTATTCTCAGACGACCTTGCTCGTATGGCAGGTGACGATACAATCAGCATCACTGCAAGAAAGGGCGAATATTTCCTTCTTGACAGAGCTGTTGGCAACACAGTCAGCCACACTATTTTCCAGTGTCCGAGCAAAATGGGTAAAGGTATTCTTGTTTCTCCCACAGTTGACGGCAATCTCCTCGTAGGCCCTACTGCTGAAGATATTGAAGACAAGACAAATGTTGCAACTTCAAACTCAGGTCTTAATGACGTAAGAAAGTATGCAGTCAAGAGTGTTCCTTCAGTCAATACAAGAAACGCTATCACATCATTCACAGGTCTTCGTGCTCACGCAGCTGCACACGAATTCATTATCGGAATCAGTGAAAAGAATGGAAGACTTATCAATGCAGCAGGTATTGAATCACCCGGTCTTTCATCTGCTCCCGCTATTGCAGAATATATCGGTGATATCGTGAAATCTGTATTCGGTGATCTTGAAGTTAAGGCAAATTACGATGACACAAGAGAGGCTCCCGTAAGATTCAGACATATGACTGACGATGAAAGAGCTGAGCTTATAAAGAAAAATCCCGCTTACGGCAGAATCATCTGTCGTTGCGAAACAATCACAGAGGGCGAAATCATTGATGCAATCAATGCTCCTGCAGGCGCAAGAGACGTTGACGGTGTCAAGAGAAGAACAAGAGCAGGTATGGGCAGATGCCAGGGCGGCTTCTGCGGCTCAAAGGTTGTTGAGATACTTGCAAGAGAGCTTGGCTGTGAAGTGAACGAAATTACAAAATTCGGCGGAAATTCAAACATACTGTTTGACAAAACAAAGTGAGGTGAGAATGATGATAAATTATGATCTTGTAGTTGTCGGCGGCGGCCCCGCAGGTATGGCAGCTGCTCTCAAAGCTAAAGAATGCGGTGTTGAAAAAATCATCGTTCTCGAAAGAGCTGAAACTCTCGGCGGTATCCTTGAACAGTGTATCCATACAGGTTTCGGTCTTCACTATTTCGGTGAAGAGCTTTCAGGTCCCGAATATGCTGCGAAATTCATCGATATGCTGGGAGAAACAGACATTGACGTCAAAGTCAACACAATGGTACTTTCCGTAAACGATGACAAAGTCGTTACTGCTGTCAATACAGTTGACGGTCTTATTCAGATTCAGGCAAAGGCTGTTATTCTTGCTATGGGTTGCCGTGAAAGACCCAGAGGAGCACTTCAGATTGCAGGTTCAAGAGCTTCAGGCATTATGACTGCAGGTACAGCTCAGAAATACGTAAACATTGACGGTTATATGCCCGGTAAGAAGGTTGTTATCCTCGGTTCAGGTGATATCGGTCTTATCATGGCAAGAAGAATGACTCTTGAGGGTGCAGAAGTTAAAGTTGTATGCGAACTTATGCCTTTCTCAGGCGGTCTTACAAGAAATATAGTTCAGTGTCTTGACGATTTCGGTATTCCCCTTAAGCTTTCAACAACTGTTATTGAAACACACGGTAAAGAAAGACTCGAAGGTGTTACCATCGCAAAGGTCGATGAAAGACTTCAGCCCATTCCCGGTACAGAAGAGTACATTGAGTGTGACACTCTTATGCTCTCCGTCGGTCTTATCCCCGAGAACGAACTTACAAAGCAGGCAGGCATTGCTCTTGACAGCATCACAAGCGGTGCTGTTGTAAACGAAATGAGAGAAACAGACCACGAAGGCATTTTCGCTTGCGGTAACGTTCTTCAGGTACACGACCTCGTTGACTATGTTACACTTGAATCACAGATTGCAGGTGAAGGTGCAGCAAGATATATTCTCGGCAAAGATACAGATGAAAAAGTCTATATCAACACAACTCCTGCAAACGGTGTAAGATACATCGTTCCTCAGAGAGTAAACATAAAGTCAAAAGAAGATATCAAGCTTTATTTCCGTGTAGGCGCTATCTATATGAACAAGAAACTCACTGTTGAAGTTGACGGCAACGTGATTTCATCAAAGAAAAAAGTAAAGCTTGCTCCCGGTGAAATGGAAAATGTTGTTATTCCTGCAGATGTACTCGCTACTCTCAATGAAAACAGCACTATTGTAGTAAGAGTGGAGGAATAAGAAATGAAAAAAGAAATGACTTGCGTAGCCTGTCCTTTAGGCTGTCAGATAACAGTTGGGATTGAAAATGATGAGGTTGTTTCTGTTACAGGTAACACTTGTAAGCGTGGCGATGCCTATGCAAGAACAGAAATCACAAATCCCGTACGTTCAATTCATTCAACAGTAAAAGTAAACGGTGGTGAACACCCCGTTGTTCCCTGCAAAACATCAGGTCCTATTCCCAAAGGTGCCATTTTCGATGTTATGAAAGAAATCAACACGGTAACTGTTGACGCTCCCGTAAAAATCGGTGACGTTTTCATTAAAAACGTATGCGGCACAGGTGTAGATATCGTTGCGACAAACAACGATGAAGGAAAGAAATAATCCAATAATAATTTGCGGAGCGATGTTGGCATCGCTCCCTACATTTTATAATTCAAGGACGCAGATTTATGAAAGCATATGAAATCGCATCACAGATAAAGCCCACAGAAAGACAGCTTAAATGGCAGGATATGGAGTTCTATGCCATTGTTCACTACGGCATGAATACATTCACAGGCAAGGAAATCGGTGACGGGTTTGCTGTAGCCGAAACATTCTGTCCGGAAAATATTGATACTGATGAATGGGCTAAAGCTGTTTCCGATGCAGATATGAAAGGTCTTGTTCTTACTGCAAGACATTATGACGGTTTCTGCAACTGGCAGACAGAAACAACCGACTACTCTGTAAAAAGTTCCAATTGGTTTGCGGGAAAAGGTGACCTTGTAAAAATGGTTGCCGATTCAGCAAGAAAACATTCTCTTAAATTCGGTCTTTATATCCCTGTATGGGACAGACACGAGCCTTCATTCAAAGAGAATGATGACAGCTATAATAAATTCTTTCTTGCTCAGATAAAAGAGCTTGTCACATCATACGGTGAACTTTTCACATTATGGATTGACGACAGATGTGATGACTTAATGCCATACATTGACTATGATGCTGTTTATACACTTGTACGTGAACATCAGCCTGATTGTGCAATTGTTTTCAGAGGTCCTGACGGAAGATGGCTCGGCAACGGCAGATGCGTTCTCAGAAAATCTGAGTGGTGCGTTGTTCCCGCGTCTTATACATATAATGAAGACGGCTCTGTTCCCCGTTCAGTAATCAAGCCGAAACACGGTCAGATGGAAATAGACATAGGCTCAAGAAAATTCATAAAAAAAGAAACCGAATTCAGATGGTCTCCCTGCGAAGTAAGTGTTTCAATGCGTCCCCACTGGTTCCATAAAAAAGACGATGATATGCTTGCAAAGACAAAAGACAAGCTTCTGAATCTCTACTACAAAACAGTCGGTGCAAATATGAATCTTATGCTCGGAATTTCACCTGACAAAAGAGGTAAACTCTATGAGCAGGATATTCAGATCCTTGAATCAACAGGTCATGAGCTAAAAATGACATTCGGCTACAATCTACTCAAAGATCCCTGCAAAATTACAACTTCAAGTGAACTGAGCGGACTTTATAAAGCAGAAAATATTGCTGATAACAACGATCTTTTCTGGTGTCCTTCTGAAAAAGACAAAAAGCCTGAAATTATTATTGAGTTCGAAGAAATGCAGATGTTTGACAAAGTTGTTATCAAAGAAAACATCAGAAACGGTCAGAAAATTGAAGAATTTGAAGTTTTCATTGATGTTAAAGGTAAGTGGAAAAAATACGGTGAAGGTACTGTTATTGGCCACAAGGCAATCTGCCACACAAAGCCTGTAGAAACAACAAAAGTCAAAATCAAAATAAAAAAATTCAGAAAAACACCGGAAATACTGTATGTACAGATAAATTAAAAATGAACCTCTTCGGAGGTTCATTTTTTTGCTATATCTTTAAGTATTTCTGATGCTATAATAAGTCCTGCAACAGCCGGGACAACTGCATTACTGCCGGGAGTCTGCCTTTTTGAAGTGACTTCATCATTATCTTTGATTTCAAAAGGTGTTATTGCTTCTTCTTTTGAGTATACAACCTTCAATTTTCTGATAGAATTTTCCTTGCAGAGACGACGCATAATCCTCGCAAGAGGACATACAGATGTTTTATTTATATCTGAAACTTCAAATCTTGTTGGATCAAGCTTGTTACCTGCTCCCATTGAGCTGATTACAGGAATACCAAGATCATATGCCTTTTTTACAATTGCCAGCTTACCGCTGACTGTATCAATCGCATCAGCAACGTATGTATATGCAGAAAAATCAAACTCGTTAATATTCTCCGGCAACACAAACATATTATACTTATTTACTGTGCAATCAGGATTTATTGATTTGAGTCTTTCTTCCATCACTTCAACTTTCAGCTTCCCTACTGTTTCACGAGTTGCAATTATCTGGCGATTTATATTGGTTAAAGATACTGTATCATTGTCAACAATATCAATAGTTCCTATTCCGCTTCTGACAAGTGCTTCAGCAAGATGACCGCCGACTCCACCTATACCAAAAACAGCAACTCTTGACTTTTTGAATTTTTCAACAGCGTCTTCTGAATAAAGAAGACTTGTTCTTGTAAACTGATCTGCCATAATATCACCAATTGAAATAATACTATAAAAACAAAAAAAAAGCAACAGCCCGAAGACTGTTGCATAAATTATTTTATTCGCCTTTCATTTCAAGGAGTTTAACAGTGCCGTCATATGAAGCCTGGCTTACCTTAATTGAATCTGTGATAGCAGCAACGATATCATCTTCTGTTGCACCGAGCTCAACGCTGTGCTTTCTGTCGATGAAGAGGTTAATACCCATAATATCTGCAAGTCCGTCTACATCGATACCGCTTTCAATACCCTTTTCAGCGTATTCCTTTTTAACCGAACCGAGCCCCATTCTCATCATCCAAGGAGCAACACTGACAATCTTTCTGTCGTTACCCATTCCTCTTGCTGCATAAACAATCTTGAGGAATTCCTTCCATGTCTGATTGTACATAGCGATAGGCCAAGCCTTAGCGCCCTTTGACTTTTCAGCTGCACCAACGATAACTTCAGCAACCTGTCTTACTGTAAGCATTGCTGTACCGCCACCGGGATACATTGTAAACGGAAGTTTGTCCATTCTCTTGATCTGTTCAATAAGTATAACCCAAACAGGCTTTCTGCCGGGCTGAGTACCGAAAATGTAAGGAAGTTCAAGAACAGCAACGTCGAAATTCTCATCAGCGAATGAGAATGCAACATTTTCCTGATCAATACGGCTTCTGATATAAGGATGTTTTTCCGTAAGCTTCATTTCAGGACGAAGCTTTGCAAGGTATGAGAAATATGAACCAAGAATAACAGCATTCTTCATACCAACTTCTTTACAAAGAGGAAGGATTCTCTTAAGAGGAGCAATGTTGAACTTGTAATATGCATCATAAACAGGTGCGGGGAATTCAACACGTTCATCGATACCTGCGGCAAATACGAAACAATCGTAGCCCTTCATCATTTCCTTGAGTTCGTCATCTGACATTGCATTTACGTTAGCAAAAACGATTTCCATCTCTTCAGGAATGGGAGCACCTTCGGGAAGAGGAGGAAGTGAAAGAGTCTTTACACTGTGACCCTTGTCGATAAACAACTGTGCTGCAGCAGAACCGAGAAGACCGGTACCGCCGATCATAAATACTTTCATAAGACACGCTTCTTTCATTAAAATAATACGTTATAATTATAATATAAAAGATTCCGATTATCAACAGACAATCGGAACCGTTAACATTTTATTTACATTTCAATAAATCGATATATATATATATATATATATCTTACATCCAGTTTGCCCAATCCTGGAAAAGAAGTCCGATTGCACGGAAGATACTTGCAATATAATCAAAGAATCTGAAAAGCATTCCCTTTTCCTGCTTAACAGTTTCTTTATCGTGATTTGTGCCTGTATCCTGAACTTTTTCTACAATTTCATAATTGAACACACCTGCAGCTGCACAGTGGTCTGAAAGAGGCTCATTGTCAGCACCGATAATCTGAATGTAGCTGAAGACATCAAGAGTAAGGTCAAGACCGTTACCGTCTGCGAACATAATTCTCTCTACAGAGTCGTATGTAGACTGTGTCTGGTCATATGTAAGATCTGTTTCGTTTGCATACTGATAATATGCATCATAGTTTTCAGGATTCTCAGTAATTTCTGCAATTGTCTGAACTGCCCATGCATCGTTGAGATGGCAAGCTTCAATAAGGTTTTTAATAAGCTTAGCATTGTCATCTTCTTCCCAGCAGATACTCTGGTTGAAGTCACCTGTAATAATAACTGCGTGATCATATGTGAGAGTCTTTTCATCAAAAACTGAATGTTTCTTCACATACTCAGCAAGCTGCTTGAACTGAGCGGCCTTTGCTTTGATTGAAGCTGCTCCGCCGTATGCATCGGCGTGAATGTTGTAGATATCAAGATAGTAACCATCTTCAAGTTCTACTGTTGTAACAAGAAGTCCCTTATTTGTGAGAGCATCTGAACCGTCATCAAGAACGCCTGCAGATTCTTCCCATGTCTTTCTGATTTCGTTGTACTGAACGAAAGTTGAGAAAGTATTAAGACCGTCACCGAGGGGCACACCGCCTGAATGAACTGTCTGATGTCGTTCTGTAACATTTCCGTTTGAATCTGTTACATTATCATAGTTGGTGAGAATAGGTCTGAAATAGAGGTCATAGTTGAAATCTTCCTGAACAGTGATGATATCATAACCCATTTTATTGAGTATGCCTGCCATTTCAAGATTATCAAGAAGAGCATCTCTGCCATCCTCTGTTTCAGATGAAGGAATAGGAAGGCCTGCAATATTGATGTTGATAATATCAAATGTACCCTTTGTGCCGACAAGTGATTCTTCTGCTGAAACTGCAATGCCCATACATGAAACAATCATCATAACAGCAAGAACAACACATAAAAGTTTTTTCATTTTCTGCATAATTTTTCACCCTTTTGTAAAAAGTAAAATTTTCATATAATAATTATATCACAAATAATTATTTTGTCAAGATTGTGCAACACCGTAAGTGGAAATATTATAATTCTGCTCTGAAAGAGATTTTGCAGGACGGAAGATATTATTACTGTCATGAATAAAGTAATAATAATCCGTATCAGGCGCATTAAGAACAGCTGAGATAGCATCATCACCGGGATTGCAGATGGCGCCTACAGGTAACGACATACACTGATAAGTGTCATAATATGTGTTATATACTGCAATTTCAGTTTCTGTAAGACCTGACAGGTTAGAATCAAGATAGATACTTGTTGAGTCGCATTCAAGACGCATATTAGCTTCAATACGGTTAAAGAGAATTGAACCTACTACAGACATATCTGCACCTACAGATTCCTTTTCAACAATTGATGCAAGCTTGATTATCTGATCAACTGTCATACGCTTCTGCTGAGCTTTTACAGCATAATCATCTGTCCATTTTCTGTCAAAGTTATTAAGGAACTTTTTAATAACACTTTCTGCACCTTCACCTACATAGAATTCATAAGTGTCCGGATAGAGATAACCTTCAAGAAGCATATATCTGTTCTGAGTATCAGCCATAGACTTGAGGAATTCAAAATCTGCAGAGAAATCAGTCGTACGCATTGTTTCAATAAGTTTAGCTCTTGTACATACATTATTTTCTTCAAGTAGTGCAAAAATCTGATCTGCAGTATAACCTTCGGGAAATGTGATTTTAACAGTCTGAGCTGTTGAAGAATTCAGGTTTTTTATCTCATTGAGCATATTTTCAAGACCCATAGACGGTAAAAAGCTGTATGTTCTGGGAATATATCCTTCATCGGAATATCCTATGAACGTTGCCGCAAATTTGCAGAACCAGGCATTTTTTATAGCTCCTGCTTCTGCAAGTGCATCAACAACATCATTTGTTGTCATACCGTCTCTTATTTCAACCGAAACCGGAATGTTCTCTTCTGATTTGATATTAACAACAAGAAGGTCATTAACGCAGGAAATTGCAACAGATGCAAGGAATGCTGAAATTCCAACTACTACAATCATAATGAGAGTAACATTTCTGATATTTCTGAAATACATCTTGCGTCTAGCCTTTTTCATCTTCTGACGCTTTACTGCATCTACAGACGGTTTCTTCGGCTTTTCAATTGTATTGGGAGCTCTTGAAGGACGCTTCTCATTTTCCTTGGAGCCTGTTTTTGGCTTTGTGTAATCGTTTGTAATTCTGTTAGGATCGCTCATGATCATCCAATCCTTTCTTAATTAATAACAAGTCTGAACCGTATTTCTCACATTGTCAGAAACTTCACGGCTGCACAGATATGCAATTATCTCAAATGCAAATTCACTTGCAGAACCTGCACCTTTTGCTGTAATTATATTACCATCAGAAACTGCAAATTTATCAGAAAGCACAGCATTTCCGAGGTCTTTTTCAAAACCGGGAAAACAAACAGCTTCCCTGCCGTCAAGCAGATTCTTATGTCCGAGAATCGATGGGGCTGCACAAATAGCTGCAATCATTCTGTTATTTTCGGCACAGAAATTAATATATGCCTGAACAGTATCATTATTTTCAAGATTCAATGTTCCGGGCATACCTCCGGGAAGAATGATTCCGTCAACATTATCAAATGAATCAAGGGCTGAATCTTCAACATCACAGTTTATACTGATGTTATGAGCACCAAAAACCGTTTTATTACCTACACCTACGGTGACAACATCAATACCGGCTCTTCTGAGATAATCAACAGGAGTAATAGCCTCCACTTCCTCAAAACCATTTGCAAAAAATGCGTATACCATAATTATCTCCTCTCTACATACAAGGTTGTCCAAGATATATATCGGACACACGCTGAATATTTTCATTCAGATACAGAATCATACCTGAATCTGTCTTTTTGTTTTCAATGGAATCAAGCTCAATACATGCAGGTGTTTTAAGAATGATTTCATTAACATTCATATCTGACAGAACATTAAGAATATGCGTGTAATTGCCGTTTTCTGAAATCGATTCATTTACAAAGAATTTATCATTTTTCAGATAGCCTACAACAAAAACGTTGTCTTCATCATCAAACTTTGCACAGATTTCAATTCCTGATTTTTTAGCGCAGAATCTTGCATAATCGAGATATCCTCCACCGAATTCAACAAAAGATTCAGACGAAATATTCTCTCTTATATTAATGTATGAAATGTTGCCGTTAAAATATCTTGATGAAGAATAAACGGCAATTTCTTCTTTTTTCATTTTATATATACGCTCTGAGATATCACTTACAAAGCCAAATTTTTCATAATAAGCATAAAGTGATTTTTCTGCAGGATAAAGACAAATGAAATCAGTATTACTATTTTTAAGCTCTTCACTGACTTCTTTAATCATTTTTCCCATTATTCCCTTATTTCTGTATTCGGGTAATGTTGCAGCAGCATAAAGATATTTACCTTTATATTTTTTATTACGCAATACTAATGCGCAATCGACAAGATAAAATGCCGAAACAATCTTACCGTCTTCCCTTGCGGTATATATGTCAGATTCGGAAACTGCATTATTCAGGAAAAATTCAGGATATTCACTTTCATCACCAAATACTGTTGTCCATAAAGCTGAAAGCTCTTCTGCATCTTTTTTATCTGCGTAATATTTTCTCATAGGATCATTTTTCAGACTAACATTATATTTATTCAATAAAAACTCCGGGTAATATGAAAGTTTTGCTTTTCTCAGACCTTCAGAGCCCATATCCTCTTCTCTGTTTACATAGTCGTATGACAAAAGCATAAGCTTTGTAAAACCGTTATTGATAACTGGAAAAGCATCTCTGTACTCGGGAATGGTTTTTTCAAAATGTGTACAGAATGTGTTATTTTTTAATTTTTCACCCATTGTGAAAGCAACAGGTAAACCGTCTGCATAAAGAATAGCTCCGTCATAACCAAGCTCTTTGAAATGTGCCACAGCTTTTTTTATAGCATTCAACTCTTTAAGCAGGTCTTTATCTTCATCATCTTTACCTGACAGCCAGCTTTTTGCAATTTCAAGACAAAGATGTATATTATCGTCTGTTATAGGGTCACAGGAAACATCTGAATGCTTTCTGAAAAAAGCATTCACGTGACCTTTTTTGCCGTGGAATTTTTTACCGGGTAATTCTGCCATATTTTCAACTGAATATACATATTCAGAAACATCTCTGTTATAGGTAAATTCAAATATATCAGGAAAAAGTTCTTCAAGTTCCTGCTTATTAGCCTCAAGCACCTGATGCATTCTGAAAGGCTGACCAGCATTTTTTGATTCAAGCATAAGCATTTCAATTATCTTCTTTATATCGCCTTCACCTGACGGATATGCAAAAGATAATCTGTTTCTGCCTGTTGAGCGCATAAGGAGAAAACCGTCTTCAAAAGCGATTTCGGTTGAATACTCTTCACCCCAGCAAAAAAGACTTCCGAAACAGTAACATGCACCGTCGGTATTACCTTTTGCAAAGCAGTCTGATATGCGTTCTTTATCTTTCAGTTCAACTTTTCTGAAATTCAACATTCAAATTAACCTTCCGTATAAATAAAGTTTATTTATCTTTTTTATCCCAACCAAAGCGTTTGATACACTGTCTTACAACGTCGGGTATGTAACTAAAGAATGCAAGGAATGTAAAAACCACAGAGACAACAACAAGTACCATCATAACAGTATCGGGAAGAACAAATAATTCCCTGAGAGCTCCGACTTCAGGCCCGAAAGCCATAATAACAACCATTATAACATAAAATGCAACTGTTGCAAGTTTACCGTAAATTTCAGCCGCAGAGGGATGCATTCCGTTGAGAATCATAAATAAGCCAAAACCGAGCATTATTATATCTTTTGCAATAAAAAGAAGAAATACCCATGAAAAAGCGTTGAGAGTCTCATTTGTTGCCTGATTGAATTTAAGGAAAAGAATAATTGCAATTGCAAAAACAGTAAGTTTATCTGCAATAGGGTCTAGCATTTTACCGAGATTGCTTACCTGATTGAGTTTTCTTGCAATTTTACCGTCTACAAGATCAGAAAGACCTGAGAGTGCAAGGATTGTAACAGCTGCAACTGTATGTCCCTGATAAAAAAGCACTGCAAATACGGGAATAAGAATAATTCTTATAAATGAAATAAGATTAGGAATTGTTTTCCAGTTTTCAAAATAATAAGCAAGTTTTTCTTTCATTTTTCTTCTCCTTTATAATCCTAGAAGATTTTTTGCAAAGGTACATACATAAGACAAAGATGCATATTCTGCAATAGTTTCAGAGAAATATGCCGCAACAGTCAGAACTATTGCAATAATAAACACATAAACAACACCTTTGAGAAGTCCGAAAAAAGCACCAAGGCCTGAATTGAGTTTTTCACCGAGCTTTGTAACAGTTATAAGTTTTGATACAAATACTGCTGCAATTCTCAGCACAATAAGTAATATGAATGAGATTATGCTGAAACATATAAGATTAAGTACTGAAACAACTGCAGGGCCTACGATTTCAGACTCAAGCATATCTACTGTTGTGATGCCTGAAATTATGTTTTCTGATAATGAGTCAAAATCAAGAAGTCCCGAAGACTCAGCATAATTCAACACATTTTCAGGAAGGAAACCGAATGAAGAAGTAATGTCACTCATTGTAAGAGCAAGAGAAGTTTCGGCATCTTCAAATTTCTGCTGAAGGAAATCGAGAACGATTTTTCTCACTCCGTTGTTATATATAAATAAAGAAACAGACGGAGAAATCATTTTTGCAAGGAAACAGGCAACAACACCTGAAACAAGGTCAAAAACAGTAAGAATAAAACCTCTTTTGTATGATATAAAAACTATCAGAGCTAAAACAGCTACCAGAAGAATGTCAAAAATATTCATTATTCACACCCCTGTTACACAGTCTCATTTTCGGGAATGACTGTTTCGTATGCATTCATTCCGTATGCAGGAATGCGTTTTACAGAATCAGTACCGAGCACATAAATGAAGTTTTTATTGATTACTATACCTTCAAAATGTTTAAGCCCAGTAATACTGCCTACAAGTTTGCCGTTAACTGAATATGTTTCTGTTTTATCGTCATACAGAACAGCTGTGCTTTTATCACTAACTGACAGTCCGCATACTTTACCAGTAAGATTTACTGTATATTTTATCTTTCCGCTGTTGCTGATTACTGTAAGAATATAACTGTCTTCATGTGTGTAGTCTTTTGTAACAACTGCGGCATATTTATCACTGAAAGATGAATATGCAATATTACTTGCTCCATAAGAATAAATAATTTCCTGACCTTTTGCATTTATTCTGTAAATATTCTTATCTGTGAGAACAAGAATTTTCTTATCTGACAGAAATTTAGTACCAAGCACTGTTTCTCCTGCATATTCAAATTCCGCATAAGCTGTATCATACTCAAAATCGAGAATATACACCTTTGAAGAAAGCGCTGCGTTGACGGAATTCAGCACAGATGCAACAACTTTGCTGCCGCTGTTATTTATTGTGACATCAGTAATGTATCCTTTGGGACAGTCCCACTGATAAATTACTTCATCTCGTGAATCATAACCAAGAAGAACAGATTTTGTATTATCACGGACAACAACTGCATAATTATTTTTCTGACTTACGGCAAAATCAATGATTTTGTTGTCAATCTTCTTCTGACTCTTTACAGAATTGTTTTTCATAAGAGTGTATGACTGATTACCTCTGTCAAAAAAAGCAAAATTGCTGCCGTTTGCTTCACACGAAGGTGTACTGTAAACAAGTTGCTGACCAGAAACAGGCTTTCCGTTTTTATCAATGAACGATACTCCGTTTTCAGTAAGAAGCATAACCCCGTCATCGTATCTGTCAAAGGCATAGACTTTAAGAGCATTGATATCTACATCAAAATCTGCTGATTTTTCTGATGCAAATGAAGACTGAAATCTGCCGTTTGCTGTATATATGAAACCGCCTGAAGAAATATCAGCAATAACATATACGACCATGAGAAGAAGAATAACTATTATTCCGTAAGCAAAACCTGAAAGTCTTGCTTTGCCCACAGGTCTTCTGATCGTTGCAGCTTTGCTTTCAGCCTTAGCTTCAACAGGCAATTCAATAATAACGCCTGTCTCCTCATTATTCTGATGATTTATTTCATTATCTTTATCCAACTTGTTCACCGCCTTAATAATTAACTTTATTAAGATACAACCCTTCAGGTGAAACGGTTTTTCCCGCTCTCACTCTGTCACCTGAGAGAATAATTTCTTTAATTTCATTTTCTCCGATTTTACCCTCATTGACATAAATAAGAGTACCTACCATAATACGGACCATATTGTAAAGGAATCCGTCTCCAGCCACCTTAAAAACAATCATATCGCCATCACGTGTGACAGATGCATCAAAAATTGTTCTCACAGTATCCTGAACACTGCTGCCAGATGCACAGAAAGCTTTGAAATCATATGTACCTATGAAATCTTTGGCAGCTTTATTCAATTTTGTTTCATCAAGCTTATATTTGTATTGAAAAACAGTATCAAGAAGAAACGGATTGCGGAGTTCAGAATTCCAGATTTTATAAATATACTCTTTTGATTTTGTATCAAACCTTGCGTGAAAATCAAAAGGCACTTCTTCACAGCCGAAAACTGCAATATCAAGAGGAAGTTTTGCATTAAGCGCTCTGACAACGGTATCGCAGGAAAGCTCTTTTTCTGTTCTGAAATTACAACAGAATTCATTTGCATGAACACCTGCATCAGTACGTGAACAACCGTTTACAGAAATTTTTTCACAAAATATTTCTGCAACAGCCGCTTCAAGCTGACCTTGCACAGTATCTGCATTGTCCTGAATCTGCCAGCCGTGATAAGCTGTACCGTTATATTTAAGCCAGAGTCTTAAATTTCGCATCAAATAACACCCTTGAAAAAGTAATTGAGCAATATTATGCCTGCAAGCATAACAATAATAATCAGAAAAGCAATCGCATCACGCCATGTAAAATGCATCTGTTTCATTCTTGTTCTGCGGACATTACCGTTATAGCATCTGCATTCCATCGCAAAAGCAAGTTCATATGCTCTTCTGAATGAGTTGACAAACAGAGGAATAAACACGGGGATAAGAGCTTTTGCACGTTTAGCAAGAGAGCCTGAATCAAGGTCAGCACCTCTGGCTTTCTGTGCATTCATAATCTTATCTATCTCTTCAATAAGAGTGGGGATGAATCGCAAAGCAATTGTCATCATCATAGCAAGAGTATCAACGGGAATTTTTATCTTGTTAAGAGGTGACAGAAGTCTTGAAATACCATCTGTAAGCGTCGTAGGAGAAGTTGTATAAGTAAGAAGTGAGCTAACAAGAATAAGACATACTATTCTTACTGCCATAAATATTGCAGTAAACACACCGCCTGTTGTTATCGCAAAAGGCCATTCTTCAGGAAGAAGATTTGTACCCTCTTTATTATAGAAAATCTGAAGAATTGATGTAAGCACAACAATAAAATATATCATTTTCATGCCTTTGAAAACAACTTTGAAAGAGATTTTTGATACAGCAACGGAAATTACTGCAAAAAGTACAACCAATGCAAGTGAATAGAAATTCTGACAGAGGAAAATCTCCACAAGTGCAACAAAGACAGCAACAAGCTTTGCTCTTGCGTCAAGTTTGTGAATAAATGATTCACCGGGGAAATACTGACCGAGTGTAATATCTTTAATCATAATCAGTTACCCCCTTTATGAAAATATGCAAGAATTTCTTTTACAGCTTCATCAACTGTGTATGTTGATGCGTTAAGATTGTAACCGTAATTACGAAGTTCTGAAAAAATTCTTGTTATCTGAGGAATATTAAGTCCCATTTCACGGAGTTCTGCTTCGTGAGAGAAAACTTCATCAACAGTATCATTGAATGCAATTTTGCCTTTGTTGAGAACAACGATTCTTTCCGCAACAGAAGCAACATCTTCCATTGAATGTGAAACAATGATTACTGTACTGCCTGTTTTTTCACGATAATTACGGATAAGTTCAAGAATTGTCTTTCTTCCTGCAGGGTCAAGACCTGCTGCAGGCTCATCCATAATAAGAACTTCAGGTTCCATTGCCATAACACCTGCAATGGCAACACGTCTTTTTTCTCCGCCTGAGAGATCGAATGGTGATTTCTCAAACATAGACTCTTTAAGGCCTACAAATTCAGCAGCCTTTCTGACTCGTCTGTCAATTTCACTCTTATCGAGCCCCATATTTGAAGGACCAAATGAAATATCCTTATATACAGTTGATTCAAAAAGCTGATATTCAGGATACTGGAAGCAGAGCCCCACTCTGAATCTTGCTTTATGAGCAGATTCCTTACTTGCATTGATATCATTACCGTCAAGGAGAATCTGACCTGAAGAGGGTTTAAGAAGCGCATTGAAATGTTGGATAAGTGTTGATTTACCTGAACCTGTATGACCGATGATTGCAAGCATTTCGCCCTTTTCGACAGAAAGATTTATGTCATCAAGTGCAGCAATTTCGAACGGAGTGCCCACACCATATTTGTAAGACAGATTCTTTATTTCAAGGATACTCAATTCATTGCACCTCCTGAAACATAATTCTTGAAAGAGTCAATGAAATCTTCAGGAGTAAGAACTGCTCCCTGAAGAGCTATTCCCTTCTTTTTAAGAGCAAGGGCGAGTTTTGCACTTTCGGGAAGTTCAAGACCTGCCGCTTCAATAATATCTTCTCTTGCAAATACTTCTGCAGGAGTACCGTCAAGAACAACATTTCCTGAATTCATAACAATGACTCTGTCTGCCTTTACAGCTTCATCCATATAATGAGTGATAAGTACAATTGTCTTGCCAAGCTCCTTGTTAAGACGAAGCATAGACTTCATAACCTCTTCCCTACCTTTGGGGTCAAGCATAGCTGTAGGCTCGTCCAGGACAATGCAATCGGTCTGCATAGCCATAACACCTGCAATTGCTACACGCTGTTTCTGACCGCCTGAGAGCTTATGAGGCTCATGATGTCTGTATTCATACATACCGACTGATTTCAGAGCATCATCAACACGCTGTCTTATTTCAGAAGGTTCAATTCCGAGGTTTTCGGGACCAAATGCAACATCTTCTTCAACGATTGTTGCAACAATCTGATTATCGGGATTCTGAAAAACAACACCGACTGTCTGACGGATATCATATTCAAGCTCTTCGTCTGCAGTATCCATTCCATTAACAATAACATTTCCGCTTTCGGGAAGTATAATTGCATTGGAAAGTTTTGCAAGTGTTGATTTACCTGAGCCGTTATGACCGAGAATTGCAACAAACTCACCTTTGTGAATGTCTATATTTACATTTTTAATCGCAAGAGGCAATAATGTATCTGTGTCAGATTCGTATCTGTATGAAACGTTACTGAATCTTATGATAGTATCTTTTTCCATTGTGATTATCCTTAAAGAATTATTTCTGCCATATAGCAGTTGAACCGCAAGGTAAACAAAGCCCTGAAGAAGTAACGGGAAGACCGAGTTCATCGGCTGAAACAGTGCCGCCGAAAACGGGCATTATAACAGAACCGAGTATGTACTGCATAACAGCGGGTGAAAGTCCTGTTGTGTAAGAATTAATAAGGAAGAGAAGTGAATCTTCTGTAAGAAGCTCTCTGCAAAGTTCACAGAGACGATATACTTCATCTTCAAGCTTCCAGACTTCACCACCGGGACCTCTTCCATATGAGGGAGGATCCATAATGATTATATCGTAGTGATTGCCGCGTCTGATTTCTCTTTCAACAAACTTGATACAATCATCAACTAGCCATCTTACGGGAAGTTTATCTGTCGCTGAAGACATTGAGTTTTCCTTTGCCCAGAGCACCATACCCTTTGAAGCATCAACGTGTGTAACAGCTGCACCTGCTTTAAGGGCGGAAACGGTTGCACCGCCCGTATAAGCAAAGAGGTTGAGCACTTTAACTTCTCTGTCCTGCTTCTTTATTGTGTCTGCAACAAAATCCCAGTTGACTGCCTGCTCAGGGAAAAGACCTGTATGCTTGAAGCCCATTGTTTTGATATTGAATGTAAGTTCATTATAATCGATTGTCCAGCGGTCGGGTATGTTTTTATAAACCTCCCACTTACCGCCGCCTGAATTTGAACGGAAATACCTTGCGTCAGCCTTTTTCCACAAGGGATGCTTTTTAGGAGTATTCCATATAACCTGAGGATCAGGTCTTATGAGTGTAACATTACCCCATCTTTCAAGTCTTTCGCCCGAAGAGCAATCAATAAGTTCATAATCTGTCCATTTGTCTGAAATTCTCATATCATATAAGCCTTTCTTCAACAACCTGAGCAATTATTGCTGCAAGTTTTTCTATCTGTTCTTTATTTCGTCCCTCAAACATCACACGTACAAGAGGTTCTGTCCCCGAAGCCCTTACAAGAACTCTTCCACTGTCGCCGAGTTCTTTTTCTGCAGCTTCGATTGCAAGTTTTATATCATTATTATCATTCAGTCTTTGTTTACCGAACGATGAAACTTTTACATTTTTAAGCACCTGAGGGAAAATTTCGATTTCAGAAGCAAGTTCACCTAGTGTCCTGCCCGTATCCCCCATAATTGCGAGCACCTGAACTGCCGAAAGCTGACCATCTCCGGTTGTCGCTTTATCAAGAAAAATCAGATGTCCTGACTGTTCACCGCCTATTGAGAATCCTTTATCAAGCATTCTTTCAAGAACATATCTGTCACCGACTTTTGTTTTTTCGCATCTGATACCGTTCTTTTTACAGAACTCAAAAAGTCCCATATTACTCATTACAGTAGTTACAAGTGTATTTTCATTAAGCTTGTTTTTTTCTTTGAAATATTTAGCATATATCGCCATTAGCATATCGCCATCAACAATATTGCCGTTTTCATCAACTGCCAGAAGTCTGTCTGCATCACCATCAAAAGCAAAACCGACATCAAAATTGTGTTTTTTCACAAACTCAGCAAGAACTTCAATACAAGTTGAACCGCAGTTGTCATTTATATTCACACCGTCAGGTTCAGCATTCAAAACAGTAAAGTCTGTACCAAGAATTGTAAAAAGTTTCTCTGCGGTGGCACTTGCCGAGCCGTTTGCGCAGTCAAGTGCTATTTTTATTCCGCAGGGAATCTTTTCCGCCGAAGCGACAATGTGATTTACATAATCATCTGCTGCAAAGGGTGCGCTGACGATTCTGCCAACATCGTCTCCGATCACAATGGGCGGTATTGCGGCATCATCAAGAATTATTGCTTCAATCTTTTCCTCAATATTATCGGGAAGTTTATATCCCGAAGACTGAAAAATCTTAATTCCGTTGTATTCACAAGGATTGTGTGAAGCCGATATCATAATGCCTGCATCACAGCCGTATTCTCTGACAAGAAATGCAACTGCAGGAGTGGGAACAACACCAGCCATAATCACATCAGCACCGACAGAACAAAGTCCCGAAGCCAGTGCGGATGAAAGCATATCTGCAGATTTTCGTGTATCGGTTCCGATAAGCACTTTTGGCCTGCGTGCAGAATTTTCTGAAAGTACCATTGCTGTGGCTCTGCCCGTTTTCATTGCAAGTTCACTTGTTATTTCTGTATTTGCAATTCCTCTTGCTCCGTCCGTACCGAATAATCTGCCCATAACATACGCCTCCGTAAAATAATCAGAATAATGATTGCTGACCTTTTTTTTCTATTCCGAGATGTGTGTATGCTGCATTCGTAACGACTCTTCCCCTCGGTGTTCTGCCGAGGAAACCTATCTGCATAAGATAAGGTTCATATACGTCTTCAATAGTGACTGCTTCTTCGCCGATGGCTGCTGAAATTGTTTCAAGTCCAACAGGTCCACCGTTATAGTTGTTTATCATTGTGGTAAGAAGAAGTCTGTCTATATTATCAAGACCGAGTTCATCGATTTCCATTCTTGAAAGTGCGAGTTTTGCATCCTGTTCGGTAATAGTACCGCTTCCGATAACCTGTGCAAAGTCTCTTGCTCTTTTGAGAAGTCTGTTTGCAATTCTCGGGGTACCTCTTGAACGTGATGCAATTTCAAGCGCACCGTCATCATCAATACCGATTCCGAGAATTCCTGCGCTTCTCTTAACAATTTCCGCAAGTTCCTGAGGAGTATAAAGTTCAAGTCTTAAAACAACACCGAATCTGTCTCTGAGAGGTGCTGTAAGCTGACCTGCTCTTGTTGTGGCTCCTACAAGCGTAAAATTCTTTATATCAAGTCTGATACTTCTTGCTGATGGGCCTTTGCCGATAATAATGTCTATTGCATTATCTTCCATTGCGGGATAAAGTACTTCTTCTACACTTCTTGAAAGACGGTGTATTTCATCTATAAAAAGAACATCACCTTCATTGAGATTAGTAAGAAGTGCCGCAAGGTCACCGGGTTTTTCAATTGCAGGACCTGATGTTACACGCATCTGAACATTCATCTGATTTGCAATAATACCTGCAAGTGTTGTTTTTCCGAGACCGGGAGGACCGTAAAGAAGAACATGGTCAAGTGTTTCTCCTCTGCCGAGTGCAGCATCCATATAGATTTTCAGATTTTCCTTAACCTTTTCCTGCCCGATATAATCATCAAGTGTTTTAGGTCTTAAAGAAACTTCTGTCTCATTATCATTCTGTGTAAATTCGGGTGACATCATACGGTATTCATTTTCTTCCATTTTTATTCACCATTTCTTAAAGATTTTTTGAAAGAACTGCAAGAGCTTTCTTTATAAGCTCTTCAACAGAGAGATTTTTGTCAAAATTTGAAACAGCTTTTGCCGCTTCGTATTTTGTATAGCCAAGAAACTGAAGTGCACTAACAGCCTCTGCCGTATTGTCAGACGCTTCGATTGCTGCAGCAGGGTTAAATCCGTCGTCATCAGATGAAGCAACAGCAGTGAGTTTGCCTTTAAGCTCAAGAACAATCCTCTGTGCTATTTTAGGACCTACACCCTGAGCTTTTGTGACAGATTTTGCATCACCGCTTGCAACAGCCATTGCAAGTCTGTCGGGTGTCATTTCAGAAAGAACTGCAAGTGCAGCTTTAGGACCTACGCCTGAAATGCCGATAAGAAGTTTGAAACAATCAAGCTCCTGTGTATCAGAAAAACCGAAAAGTTCAAGCGCATCTTCCCTGACTGCAAGATATGTAAAAAGAGTTGTCTTACAGCCGACGTTTCCGACTTTTTTAAGAGTATTCATTGATGCATTACACTTAAAACCGACTCCGCCGCACTCAATAGCAACACTTGAAACATCGGTCATAATAATATTTCCTGTAAGCGAATAAAACATAAATTTACAGTCCTTTCATAAATGTGCCCAAAGCCGAACCGCTTGAATGAGCATGACAGATAGCCATTGCAAGTGCGTCTGCCGTATCATCAGGCTTTGGCACTTTATCAAGATTCAGCAGAAGCTTTGTCATTTCCTGAACCTGTTTCTTTTCTGCTCTGCCGTAACCTACTACGCTCTGTTTTACCTGAAGAGGCGTGTACTCAAAAATCGGCACGCCGTGTTGTCTTGCAGCAAGAATAATTACACCTCTCGCCTGAGCTACATCAATGGCAGTTTTCTGGTTTGTATTGAAAAACAGTTTTTCAATTGCCATTGCCTGAGGATTATATATTTCAACAAGGTTTTTTATTCCTGAATATATGTGAAGGAGTCTGTCTGTGAAATCTGTATGAGCTTTTGTGGTAACAGCTCCGAAATCTAGCACTTTGAAATGGTTGTTGTTATATTCAATAATTCCGTAACCTACAATTGCATAGCCGGGGTCAATTCCCAGTATAATCAAAGCACACTCCACCACCTTACTTTTATTCAATTTAGTATATCATAATCACTCCCAATAAGCAAGTAATATAATAAATATTTATATAAAAAATTATTTGATTTTTATTATAATATATGCTAAGATAGTTTAAGAAATTTTTTGAGGTGAAAATTAATGTCAGACTACATACATATGACCCACGGTAAAGCATATCAGCGAGAAGAACTCCTCAGAATGCTTGATATTACTTTTGATTTCGACAAAGGTGACACAAACTTCCTGAAGCTGCTCCCAAAACTCTATAAAGAACAATACAAGCCTGCTGAAAACAATATCATCCTTGATGTTGAAGGCGATATGAGAGCTGCTGTAGGTCTTTACTATAATACCCTCACAGTTGGTGACGAAAAACTTAAAATCGGCGGCATCGGCAATGTTGCTGTTCATCCCGCACACAGAGGAAAAGGATATATGCAGTTCTGTATGCTTCTCGCTCTTGATGAAATGAAGCAGAATATGACAGATATTTCAAATCTCGGTGGTGCAAGACAGAGATATGAGCATTTCTCATACGAACCTGCAGGTATCCAGACAAGTTTCAGTTACAGACAGTGCAATGTCACAAGAACTCTCGGTGCTGACAGAAAATCAAAATTCACTATCAAGGAACTGAAGCCCGAAGATAAAGATTACATTTCTCAGATAACAGAAATATACAACAGCCGTCCTTACAGAATGGAAAGACCTGAAGAAGCAATGTATGATATTCTTCTTTCATGGAATACAATTCCATATGTTGCCCTTGAAAATGACGAAGTAAAAGGCTGGTTTGCATATTACAGCAGCAGAGACGGACTTCATGAATTGTTTTACAAGAACGAAGAAGATATTGAAGATATTATTCTTCTTGCTCTTGAAAATTCAGGAAATGATAAAATCAGAATTCCTGTTCCTGTATTTGATAAGCCTCTTTATAATTACCTTGCTCTTCATTGCGAAATTTATGATATGGGACACACTGAGCAGTTCACTGTTTTCTGCTATGAGAATGTCATAAGAGCATTCCTTAAGTTTAAGACTACATATCAGAAGCTTCCCGACGGTGAACTCAGACTCTTTATTCAGGGTGAAAAGCTTCCCGAACAACTTAAAATCACAGTTAAAGACAACCAGGTCACCGTTGAAGAAACTGATGAAAAACCCGATATAATTCTAAAACATCAGGAGGCAATGAGATTTATCGGTTCGCTCTATTCAGAAAGAAGAAATGAAGCACCTGCATTCTGCCATGCTTGGTTTCCGCTCCCCTTCTACAGCTACGGACTTGATAATGTTTAATAAAAAACAGAGAGACAGCATTTTTATGCTGTCTCTCTTACTCTTATTCAACAATTTTCACAATTCCTTTATTTTCTCTGTCTGCCGGCAATTTGCAGTCAGCATAGCCGATTGCAGCACAGCCGAAGCAGATATGATTTTCAGGTATACCGAATTCTGTCAGTAATGCTCTGACTTCCGGGTCATTACAACAGTCTCTGAGCTGATTTATCCATACAGAGCCGACTCCGAGAGAATGCGCAGAAAGAAACATATTTTCAAGCACACAAGCTGTATCAACAGCACCGTGCCTGTAATCTTCAGGTACGGTTACAATAATAAACACAGGAGCACCGTAGAATCTGTGATAATCAGGTCTGTCAAGAGCTTTTGCAATCGATTTCTGAAGACTTACAATTTTTTCATCATTTTTAAGGACTGTAATCTGCCAGAGCTGAGTATTCATTGCACTCGGTGCATAAAGTCCTGCTGTTATTATCTGCTCCAGGATCTCCAAAGGTATCTCTTTATCAGAAAATTTTCTTACGCTTCTTCTTGAAACAATATTTTTCATAATTTCATTCATAGTAATCACTCCGCTGCAATTCTATCATTTTACTCAGGTTAATTCAACAGATTCACAAAAAATTCACAAAATCACAACATAAACACAATACGCATTGCATAAATTTTATTGAATTGACTTGCAAATTATGGTAATATTATATCATATTCCAAGGGGTGAGATTTATGAATAAATCACAGTTTATTTTCAAAGCAATCGATGTTGTTTTTGATAAATCACAGAATCCTTACAATATAGAAAGTATATATTCTGTCAGAGATATTCCTTACAGCAATCTTGATGCAATGATGACCGTTGGCGACCTGTACTTTGATCCGTCTATTCTCAAGGACGGAAAAAAGCACCCGATTCTCCTTAATTTCCACGGTGGCGGTTTTGTTATGGGTGATAAAGACTACAGAAAAACCCTCAGTGAGCTTTATGCAAGCCGTGGTTATTATGTATTCAATGCAAACTACCGTATGCCGCCGAAAGTCAATATTTTCGGTTGTATCAAGGACGCTGTAGATGCTGCAAATCACATTATAAAACTCGCTGAAGAATACAGCATAGACCTTGAAAAAATCGTTATTACCGGTGACTCTGCGGGTGCTTACCTTGCTTCCTACATTGCCGCTCTCAGATTCAATGACGGTATGGCTGAAGAATTGCAATTGCCCAACGTTAAAATTGACATTGCAGCACTTATTCTCAACAGCGGCCCCTACAATCTTACAGCAATGCTTGATGCAAAACTCCCGATGAGCATCAGACATGAGCTGGCATCAATGCTTACCGGAAAAAAGCTCAAAGACGACCTGAGTGATATTTATGACTATGAATATTTCAAGTACATGTCAACAACAGATTTCGTAAATGATAACTGGTGCCCTTCATTCATATCCTGGTCTGATTCAGACTTCGTCTGCCCCAATCAAGGACGTCCGATGGCAGAGCTTCTTATGAAACATTGTCCGAAAGTAAAAACTTCCTATGCAGACGGACTTCTCTACGGTCACGATTTCCACCTATCAATGAAAAATGAAAAATCAATGCAATGTATTGAAAGCGGAATAAAATTCATTGAAAAAATATTCAATGAAATAGATGAAAAAAATATAGTGAATGTATAAGAAAAAGCGGTTCGATTGAAC
This sequence comes from Acutalibacteraceae bacterium, assembly GCA_045636025.1. Lineage (GTDB taxonomy): Bacteria > Bacillota > Clostridia > Oscillospirales > Acutalibacteraceae > UBA1081. The sequence continues at coordinate 24,600 of JAZTWP010000096.1, read as the reverse complement.
CGCTTTTTTTATCAGATACCTGCGATTGCAGGTTTGTCTGAATCTTCTTCAAGTTTAGATTCGTCACGTACAAACAACGGATCGCCACCGTTTTCGATACAATCTTTTGTAATTGTAACACTGACAACAGATTTGTCTGAGGGTACTTCATACATAAGTTCAAGCAAAGATTTTTCCATAATTGCACGAAGACCTCTTGCACCTGTTTTCTTCTCAAGAGCCATTTCCGCTACAGCTTCAAGAGCCTCATCTTCAAATACAAGTTCAACATCATCCATATTGAAAAGCTGAACATACTGTTTTGTAATTGAATTTTTAGGTTCCTTGAGAATTCTGACAAGAGAATCTCTGTCAAGATTCTTAAGCGGAGTAATAACAGGTACACGACCTACAAGTTCGGGAATGAGACCGAATTTGATAATGTCCTGAGGAGTTGCAAGTGACATAATATAGTCACTGTCAACCTCTGCCTTTGATTTTACCTGTGCTTCGAAACCGATTACGGAATTACCCATACGCTTTTCGATAATTTTTTCAATACCGTCAAACGCACCACCACAGATAAACAGAATATTAGTTGTGTCTATCTGAATGAATTCCTGCTGAGGATGCTTTCTTCCGCCCTGAGGAGGAACATTTGCAACTGTGCCTTCAAGAATCTTAAGAAGTGCCTGCTGAACGCCTTCACCGCTTACGTCTCTAGTTATTGAGGGATTTTCTGAACGACGTGAAATCTTATCAATTTCATCAACATAGATAATACCTCTTTCAGCACGTTCAATATCAAAATCGGCAGCCTGAATAAGGCGGAGAAGAATATTTTCAACATCTTCACCGACATAACCTGCTTCTGTAAGAGTTGTTGCATCAGCGATTGCAAAAGGTACGTCAATAATCTTTGCAAGAGTCTGTGCAAGCATAGTTTTACCTACACCTGTAGGGCCGAGAAGAAGAACATTACTCTTCTGGATATCAACATCACAGTCTGCACCGTAATAAATTCTCTTATAGTGATTATAAACAGCAACGGAAAGAGCAGTTTTTGCGCTGTCCTGACCGATTACATATTCATCAAGTTTGTTTTTGATATCTGCAGGCTTAGGAAGATCTCTTTTAAGTGCTTTTTTAGACTTCTTTTCTTCATAATAAGTTTCCTCTGCAACAATTTCGCTGCAAAGTGCCGTACATTCATCGCATATAAACACATTATCAGGTCCTGCAATCAGCTTACGGACAAGATTCTGCGGTTTCTTACAAAACGAACAACAAACTGAATTATCTCTTGAATTTCCATTCTTAGCCAAATGTAATTCAACTCCTAATCAAAAAATAATCGGGCAAACCGTTATGATCTGCCCGATCAAAAAATTATCTGTGTGCAATAACCTTATCTACAAGGCCATATTCCATAGCTTCCTCTGCTGACATATAGTTATCACGCTCTGTGTCTGCATAAATCTGCTCAATGGGTTTGCCTGTATTCTCTGCAAGAATTCTGTTAAGATTTTCCTTTGTTTTGAGAATCTGCTTTGCTACGATTTCAATATCAGTTGCCTGACCTTTAGCACCGCCGAGAGGCTGATGAATCATAACAAGGCTGTTGGGAAGAGCATATCTCTTACCCTTTGCACCGCTGGAAAGAAGGAATGCGCCCATTGATGCAGCCATACCCATACAGATAGTTGAAACATCACACTTGATGTACTGCATTGTATCATAGATAGCCATACCTGCGGAAACTGAACCGCCGGGACTGTTGATATAAAGACTTATATCCTTTTCGGGATCCTGACTCTCAAGGAAAAGAAGCTGTGCAACGACAAGACTTGCAGTTGCGTCATTGACTTCATCTGAAAGAACTATAATTCTGTCATTGAGAAGACGTGAAAAGATATCATAGGCTCTCTCGCCTCTGTTTGTCTGTTCAATGACGGTAGGTACCAATGCCATACTAAAAACCTCCTTGGACTCTTAAATTATAGTACACTTGCAGAATATTTATTCAGATTATTCTGCTGTTTCTTCAGCTGCGGGAGCTTCCTCTGCAGCTTCTGCCTTCTTAGTTGTCTTCTTTGTTGTTGTCTTCTTAGCAGCTGTCTTTCTGGGCTTTGCAGCCTTTGCGTTTGCAACAACGAATTCAACTGCCTTCTTGTTTACGATATCGCCCTTAGCTGTCTTCTCGGGGATAGCAGCCTTGATCTGGTCAATATCCATTGAGTATGCATCAGCATATGACTGATAAAGTTCATTAACATCTTCATCAGTTGCTTCGATGCCCTCAAGAGAAACAATCTTTTCAAGAGCAAGCATAAGCTTAACTTCTTTTTCAGCCTGAGCCTTGTACTGCTCTCTTACTGTCTTTTCGTCCATACCTGTGTACATAAGATATGTCTTGAGGTTAAGACCCTGCATCTGAAGTCTGTAATCCATATCCTGAAGCATATTGTCGATTGATGTTTCAATCATACATTCGGGAATTTCCCCCTTAACTGCTTCAACTACCATATCAAGAAGCTTTGATTCGAATTCCTTGTCAGCATTCTTCTGCTTAGCTTCTGTAAGTGTCTTTTCAACATCAGCCTTGAGTTCATCGATTGTATCGAATTCGCTGATATCCTTTACAAACTCGTCATCAAGTTCGGGAAGTTCCTTTACCTTGATGCCGTGAAGCTTGATTTTGAATACAACGAGCTTACCTGCAAGATCTTCTGCGTGATATTCTTCGGGGAATGTAACGTCGATATCAAATTCTTCACCGATGTTGTGACCGATGATCTTTTCTTCAAAACCGGGAATGAACTGACCGCTGCCGATTGTAAGGTCAAAACCTTCAGCCTTGCCACCGTCAAATGCTACACCATCATTGAAGCCTTCATAGTCGATTGTAACGATATCACCGTCAACAACTGCTCTGTCATCAACATCAACGATTCTTGAATTGTCTTCCTGCTTTCTCTTGAGTTCAGCTTCAACTTCTTCTGCTGTAACTTCAACAGCAGCCTTTTCAGCCTTAAGACCCTTGTAATCGCCGAGTTCGATTTCGGGCTTAACTGTAACTTTACATGAAAGTTCTACACCGTCTTTACCAACTGTCTTGATGTCAAAATCAAAGGGATTGTCAACGGGATCAATACCTGCTTCAGCAACAGCTGCTTCGTATGCTGCGGGGAATGCGATTTCAAGTGCATCATCATAGAATACACCTTCACCGTAGTACTTTTCGATAAATGCTTTGGGTGCTTTACCCTTTCTGAAACCGGGAACAGCGATATTCTTCTTAACCTTGTTGTAAGCTTTGTTGTTTGCATCAGCAAAAGCTTCTGCACTGATAGAAAGCTCAAGTGTTACTTCATTTGTTCCTGTTTTTTCACATGATTTTAAGCTCATTAGTTTTTCCTCCATTCTCATAGTAAATATGAGATGATATATTTTAACTTTTGTATTATAGCAAATAATTCCGAAAATTTCTACTGTTATTTCAAAAAATATGAAGAAATAATGGAAATATTTTATGCTTTTTCTATTAATTTTGGACAAAAACCGAGTCTGTCACCCGAAATCAAAGAAAATTTTATTCCGTCACGTTCAAAATTGTCATATCTGCCTGTCGTATCACCGTGAACATGACCGAAAAAACAACGTTTTATATTGTATTCAAGCAACACGCTATATATCTCTTCGCATTCTCTGTCTTCAAAAAGAGGAGGATAATGAAGAAATACAATCGGCTCTTTTCCTATATCAATTGCTGATTCAATTGAGCGGATAAGTCGCTGTCTCTCACGAAGAACAACCTTTTTATCACTCTCCGGAGAATCGTAAAACCAACCTCTAGTGCCGCATACCGCATAATCACCAAACGCAAATGAATTATTGAAAAGAATCTGAATAGAATCAAAATTCTGCTCTGCCAGGTAATTATTCATTTTATTGAGAGTTGTCCACCAATAATCGTGATTACCCTTCATAATAATTTTTTTGCCCTTGAGTTCGTGAAGAAACTTAAAGTCTTCATAACACTCAGAAAGCTTCATTGACCAGGAAATATCACCATTAATAACAACAGTATCATTATCGGAGACTACTGCATTCCATTGTTTCTGAAGTCTTTCAACATAATTATCCCAACCCTTGAAAATATCCATGGGCTTATCTTTACCGAATGACAGATGAGTGTCACCGATTGCAAACAAATTCATACACTACTCTCCTTTCAGGAAAAATTTTCTTAATATAAATCCGTTTTACCGGTCAATAATAACATCAAGAGAATTCTCTTTAATATACAGCCTTCGGGCAAAAAACAAAGGTGATTGAATCATGGAAAACAAAATCAGATGCGAAGTAAAGAACTGTGTTTATCACACAACTCAGAACAACTGCACAGCTGACTGCATCACAGTCGGCAACAGTACAGCATGCAAGTGCGGCGAAACAGCTTGTGAAACATTCAAGATGAATGACACAACAATGAAAGGCTGATTCAATCAGCAAAGAGGACGGCAATAACCGTCCTCAATTATTTACATAATTATTCGATACCGAGCATATTGAAAACAACTTTTCTCATGCTGTCTGCATCCTTTTCGCAGACATTGCTGAAGCGAACATCTTTGTTTTCAAGACCTTTAAGCTGAGCAGGAGCAATAACTCCTGTTTTTTCTTCAAGCTGTGTAAGCATTGAGAATTCGTCACCGTCAGCACTGCCTTCAACTGCAGTAAGAACGCTTGCGCAGAACTTATAGGGGCTTGCTGTTGAAGCGATAACAACGGGTGTGTTGTCACCTGTTTCTTTTACATAGTCATCATAAACCTTGATTGCAACTGCTGTATGCGTATCACAAAGATAATCATAATTATCATAAACTGCTTTGATTGTTGCCTTTGTTGATTCATCATCACAGCAACCTGCAGAGTATACAGCCTTGATTTTTTCAAGAACTTCTGCTGATACTTCAAATGTACCGTTATCCTTAAGAGAGCCGTAAAGACCTCTTACAGCTGCATCATCTTCACCATGAAGAGTGAACATAAGTCTTTCAAGGTTTGAGGAGATAAGAATATCCATTGAGGGAGAAATAGTAGCAAAGAAGCTTCTGTTTCTGTCATACTTACCTGTTGTGATGAAATCTGTGAGAACGTTGTTAGCGTTTGAAGCACAGATAAGCTTACCAAGAGGAAGTCCCATCTTCATTGCATAGTTAGCAGCAAGAATGTTACCGAAGTTACCTGTGGGAACAACAACATTAATCTTGTCACCGAGAGCTATCTTACCCTGCTTAAGCATATCACAGTAAGCTGAAAAATAGTAAACAATCTGAGGAACAAGTCTGCCCCAGTTAATTGAGTTAGCTGAAGAGAATACAAGATTGTTCTTTTCAAATACAGTCTTGATTTCATCGTCTGTAAAGATTGTCTTAACGCCTGTCTGAGCATCGTCAAAGTTACCGTTGATTGCACAAACACCGACATTGTTACCTTCCTGTGTGCACATCTGACGCTTCTGCATAGGGCTTACACCGTCATTGGGATAGAAAACAAGAATCTTTGTTGAATCAACATCCTTGAAGCCTTCAAGAGCAGCCTTACCTGTGTCACCTGATGTTGCAACGAGGATAACAATTTCCTTATCCTTGAGAGTCTTCTTTGATGAACCGATAAGAAGGTAAGGAAGAAGCTGAAGAGCCATATCCTTGAATGCACAAGTGGGACCGTGCCAGAGTTCAAGAATATTCACATTATCGTGAAGGTTTACAACGGGCGCAACTTCATCTGATGAGAACTTGCCATCTTTGTATGCACCTTCTACAAATGCTGCAATTTCTTCTGCTGAGAAATCTGTAAGGTAAAGAGAAAGAACTTTCTTTGCTCTTTCGATATAAGACATATCTTTCATTGAAGCAATGAATTCAAGATCAACGTGAGGAATTTCACAAGGAACAAAAAGTCCGCCTTCTGCTGAAATACCTTTTGTGATTGCTTCAGCTGATGTCACTTTGAGAGACTTATCTCTTGTTGATGTATAAAACATTTTGGAGAACATCCTTTCAATTAGTAAAAAATCACATTTTATTATAGCAGAACAAACTTACTTTGTAAAGAGAAGATTTGCAAAAAATCTGTCTGCATTTGAGAAAAATATCTTATCAAGAAGAATATCAGAAAAACCTTTTCCGTAAAGAAAATCACGCAGAGTGATAATCTTTTCAATTCCTGCAAGGTCGGGATTAATGTCACAACCGTCAAAGTCTGTGCCCATAGCGATAACATCCTCTCCGCCGACATCAATTATCTCTGACATATGACGATAAACAGCATCAAAAGAATTATCATCATTACCGAGAAGCTTTTCCCAAAGATTGATACCGATTACACCTTTATGCTCAGCAATAATCTTAACCTGATCTTTTGTAAGATTTCTGTGTCTTGCCTTGAAATTATCAACAATATCAATGCAGGAGTGTGAAGCCATAAAAGGCTTGTCCGCAAGGTCTGCAAGGTCATAGAAACCTTTTTTTGAAAGATGGGAAACGTCCGCTGCGATATGCAGTTTTTCCATTTCTCTTATCGCTTCTCTGCCGAATGCAGTAAGACCGATATCGTCTTCATCAAAACAGCCGCTTGCAAGCTCATTTCTGCCATTCCAGGTAATAGTGATAAGTTTTACACCGCAGTCAGCAAGATGATGGAGACCATCAATCGTGCCGCCCGTACCTGCACCGCCTTCAACAGACAGTACAGATCTGAATTTTGTATATTTCTTCTCGTGATATTCACTGATACCGCAGAGTTCAATCTGTTTTTTATAGAAAGCATAAACACGATCAAAGTAATCGGTTGCCGCTTTGCCTCTGTATTCATCAGGAATAAAAATTGCATAATCCTGAACATATTCATCAAGATACTCAGCCTTATCAAGAGAAATATGCCCGTCATTTTTTGCAAGGCTTTCATTTTTCTTTTCAAGTTCTGTTATTGTATCACAATGTAAATCAAAAAATCTCATAATATCACCCTAAAAGGCATTTTCAATAAGTCTGACTTCACAATCATTATCAGACAATATCACTTCAATTATGTCAAAACGCATCTGCTTTTTCATTTTGAGTGCAGACATAAATGCTGCCGCAGTGCTTTTTACATTTTCTTCTTTTTTCTTGTCAACAGCATATGCAGGGTCAAAATAAGCGCCTTCTTTTCTTGTTTTGACTTCAACAAAACAAATAATATCATCGATTTCAGCGACAATATCAATTTCACCGCTCTTAGTTCTGAAGTTTGCGGCTAAAATATTGTACCCATTATCACGAAGAAATCTTGAGGCATAAATCTCACCCAGCAGACCCGTTTTTCTCGGCTCACCTATCATTTTTCAAGAATCTTTTTAAGGAATGAGCGTCTGTGGTCAGGAAGAATACCGTACTGTTCAATCATTTCATAATGAAGCTTTGTACCGTATCCCTTGTGCTGTTCAAATTTATATTCAGGGTGTCTTTCAGCAAGGTCTTTCATATATCTGTCTCTGCTGACTTTTGCAAGAATTGATGCTGCAGAAATAGAAATTGACTTTGCATCGCCTTTGACAAGAGTAATTTCTTCATAGCCGGTGCCGGGTTTTCTGTTACCGTCAACAAGGACAAGATCGGGTTTTACGCCCATTGCCTCAACAGCTCTTCTCATTGCAAGAAAAGTTGCATTAAGAATATTGATTTCATCAATCTCTTTTTCTGTTGCAAAACCGATGCCGTAAGCAGTTGCGTTTTCTACAATGATATCAAAAAGAGCTTCTCTTTTCTTTTCCGTCATTTTCTTTGAGTCATTAATACCCATTTCTTCAAGACCATCGGGAAGAATTACCGCTGCAGCATAAACGGGACCTGCAAGAGGACCTCTGCCTGCTTCGTCAACACCACAGACTATTTTATAGCCTTCTTCGTGTGCCTTATTTTCAAATTCATATGTCATTTTTTCACCCACTCAAGAGTCATTCTGCCGAATTTTCCGCCTCTGTATTCATCAAGTACCGCAACAGATGCGCGCATTGTATCGATTTCACCGCCACGGATCATCATACCTCTTTTTTTACCAATAAGTTCAAGAATTTCCCAAGATTCAAGGTCTTCAAAATCATCAATTTTATATCTTTCTCTGAGTCTGTCAGAATAATTGTCTTTCATTACCTGAAGGAATCTTACTGCAAGTGTTTCAATATCGAGAATCTGATCTTTTACACCGCCTGTGAAAGCAAGCTTGTCACCTACTTCGGGATCCTCAAATTTAGGCCAAAGAACGCCCGGTGTATCAAGCATTTCAATACCACCGCCGATAACAAACCACTGATTGTTGCGTGTGACACCTGCTCTGTCTTCAACTTTTGCTTTGCCGCCTGCACCCATTTTATTTATGAATGAAGATTTACCTGTATTGGGAATACCTACAACCATAATTCTGAGTGTTTTACCGGGCATACCTTTTTCTTCATTACGCTTTATTGTATCTGCAAGAACTTCTCTTACCAGAGGTCTGAATTTATTGAGACCTTTACCTGTTCTGCAGTCAACTTCAAGTGATGCGGCACCTTTTTTTGCATAATATTCAATCCACTGCTTTGTTGCATTACTGTCAGCAAGATCGGCTTTATTGAACAGAATGATGGTAGGCTTACCCTGAATAAGTTCATCTATTTCGGGATTCTTACTGCTTTCAGGAATTCTGGCATCAAGAAGCATTGTAACAGCGTCCACCTGACGGAGCTGTTCTTTGATAAGTCTTCTTGTTTTCGCCATATGACCGGGAAACCATTGTACCTGCTGTTTGATTGCATCTGCCATTATCTCACCTTCCAAAAAAGAGGGCTGTTGTTTCAGCCCCCGTGATATTATTTATCGTAAATCTGAAATTTATCAAAATCAAGTCCTGTCTGCCCTGAAATTACTCTGTACTGAGCTTTGCCGAGAATGTAGCTTTCATCAATGAAACCTACAAGATATGAACGGCTGTCTGTTGAATTATTTCTGTTGTCACCCATTGCAAATACACAGTTTTCAGGCACCTGAATAGGATATTCATTATTATCTGTATAATTACGCTCTGTTGCGGGTTCTTTGATATAGGGCTCATACAATTCCTGCATTGTATCTACTGTGTCACCGACTCTGACAACACCGTTTTCGTAATCAACTTCAACCCACTGACCTTCTGTAGCGATAACACGCTTGACAAGAGGCTCATTTAGAACACCGGGCTGTACGGCAATAATAATGTCTTTATATTCATAATCAGTTGTTGCAGTACTTGTGATAAGCCAGTCTTTATGTGCCAATGTAGGAACCATTGAGTTACCGTCTACACCTACAAGTCTGAAGAAAAATGTAAAAATAATTGCAATTGCAAGAACGCTTGTAACTGCTATTGATGCGAATTCAAAAATATTTTCAACAAGCTTTTTGTAAAATTTCATCTTTTTCACCATCATTCAAAAGTAATAAAATCAGAAAAAGGATAAACTCTGGCAATAACATCGCCTACGATTTTCTCTTCAGCTATTGCCTGAATATTTTTATTTCTGCTGTCAACGGATTCTGTACGGTTATCCCCCATTACGAACACATGACCGCGAGGCACCGTATAAGGGTATTCCATTTCATTGTTGATCGGTGATAACATTTCTGAAATATAAGGTTCATCAAGAATCACGCCGTCAACATTAACAGTCTTTCTGTCATAATCAATTTCAACAGTCTGACCTTCGGTTGCAATTATTCTTTTTACAATAAGAACATTGTCTTCATCTGACATTTTAAGAAGAACAATATCACCTTTTTCAGCATTGTAACCGATAGCATCTGCCACAATAATGTCTTTATTGTGCAAAGTCGGTTCCATTGAAGAACCATCAACCGCAACAATTCTGAATAAAACAGAAAAAGTCAACGATAACACAATAAACAGTAATATTATTGCATATATCCACCTGAAAACTGAAGTCCAGGCAACATCACGAATGATTTCTTTATCGGTCTGCTTATGGTATTCATAATATATGTAACCGTTAGTTTTTTCTTTCATAATAACACCTGAAACAGCAGATTGAAAATTAAAGCAAAAAAAGGGACATAACTGCCCCTTTTGCCCGGAAAAAACTTATCTGATCTGTTCTTTAACCTTAGCTGCCTTACCAACTCTGTCACGAAGGTAGTAGAGCTTAGCTCTGCGAACCTTACCTGTTCTGACAATTTCAACCTTAGCAACGTTGGGTGAGTGAACGGGGAATACTCTTTCAACACCAACACCGTAAGAAACACGTCTTACTGTGAATGTCTGAGCTACACCGCTGCCCTTACGAGCAATAACAGTTCCCTCGAAAACCTGAATACGTTCTTTTTCGCCCTCACGGATCTTAACGTGAACCTTAACAGTGTCACCGACCTTGAACTGAGGAGCTTCAGCTTTGATGCTGTCCTGAGCAATGAGTTTAAGTGCGTCCATAATTTTACCTCCTGAATTTTTTCAGCCGTTCTTACGCATCTCCTGCCAGAGGACCGACCGCTTTAATGTACGCTGTGCATTAATCGCCGTTTAGTGGTTTTAATCTCTAAACGCAAACGAACGCTTATATATAATATCACAATAAAATCAAGATTGCAATAGTTTTTCTTGACTATTTACGGACATTTTTATGCCGTTTCTTTATTCAAAAGCTATAAGATTTGCATCAAGAAGACCGAGTCTTATAATATTGAGAGGAACAATTTCTGTACCGAGATATCTGTTTACAGCATCAAGAAGATTCATCGGATTTACGTTTTTTGTATTGCCTCCCGGAAGGATTACATTCATCACAATATAATCATCTTTTTCACAAAGAGTGTATTTTCTGATATTTTCGGAAACGTCAACTTCCTTGACTCTTTTTCTGCCGTTGACTTTGCCCATCTTCTCACATTTAAGTTCTCCTGATCCCATTGCTTCTGAAAGCTTGTCCGAAAGATTTTCTTCTTTTTCAAAATAAATCTCATATTCGGCAAATGCAAGATCATTTGATTTCATATAAGGTTCTGTTACCTTAGTGACTTTTATTCCGACGGGAAGAACATTATTAAGATTCTCCATAATCTGTTCATCGGAAATATCACCTTCGATTCTGATATCAAGAGGCTCATTGAGTCCCTCAACACCAAGAGGCATCGGCTGCAGGAAATAAAGATACGGGTGAGGATTAAATCCTTCTGTATACCACAGAGGTATATCTGCACGTCTGACAGCTCTTGTCATACAACGCATTATATCAAGATGAGACACATACTTGATTCTGCCCTGTTTACTGAACCACACTCTTACACATCGCATCACACTTACCTCCGTTCAGTTTATTTGCACCGCAGGCAGAACACTTTTCTCTGCACTGAGGTGTTGTTGCAGCCTCATAAGCCTTTTTGCATTCATTTTCAAGATATTCTCTTCTGATACCGTAATCAAGATGATCCCAGGGAAGAACCTCTGTAAAATCACGTTTTCTTGAAGCATAAAATCTAGGATCAATACCGCATTCCTCGAATGTTTCCATCCAAACATCAAACTTGTAATGATCATCCCAACTGTCGAATTTACAGCCTTTCTGCCATGCCTTGAGAATTACTTCACAGAGTTTTCTGTCACCTCTTGCCATAACGCCTTCAAGGAAGCTTATGGGTATTTTATGGAATTTAAGAGTGACCTTCTTTGTAGTTACGCTCTCCTTAAGATGCTCCTGTTTCGCTTCAAGCATTTCGGGAGTATCCTGAGCTTCCCACTGGAAAGGTGTGAAAGGCTTTGGAACAAATGAAGATGCACTGACGCTTACATTGACACCTTTACCCTTGGGTTTGTCAGGGTTATAATAGAATGCATTAACAACTTTCTGTGCAAGCTGAGCAATACCCTCAACATCTTCCATTGTTTCAGTGGGAAGACCGAGCATAAAGTAAAGCTTGACCGCACACCATCCGCCCGAAAATGCTTTTTTTGATGTTTCAAGCACTTCGGCTTCGGTTACATTTTTATTAATAACATCACGAAGACGCTGTGTACCCGCTTCGGGAGCAAAAGTAAGACCGCTTCGTCTTACTTCATTGAGTTTTTTTACAAGATCTTCGGGAAAATTATCAACACGAAGAGAAGGCAGAGCAACATTGATTTTTTCTTTTGTTGCCCAGCTGAGAAGATCTCCGAGAAGTTCTGGAAGTTTTGAGTAGTCACTGCTTGAAAGTGAGCAAAGCGAAATTTCATCATATCCTGATGATGCACAGAGCTTTTTGCAGTCTTCATTGATTACATCAACACTCTTTTCTCTGATAGGTCTGTTAAGGAAACAAGCCTGGCAGAAACGGCAGCCTCTTGTACAGCCTCTGAAAATTTCGGTAACTACTCTGTCGTGAACAACATCAATAAAAGGAACTACAAACTTGTCGGGATAGAAAACATTGTCCATATCGCTGACAATCCTCTTTGTAACTTTTTCAGGAGCATTGTTACTGGGTGTTACACACTTTACTGTACCGTCTTCGTTATATTCAACATCATACAGAGAAGGAACATAAATACCCTGAATCTGTGCGGCTTTTTTAAGGAATTCTTCTTTGCTTTCGCCGTTCTTTTTGCACTCTTTGAGAAGGTCGAGAACATCATTCATCATTTCTTCGCCTTCACCGAGCTGAAAAAAGTCTACAAAGTCAGCAATGGGTTCCGGATTACATGCACAAGCACCGCCGGCCATAATAATAGGAGTAAGAGATGTTCTGTCTTTTGAAAGAACGGGAAGCCCTGCGAGGTCGAGCATATTAAGAACATTTGTGTAGCACAGTTCGTATGAAAGAGAAAAACCGATAGCGTCAAAATCTTTTATATAATCTCCGCTTTCAAGAGCAAAAAGAGGAATATTACGATGACGCATAACTTCTTCCATATCAACATCGGGTGCAAAAACACGTTCACACCAAGCGTCTTCTCTTGCATTGATAAGCGAATACAGAATCTTCATACCGAGATTTGACATTCCTATTTCATATGTATCAGGAAAACAAAATGCATAACGAATATCAACTTCGTCTTTATTTTTGATGACCTCATTCAGCTCTCCGCCTGTGTATCTTGCGGGTTTCTGAACAAGACCGAGTATTTTTTCAACTTCTCGTTTCATTGAAACACTTCCAAATTAAAATATTATTCTTATTATACATTCAAAAGCTCTAAATTGCAACACAAAATTGATGAATGAAAATCACAAACCGTTATTATTCAGATGTTCGGAAATTATCATCACAAAAAGAATCACAAAAAACAGAACAATTGAAGAATTCACTCTGTGCGCAGAAAACAATATAATCAGCAATGCAGAAACAAAAAAAATCGTTACAATTTCAAGTAAAAATATTACTTTCATTGCAACTGTTTCGTTTTTGAATTGCGAAACAACAAAAAACACAAATCTTCCGCCGTCAAGACTTTTTACAGGCAACATATTTATAAAAAACAGCCCCGTATTTATCATAAAAGCTAACGAATCTTTATCAGATGCAAAAATAAGCATAAAAATGAGATTAACAAAAGGACCGCATATCGCAACAACGCATTCCTGTGCATATGAAAGACTCATTTCGTTTTTTGAAATTTTTATACCTGAGATATCAAGAGTTATACAGTCAGGTTTTGCTCCAAAAATAAGAATTGTAACGATATGTCCCGTTTCGTGAAGAAATGAAAAAAAAACTGCATACAGATAATTCAGACAAAGCTCACCTGACAGAAAAAATGCAGCGGCCGCAAAAAATGTAAAACTGACAGAAATTTCAGGCTTTGATTTCTTCATCAATATAGTTTCTCGGATTCACACGGATATTATCTTTTCGCACTTCAAAATGAAGATGATTACCTGTTGATGCACCGGTCGAACCGATTTCTGCAATTTTTTCACCAACGGACACAGTTTCCCCCTCAGAAACACACAGAGACGAACAATGAGCATATATCGACACAGTGTTATCTTTGTGAAGAAGTTTCACATAGTTGCCGTAACTGTCATCCCAAGCGGAATCAGCGACAACACCGTCTGCCGCTGCGTATATCGGGACACCGTAATCAGCTGCCATATCTATTCCTGTATGTATACCCGGTTCTCCTGTTACCGGACTGTATCTGTATCCGAAGTCAGAAGTAATGACAAAATATTTCAGAGGCAACTGCATTGAAAAGTCGGTATCAATATTTTCAAAACTTATTCCCTCAAGCGTTTCAAGGGAAGTAAATTCGATATCCTTTCCTCCTGATGCTTGCAGTTGAAGTTCTTCTTTTTTATTTTCGCTTTTATCTGTAGCTGCAGCAATTATTTCAGAAAATGCAGCCTTTGCATCGTCTCCGGTAAAATCATCTTCCATCAGAGCATTGTATGATTCAAGTATTATCTCAAGAAATCTGCCGCTACCGTTAAATGAAACTATCATTCCTGTTACAAGAACAACGCAGAGTACTATCTGAACAATCATAATAACAGTAAAAAAATCTTTTTTGCTGTCTTCGTCCTTTTTTCTCATCATATAAATACACCTCTTTGTGTATAATATATGCAATAAGAGAAAAAAATAGTATTTTTTGCTAACTGCTATTGACAAAACATATATTGTGGCATATAATTGATTTGTATTTATGATATACAAGATATTGACTCAGACAACTCCTCACATTTCATATAAAACAATCCTTGAGAAAACAACAGACGGAAGATAACTTCCGTCTGTTGTTTTTTGTATCTGCATTTAATTTCCATCAACCATTATTCCAGAATTTTCTGTCAAGACTTCTGTACTGAAGAGCTTCGGAAATATGTTTTACATCTATTTTTTCTGCACCGTCAAGGTCTGCAATTGTTCGTGCAACTCTGAGAATTTTATCATAAGCTCTTGCGGAAAGACCAAGGTTATCAAATGATTTTTTAAGAATCATTGATGCAGGCTCAGTAAGAACGCAATATTTTCTTGTCATCTCTGCAGTCATATGCGCATTTGAAGAGATTCCAGTTCCTTCAAAACGTTTTACCTGAATACGTCTTGCAGTATTCACTCTTGCTCTTATAAGTTCAGAAGATTCTGCCGCAGTATTATCAGAAAGATCTTCAAAATTAACCTGAGGCACTTCTATATGAATGTCGAGTCTGTCAAGAAGCGGACCGCTGACCTTAGCCAGATATCTAGCGGGTGCTCCCTGAGGGCAGGTGCATTTTTTTGTAGGATGACCGAAATAACCGCAGGGACAAGGATTCATTGCACACACAAGCATTACAGAGCAAGGATAAGTGAGCGTACCTGCCACACGGGAAATAGTTACAGTTCCGTCTTCAATAGGCTGTCTTAAAGCTTCCATTGCATTTCTTGAGAATTCAGGTAATTCATCGAGAAAAAGCACACCATTGTGAGCAAGCGAAACTTCACCGGGTTTAGGGATTGATCCGCCTCCTGAAAGCCCGGGAGCAGATACCGTATGATGCGGTGATCGGAAAGGTCGTCTTCTTATAAGAGATACATCTTTGGGCAGTCGGCCTGCGACTGAAAATATTTTTGTAGTTTCAAGCGATTCCTCAAATGTCATATCGGGCAGAATTGAAGGCAATCTCTTTGCAAGCATACTTTTACCTGAGCCAGGAGGTCCGACCATAAGAAGGTTATGACTCCCTGCAGCAGCAACCTCAAGAGCGCGTTTAGCCTGAAACTGTCCCTTTACATCAGAAAAATCTACTCCAGTCAAAAACTGCTCACATTCATCTTTGTTTTCAAAAACAGCCTTTACAATCTGATTTCCGCCCTGAAGATGCTCTATGATCTGTTTTATATTATTTACCGGGAATACATTTATTCCGTCAACTACAGACGCCTCAGCCGCATTATCCTCAGGAATAAAGATATTCTTTACACCATTATTTCTAGCTTCAATAACCATCGGCAGCACACCGTTTATGTGCTTAACCTGACCTCCGAGAGACAACTCGCCCAGAAAAGCACAATCATTCGTCTGACAAACAAGCTGTCTGGATGCAACCATAAGTGCAATAAGAATAGGCAGGTCATAAACAGGGCCTTCTTTTTTTATATCCGCAGGAGCAAGATTTACAGTAAGGTGCACAAGCGGAAAATCATAACCGCAATTTTTCATTGCAGCTCTGACACGCTCTCTTGATTCATTTACAGCGGCATCGGGAAGACCGACAACATCAAACTTTGCCTTGCCCATAGAAATATCTGCTTCAATATTAACCATATAAGAATGCATACCGAGTATGCCTACACTTGTTACTGTTGAAAACATCATTTTCACCTCAATGAACATTTGTTCCTTTTCAATAATACATCATCACATTTTATTTGTCAAGAAATTAAAAAAAATTACCGTGAATATTATAATTTATTTGCAAAAAACATTTGCAATTGCATAAAAATAGTATATAATATAAAATGAATTATTTTTTGAAAAGGATGACAGTTTATGGCAGATTACAATTCTTTATATGAGCTCTGGCTTGAAAACGCAGTCAATGATCCTGATCTTATTAACGAACTCGAAAGCATTAAAGGCAATGATGCAGAAATTCTTGACAGATTTTACAGAAGTCTTGAATTCGGCACAGGCGGTCTCAGAGGTGTTATCGGTGCAGGTACAAACAGAATGAATGTCTATACAGTAGCTCAGGCAACACAAGGTCTTGCTGACTATCTTAACAATGAATTTGAAGAACCGTCAGTTGCAATCGGTTATGATTCACGAATCAAATCACAGCTTTTTGCAGAAACAGCAGCAGGTGTTCTTGCAGCAAACGGTATCAAAGTCTATATTTATCCTGAACTTATGCCAACTCCTATGATATCATATGCAGTTATGCGTCTTCATTGCAGTTCAGGTATAGTTATCACAGCAAGCCACAATCCTTCAAAATACAACGGTTACAAATGTTATGACTCAAAGGGGTATCAGATGACCGACGAAGGTGCAAAGAAAACTTATGATTACATCAGCAAAGTTGACATTTTCAATGATGTAAAATATATGACATTTGATGATGCGCTTGCTGAGGAAATGGTCGATTTTATTGAAGACTGGCTTATTGATGATTTTTACGCAGATGTACTTTCTCGTCAGATTGAAAAAGGAATCTGCAAAAAAGCAGACCTCAAAGTTATATACTCTCCCCTTAACGGTACAGGAAACAAGCCCGTCAAGACAATCCTCAAAAAAATAGGCGTAAAAAACCTTAAGATTGTTCTTACTCAGGAAAAGCCAGACGGAAACTTCCCCACTTGTCCTTTCCCCAACCCTGAAATTCAGCAGGTGTTTGAAGAAGGTATGAAACTCACTGAAGATTTCCCTGCAGATATTATGCTTGCAACTGACCCTGATTGTGACCGTGTAGGTATTGCTGTGCGTCACGACGGCGAATATAAGCTTATGACAGGTAATGAAGTAGGTTGTATGCTTACTGAGTACATTCTGTCAAGAAAGAAAGCAAAAGGAACTCTCTGTGAGAATCCCGCTGTTGTTAAAACAATCGTTACAACTGAGCTTATCAGAGCTATTGCAAAAGAATATAATGCTGAAGTATTTGATCTTCTCACAGGATTCAAATATATCGGTGAACTCATTGAACAGCTTAAAGAAAAAGGCGAAGAAGACCGTTATGAACTCGGTCTTGAGGAAAGCTACGGTTATCTTACAGGTACTCACGCAAGAGATAAGGATGCCGTCAATGCGGCAATGATTATCATTGAAATGGCTGCTTATTACAAGACCCAGGGCAAGACACTTGTTGATGTTATGAACGGTCTTTACGAAAAGCACGGCATGTATCTTAATACGCTTCTCAACTTTGGTTTTGAAGGTGCAGACGGCATGAAGAAGATGGCAGAAATGATGAATTCTCTGCGTGTTACACCTCCTGCAGAAATAGGCGGAGTGAAAGTAACAAAGGTTTCAGATTACCTTGAAAGCAAAGCAACAGACGTGCTTACAGGTAATACAGAAAAAATTGATCTTCCTTCTTCCAACGTATTGTCATTTGCAATGGAAGACGATAATAAGGTTGTTGTAAGACCTTCAGGCACAGAGCCCAAAATCAAAATCTATATCACTTCCCACTCAGATTCAAGAGAAAATGCTGAAAAGCAGACAGATGTTTTTGCAGACAGCATCAAGAAAATAATGGGAATAGACTAATTAAAGGATGTTAAAAATGAACAGAAAATTCACTAAAATTCTTTGTATTGTACTTGCAGCACTTATGGTACTGGGTGTAATATCAATCTTACTTTCAGCAGTGGCAGCAGCATTATGATGAATAATATTTTTTCAGGTTGTGAACTTCTCTGCCCCGCAGGAAGTTTTGAAAGTCTTAAAACAGCTCTTCACTTCGGTGCAGATGCTGTTTATGCAGGCGGACCTTTTATGCAGCTGCGTTCTGACAATGCAGGTTTTTCCGAAGAAAGCATTCTTAAGGCTGCCCAGCTTGTTCACGGACTCGGGAAAAAAATATATATCACTGTAAATTGTTTTGCAACAAACAATGAAATCGAAAGACTCCCCGATTATGCACGTTTTCTTCAGGCAGCAGGTGTTGACGGAGCAATTGTTTCAGATCTCGGTTCTGTAGTAACAATGAAATCTGCAGCACCGGATTTACCGGTACACATCAGCACTCAGGCAAATATACAGAATTATAAAACAGCAGAAATGTACTATAATCTCGGTGCGGAAAGAGTTGTTCTCGGCAGAGAAATGACTCTTGAAGAAATACGTGAACTCAGAGCAAAAACTCCTAAAGACCTTGAGATTGAAGCTTTTGTTCACGGTGCAATGTGCATGTCATACTCAGGCAGATGTCTTATAAGTTCTTATCTTTCAGGTAAAAGCGGTAATCACGGTGAATGTACACAGCCCTGCAGATGGATGTACAACATTGTTGAAGAAAAAAGACCTGAACAGCACTTTACAGTAATTGAAGAAAACGGAACATCTGCAATTCTCAGCTCTCACGACCTTTGCAGTATTGAGTTTCTTGATGAAATTGCAGAGGCTGGTGTTATCTCTTTCAAGATAGAAGGAAGAATGAAATCCCCCTACTACGTTGCAACTGTTACAAATGCATACAGACAGCGAATGAACGGTACTGCATCAATTGAACAGATAAAGTATGAGCTCGAATGCGCAAGTCACCGTCCCTATTCAACAGGCTTCTATTTCGGTGCTCTCAAATACGATCATAACAATGACGGCCTCTATCATCAAAGCTGCAAATTCATTGCAATGGTACTTAATGACGAAGGCAATGGCAGATATACCGTTGAAATGCGAAACAGATTCTCTGTTGGTGACAAACTTGAGATTCTCTCTCCACATTCATCAGGCAAGAGATTTACCGTTGAAAGCATCATAGATAAAAACGGTAACGACAGAGAAACTGCTCACCTTCCTCAGGAAAAACTGAGCATAAGCTGCTCGGAAAAGCTTTATCCAGGTGATATTTTAAGAAAAAGACTATAATGAAAAAAACCGGCAGATACATAATGTATCCGCCGGATATTTTTTATTCAAAACTATCTATTTTAGATGCCACGCGAAGAATTTTTCTGGCTTCAACAGCAGTCACCTTGCCGTCTGAATCGAGGTCACCTGCAAGGAAATAAGGACTGCCAAGCTGTATGAGCTGTGCAGATGCCCTGAGAGCTTCTCTTGCATCAGAAGCATTGACATTGCCGTCACCGTTGAGGTCGCCTTTGATGACAACACAAGTTGTATCAATAGGCACACTCACACCTGATTCCTTGTCAAATTTAATAAGGAAAAGGAAGTTTCCTGTGCCTACTTTTGCATTACCTTCGAGCTGTGTGGGAGTTGCATCAGTAACAAGAATGTGTCCGGGATACATAAACTCCATTTTAAGCTCATTAACTGTTGTGCCTGCTTTCACACCAAAGACGCAAGTTCTGTTTGTATTGAATGTAAGTTTTGAGCTATCTGAAAGCATAAGCATTTTTACGTCATCAGGCATTGTTTCACTGATGGTGGGTATGGATTCGGAGAAAACATCTCCGCAAATTTTACACACGCCCTGTTTTTCACCTTTTGTAACAGCAGTGGGGTCTTTAACAACTGTCCATTCATCTGTTTTATGACCTGTAACAGCAATAGCGATATTGTCTGTTGTATCACACACAGAACATATTCTGGACTTGGTGCCGACTTCATCACAAGTCGGTTTTACGGCAACAATCCAGCCTTCAGAGTCCGTTGAATCATTTACGATCCACTTGTGACCCACAGATTCTGTTTTCTCTGATTTTTCGTCACCGCAGACAGTACAAATATGGCTTCTTTCACCCTGATTCACGCAATCAGGTTCTTTTGTTACAGTCCATTCTCCCCAGCTATGACCGCTTGTGAGTTTTATATCATCATCTGTGATACCGCAGACAGTACAAGTTCTTCTCTTTACACCATCTGTTGTGCAGGAAAGTTCACTGATTGTTATCCATCCGCTCCAGTTATGACCGTTAGCATCAATATTTTCCTGTTCAGCAAAGTTACATCTTATACATCTGTGGAATTTTGAGCCCACTTCAACACAATCCGGCTCAAGCGTAACTTCCCAATCTGAAAAAACATGAGTACAATCATCAATCAGTTCTGTTGTCAAGTTGTTATTTTCAGACCATACATATGCAGTTGAATCAGAGTAACAGTAAACTGTAAAATCATCAACAACGGCATTGTTTTGATATCCGAAAGCCTTTGTACCGATACTTATAATACTGTCAGGAACTGAAATATAATCAAGTTCAGAAGTATCTGAAAATGCATAACTTCCGATATAATACATTCCGTCAGGAATAACTACAGACGAAATTGTTGAACCTGAAAATGCATAGTCAGCGATACATTTCATACCGTCAGGAATAACGACAGAATCAGTATTACCTTTAATACCGTAAACAACCTTACCGAGTGTCAGAACACCATCAGGCTGAGACTTATACCAGGCTGTTGAATCAAAAGCATATCTGCCGACAGACTGAACAGAATCAAGAAGTTTTATTGTTGAAAGAGAACTACAACCTCTGAATGCGGCATAACCGATTTTTGAAGAAGGAATTGTAATATTTTCAAGCGATGAACAACCTTCAAATGCGTAATAACCGACAGAAGTGTAAGCCGAACTGATTGTTACATCTTTTAGTGCTGTACAATCAGAAAAAGCAGAGTCGCCGATTGATGAAACAGAAGCGGGAATGACAGCACTCTCAAGTGAAGTGCATTCACTGAAAGCTTCTTTCATAATTCTCAATACATTTGAAGACACAGTAACACTTCTTATGCCTGTATGCCCTGCAAACGCTCCGCTGCCGATTTCAACAACTGTTCTGCCGTCAAGAATATCGGGTATTACAACATTTGCTTCAAGACCGTTGTAACCTGTAATTCTGACACTTGTGCTTCCTGATATTATTTCATAATCAAAACCCTGTGAGTTTGCAGCAGAAGTCTGCACTGCCACAGCTATAAGCATTATTGCAGATAACAACACCGCAAGAAAACGCTTAGTGATTATTTTCATATATATTCCTCATTTATATCAGATTTTATCGAGAGCCTGCTGAATGTCATTGATAATATCTTCAACATTTTCAATACCAACTGAAAATCTTACAAGATCAGGAGAAACGCCACACTCTGCAAGTTCTTTATCGCTGAGCTGTCTGTGAGTTGATGATGCGGGGTGAAGAACACAAGTTCTTGCATCGGCAACGTGAGTAACGATAGCTGCAAGTTCAAGAGAGTTCATAAACTTCTCTGCTGCATCTCTGCCGCCCTTGACACCGAAAGAAACAACACCGCAAGTTCCGTTGGGCATATATTTCTTTGCTCTTTCATAATACTTGTTTGAAGGAAGTCCGGGATAATTTACCCATGCAATTTTATCATTTGCTTCAAGATATTCAGCGACCTTCTGAGCATTCTGACAATGTCTTTCCATACGGAGAGCAAGTGTTTCAAGACCAACATTGAGATAGAATGCATTCTGAGGAGAAGGTGTTGAGCCGTAGTCACGAAGAAGCTGTGCAACAATCTTTGTAACATAACCTGCTTTACCGAAATCCTTTGTATAAACAGCACCGTGATAACTTTCATCGGGAGTTGTAAGACCCGGGAATTTATCATTCTGTTCCCAATCGAAATTACCGCTGTCAACAACGCAACCACCGATTGTTGATGCATGACCTTCCATATACTTTGTGGTTGAATGAGTAACAATATCAGCACCGAATTCAAAAGGTCTGCAGTTGATGGGAGTGGGAAAAGTATTGTCAATAATAAGAGGTACACCGTTTGCGTGTGCAACCTTTGCAAACTTTTCGATATCAAAAATATCAAGTGAGGGATTAGCAATTGTTTCTCC
This sequence comes from Acutalibacteraceae bacterium, assembly GCA_045636025.1. Lineage (GTDB taxonomy): Bacteria > Bacillota > Clostridia > Oscillospirales > Acutalibacteraceae > UBA1081. The sequence goes on along the minus strand of JAZTWP010000096.1, from coordinate 2,132 downwards.
GAAAACAGCCTTTGTATTGGGTTTGAATGCAGCCTGAAGTTCTTCTTCTGAACAGTTGGGATCAACAAATGTTACATCAATACCGATTTTTCTCATTGTAACATTGAAAAGGTTGAATGTACCGCCGTAAATTGTTGCAGCACTGATGAAATGATCACCTGCACCCATAATATTGATAAGTGCAAAGAAATTAGCAGCCTGACCTGATGATGTAAGAACACCTGCCACACCGCCTTCAAGAGCTGTGATCTTTGCGGCAACAGCGTCACTTGTGGGGTTTGCAAGACGTGTATACATATAGCCGGGTTCAAGGTCAAAAAGCTTTGCCATATCGGCACTTGTATCATATTTGAAAGTTGTGCTCTGACAGATAGGAAGAACTCTGGGTTCACCGCTCTTGGGTTTGTAACCTGCCTGAATACATAATGTATCTATTTTGTAATTAGCCATTTTTATTTTCTCCTTTATTTGCCAAGAAAGTATTTCATAAGCTCAACACCGCTTGCGAAGTAAATACCGGTGTCTTTTGCTGTCTGCTCATTAACAGTATCAACACCCTGTTTTTCACCGTTCTTATGATAAATCATAAAGGGAACGGGATCTCTTGCATGAGTCATTGTAACAAGAGGTGTGGGATGATCGGGAAGAATCATAATCTTGTAATCATCGTATTTTTCAAGCTCTTCAATAACAACGGGAAGAACCTTTTTATCAATAATTTCAATTGATTTGACCTTATTTTCGGGTTCGTGTCTGTGACCGCATTCATCGGGAGCTTCAATGTGAATATAAACAAAATCCTGACCGTTTCTGAATTCCTTGACTGCTGTCTGAGCCTTACCGTCAAAATTTGTGTCAATATAGCCTGTTGCACCGGGAACATCGGGAGTATTCATCTTTGCACAGCCACCGATGCCTTTAAGAAGGTCAACAGCAGAAATGATACTACCTTTAAGACCGAACTTCTCTTCAAATGATTCAAGATCGGGTTTTGTACCTTCACCCCACAGCCAGATTGAGTTTGCAGGACGCTTTCCCTCTGAAATTCGTCTCTTATTTACGGGATGATCCTTGAGAAGCTCATAGCTTTCTTTCATCATAGCGATAAGTTCTTTTGCATTTTCGCTCTTTGAAAGATATTCGCCGATAACTCTGCCTGAAATATCATGGGGTGGTGTCATATCACCAAGATCTGTTGTACCTCCGTGCCATACAAGGCAATGTCTGTATGCAACACCGTTGTAGAACTTATAAATATCATTTCCGAAATGCTCTTCAACAGTTTTGATAATTTCTGCAGCATCTTCTGATGAAATGTCACCTGCAGAATAGTCAATCATAGTCTTGTCTTCATAATTATCTTCATCAGAAAGAGTAACAACATTACAACGCATTGTCACATCGTCATCAGCAAGGTCAACACCGATGCTTACAGCTTCAAGAGGACTTCTGCCTGTGTAGCACTTTTCAGCATCATAACCGAGCGCGCTGAGGTTTGCAACGTCGCTGCCGGGTTTGAGTGAATCTGCAACTGTCTTTACAATACCTACAGTTCCTTTCATACCGAGTTTATCGAAATTAGGTTTATCGGCAACTTCCATCGGAGTTTTGCCGTCAAGCTCAGGTACGGGATAGTCTGCCATACCGTCATATAAAACAACAAGATATTTCAAATTTTGTCATCTCCAAAAAAATATTTTTCAAGATATTATAACATAGTTATTTATATTATTCAAGAGTATTTAAAAAATTAAATTTACCAACAATTATTTTACCAGTTGTCAATACCCCTTCTTTGCATTGCACCGATAACTTTTTCACGAAGCTGAGGATAATCCTTATTAAGCATCTTCACAAGGTCTTTTGTTTTTTCTCTTTCACTTGTTTTATCCATGGGACATTTACTCTTCTCAACAGGCAAGTTAAAATGCTTTACAGCACCCGCTACAAGGCTCTCTGAAGCCAAAACCATGGGTCTTATGATGTAAAGGTTTTTCCTTGACATATATGTAACAGGAAAAAAACTGCTGATGTTTCCGCCCTTTAAAAGATTCATAAAAAATGTCTCAACCGCATCATCCATATGATGCCCCAGAGCCACCTTATTGCACCCGTTTTCAAGTGCAATATCA
>JAZTWP010000095.1:0-7289 GCA_045636025.1 Acutalibacteraceae bacterium | reverse complement strand
TCATACGCGTAATAAAATAGAACCGACCTTGAATATTTTTGTTCAGGGTTGATTTTTTATGAGGATAAAAAACATGACGAATCAAATGAAGTTGTTTTTAAAGATTGCACTTGTTGCTAGTTTGATGTCTGTTGTTGTGTCTTTGGTTGTGTCTTTAAACACATAAGTTGCAACTTCCTGCTGCTTTTCTGTGACTGTTACATCACCCTTTGCACCCTTGCCGTTGATTGCAAAAGTACATTCATATTCAGCGTGATCTTCTGCTGAAGATGTGAGGGTAAACTCTGTAAGATAGCCCTGAAAATATCTGCCCTTGAATTTGCCCTGTGTTGTACCGGGTGCTTCAAGGTTTACTTCCCAAATTTCGATAACATCGTTGTTATCCATTGCATCTTCAAGTTCTTCTGCAAGGGTATCACCCTGTGCAATAAGTGCTGTTGCTGAAATTTCGGTTTCAACTTCGCCGGGAATAACAATAGCACCGTCTTTAGTTGCTACTGAGTCGCTCTCTTTTGATTTTGAACGCTCATTCTCGGTTGTGAAAGCCATAGCGACAGCATCTTTTGAAGCGGCATTTTTGAGAATGCGGAAAAGATAAATAATCTTTGAGCCTTTAACCGCTGTTTTTGCTGTTGCTTCATCAGCGAAAAGCTGTAAGTTAAATTTCATAGTTTAACAACTCCTTTAACTGAATTCTAACCCTGCGTTCACATAGCCGTGAAGCAGAGGTGTGTTTGTTGTGTTGTCGGGGATAATTCGGGTTTCTACTGACTGTACAAGCCAAGAAAAGCCCTTAGTCTTGTCAATGCTGTAAATAACCCATTTAATATCAGACAGCATTTTTGACACTGTGCCACGCTGTTTTGTGTTGTTGTGCCATACATTGATTGTAGGATAAACTGAACCCATTACAGCGTTTTTCAGTATCTGATCTGACTGCCTGAAATCCCCTAAATAAATAAAGGGATAAGGTGTGTCTTTAGGCGGCAAACAACCGTCATACACACTATATCCCATAGCTTCAAGTGCTAACTTATAAGCCGTGAATAATTCCTGTTGAGGGTCTATGTTGCCCACCTCATTTCACAAGTTTTTGCAAGTCGCTTTCAAATTTCTTTGATTGTTCTTCAAGGGCAGGCTTTACAAAGGGCTGAGCTTCCATAAAACGTGTGCCGAACTCAAGATATTCTGCATATTCTGTTGTCGGTCCTGATTCAGCCGATAAGCCGCCGTCTTTAATCTCAAGGCTGACACTTCTTTTCGTTGTGCCGGTCTGATAGCCTTTTTTAAAGTCTGCTTTCTGTTGGATTTTCTGTTGAAGCTGTGAGCCGTTATGCCTGACAACTTTCTTCACATCGTCCATATTTGCATTCTTTTTCAGCTTCTTTTGCAGTTCTTCAAGCCCTTCAATTCGGATAACTCCCATTACTGCACCTCACTGACAACAAAGATGTGCTTCAACTTTAATTTTCGACTGAAATCAACTCTGTATCGCTTTTCGCCTATTCTTATATAGGCAAAAGGTTTTCTGTAAATGTTCTGCAAGCGTACAGTAAAACAGCCCTGTTTGATTGTACCGTATACAAGTTTAAGAGTTTCAGTCGTTGAGTTAGTGACAGAAGCAAAAACTTTGTCCTCTGTCACTGTGTCCTCAGCATAATTGCCTGTATCGGGGTCATATTCGCCTTTTGTGATAGTCTGAAAGTAAATAGGGGTATCGTATCTCATATAAATCTCACCTTACCCCTTGAATTATCCTTTTGACTGTCAAGAAATGCCTGAATTTCACTCATAAAGGGGTCAAAATCGTTTTCGGCAAAAGAAAGCGACTCACCTTCTACCGAATGACTTGAAAGCCCCTCTGAGCCGATTCTGTTAAAACGAGCAATAGCAACATCAACAATGATATGCTCCATTTCTTCAGGCGGTTCAATGCCACCGAGTAACAATTTAAGTCTTGCCGTTACTAAGCTGATAATTTTATTCAGCAGATCGTCTCTGCTATCGTCATTTTCTAAACCGAGTAACAGCTTAAGGGTTTCAAGCATTTAGAAAACCCCCTTTATTCTGCTGCCTTCTTAGTTGCCTTTTTTGCGGGCTTCTTAGCAGGCTCAGCGACCTTTTCAATAAGGGGCTGCTTCTGCAAGTTGTTACTGCCTGCAAGCTCTGCAAAGCGTTCTTCGGACACTTCAAGCCCTTTACGAGGGAAAGTGTCGCCCACTTCATAAGCAAACCCGTTATCCTGAAGGTCAGTAAAGAATTTTATAACCTTATACACGGTCAATCACCCTTTCTGTTAATCAAGCACCTGTGCCTGAGATTGTAGCCACGATAACACCGTCAAGCATTTCGGGATAGAATACAACACCTGACATTACAAGTGTGTCAACAGTAGCGTTGCCGGAAACAGGGAAGTGACCCATACCAACAAGACCTGTTGCATCGGAAGTAAGACCGAATGTTCTTGCAACATCACCTGTGTTTGCAGGGATATAAGCACCGTGAAGGTTTTCTTTTGCTGTACCGATAACCTTACCCTTTGCAAGAGCAGGTGATACAACAACAGTGCCAAGACCGAGGAAGTCCTGAATGTATGACATACCGAAAGCCTGCTGAAGTGTTACCTGAGCTGTGCCGAGGTATTCAGCAACATCTTCTGAAGATACAAAGTAGATAGGTGTTGCATCTTCATCTTCATAGAATGCCTTAATTGCACCCCAAGCAGCTGCAAGAGCACCCTGAAGATTTGCACCGTTTGCTTTGCCTGTACCTTCAGCAAGTGTATTGTAGAAATCCTTTTTGATGTCTTTCTGAATACCTGAAATGAGCTTTTCGTCAGTTCTGTTGATAGCAATATCTCTACCAACCTTCTGAATAGCTTCAGCTGAGGTATTTCTTCTGTACTTCTTGAGTTCAAGCTCAACTGTACGAGCAAGCTTTCTCTCAACTTTTGTGAGTGCGATTGTTTCGCCTTCTGCAACCTGTTCGGGTGTGTTGACCTGCTGCATTTTGTAAATTTTGATGTTTGTACCTGCACCCATAGCTTCCATTTCGGAAATGCCGAGAACTTCTCTGAGTTCGTCAATGTTGCCGTTAATCTTTGAAACGCAGTCAATTGAAATAGCGGGTTCAAGGTCAGTTGTTACGGTTGTGTTTTCAGCTGCGAAAAGCTGAAGGTCAAAAAGTGTCTTTTTCATAATAAGAATCGCTCCTTTTTACTTAAATAAGTGCATATTTTCGCTGATAAGTCTCTGTCTTTCAGCTCTGTTTGCAACGGCTAAAATCTGCTCTTTTGTGAGAGAAGCAGCACCGCCTTTTTTCGGGGTTTCGCCCTTGTAGGCTTCCTTAACAGCCTTTTCAACAGCACTGTTAAACAGCGTGATAAAAGACTTGACTGAAGCCTGTGTTGATTCAGCATCGTCTGAAACAAGATTTGCAAGAAGTTCATCGCTGACATTGATGTTTGCAGCGTGAAGAATTGCTCTCGCTTCCTTTGTCATTGCTGATCTTGCTTCTTTGCGTTCAGATTCGGCAAGCTTTTCTTCAAGAGCCTTTATACGCTCATTTGCCTTTTCTTCGGCTGTCATCTTGCCCAAGCGTTCAGCTTCGCTTGTTTTCTTCTGCTGTCGCTTTTCCCACTCTGCAAATTTTTTGTTGATTATATCGTCAACATCTTTGTCAGAGTATTTCAGCTCATTACCTTTGCCGCTGTTCTGCTCGGTTGACTGCTCTGTTGTCTGTTCAGTTGTGGTTTCAGTGCCTGAGCCTGTTTCGGTTTCGGTTGTGCCTTCAGCGAAAAGCTGAAGATTGAAAAGTGTCTTTTTCATAGGTTTTTGTCCTTTCCGGGTTTTTAAACCCCGCTGTTTTCCATAGCTTTTTAAGTGTTCAATGCTTGCACCTTATAATCCGTGGCTTTTAATGACATCAACGCTCGGTCATATAAAAAAACAACCCGCAAGCTATGCAGGTTGTCTATTTACTTTGGTATTTATGCCACGCTTTTTCCATAGCTTTGAACTTCTGCTTTGTGTTATCCCAATGCCTGTGCTGCCAAAGCCAATGAATATGAAATAAATAATATTTCAGCATTGCTATTTCCTACCTTTCTTCAATTACCTTGACATAAGCGGGGTAACTTGTAGCTACCCCGCTTATGCCAACAAAAAAGGCATCTATCAAGACCTTTGACTGATCTGAAAGACACCAAAATTTTATATCAACCGTTCCCGGTGACATATTGTATGTGATTTTGTCCGTTGTTAGCTCTTCCACAGACTGAATAAGGGTCTGCACTAATGTTGACACCGCTGAACAAACAATATCCTGTCCGTGTGGTGCATAATTAGCGTGTCCTTTTACTGAAATGCCGCTTTTAAGCCGTTTTACTTCAATCATTGACATTTACCCTTTCAAGGTCATTCAAAGTGCCAATCTGACAAAAGACCGAGGTCTCTTGCTTCTTTGATTTCTTTAAGTATCCATAAAATAGGAACAGCTATATAAAGTGCGATCAAACCGAATATAGTATGTTGCATATGTGTTACCTCGTCTTTCTTAATATTTTTGCTTCGTTAATATAATCTTGTTCCGTTGACAATCACCTTTTTCAAAGGATAACTGTTTTCGGGAACGGTATTTGAAACAAGGAAATGCCATTCGTCAACGGTATCTGCTTTGGTTTCAACCGTTGGCACTGTACCGCTGATGACATAAACAATAGTTTTTGTACTCGGTACGGCATAAACACCTGTTACCCTCTCAAGGTTAACCTTAAAAGGTATAGGCACTCGTTCAAACACAGCACCTAAAATAGTGTCGCAATATATACCGAATGGAAGCGGGTTATCTGTTTTTGTTATCTCAGTACCGTCAACCGATGTTATAACCCAATATAATAATCTATAACCGGGCTTCGGCTGTGCTGTAGCAACTAAAGGTGTATCATACTCGTAAGAGCCGTTTACAACACCTATAATTGAGCCTTCTGCTTCACGGTATGAAACTCTGAGGGTGTAACTTCTTATATGCTCTGTATAGGTTGCTGTATAGACAATATCGCCTGTAACCTCAGAAACAACTGTGTCCCAACCTGCAAAGCTATAAGTATACTTATCAGTTGCCGCCTTTGTCGGTGTTGAGCTGTCATAAGTAGGGATTTTGCCGTATTCGGTTTCGTCTTCCTCAAGAACAGTTCCGTCTTCATTCTTCCAAGTGACTTTATACTTGTTTGGTGTTTCAGTATACCGAGCATAGTAGTCTATCTCACCTGTAACTGTAGCAACTGTGATATGCCAACCTTTGAAAGTGTAAGTAAACTCAGCCGTTGCTGTTTTTGTAGGTGTTGCACCGTCATAAGTAGGCATAACACCGTACAAGGTTGTATCAGTTTCAAGCAATGTACCGTCTTCGTTAAACCACCTGACCCTGTAACTTCTCTTTGTAGCCGTGAAATTCGGTGTATAGACCTGATTGGCTGTTGCTGCACCGAGAGCAGGTGTCCAACCGCTAAAAGTATATGTATACTCTGCCGTTGTTGCCTTCGTCGGTGTTTTTGAGCATTTAGGTGTATCGCCGTGATTAACTGTAACAACTTCTAAGGTTGTGCCGTCACCGTTCTTGAATGTTACCGTATATGTTAACTTTTCAAATGTTGCAGTATATGTTGCTGCACCTGTGACAGTAACTGACCGAGTTGCTGAAGTGTTACCGTCAGACCATTTAACGAACTTGTAACCTGCGTTTGGTGTTGCCGTAAGTGTTGCGGTGCTGCCGTCACTATAAGGTCCACCGCCCGTTACTGTGCCACCCGTTCCCGCAGTGACAGTTAAGGTATGAATAGGTGTATATGTTAGAGTTAAAGAAATCCCCTTAACTTCCGCCCAATCCACATATGTTAATGCTATCTCATTCCATATACCTATTAAAAAATGATAAGTACCGTCACTTGACTTGCACGAAGCACTATAAGTATCAGTACGAGATATAGCCCCACCCTGCTGAGAGCCAACACCGTTGGTATAGGTTTTTTCCCACTTCTCAGTATTGCTACTGTTAATATAGCCGGATTTTACTGTAGGGAGTGTGAAACCTCCCTCGTTAACATTACACCGACAATTATAGTTAATTGTTATTGACTCAAGTGTGCCGTTCCCAATTTTGGCATTTAACTTATTAATATCAACGTCAATAGAAGCTATGGCATAGGATTCACTGCTATTTAAAGATTTAGCTCTTAATCGCTCTGTTGTAAATTCAGTTGTTCCGCTTATACTTTTTATTCTCGTTTTCTTTTTACTACAGAGACTATAAATATCTGTAACGGTAGTTGACTTAGTTGCCATTCAATCAGCCCCCTACAGTGAAAATGAGGGAAATTGTGTCTGTTATTCCCTCAGGCGGGTCTGAGCCGTCAAGTCTGACATCAAAGTGCCAACCGTCAACAGTGTCTGCGTTAGGGTCATATTCGCAACATAAAGTGACTTGATTTAACCAATCATTGTTCGCATATTCGTCAGGTGGTTCTATGGTGATTGAGTCCCATTCTTCCTTTGTTCCTGCATAATATATAGTTTCAAGTGCAGGACAATTCATAAATACACCAGCACTGATAAATGACATGCTTTTGGGAATGGTGACATTCTTTAAAGAGGAACAAGATTCAAAAGCATACACACCTAATTCGGTCAAACCTTCAGGAATGACTACGCTTTCTAAACTCGTACAAAAACCCAAAGCCGCTTCTATGATTTTGAGACTTTCGGGAAGTATTACACTTTTCAAAGAACTACAATTACTGAATGCAGAATCCTCAAGTTTGGTAATACCATTTGGAATCATTACGCTTCTGAGGTTTGTACACATCCAAAAAGCATAAGGCATTATTGATGTCATATTGCTTGGAAGTATAATATTTTCAAGGGAATAACATTTTTTAAAAGAACTACCAATAACATCAACGCTATCTGCTATCAATACATTCACAACATTTTCAAAATCGTCACCAAAGCCGCTTCCTATTTCAGTAATTCCGTCTTCAAAAATTACTGTCGTAATATCGTTTTTGATACTTGAATATTCATCAGTTGCAACGGCTTTACCGCTACCACTAACAACAAATCTTCCGTCATTGTAAAATGACCAAGTTGCATTCTCACCGCAAGAGCCACTTTCAATTAGGGTTGCACGGTCTTTCAACGCTTGTACAGCAGTAGTCAAATCGGTATATGTCTCACCTGTGACAGACTCAATGCCTTGTTTAAGTGTGTTGATTCTGTTTGTGCATTCATAAT
>JAZTWP010000094.1:0-2381 GCA_045636025.1 Acutalibacteraceae bacterium | reverse complement strand
ATGTTCACAGGTCACGACCACACAAATGCCTTCGGTGTAAGGAATCAGGGAATTGATATCTTTACTTCTCCTATGACCCGTTACAAAGGTCTGGCTTACACAACTCAGTACGGTTACCGTGTAGTTGAAATCGACGAAAGGGATACCTCAAAATACGAAACAAGAGTGGAGCGCCTTTATAATGTTTTTGACTTCGGTTACATAAAGACCGCAAAGGATAACGGTGACAAATATTCCACCAGAATCGCTTTCGAGCTTGCAGTTAAGGGCAAGGCTCAGGAAATCTGTATGAAGCTCTGGCATTCAATAATAGAATTATTTACAGGCAGAACAGTTGTATATCCGGATTGATAAAATCCGGAAGTATCAGCGGTTGGTCTTAATATAGAGTAACAGAGTTTGTGGTTCACTTTTGGGGTGTACTGTCAAATAAAAATCCGTTCACGTGAGTGAGCGGATTTTTATTTGGTATTATTCATTTTTCAATATTCATCATTCATTATTCATTAGTGCAGAACGGATTTTCAATGAATAATGAATATTGAAGACGCTTCGCTGATGAATAATGAATAATTGCAGGCGGGACACCCGCGCTTGATTGTTAAATAATATTCAATGTGATATAAAGGTCACTTAAATTAGAATTAGTTTATTGTAATCATTGACTTCTTATGTATTTTTCATTCTCGCTATATTAAATATGAATTTTCCAAATAAATTTTGCTCCGGGAATTTATATCGGTTTGTATCAGCTCAATAATGCTGAATCAAAGGCACTTACCGTGATTATGCACGGTTATCTTGTTGTTTTCGATGAAAACGTCTACTGAATAATCCCCGAAATTCAAATCAAAAAGTCTGATGTCTTCAATTTCCTTGGATAAATAGGTGTGTTAACTGTAATACGATTAGTTTTGACATAATAAGCTTTTTATGCTACTATAGTAGCGGTGATTTTATGATTTCTTTCAAATGGAATGATATGAATTTTAATCTTGTGCAGTACGGCAGAGGAGTATTCAGAAATGATATGCCCGGTCACAGCCACTCTAAAAACAGCTATGAGCTTCATTATATAGTTGACGGCGAGGGTGTACTGACTACAGACAGTAAGACTTATCCTCTTTCAAAGGGTAACTTCTTTGTCACGGGACCTAATGTGTACCATCAGCAGTCAACTAACCCCGAAAAGCCTCTGACGGAGATTTATCTGTACCTTCAGGTGTCGGAAAAGAAAAACAACGATGTTCTTGTTTCATCCTTTCTCAATACCCATTTCTGCTTTCTTGAAGAAACGGATTTCGGATATATCTTTAATGAAATTCTCACTGAATGTGATGGGGCAAAATTCGGTTATGTAAGCTCAACAGGTGCATTGCTTCAGTTGCTTCTGACCAAAATAACCAGAGCTTACGTACCGCATATAAGCCGTATGACAAAGGCTGCGGATACCATAAACGACAGATGCTTTTTTATGATTGAACATACTTTTATCAGTAATCCATCTGTAACTTTGCATGAACTTTCGGACGCTATAGGACTTTGCGAAAGACAGACTCAGAGACTGCTGAAAAAATATTACGGCAAAACTTTCCGCGAAAAGAAAGCAGAGGCCGCAAAAAAGTAAAATTTTACTCCCGAGCTTTTTAATCTCGGGAGTTTTGATGTTAATAGAATAATTTTGCATATATATCAAAGTTATCTATGTTGCCTGCGTTATTGATAATCGACTTCACTTTCGCATTGCGCTTTGCATCAATGTAAACTGTTTTGTTGTTATAGTCATTTTCACCTACACGGTTCATACCTACACCGCAAGCGTTTTCAATTACATTGTACTTTACTGTATAGCCCTCGGTCTGCTCGTCCATGTAAATACCGCTTGTGCCGTAGTCTGCCCATTGGGGAAGTACAATATCGTGAATGTAGTTTCCGCTCATTTCCGAACCGGGCTGTTTTGAAAGAGTGTAAATACCGCCGGCATCACAAAGAATCTGACTTGTGTGATGTATTTCATTGTTAAGTATACGGTTGTTTTTCATTGCATTGTCTGCATTTGACCATCCGAAGCCTACTGATATACCTGTGTAAGGTGCATAGGCTATCTCATTATTTGCAATAAGAATATCTCTTGGATAACCTGCACAAATACCCACAGAGCTTTCGTAATCGGTACCTATATGCATAACACGGTTGTTTACTATTCTGTCACCTGTGCAAATATCAGACTCATCCTCGGGGTTATATACAACGTGAATATCCGTATTTTCATCAACAACAAATTTGCCTACCATTATTCCGTTACCGCTGATATTCTGAATAAGATTATCCTGAATCACGGAATTTTTTGTGCCGTAATGTAAATCAATACCTGCAGCACC
>JAZTWP010000093.1:0-6050 GCA_045636025.1 Acutalibacteraceae bacterium | reverse complement strand
TAAACAATAATTTAGCGGAAATGTTTGAAGAAATTAAAATCGAGCTTGTAGGGGCGTTGATCCAACGCCCGATTGTGAGCAAAGCGAACAATAACGGCTCTGCCGTTTTATTTTCCTTCGGAAAAAGCACATTCGTGCCGGGCGATGAATCATCGCCCCTACGATATATCAATCAATTTCTGCTTCAATAAATTATTGTTTAATGAACATTTCACTTATCATAATACCGATTTTTGGTTCGGCAATTTCAAGTTCAATACAGCCGTTGTCAATGAATTCATCGGGGATTTCATATACGTGCATTTCAAAACCGGGAGCAGAAATTTCTTTTTCAAATCTTTCGTCTCTTGTTCCGCCGTACTGCTTGCCCTGATACAGAATATTGCCGTTGATTTTTATTGTAAAATCGGTAACTTCGTCTCTGTATCTCGGCTTGATGTTAAGCATAAGCTTGTAATTGCTTCCTGTCAGGCCGCCCGTTTTCATTCTGAAAGAATAATGGTCAAAAACTTTTGTCATTGACATAGGCATTGTACCGTTGTTTTTGTCGGGATTGTCACCCTGAAAATCCATATAAAAATAGGGAGTCTGAGAAATTCCGAGCTCTGTGAAACTGTTTTCTGCAAATGAGAAATAGTATTCATTACGGTTTGTTTTTCTCATATTGAGAAGTCTGTCAATGAAACCGGTTTGTTCTTCAGGAGTGAGAGATTCTGCATATTTGAGTCTGTCAAGAAGATAAAGTCTGTCTGTAACCGGATTGTCTATTGTGTCAAGCGTTGCGCCTCTTTCCCAACCTTTTGCAAGATAATTCTTCACATCAAGCTGTAAACCGACTTTTTCAAACAGTTTTTTGCCCAGAGCAGAGATATCTTCTCTCAGACTGTTGTATTCATCAGAGAACGGAGTGCTGAGAATTTCACGTGCTTTGTCAAGCTGCATTTTTTTCAGATAATACACAGCATCGCTGATAAGCTCAAGCTCTGTGACTCTTCTTGATTTTACAAGCATATCGCACTCTGCTCTGAAAAGGCAGAGAAGAAATCGAGTGTTGTCAAGAAGCTCGGGATTTTCCTTTTTCAGATCATTAAAAAAGCCGAGAGTTGTTTCAATATGGGGATTCTCCGCAGGGTCACCTTCCCAGTTCTTTTCAAGACCGAGAATACCGTTTACAACCTTTTTTGTGTCTGCGCCGGGGAAGAAAAGTCTTGCATAGTCTGCCAGTGAGTCTGTAAGCTTTACATCGGGGAAGTAATCCATATCACTCCACACAAATTTGTTCACATCGTCATTGATACCCTCTGAGTATGAAACACTGCCCGTGATATACTGACGTGTAAGGCGGTGAATTGTTCTGTATTCCGTGGGACGAGGGTTGATTGCTTCACGTCCGAGTGTTGCCGCAAGGGCATAATGCCAGTCTTCACGGTCAAAATGTACGGGATATTCGCATTTTACGTTGTGAGTTATGTCAGGATAAAGTCTTACGGGATATTTCATCGGCAGTCTGCGTCTGAGGTCGTGAAGAGGCATTGCACAGTTGGGACCTGTGATGATACCGTCAATCTCTTCGGGGAGTTTGTTCATTTCTGCAATAAATTCTTCACCCCACTTGCCGAAACCGTCAGGAGACTGAGCCGAGGGAAAAACTTTTATATCGGGATTGTATTTTCTTATTGCCTTTGCAATTTCGATTGTACGTTTTATTGATTCGGGAGCAGGGAAATCACCGGGGTCACTTCCGGGAGGGAAAAATACCTGTGCATCTGAAATTTCAGAGAAGAAATTTTCTCTTTCTGTCACACTTTCTTCAATACTTTTGTCACCGTGGGGATACCAGTAAGAAATATCAACATCAAGCTCTCTGACTTTTTCGTTGCAGGCTTTGATGAATTCCTTGGGTGACGGATATTTCATCAGGTCGTTCATATCTGAATTGTCATTTATTGCAATATGCTCAAAAATGTTGCAACCGAAGAACATCAGCTCTTTTATATACTGAAAATATTCTTCAGCAGTCCATGCTTCATAGGAGTTTGCAGTTGTTCTCCAACCGAGCTGATGACCTCTTATCTGCATAAAAGGTGCGTAGTCTCCGCTGAAATCACAGATAAGATAAATTGCATTGTTTCTGAATTCTGATTTTCTCAGAAACATACCAACACCATAAACAAGACCTCTTACACCGAAAGCCGAGAATGTGATTCTGTTGTCATTTATTCTGATGCTGTATGAATCTTTGTCAGCCATTGATTTGTCAGCAATGAATTCAATTTCAAATACATCATTTTCTGAATCTGCAAGAGAAACACGTCTTTCGATTTCTTCGCAGAAAATTTCTGCAGCAAATTTTTCTTCTTTCTGAGTTGTAATAAATTTGTATGAAGCAATTTTTATCATAAAAGAACCTTCAATCTTTATTGGTATATTATAAAGTTTAGCATACTTTTCTGCCGTTATCAAGAAGAGAAGAAAATTTAAGATAACTGTATTGATTTAATATGAATTTTATAATACAATATAAAAAACAATGTGCTGTAAGGAGTGTTTGTTGTGACAACGGGTCTTATCCGTATGCTCAGAAGATATATTTCTGTTGATGAAAAAACAGTTGCAGAAGCGCTTGGAATTTCTATGGTAAGGTATAAAAAGCTTGAAGCCGGTGAAGAAGATCCGACTCCACAGGAAATTGAAAAACTTGCAGTAATATTCAGTGTTACACCTGAATTTCTGACAGGTGAGTCAGATCCTGACCATTTCTTTTCGCTGAATCAGACATTTGAGGAAAGCATTCTTCAGTCAGAAGAATTGCGTGAGGCTGTAAAACTCAGAGTTACAGATCTTTCTGTGGAAGAAAAGAAACTTATAATGATGATACGTGGTGCAGAAAACAGTGCAAAAGCTATTGCAGATGCAACAGAGGCTGTGCTTAAAGCTTAATACGATGAAAAATTATGGGCGGTACTTCTGTACCGCCCATTCATTTTGCATTATCAGATAAGTGTAACCTTTTTCATTTTCTGTTCTTCAAGAGGCTTGTCACGGTAGTCTGTTTCTGTTTCTGCGATAGCGTCAACAACGTCCATACCGTTTACAACTTTACCGAATGCGGCATAGTTGCCGTCAAGGAATGTTGCATCTTCGTGACAGATGAAAAACTGTGATGATGCAGAGTCAGGATCCTGTGAACGAGCCATTGAAACAACACCTCTTGTGTGTGAAAGTGTGTTCTTAATGCCGTTTGCAAGGAATTCACCCTTGATGTTTTCGTCAGAGCCACCGTAACCCATACCGAGGGGGTCACCGCCCTGAATCATAAATCCTTCAATAACTCTGTGGAAAATGATTCCGTCATAAAAACCTTCTGAAACGAGTTTTTCAAAATTTTTTACACTGATGGGGGCAACTTCGGGATAAAGTTCAATATCGATGATGCCGCCGTTTTCCATTTCAATTCTAACCATTTTTATATCTCCTGTGCATTTTTTTATGTATTATAGCATAAATAATAATAAAAATAAAATATATTGCACAAAAAATTGCAACAATTTTTTGTGCTAAAAAGAAAAATTTTTGGTTAAAAAGATAAAAAAGTTATTGAATTTTTTGAAAGGTTGTGATACAATGATTCCATTGTAATAAAAAAGTTATGCAGAAGCCGAAATTTTTGTACATTTCGACAAATGCATAAGGGAGGCAAATACAATGAAAACTTACAGTTCAGACAAAATTAGAAATATTGTTATAGCAGGTCGTGGCGGCAGAGGTAAAACAACTCTTGCTGAAGCAATGCTTTATCTTGCAGGTGCAACAGACAGACTCGGCCGTGTTCTTGACGGAAATACAGTAATGGACTATGACGCAGAAGAAAAGAGAAGAAAGTCTTCTGTTCAGACAGCAATGGCTCCCATCGAATGGCTCGATGCAAAAATCAATATTCTTGATACCCCCGGTTCATTTGACTTCGCAGGCGGCGTTGCAGAAGGTATGCGTGCTGCAGGTACAGCTCTTATCGTTCTTCAGTCAGGCGGCGGCGTTGACGTCGGTGCTGAAAAAGCATATAAAACAGCTATCAAACACGGCAAATCAGTTATGTTTGTAGTTTCAAAGTGTGACGATGAAAACGGTCACTTCTTCCAGACTTTTGATTCTCTTAAGGAAGTTTACGGCACACCTTGCTGTCCCGTAGTTGTTCCTCATATCATTGACGGTAAAGTTGACTGCTACATCGACTTCGCAACAGGTAAAGCATTCAAGTATGATGGTGGCAAGAAGACAGAAGTTCCTGTTCCCGAAGGCGAAAAGATTGACAGAATGAGAAACGAACTTCTCGAAGCTGTTGCTACAACTGATGATGAACTTATGGAAAAATTCTTCGGCGGTGAAGAATTCACTCAGGAAGAAATCTATAACGGTCTTTCAGCAGGTATCACAGACGGCAGCGTATACCCCATCTTTGCTCTTTCAGGTTACACAACAGAAGCTGTTGACCTTCTTCTTGATTCAATTGCTAACTTTGCTCCATCTGCAGCAGCAAAAACAGGTGAAGGCGCATTCAAGTGCGATCCCGAAGGTCATCTTGCAGCTATCTGCTTCAAATCAGTTGCTGACCCCTTTGTTGGTAAGATGTCATTCTTCAAGGTTGTTTCAGGTAAGCTCACTCCCGACAGAAGTGCTGTAAATGCAAGAACCGGTGAAACAATCAGAATAGGTAAACTCCTTACAATCAAAGGCGGCAAGCAGGAAGAAACAGACTGCATCACAGCAGGTGATATCGGTGTTGCTACAAAGCTTTCAGGCGTACGTACAGGTGACACACTCTGCTCAGCTAAGGATGTTGTTGAACTCAAGGGAGTAAGCTTCCCCAAACCCTGTCTTTCAATGGCTGTTAAGGTTCGCAAGAAGGGTGAAGAAGATAAGGTTGCTTCAGGTCTTAAGAAACTTATGACAGAAGATCCCACAATCTCATTCTATACAAATGAAGAAACAAAGGAAATGATCCTTGCAGGTATCGGTGAACAGCATCTTGATATCATCGTATCAAAGCTCAAGGCTAAGTTCGGTGTAGAAGTTGACCTCGTTCCCGCAAAGGTTGCATACAGAGAAACAATTAAGAAAAAGGTTGAAGTTCAGGGCAGACACAAGAAACAGTCAGGCGGTCACGGTCAGTTCGGTGACGTTTGGATCAGATTTGAACCCTGTGAAGGTGATGAACTTGTATTTGCAGAAGAAGTATTCGGCGGCTCAGTTCCCAAGAACTTCTTCCCCGCAGTTGAAAAAGGTCTTCGCGAAAGCGTTCAGAGAGGTATCGTTGCCGGTTATCCCGTAGTTGGTGTTAAGGCTACTCTTTACGATGGTTCATATCATCCCGTTGACTCTTCTGAAATGGCATTCAAGACTGCAGCATCACTTGCATTCAAGAAGCTCAATCCCGATGCTAATCCTGCAATCCTTGAGCCTATCGGTGCACTTACTGCCTATATGCCTGATGATTGCCTCGGCGATATAATGGGCGATATTACAAAGAGACGCGGCAGAGTGCTCGGTATGGGACCTGCTGAAGATGAACCCGGTATGCAGAAACTCGAAGCTGAAGTACCTATGGCTGAAATGAGTGACTTCTCAACAGTTCTTCGTTCCGTAACAGTCGGCAGAGGCTACTTTGTTTTTGATTTCTGCCGGTATGAAGAAGCTCCTGCAATGATCGCTCACAAGGTTATTGAAGAAGCTAAGAAGAATGCTGAAGAAGAATAATTAATTTTTGTGTTCCATCCAAACAAATATATTTTCACAATCGTCGTCGGTTTTTCCGGCGGCGTTTGTGCGTTTAACAATAATTTAGCGGATCTAAATTATTTTTAGTGAGTAGTGAGAAGTGATGAGTGAGGAGTTTATGAAGGGGCTTTGCCCCTTACCCCATTATATAGAGCGTAGCGGAATCAAGTGTGAAGCACTTCCGACACTCCTAACTCCTAACTTCTAACTCCTAACTCTTCAACAAATTATTATTTACGGGTGCATTATGAAAAGACCTATTGTTTTTATCGGCT
>JAZTWP010000092.1:0-12418 GCA_045636025.1 Acutalibacteraceae bacterium | reverse complement strand
GTAATAGGTAATAGTGAATAAGTGTGGAAGGGGCTTCGCCCCTTACCCTATTATAACCGGGTGCGGGTGTCCCGCCCTAACTTCTTCACTCTTACTTCTTACCTATTACTTTAACAATAATTTAGTGGCGTAAAGCCACATAAATTATTGTTTTCCTTGACATTAATTTTTTATTCTGCTATATTTGAATTACAAAAATTTTACAGAAAAAGGTGTTAATTATGATACAATGGATTTCAGAGACATTTGGTCTTGTAGCCCGTGAAACATGGGCTGTTGAACAGCTTTTTGAATGTTTCAAAAACTTATTCACAGCAGGTTCTTTCCAGAAATTTTCAGCAATGCTCATAGCAATAAGCGAACTCTTCGGTATGCTTATGTCAGGCACACCCGTTACTCCTTTCGGCGAAGAACTTGATCTTACAGGTTACAGTATCGTTTTTGAAGATGAATTCGAAGGCGACAGCGTCAACTGGGATGTCTGGAGAAACAGATACGAAGGTCCTCACGGCATTGCAAATTATTCAAGTTCACAGACAACAGTAAAAGACGGTGCTCTTTACCTTACAGGTGAATATCTTGAAGACGGCAAATACGGTGCAGGCTGGTATGCAGGCGAAGTTGCACTCAAAGAGAAATATACATACGGTTACTATGAAGCAAGATGTATTGCAAACAACGGCACAGGTTTCTGGAGCGCATTCTGGATGAGAAGCGACAATCCCTATGACCCTGCACAGTCACTCGGCGGCCCCGGCGGTGCTGAAATTGACATTCTTGAATCTCTTCACTGGGATGCAGGTCTTGACGCAAATAAGTTCACAATGCATGTAGCAGGAATTGACGGCCCCGATGACAAAGGCATTGACAGTTATCATATGCCCAACTTCTACGGCAACAACATCTACACAGAATACAACACATACGGTCTTCTCTGGACAGAAGATGAATACATTCTCTATATGAACGGCGTTGAATGTATGAGAACATCATTCGGCAATGGTGTATGCGAAGAGCCTATGGAAATTCTGCTTTCACTCTGCATCCCCGGTGACCCCAATTCAACTCTTTATAAGAATCTTCAGAAGATGGATCACGATGTCAAACAGGATTTTATTGTTGACTATGTAAGAATCTATCAGCTTGACTCTGCAAAATAAACATTTTTAACCTCTGCTTTCTGCA
Source organism: Acutalibacteraceae bacterium (assembly GCA_045636025.1). Lineage (GTDB taxonomy): Bacteria > Bacillota > Clostridia > Oscillospirales > Acutalibacteraceae > UBA1081. The sequence continues at coordinate 11,233 of JAZTWP010000092.1, read as the reverse complement.
GAGGTTTTTTAATTATTAAGATTTTTCAAAGAACAACAAAAGAATAGACAATTTTATTGACTAATAGTTTTATCGGCTATAGAATAAAATCATAAAGCAACCGAAGGAGGTTTTTATATATGATTGAAGTCAGAAACCTGACCAAGAAATTCGGCAATTTTACCGCACTTCAGGATATTTCACTCACCGTTACGGACGGCAGTGTTTACGGTCTTGTGGGTTACAACGGTGCTGGTAAAACAACACTTCTCAAAAACATCTCAGGTATTTACCGACCCGAAAAAGGCGAAGTTCTTTTTGACGGTGAAAACATCTGGAATAACGAGAAGAAAAAAGAAGAGCTTTTCTTTATGCCCGATGACCTTTTCTTTGCACCAAATGCCACAATGAAAAAGATGGCTGACTTTTACAGCGGTTATTACAAGCATTTCAGCCGTGCAACTTTCAACAATCTTGTTGAGGTTTTCGGTCTCGACCCTAAAAAGAGAATCAACGGTTTTTCAAAGGGTATGCAAAGGCAGGCAGAAATGGTATTTGCCCTTTCAACACATCCGAGACTTCTGCTTCTTGACGAATCCTTTGACGGCATTGACCCGCAGAAACGAATTCTTATGAAAGGTCTTCTCAAAGAAGCTATCAGAGAAACGGGAATGTCTGTTATTATTTCATCACACAATCTGCAGGAGCTTGAAAACCTTTGTGACCACATCGGCATTATCAACGGCAAAAAAATCTCCGTCACCGGTGCTGTTGACGAGCTTTCTTTCGGCAGAACAAAATTCAGACTCGCATTTGCAAGAGATTTTTCTCTGGAAGAATTCGGCAATCTCAAATGCGAAAATCTTATAAAAGACGGTCAGCTTGCTATTTTTACCGTACACGGTGATACTACCGAGGCAGAAGCACTTATCGAAACTCTTGCTCCCGCAGTGACCGAAAGAATCAGCCTTTCTCTTGAAGAAATATTTATGCAGGAAATGGAGGGTACGCAGTATGACTACAACAAAATCATCAAATAAAGCATTTTTATACACATTCAGCCAAGGCTTCAAAAATATTTCTGTTGCTGTTGCAGTTGTCCTGACTTGTTTTACAGGTTTTCTTACAGCATTTCTTACCTTTGTAAAACTGTTCGGAACACAATATACTTCTGATGAATACGGAGAAATTACCGGAATTGTTGATGTAAAAAGCACTTACCATTTCATTTTCTTTGAAGAAGCAGAAATGTATCCTTTCCTGTTGCCGCTTATTGTTGCCGTTGCAGGTGTGCTTATGGCAATATGCGCATTCAGATTCATAACATCAAAGAAAATGGTGAATGTTTACTATTCTCTCGGCATAACAAGAACAAAGCTCTTCTGCGGAAAATATTTCTCAGGCGCTGTTCTTCTTTTTGCAGGCATTTTCATTCCTCTTGTGCTGACATTCATCTTCAATGTTGCCGCACTTGGCTTTTCAGCAGCAATTCTTAAAGTTTTTCTTTATTATCTGTTTACATTATATATAACATCTCTCATTTCTTTCACATTAACAGCAACAGTTTTTGCTCTGGTAGGAACAACTTTTGAAACTGCAATTTTTTCAGGCTTCCTGCTTTTCCTGCCCGACCTTTTCTTTTACAGCATTCAGATGCTTATGTCATCATACCTTTACGGCAACCCTTACGGCTCATATTTTTCATTTGCAAACACAGACACATACACCAGTTTTGCAGAATCGCTCACATCTTCACTGAGCTTCCTGAGTCCCGTTTTCTGGAGTCAGACAGAGCTTGTAAAACACAGCATTATGCTCAAAGAAAAAGCAGACGAAGCTGCACCCGTAATTTCACCCAATTTCCTCACCGTTCTGCTCTGGGTGGGAATCTGTGCGGCAATATTCGCTCTGGGCGTATTCTTCTTCAATAAGAGAAAAGCTGAAATCTGTGGCTTCATCGGTATGAACCGTTATCTTAACTCTGCAGTTTCTCTTCTTGCAGGATTCTCAGCACTTTGTATTCTCTGCACAGTTACAGACAATCTTGCAACAGGTCTTGTTGCAGGAGGGGTTGCATTCACAATAACACATCTTCTGCTTGAAATCATTGTTCTCAGAGACGGCAGAAAATTTGTCAGAGGTCTTTACAAATTACCTGCAGGACTTGTTGTTTCTTGTATTATAGTGGGTATTTTTTACACAGGTCTTTTCGGATTCTCACAGAGACTTCCCGAGGCTGAAGATATTCAGAGTGTTGCCGTAACTTACGCAGGTGACCTTACAGAATACGGACTTTTCGCTGAAAATTACTCATATAAGGACACCGACCTTTCATACAAGCGTTTTTCAGAATGCCTTGTAGGCGAATTCACAACTGAAAATGACATCAAAGCCGTGCTTGATGTTCACGAAACTATTGCAGATACAAAACCTGAAGACAGATTGCTGAAAAACAATGTTCAGTTTATCTACACACTCAAAAACGGAAGAACCGTTATGAGAGATTTCTCAGAAGTTTCATATGATGCTTACAAACAACTTCTCTGTCTTGAAGACTGCGACTTCTTTGATGCACAACTCGATAAATATTTCAAAGGCGATATAAAAGAATTCACAGATTATATTTTCTCTCAGGAAAGAGTGTTTGCCTTTGCTCAGGAAAACCTCAGAAAAACTTATGTTGCTCAGATTTACGGAAAAAATCTTGACAAGGTTTTCAATGTGAATTTCACAGAGAGCGACAAAGCAATGATTCTTGAAGCACTTTACACAGACCTTAAAAACCGCAGTGCACTGGAGAAATATTATCCCGAAAAAACTCCCGTGGGATTCATTTACTTCCCCAATGACATATCTGATGCGACAGAAGAAACAACTGCAGAAGAAATGCAGTTTTCAGCACAGTATACGGAATTTATGTATCAGTCCCCCTGGAATACCTGCTTCGGCACACATATCACAACAGATATGACAAACACTATCAAAGTGCTTGAAATCCTGGGGCTCTATGACAAAATGATTACAGATCCCGAATTCATTTCAGCAGAAGTTATAACAGCAAAAGAAGCATACGACTCAATCCATTTTGATTATTATTATGATGATTTCTATCTCGAAAATGAGTCAAGATGTTTTACAGGCTTCTATTCATCAGGCAAATCAACCGTTGAAGGCCAGGACTGGACCTATTACAGCGGTATTCTTGATGAAAAAATAGACAACACAATCATCAGGGATAAAGAAACAATCAGAAAACTTGCAGACTGCTCATTCACTCTCTATGAACAGGATTCACCCGATTCAGGTCACTTTGTATCATTCAGAACAGCAGACGGCGGCTCATATCTGAGATTTATCCCCGACGGAAAACTGCCGGAGGGGGTATAAACAATAATTTATCGCACAGCAGAAATTAAATGATATATCGTAGGGGCGATGATTCATCGCCCGGCACGAATGTGCATTTCCCGAAAGGGAAATTAAACGGCGAAGCCGTTCTGCTTCGCAGCGGGCGTTAGGTTAACGCCCCTACAAGCTTTATTTTAATTTCTGCAAATATCCTGCTAAATTATTGTTCCCCCACGAGGTGAGATTATGAAAACCAGTACAAAAGCAAAGTTAAAAAAGGCATTGGCAGTCGGTTCAATCAGCTTGGTAGTACTTTACTGGATTATCGGTTTTTTCATTATGCTGATACCTGCACTGATGTTTCTTGCGTATATTTATGAAGTTCCCGAAGAGGAAAGAATAACCGAATTTGCAGACGGTTCTGTCTGTGAAAACACGGGCGGAGGAACTTATGACCACAGACTTTTTGACGGATATTATGTCTATCAGAATGATAATCTGTTTGCTAACCGTCTCAGTCATACAGAGAAAAAACTGAACATTCCTGAAGAATATCAGAAAGGTCTTATTTACAGATATGCTTTTGACTCCGACGGCTACATTGCATACAGATATCTTGAAGAATGGAACAAATCTGGTGACCCCGCCAGTTACTTATACATTTGGGATGATGAATACATTATAAAAGATTGCTCAATTCTTTATAATTGCAATACCGACGAAATCACCGTTTTTGACACCTTTGAAAAGCTTCGCGTATATTGTGACAGCAACGGCATAAACCTCGGCGCATGGTATAATTCCTGCGGTTACTGCTGTTATCAGGAAGAAGTTCACATCAGCAAAGGTAACTGGACTCTCACAGAAATTGTTTTTGACTATTCAGTCGTATGCTTCGGTTATGAAGAGTTTTTTGCAGGAATTGTTGATTCTTATTTTGAAACAGAAAACGGTTTCGGTTTTCATTTTCAGCACATTGAAAACAACGATGCGAACTGCCACAGTAATCCCGTGATTCCTTATTCCGAAAATGAAACAGTGGGCAAAAAACATTCTGCGCTTCTTGTTTTTTATGATGATGTGTATGCCGATAAATATGTATATGTTGACACAACCACTAACGAATACACAATTTTTGACACAAAAAAGGAAATTAAAAATTATGTAAAATCCATGGGCACCTCCCCCGAATGGACAGACATAATGTAAAAGAACAGCGGAATGAGTTCCACGGGATTCATTCCGCTGTTTTCACGTTGCTGAGTCTGAAGGAGAATAAACAATAATTTAATGCACAATGCAAAATGCATAATGCACAATTATTCAGATATTGCCACTAAGGCAGGATTCTGCTTATAAATGGGTAAGGGCGAAAGCCCTTTCGATTATAATTGTGCATTGTGAATTCTTAATTGTGAATTGATAAATTATTGTTCACCAAAATTCTCCGTTGTTTTTTATATACAATGTACAATTGACTTTATATAAATATATAGAGTAAAATCTAAGAAAAAAGCCACGGAGGTTTTTCTATGAAAATAACTTTTATGGGTGCGGGCAGCACCGTTTTTGCAAGAAACGTTATCGGCGACTGTATGTGTGCAGAGGCACTGCGTGACAGCACTTTTGCACTTTATGATATTGATGCAAGACGTCTTGAAGAAAGCCGTGTCATCCTCGAAGCAATGCGTGTAACAAAAGGCAGTTACGGTAAAATTGAATGTTACCTCGGTGTTGAGCAGAGAAAAGATGCTTTAAGAGGCGCAAATTTCGTTATCAATGCTATTCAGGTAGGTCTTTATGACCCCTGCACAATCATTGACTTTGAAGTGCCCAAGAAATACGGTCTTCGTCAGACAATCGGTGACACACTCGGTATAGGCGGTATTATGAGAGCACTCCGCACAATCCCCGTTATGCACGATTTCGCAACGGATATGGCAGAAGTCTGTCCCGATGCTCTTTTCCTCAATTACACAAATCCCATGGCAATGCTTTCAGGCTATATGCAGAGATACACTCCCATTAATACTGTCGGTCTCTGCCACAGCGTTCAGACCTGTTCAGAAGACCTCTTCAATCAGCTTGATATGAAAGACAAGCTCGAAGGCAGAAAAGAACTCATCGCAGGTATCAACCACATGGCTTGGCTCCTTGAAATCAAGGATAAGCACGGCAACGACCTTTATCCCGAAATCAAGTCAAAGATTGATGCAAAGATTGAAGACCCCGAATTCGGCAACAAAGTCCGTCTTGAATACATCAAGCACTTCGGCTACTACTGCACAGAGTCAAGTGAACACAATGCAGAATACAATATGTTCTACATCAAGGATAAGTATCCTGAACTTATCAAAAAATACAACATTCCTATTGATGAATACCCCAGACGTTGCGTTGCCCAGATCGAAGGCTGGAAAAAGGAATACGAAGAAATGCTTGCAAACGGTGTAAAAGAGCATAACCGTTCAAACGAGTACGCTTCAAGAATTATGGAATCAATCGTTACAGGCAATCCCTACAAAATCGGCGGTAATGTACTCAACACAGGTCATCTCATTACAAACCTTCCCGAAAATGCCTGCGTCGAAGTTCCCTGTCTTGTTGACGGTTATGGTGTTCATCCCTGTCACGTTGGTGCTCTTCCCGTACAGTGTGCTGCAATGAATATGACAAATATCAACGTTCAGCTCCTTACAATTGAAGCTGCAGCAACACGCAAAAAAGAGCATATCTATCAGGCTGCAATGCTCGATCCCCACACAGCAAGTGAACTTGATATTGACACAATCAAGAAGATGGTTGATGACCTTATTGAAGCTCACGGAGATTATCTTCCCGCTTATCATTAATCTTCAATCCCCTCACAAAGAGGGGATTTTCCTTGTTTTGAATAGTATTTTTATGCAAAATTTCCTGTATTTTGTGATATAAAACATAAAAAAAATCTTGCAAAAACGGAAATGATATTATATAATATATTGTCAGAAGATTTTGTATATTTTTCTCATCTAAAAGGAGATGTTAAATATGAGCCGTACCATCGGTACTGTATCACGTGGCGTAAGAGCCCCCATCATCAGAAACGGTGACGATATTGTTGAAATCGTTACAAATTCCGTTCTTGAAGCATCACAGGATGCAGGCTTTGAATTCCACGACAGAGATATTGTTGCAATGACAGAAGCAATCGTTGCAAGAGCACAGGGAAATTATGCATCAGTTGAAGATATCGCAACAGATGTAAAGGCAAAGTTCGGCGGCGAAACAGTCGGCGTTATCTTCCCCATTCTCAGCCGTAACCGTTTTGCAATCTGCCTCAGAGGTATTGCAAAAGGTGCAAAAAAAGTTGTTCTTATGCTCTCCTACCCCTCAGACGAAGTGGGCAATCACCTTATCAGCCTTGATGCTGTTGACGAAAAAGGTGTAAATCCTTATACAGATGTTCTTTCTCTTGAAAAGTACCGTGAACTCTTCGGCTATGTAAAGCACAGATTCACAGGTATGGATTACGTTGCATATTACGAAGAGCTTATCCGTGAATGCGGTGCAGAAGCTGAAATCGTGTTTGCAAACAATCCCAAGGCAATTCTTAACTATACAAAGAACGTTCTCTGCTGTGATATCCACACAAGACAGAGAACAAAGAGAATTCTCAAGGCTGCAGGTGCAGAAATCGTTCTCGGTCTTGACGAAATCCTCAATGCTCCCGTAAACGGCAGCGGCTACAATGCAGACTACGGTCTCCTCGGTTCAAACAAGGCAACTGAAGACCAGGTAAAACTCTTCCCCAGAGATTGTCAGCCTATTGTTGATGCTATCCACGATAAGCTTCTTGCCGCAACAGGCAAGAACATTGAAGTTATGGTTTACGGTGACGGTGCATTCAAAGATCCCGTGGGCAAAATCTGGGAACTTGCAGACCCCTGCGTTTCTCCCGCTTACACAAAGGGACTTGAAGGCACTCCCAACGAGCTCAAGCTCAAGTATCTTGCAGATAACGACTTTGCAGATCTTTCAGGTGAAGAACTCAAAGCAGCTATCAAAGAAAAGATTACAGAAAAAGACGGTGACCTCTTCGGTCAGATGGCTTCTGAGGGTACAACTCCCCGTCAGCTTACAGACCTTATCGGCTCACTCTGCGACCTTACATCAGGTTCAGGTGACAAGGGTACACCCATCGTATTCATTCAGGGTTACTTCGATAACTACACAACAGAATAATACAAAACTATCAAAGCCCGGTTCAGTGCCGGGCTTTTTTTTATAAAAAATTATTATTTTCATCTATATACAATCAGAAAAATTTATGTTACTATTGTCGTATAATGCTATGAGAGGAATGAACCTTATGAACAACAAAAAACTTTACATTCTTTCATACGATCACGGCGGTTATGTGCTTTGGAAAGATGCTGTCAAACCCCGTCTTAAAGAGCTTTTTGAGTGGATGGAAAAATATCCGAAGCTCAGAATCGGTCTTGACTATGAATCTTTCACCTTTGATGAATTTTCAAAATTCGATCCCGAAGTGGTTGAACTTGCACAGAAGCTTATCGAAAAATACCCAGACAGAGTCGGACTCGGTGCTACGACTTACGGACAGCCTCTTTCTCTTACAATTTCTGAAGAATCAAATGCCCGGCAGCTTATCTATGCAATTCGTACAAACTTAAAATATTTCGGTAAAACTCCCGATGTTTATGCAATATCGGAATTTGCTCTCAATAATCAGACTCCTCAGCTTATCAGCCAGTGCGGTTACAAGGCTGCGATTCTGCGTGCCCATGTTATGGGATACGGTTATGTCAGAACTTTTGACAGTGCCTGGGGAAACTGGGTAGGCAAGGACAACACATCAATCCCTGCAGTTCCCACCTACAACAAACAAGGCAGAGGCTACAACTGTACAACAGTTGACAACTGGATTCTCTCCCGTTGGCCTCAGGATACAGAAATCTCTCTTGAAGATTTTGAGAAAATGTTCAGCAAGCATACTCCACTTCTTGCTTCCCGTTATGATGATCTTACACAGGAAATCAAAGGCGTCACTGAGCATATTGAAACAAAAGACAACTACGAATATGTGCTTCTTGAGGACATTCCCGAACTCTACGGAGAAGCTACTGACATACTGAAAACAACAGACAACGATTTCTGCGTTCAGATGCCCTGGGGGTACTGCGGAAACGAGATTTTTAACGGTGTTCGTGCATCAGAAGTCAATGCTGTTCAGGCTGAAAAACTTGATGCGATTGCCTTCGCTCTGGGTGCAGAACCTGAAACGGAAAAACTTACCGAAGCCTGGCAATATGCCCTTGCTGCTCAGCATCACGATGTCACAATCTGCGGTCTTTATGAGTATTCAAGACGCTTCATACCCACATCTCTCAAGGCTTCCGATTTTGTAAAATCAAAGTCATTGAAAACAATAAAATCCTGCTTTGATAAAGATGGAAAAAAGAAAATTCTTGCAATAAATTCTCATTCATTCCCGATTGATGAATGGGTAAAAACGAAAAACGGCTATGCTCACATTCAGCTCCCTGCTTTTACCGTAAAAACTGTTGATGAAAACAAAGAAAACTTCAGCTATTTATGGAACGAAGAAAAAGGAATTCTCACAACTCCCGTTTACACATTAAAACTCACCGAAAACGGCATTGAATACATAACCGAAAACGCAACAGACAGAAAAATTGCCGACAACGGCAGTGATGCACTCTTTACTGCTTTTGTAAATAACGAAGATTGCATTTCTGTCGGCAAATGGACGGTAAATACCGACATTAGTGGTGCTGCTGCCGTATATTCAGGTAACATCGGTGCAGTTGAATTCACACTTGAAATGCGTTTGAGCGGCAATTCTCCGAGAATCGACTGCAAAACTGCTTTCACTGTCAGAGATTGTGACCGTGTGGGCAGAATCGGCGAAAAAATGGGACTTAACAAAGCGCTTACGGTCAACGGACACCGACACGAAGACAAACTGAGTCTTAATCTGAATCTTTGCCTTGACGAAAACCGCAGAATGTTCCGTGATTTACCATATTCAATCGCAGACTGGAACGGTGCAATCCGTACAACAGAAGACTATTGGTATGAACTCGATAAAATCATCATTGACACAGAAGTGTCACCCGAAGAATCGTTCCGTAACACAACATACATCAACGGCATTTATTGGGTCGCAATGAGCGACAAAAATAACGGCTTTGCAGTGATGAACAGAGGTTGTATGGGTGCATATATCAAGGGCAACCGACTTTCAGTTCCTCTTATGTATTCAAATGAGTATTTGTGCGGCGAAAAAATACTTGACGGCACATACGAAAATGAGTTTGCTCTTCTGCCTTTCGATGCCGGAATTTCCGATGCAGAACTTCACAGAAAAGCCGTATCATACACATATCAGCCTGTCGTCACAACTGTTAATTACAATGAAGAAATATCGTGCGCTTTTGCTGATTTCAGAACAGAAAACGGTGAAGTTATCCTCACTTCTTTCTACCACGAAAACGGCGACATTCTCGCCCGTTTCTGCAACTATTCAGACACGGATGCAACGGCAGTTCTCACACCTTCAAAGGGCATATTGACAGCAGAAACAGACCTTCTCGGCAATGATACAAAAACTGTCTGCGACGGCACGCTTTCTTTCCGTCCATGGGAAATCAAGACCGCCAGAATCAAACTTTAAGCAATTTAGCCTAAAAGTGACCGAAAATAAGTCATTTTTTAGCAATGTATTTTTCAATTTTTGTTGATTTTTACTTTTTGGTCTGTTATAATAATCTGTGATAAAAACTGTCTTAAAACACGGTTTTTTGAGAATGTTAAAAAATAAATTCAAATATGGAGGAAACTCAAAATGAGCAAAAAGTTTGTTTATTTGTTCTCAGAGGGCGACGCTTCAATGCGTGAGCTTCTCGGCGGTAAGGGTGCTAACCTTGCTGAAATGACAAAGATCGGTCTTCCCGTTCCTCAGGGCTTCACAATTTCAACTGAAGCTTGTACTCAGTACTATGAAGACGGCAGAAAGATCAACGATGCAATCCAGGCAGAAATCATGGAATACATCGTTAAGATGGAAGGCGTTGTAGGCAAGAAGTTCGGCGACCTCGAGAATCCCCTTCTCGTTTCAGTTCGTTCAGGTGCTCGTGCATCAATGCCCGGTATGATGGATACAATCCTCAACCTTGGTCTTAACGAAGAAGTTGTTGAAGTTATGGCTGCTAAGTCAGGCAACGCTCGTTGGGCATACGACTGTTACAGAAGATTCATTCAGATGTACTCAGACGTTGTTATGGAAGTTGGTAAGAAGTACTTCGAAGAACTCATCGACAAGATGAAGGAAGAAAAAGGCGTTACACAGGACGTTGAACTCACAGCTGAAGACCTCAAAGAACTCGCTGGTCAGTTCAAGGCAGAATACAAAGCAAAGATCGGTAAGGACTTCCCCTCAGATCCCAAAGAACAGCTTATGGGCGCTGTTGAAGCTGTTTTCCGTTCATGGGACAACCCCCGTGCAAACGTTTACCGTCGTGACAACGATATTCCCTACTCATGGGGTACAGCTGTTAACGTTCAGGCTATGGCTTTCGGTAACATGGGTGATGATTGCGGTACTGGTGTTGCTTTCACTCGTGACCCCGCTACAGGTGACAAGGGCCTTATGGGTGAGTTCCTTGTAAACGCACAGGGTGAGGACGTTGTTGCTGGTGTTCGTACTCCCATGCCCATCGCACAGATGGCAGACAAGTTCCCCGAGGCATATGCAAAGTTCGTTGAAGTTTGCGGCATCCTTGAGAACCACTACAGAGATATGCAGGATATGGAGTTCACAGTTGAGGCTGGTAAGCTCTATATGCTTCAGACAAGAAACGGTAAGAGAACTGCAAAGGCT
>JAZTWP010000091.1:0-157100 GCA_045636025.1 Acutalibacteraceae bacterium | reverse complement strand
AAGAGCCTTCATAACAGCATACATATCAATACTGCCGCAGGATGAAAGGTGTGCTCTTTCTTCAAATCCATTGTCAAGAACAGCAACATTGCGCATATGAACAAAGTGAATTCTGCCCATTTTTGCATATTTTGCAGCCATTGAAACAACATCATTCTTATTTGAACAACCGAGAGAACCTACGCAGAATGTGAGACCGTTGTGAGGATCATCAACAAGTGAAAGGAATTTATCAAGATTCTTTTCATCTGTAATGATTCTGGGAAGACCGAAAATGCTCCAGCAGGGATCATCTTCGTGAATAGCCATATTGATATCGCATTCAGCAGCAACGGGAATTACCTTTTCAAGGAAATATCTGATATTATCCCAGAGGTCTTCTTCTGTCATTGCGTTATATTCAGCAACAACTGAAGCGAGTTCATCTCTTGTATAAGAAGCATCCCAGCCTGGAAGAGTAAGGTCGGAATCGCTCTTGAGAGGATCAACCTTATCAACCTGCTCCTGATAATATACAAGTGAAGTTGAACCGTCGGGAAGAACGTGGTCAAGCTGAGTTCTTGTCCAGTCAAAAACGGGCATAAAGTTGTAACAAATACATTTTACACCTGCTTCACCGAGTCTTCTGATATTTTCACAATAATTTTCAATATATTTTTCACGAGTGGGTTTGCCGAGCTTGATATCCTCGTGAACTGGAACAGATTCGATAACATCAAACTTGAGTCCTGCGTCTTCTGTCATTTTTTTAAGCTCTGCAATGCTTTCACGACTCCATACTTCACCTACGGGAACATCGTAAACAGCAGTTACAATTGAATCCATACCGGGAATCTGACGGATGTGCTGAAGAGTTATTTTATCATCTTTACCGTACCAACGAAAAGAAAGTTTCATAGTATCAGTCCTTTTTTTCAAATTTATACTAATAAATTTTACGATAAATTCATCATTTTGTCAAGCAAAATGGAGTTTATTTATCGATTGTTTGTTAACTATTTTCTGTAAATGATGTTGATTTATAAAACACACTTTGATATACTTATCAAAGATAAATTTTAAGGAGACAAATTAATGGAAAAAGCTAAAAGATGCCTTAAGCTGTTTCTGACATTCCTCAGAATCGGTGCATTCACCTTTGGCGGCGGATATGCGATGATTCCTCTTATTCAGAGAGAAACAGTTGAAAAAAACAAATGGATTTCTGACGATGATATTCTCGAAATCATTGCCATTGCAGAATCCACACCCGGTCCTATCGCTATAAATTCAGCAACATTTGTAGGTTACAAGGTTGCAGGTTTCTGGGGTTCATTCTGTGCAACATTCGGTGTTGTGCTCCCATCTTATATCATTATTTCAATTATTTCACTTCTTCTCAAGGAATTCCACGATATTCAGGCTGTAAAATATGCATTCTTCGGTATACGTGCAGGTGTTCTTGCGCTGATTCTTAAGTCACTGTGGACAATGTTCAAAAAGGTGAAAAAATCAGTTATTCCGTATATTATTGTGGCACTTTCATTCATTCTTGCAGTATTTACTGAAATCAATGTTCTGTTTATCATTGCAGGCAGTGCTGTCTTCGGAATTGTCACTTCTCTTATTCAGGAAAGAAAGGAGAAGCAGATATGATTTTCTGGGAACTTTTTATCACTTTCTTCAAAATCGGTCTTTTCACTTTTGGTGGTGGATATGCGATGCTCCCTCTTATTCAGGAGGAAGTTCTTGCGCATAACTGGATTCCGATGGAAGACCTTATCAACTTCATTGCTGTAAGCGAAAGTACACCCGGTCCCTTTGCAATAAATATGGCAACATATATAGGTACACAGATGGGAGGACTTCTTGGCGGTGTATGCGCAACACTCGGTGTAGTGCTCCCCTCTTTCATCATCATTCTTGTGGTTGCAAAGATTTTTGAGCAATTCAAAAAGAATAAGTTTGTAAAAGGTGCTATGTCAGGTCTTAAACCTGCCGCAGTAGGACTTATTGCATCAGCAGTTATTTCTATGGCGCTGATTGTTTTTGTACCTAACGGTTTTTCTACTGCTATTTTTACAAGTGTTGAGTTTTACATTTCGCTTGCTCTTTTTGCTGTTATGAGCGTTCTTGCATTCAAGAAAGTTCATCCGATTCTGATAATTGTGATTTCCGCTGTTGTCGGTATTATAGCCGGATTTGCACTGAAATTACCAATATAATTCAAACAAAAAAAGACCGTTTTTACACGGTCTTTTTATTTTGCTAATATTTACATTGAATCAATATAGTCACAAGCTGCGAGTGCGGCAACTGCACCGTCTGCACAAGCTGTTGCGACCTGACGGATTCTCTTTTTACGGCAGTCACCTGCTACAAAAATACCGTTTGTCTGTGTTGTACAGCTTTCATCAGAATCAGCATAACCATATGAATCGAGACTGATAACATTGTTGAAAGGTGCATTCTGAGGAATGAGCCCTATTGCAACAAACATACCATTGACATCGATTTTTCTGTCTTCACCGTCTGCGGTTTTTGTGATAACAATGCTTTCAAGCTCCGCTTCACCGTTTACAGCTTTTACAACTGCACCTGTGATGATTTCAACATTCTCTTTTGCATAAAGCTGTTCTGCAAGCTTCTTTTCACCTGTAAGGTAATCAAGATTCTGCACAACATAGACCTTTGATGCAACATCTGAGAGAAGAATTGCTTCCTGAAGTGCTGAATTACCACCGCCGATAACAGCAACTTCCTGATTTTTGAAAAATGCACCGTCACAGACCGCACAGAATGAAATACCGTTGCCGATAAGATTTTCTTCATTCTCTATGCCGAGAAGTCTGTGCTTTGCACCTGTTGCGATGATTACTGATTTTGCTTCAAAATCACCGTCTTCTGTAACAACAGTCTTCACTTCTCCGTCTCTGACAGAGAAAACTTCAGTAGGTTCAATCTCTGCACCGAGTTCAAGTGCCTGCTCAACAAGTTTTTCTGCAAACTCGTTACCTGTTACGCTGACAAAACCGGGAATATTCTCTACCTTGGGTGAATATGTAATCTGACCGCCGAAACTGCCCTTTTCAAGGACTAACACACTTTTATTTGCTCTGAGAGCATATATGGCGGCGGTAAGCCCCGCAGGGCCACCGCCGATGATAATAATATCGTACATTAATAATCCCTCTTATGCATTAAGGAATTTCTTGATGTCTGAAACGCCTGCATATTTTTCAAATGCACCGTCTTTTACAACAACAAGTGTGGGAGCCTGCTTAACACCGAACTGTTCAACAAGATCCGCATATTCATTAGAAAGAAGCTTTTCATACTTGAAGCCGTTCTTATCAAGAACAGAGCAAGCTATCTTACAATTGGGACATGTTGCTGTTGTGAAAAGGTATGCAGCATCTTCTGATTCAACAGCACATACAGTTTCTGCAGCATCCTTGATTTCCTGAGCTACACTGTCCTTTTTGAGAACAGAAGTTTCGATGTTGTAAACTTTTCTGTCCTTATATTCCTGGCTCTTACCGTCATTCCAGTTCTGAACGGGACGGTAGTAACCTGTGATACGGCTGTATACTTCTGTTTTTGCGCCGCATTCGGGACATTCGTAAACTTCACCTGTAATATAACCGTGATTCTTACATACTGAGTATGTGGGAGAAAGAGTATAGTAAGGAAGTTTGTAGTTTTCAGCAATCTTCTTAACAAGGTTTGCAGCAGCCTTCCAATCGGGAAGCTTTTCACCGAGGAATGCATGGAATACAGTACCTGATGTATATCTTGTCTGAAGATCATCCTGAATATCAAGAGCTGAGAAGATATCATCTGTGTAACCAACGGGAAGATGTGAGCTGTTTGTATAGTAATGAGTGCCGTTTGAGTACTCATTTGCTGTAATGATTTCGGGATAATGCTTAACGTCGTGCTTTGCAAGTCTGTATGAAGTTGACTCTGCGGGAGTTGCTTCAAGGTTGTAAAGATCGCCGTATTCTACCTGGTAATCAGAAAGTCTTTCACGCATATGGTCAAGAACCTGCTTTGTGAATTCCTGAGTTTCAACACTTGTAAGGTCTTTCTTGAGCCATTTTGCATTGAGACCCACTTCGTTCATACCAACAAGACCGATTGTTGAGAAATGGTTGTTGAATGTGCCGAGGTATCTCTTTGTGTAGGGATAAAGACCTGCATCAAGAAGCTTTGTGATAACTGTTCTCTTAACCTTGAGTGAACGAGCTGAAATATCCATCATCTTATCAAGACGTGCATAGAATTCTTCTTCATTCTGTGAAAGGTAAGCGATTCTGGGCATATTGATTGTAACAACACCTACTGAACCTGTGCTTTCACCGCTGCCGAAGAAACCGCCTGATTTCTTTCTGAGTTCACGAAGGTCAAGACGAAGACGACAACACATTGAACGAACATCACTGGGTTCCATATCTGAATTGATATAGTTTGAGAAGTAAGGTGTGCCGTATTTTGAAGTCATTTCGAAGAGAAGCTTGTTGTTCTCTGTTTCTGACCAGTCAAAGTTGCTTGTGATTGAGTATGTGGGAATGGGATACTGGAAGCCTCTGCCGTTAGCATCGCCTTCAATCATAATTTCGATGAAAGCTTTGTTGACCATATCCATTTCAGCCTGACAATCTTTGTAGCAGAAGTCTGCTTCTTTACCGCCGATGATACAGTTAAGTTCTGCAAGGTCAGCAGGAACAACCCAGTCAAGAGTGATGTTTGAGAAGGGAGCCTGTGTACCCCAACGGCTGGGAGTATTAACACCGTAAATGAATGATTCAATACACTTTTTTACCTGATCGTATGAAAGATTATCAACCTTTACGAAAGGAGCAAGGTATGTATCAAATGATGAAAATGCCTGAGCACCTGCCCATTCATTCTGCATAATACCGAGGAAGTTAACCATCTGGTTACAGAGAGTTGCAAGGTGTTTTGCAGGAGCTGATGTAATTTTACCTGTTACACCGCCGAGACCTTCCTGAATAAGCTGTTTGAGAGACCAACCTGCACAGTAACCTGTGAGCATTGAAAGGTCGTGAATGTGGATATCTGCATTACGGTGAGCGTCTGCGATTTCCTGGTCATAAATCTCTGAAAGCCAGTAGTTTGCTGTGATAGCGCCTGAGTTGCTGAGAATAAGACCACCGACTGAATATGTAACGGTTGAATTTTCCTTAACACGCCAGTCATTGATGTTAAGATAATCGTTAACGATATCTTTGTAGTTAACCATTGCTGCATTGATGTTTCTGACTTTTTCTCTCTGCTTACGGTAGAGAATGTAAGCCTTTGCAACATCATCATAACCTGCTTTGATAAGAACTGATTCAACACTGTCCTGAATCTTTTCAACAGCTATTTCGCCGTTTTCAATTTTAGGTTCGAAATCTGCAGTAACTTTAAGAGCGATAAAATCAATGATATCTGAGTTGTACTGTTTGTTACATGCATCAAATGCGAGAGCAACTGCGTGGCCGATTTTGGCAAGATCAAATTCGACGGTCTTTCCGTCACGTTTAATTACTTTGTACATATATGTAGCCTCCCTTTAATAATCTGAATTTCGGCACCATCTGCCGTGTGAGTCTCATTATATAGGATATCTTGCGCATTGTCAATAGGAAAATCACAATATATTGTGTATTTTTTCAAATTCCGCGTAATTCAGCATTTTTCACATATTCAGCTGCAATCTGACGCAGATTTTCCATTTCTTCTTTACAAAGAGGTGTTAATCCTTGCTGTATATTACCTTCAGACTCAATAAAATGCTGAAGAAAATATCTGTCTGCCCCTTTGATGAGTTCACCTATAAACACCATATCTTGTGGTGTGTGGAATTCTTTAACAACAGTTGTTCTGAATTCGTAGTTTATCTTTCCTTCAAGAAGAAGCTTAACACTTTTTCTGACGGGTTCAAAGTCAAAACCGGGAATAGCAACTGTTTCTGCATATCTGTCGGGAGAATTCTTGATATCCATTGCGACATAATCTATATTACCGGATTCTATCAGTTTGCTGAGCTTGTCGGGGTAACTTCCGTTTGTATCAATTTTAACA
Organism: Acutalibacteraceae bacterium; assembly: GCA_045636025.1. Taxonomy (GTDB): domain Bacteria; phylum Bacillota; class Clostridia; order Oscillospirales; family Acutalibacteraceae; genus UBA1081. Next base: position 151,028 of record JAZTWP010000091.1, on the reverse strand, counting down.
AGGAAACCGAGATCTTTGACTTTTCTGACAAAATCAAATATATCATCGTGCATAAGCGGTTCGCCACCGCTGATACATATACCGTCTATGACACCCTGTCGTTTTTTGAGATATGACAGAATATCAGCTTCCGTATATATTTCATTATCATTCATTCTTGTGACAAGCAATGAATTATGACAGAAAGGACAACGGAAATTGCAGCCCGGTGTAAAAACAGTACAAGCAACATAACCGGGGAAATCAAGCATTGTCATTTTCTGAAAACCGTGAAAAATCATAAATAATCTCCTGTCAATAAATTCTGACGGCAATAACATTTCTGCCTTTTTTAGTCTGACGAAGAATTCCGTCATAAATAAACCTTCCCATTCCTCTTACGCTGATAAGAGTTTCTGCTTTGGGAACAAAAGATGTATTCTGCACAACCATACTGTTACAGAATACAGTTTCTCCTTCAATTCTTTTCTGACTGTCATTTCTTGAAAGATTATATACAGCAGAAATAAGAACATCAAGTCTTTCTGATGACACAATAAGTTCTTCATATTTAAGCTCTGGAAGAACATCCTCAGGTATAAAATCAGATACAGTACATTTTACAGAGGTATGTTTCACCTTATCAAGCTGAGAGATTATAAACTCTGAAACCGTATCAAGACAAACAAGATATGCAACATTTTCTTTTATAATGATATCTCCGAGCATCTCACGACGGATACCAAGCCCCATAAGTGAACCGAGAAAATCACGGTGAGTAAGGTTGTCCGCAAATTTCATCTGTAACGGCTCGATTTTAACAAAAGTTGCGGGTACGGAATAATCATAACCGAAATCAGATGCATCACCAAAAACGGCGATGCATCTTTCTGCATTGGTATAACCTGAATAAAATGTAAAAGGAACACTCAGTTTAAGCTTAAGCAATTCGCTTTGCTGAGCCTGAGTCAGAAAATCAGAATAAGTATATATACCTTTCTGAAAAGCTCTTTCCGAAAGGTCATTCATCCTGCTTCTGAAAAGCATTAATTCATCCATAAAATCTGAAATTATTTGAGATATCTGTTTGCATAGTCTTTCAATGTTTCTTCATAGAGTGATGCTGCTGAAGAATCATTATCAAGACCGTGGCCTGTATTCTTATAAGTAATAAATGTATGTTCAACACCTGCAGCTGTAAGAGCCCTGTCAAGAGTTACTGCATTAGAATAAGGAACAATATCATCTGCATTGCCGTGAGCAATAATTGTGGGCACAGTTGCTGATGTTACATAAGATACAGGAGAAACAGAGTCAAGAGCCGCGATAATATCTTCATTGTAAAGATTATCATCTGTTACTGAGTCACCTGTAAGCCATGTGCAGAGATTGAGAACATTATCATGACCGAGAGCATTTGTATCAGCAAAGAAATTGACATCTTTCATATCAGCGGGGCCTGACATATCAAAACAGAATGCAACGGGCACAGCTGATTTGTCAGCATAAGTATATGAATACATCAGAGCAAGATGTCCGCCTGCTGAATGACCGCCATATGCTGCAGCTTTAATGGCAATTCCGTTTTCTGCTGCAACTTCTTTTATTTTTGTAACCGCTGCGTCAATATCCTCCAGCATATCTTCACAATGCACCGAATCATTTATATATCTGTAGTTGACTGCCGCTGTTACAAAACCGTATTCATCTGCAACAGATTTGCAGTTTTTCTCATAAGTTGACTTATCACCTGCAATCCATGCACCGCCGTGAATAAATACCATAAGACCAGTAGGCTCATCTGTAGCTTTAGGAAGATAAATATCAACTACCTGTCTATCTGCATCACCGTATGCAACATTTTTAACAACTGTAACATTAGTTGATAATCCGAAAAGCTGCATTATAAATGTAATAATACTCATAAAAAAAGCTAAAATTTTATCAAACATCAAAATCACACCTTTCATTTATATTATAAAAAAAGATTAATTCGCTGTCAATAAAGTTTCATCATATTTTGCTGATTAAATCTGCCACCACAAGAAAAACAACACCGGGCATTCCGCCCACAGCACCGACTGAAGCAGAAAACCAGTTAAGTGCTATATGAAGCCCCGTGAATTCACCTATAAAATTTACCGCAAACAAAGATATAATCCCCTGCAAAGCTGACAAAACCGCGCATTTCACAAAATGCTGGGATTTCACCATAAATACAAGAATAATACACAGACATACTATCATAATAAAATGAAACATAAAAACATCCTTCCGCTCATTTATATATAATGTATATTAAGTTTGTTTTTTAAGTATGAAGACAAGCGGAAAAAGAATATAAATTAACGAGGTGATAACAATGATGAGTCATTGCAAGGCAATAGAACAATTCTGCTCAGTCATGCAGAAAAACATCATAATTGAAGAAACATCTTATTATGACGGCAGCAAAAAATCTGAGTGCATTATGTATCCGCAATGCAAAAACTGCAACAATTACATTATAAAAAGACGAATCGAAACAAATCATAATTGACACAGACAAATTTTAATGTATAATATAATAAGGAAAATATGATAACGGAGTGAAATATTTTGAGTTTATTGTTTTTGAAACCTGCATTAAAAGAAACTATCTGGGGCGGTAACAGATTAAGAACAGATTTTAAGATTGAAACAGATCTTAAAAACATCGCTGAGGCCTGGGTACTTTCCTGTCACGAAGACGGTGAAAGCACAGTTGACGGTGGCGAATTTGATGGAAAAACACTCAGCTATGTTCTTGAAAAAGAAATAGGTATGTCTGCACTCGGCACAAACTGTGAAGGCTACGACAAAATTGAAGACTTCCCCATTCTCATCAAACTCATTGATGCAGACGATAAGCTTTCCGTTCAGGTACATCCCGACGATGAATATGCTGCCGCAAACGAAAAGGATGTAAGAGGAAAAACAGAGGCCTGGTACATCATTGACTGCGACGACGATGCAGAGCTTATTTACGGTTTCAACGATGACCTTACAAAAGAAGAATTCCGCACAGCTATTGAAAACGGCACACTTCTTGAAAAGGTAAACACAGCAAAAGTGAAACCCGGTGATGTGGCATTTATTTCTGCAGGCACACTCCATGCTATAGGCAAAGGAATTCTCCTTGCTGAAGTACAGCAGAGCTGCAACACTACATACAGAGTTTTTGACTACAACAGAATAGGTCTTGACGGCAAACCCAGAGAGATTCACGTTGACAAGGCGGTTGATGTTACAGAATGTACAATTCCCTCTGCTACTCTTGACCCTATCGGTATACCCGTAAAGCACGACGGTTACACAAGTGTTCTTCTTTCAGAATGCCCCTATTTCACTATGACAGCAATTGATGTAACAGCTCTTTATGCTGATGAAGCAGATGAAACATCTTTTGTTTCTCTTGTAATTCTTGACGGTGAAGGCACAATCAAATGCGGCAACGACGAACGCGAATTCAAAAAAGGTGACAGCATTTTCATTCCCGCAGACAGCGGTTCATTCTATGTAAGCGGTAACGCAAAAATTCTCCACACAAAGGTATAAAATGTCAGTTATAAGCGCACATGAGCTGACGATGGAATTCCTCGATAACGTGCTCTTTGATAAAGCTAGTTTTGATATTGAAGAGCACGATAAAGTAGGTCTTATCGGAAGCAACGGTTCAGGAAAAACAACTCTTTTCAAGCTGATCGCAGGTATTTACGAACCTGCGGACGGCGGTCTTTTTATATCTTCAACAGCAAGGACAGGCTATGTTGAACAGCATGCCTGCTCCGATTTTTCAAAGACAGCAAAAGAAGAAATGATGACTGTTTTTGCACATCTTGAAAAGATGGAAAAAGAACTTGAACAGATTCACGACATTATTGACACACAACCTGACAATATTTCAGAACTTATAGAAAAACAGAGTCTGCTTACTGAAAAATTTCAGTCTATGGGCGGACTTACTTTCCGTTCAAGAGCAAATGCAATGATATCAGGTCTCGGTTTTACTCCAGAGGAACAGAATCTTCCCGTCGGTGATCTCAGCGGCGGTCAAAGAACAAAAATAAGTCTCGGCAAACTCCTGTTATCAGATGCAGACCTGATTCTTCTTGACGAACCTACAAACCATCTTGACATAAAGAGTGTTGAATGGCTTGAAGATTTTCTTACTAAATACAACGGAACAGCACTGATTGTTTCTCACGACAGATATTTCCTTGATAAAGTCACAAACAAGACAATGGAGATTGAACACAAAAAAATCTCTGTCAGAAAAGGTAATTATTCTGTCTATGCAAAACTCAAGGAAGAGCAGAAAGAAGCAGACAGACGAAAATTTGAACAGCAATCTAAAGAAGTTGAACGTATTGAAGGCATTATCAAACAGCAGAAACAGTTCAACAGAGAGCGCAATTATATTACAATTGCAAGCAAGCAGAAACAGATTGACCGCATAAAAGAAGATATGGTTGCACCCGAATCAGATGAAAAAGCAATGAAACTCAACTTTGAATCTGCATCTGTCAGCGGTAATGAAGTTATTATAGTTACAGAACTTTCAAAATCTTACGGTTCAAAAGTTCTTTTCAAAGACGTTGATCTTAAGGTTATGAAAGGCGAAAGAGTGTTTATTCTCGGATCCAACGGTTGCGGAAAATCCACTTTTCTGAAATCTGTACTCGGTAAGCTTTTACCAGACTCAGGTTATTCACGTTTCGGTGCAAATGTACAGCCCGGTTACTTTGATCAGATTCAGGCAGGTCTTGATTCTGACAAAACCGTGCTTGAGGAAGTCTATGACAAATTCCCTGCATTCACAATCTCTCAGCTGAGAGGATTTCTCGGTGCATTCAGATTCAGAGGCGATGCAATAGAAAAAAGAATGTGTGAACTTTCAGGCGGTGAAAGAGCAAGAACTGCTCTTCTTGAACTGATGCTCAGAAAACCGAATCTTCTGATTCTTGACGAACCGACAAACCATCTCGATATAGCGTCAAGAGAAGTTCTCGAAGATGCTCTTTCAGGATATGACGGAACATTGTTCTGCGTTTCACATGACCGTTTCCTTGTGAATAAACTTGCAACAAGAATTCTTATTCTTGAAAACGGCATTCTTAAGTCTTTTGACGGCAACTATGATGACTATATGAATAGTCTTAACAATGTTGAAATAAAGACAGAAAAGAAAGAAAAGAAGCCCAATGAATATCAGCTCAGAAAAGAGCGTGAATCTCTTGAACGCAAGAAAAAGACAAGAATAAAGCGCCTTGAGGAAGAAATTGAAGCCGCTGAAAGTGAAAAAGATCAGATTCAGGCTCAGCTTGAAGCACCTGAAACTGCAGCTGATTATGAGCTGCTTATGGAGCTTACAAACAAGCTCGATGAACTTACAAAAACACAGGAAAACCTGTATGACGAATGGCTGGAATTAAATTCTTAAAACTGTATGTTTTGTGAATATTTTTGGTTTTATACATTTTTTATACAATAAATACAAAGTTCAAAGAACTGCAGAAGTCTGTTTTCTGCAGTTCTTTTATATATTTTGTTGTATTATTTAACAAATAAAGATGCTTTTAAGCAACATTATAATACATTTTCACAAACTTGCATAAATATTCAGATTTTTATTGACAATCATCTAAAAAAGAGTAAAATATTATAATAGTATTTTTATAGGAGAAATTTTATGTACAAGGTTTTTATTGACGGCAATCAGGGTACAACAGGACTCAGACTTTTTGACCGTCTGAGCAAAAGAGACGATATTGAGCTTCTGACAATCAGCGATGAGCTGAGAAAAGACAAGGACGAACGAAGACGACTTATCAACGAAAGTGACATTACGTTCCTTTGTCTGCCTGATGAAGCTTCAAAAGAATCCGTTTCACTGTGCGACAATGAAAACACTGTCATAATCGACACTTCTACTGCTCACAGAACAAATCCCGAATGGGCATACGGTTTTGCAGAACTTTCACGTGAACACAGAGAGAAGATTGCAACATCAAAAAGAATTGCAGTCCCCGGATGTCACGCAAGCGGTTTCATTTCAATCGTTTATCCGCTTATCGCAAACGGTATTATGCCTGCTGACTACCCCGTTGTGTGTCATTCACTCACAGGTTACAGCGGTGGCGGAAAAAAGATGATAAACGACTACGAGAACGAGAAAACAGATGATCTGTTTTCACCAAGACAGTATGGACTCACTCAGAATCATAAGCATCTCAAAGAAATGAAGGTTATCACAGGCCTTGCCGATTTTCCTCTTTTCACTCCCATTGTTGATGACTATTACAGCGGAATGGCAACAACAGTTCCTCTTTTCACAAAGCTTCTCAATAAGACAAGCATTGAAGAGATTCATTTTATGTTCTGTGAACAATACAAAAATTCAGAATTTATTGAAGTACTTCCACTTCACGGCGGTGAAATACCGGTTTCTATGATTTCAGCCAATGAAAAAAGCGGCAAGGATTCAATGAAGATACTCATTTCAGGAAATGAAGAGAGAATATTTATCACAAGTGTATTTGACAATCTCGGCAAAGGTGCTTCAGGTGCCGCTGTTCAATGCATGAATATTTCTATGGGAATTGACGAGACAACTTCCCTCGACATATGAAAGGAATTTTGACTATGGAATATATCAAAGGCGGAGTCTGTGCTCCCAAAGGATTCAAAGCCAGCGGTATTCACTGCGGTATCAGAAAAAACAAAACAAAACGCGACCTTGCACTTATCGTAAGTGACTGTAAAGCTTCAGCTGCAGCTATCTACACTCTCAATCTTGTAAAAGGTGCCCCCATTTATGTCACAAAAGACAACATTTCAGACGGCACAGCTCAAGCTATGATATGCAACAGCGGCAACGCAAACACATCCAATGCAGACGGTGTTGAAATTGCAGCAAAGATGTGCGAAATCACAGCAGCTGCTACAGGTGTTGATGCAAAAGATGTTATCGTTGCTTCAACAGGTGTTATCGGTCAGCCCCTTGACATTACACCCATCGCAGACGGTATGAATCAGCTCGTAAGTGAGCTTGCATATGATAACAGTGAAAATGCTGCTGAGGCTATTATGACAACAGACACAGTAAAAAAGGAATTTGCAGTTTCTTTTGAGCTTGGCGGAAAAGAATGCAAAATGGGCGGTATTGCAAAAGGCTCAGGTATGATTCACCCAAATATGGCAACAATGCTTGTATTCATCACAACTGATGCAGCTATCTCTCCGGAGCTTCTTCACAAGGCTCTTTACAGCGATGCACAGAAGAGTTTCAACATGATAAGCATTGACGGTGACACATCAACAAACGATATGGTTTCCGTTATGGCTAACGGTATGGCAGGCAATGAAATGATTACCGAAGAAAATGAAGATTTTGAAACATTCAAAGCAGCACTCGCTATGATTACAGAAAAGCTCTGCCGTGCAATTGCAAAAGACGGTGAAGGTGCAACAAAGCTTGTAGAATGCTTCGTTTCAGGCGGTAAAGACTGGCACACAGCAAAAACTGTTGCAAAATCAGTTATCTGCTCATCACTTTTCAAGGCTGCAATGTTCGGTGCTGATGCAAACTGGGGTCGTGTGCTCTGCGCTATCGGTTACAGCGGTGCAGATGTTGACGTAACAAAGATTGATGTTTCATTCACAAGTGAAAAGGGCACAATTGAAGTCTGCAAAGACGGTGCAGGTGTTCCCTTCAGTGAAGATATTGCAAAAGAAATTCTTCTCTGCGATGAAATCAAGGTAAATATTGACCTTAAAGATGGTGACGCAAATGCAGTTGCAAGAGGCTGCGACCTTACTTACGACTATGTTAAAATAAACGGAGACTACAGAACATAATGGATATTACAAATGCACAGAGAGCCGAAATACTTACTCAGGCTCTCCCCTATATACAGAAATACGCAAATAAGATAATCGTTGTCAAATACGGCGGAAACGCAATGATTAGCGAGGAGCTCAAAGAAGCTGTTATCGGTGACCTTGTTCTTCTTTCACTCATCGGTATTAAAGTTGTTCTTGTACACGGCGGCGGTCCCGAAATCAATGACCTTCTCAAGAAGACAGGTAAAAAGAGTGAATTCATTGATGGGCTCCGTGTAACAGATGAAGAAACAATTGAAGCTGTACAGATGGTTCTTGCAGGTAAAATCAACAAAAATCTTGTAAATAAAATCGGCAATATGGGCGGCAAGGCTGTAGGTCTCTGCGGTATTGACGGTCAGATGATAAAAGCAAAGAAGCTTGATGATGTTCACGGTTATGTAGGCGATATAACAGAAGTAAACACAACTGTTATAGAAGACCTTCTCAGCAATAATTACATACCAGTAATTTCAACTGTTGCTTTCGACGAAGACAATAATTCTTACAACATCAATGCTGATACTGCTGCAGCCTACATTGCAGGTGCACTCAAGGCTGAAAGCCTTATCAACATGACTGATATTCCCGGCCTTATGCGTGATATAAACGATCCGTCAACACTCATCAAAAAGCTTCATCTCAGCGATGCGAGAGAGCTTATGCACGACGGAATTATCTCAGGCGGTATGATTCCAAAAGTTGAATGCTGTGTTGAAGCAATCAGAATGGGCGTTAAAAAGGTGTTCATCATCGACGGCAGAATCCCCCACGCTATTCTTATTGAAACACTCACCGATGAAGGTATCGGCACAATGTTTATAGAGTAAATTGAATTCAGGTGTAATAAATGACTACTATCGAAAAAGATAAACAGTACATTGCCAATACATATGGCAGATTCCCCGTAACCCTTGTAAGCGGTCACGGGGCTGTTGCTGTTGACGAAAACGGCAAAGAATATATTGATATGGGCACAGGCATCGGTGTAAATGCATTCGGTTACTGTGACAATGAGTGGGTTGAGGCTGTTACAGCGCAGCTGAACAAACTTCAGCATACTTCAAACCTTTTCTACACGCAGCCCGGCACTGAGCTCGCAGAGCTTCTGTGCAAAAAGTCAGGTATGAAAAAATGTTTCTTCGGCAATTCAGGTGCAGAAGCAAATGAATGCGCATTCAAAGTTGCAAGAAAATATTCACTTGACAAATATAATAATCCTGACAGAAATGTTATCATTTCTCTTACTCAGAGTTTCCACGGCAGAACACTTGCCACTCTCAAAGCTACGGGTCAGGATGTCTTCCACACAACCTTCGGACCCTTTCCGGAGGGTTTTGTATATGCAGAAGCAAACAATTTTGACTCATTTATGTCTGTATACAATGAGAATGTCTGCGCAGTCATAATGGAAATGGTTCAGGGCGAAGGCGGAGTTATCCCCTTGGATGATATTTTTATAAAAAAAGTATTTGAATTTTGTAAAAAATATGATATAATTGTAATAATAGACGAGGTTCAGACAGGCAACGGCAGAACAGGCAGTATGTATGCTTATCAGCAGTTTGATATTCAGCCTGACGTTGTATCAACCGCAAAGGGTGTTGCAGGCGGTCTTCCTTTGGGTGTTTGCCTTTTCGGTGAAAAAACAAAGGACACAATGACACCTTCTTCACACGGCTCAACATTCGGTATGAATCCGGTTTGCTGTGCAGGTGCACTGAGCATTGTCAAAAGACTTGACGATGAATTCTTTGCAAACGTGAAAGCAAAGGGTGAATACATCAGAAAACGTCTGTCAGAATGTAAAAATGTAAAAAGTGTAACGGGTATGGGACTTATGCTCGGCATTGAAACAACAAAAGATGCAAAAGATGTTGTGATGAAATGTATCGATAAAGGTGTCCTTCCCCTTACTGCAAAAAATAAAATCAGACTTCTTCCGCCTCTCAACATTTCTGATGAAGAACTTGAGAAGGCTATGAATATAATCACGGAGGTAATTGAAGAATGAAACACTTACTCAAATTAGGTGATTATTCTGAGAAAGAAATTCTCTCTATACTCAACCTTGCAGACCAGCTCAAATACGAAAAAAAGCACAACATTGAACATCACTACCTCAAGGGAAAAACTCTCGGTATGATTTTCGCAAAGTCATCAACAAGAACAAGAGTTTCTTTTGAAGTAGGTATGTATGACCTCGGTGGTTCAGCACTCTTCCTTTCAAATGCAAACACACAGCTCGGCAGAGGTGAACCCGTTGAAGATACAGCAAGAGTTCTTTCCCGTTACCTTGACGGTATTATGATCAGAACTTTCGATCAGGAAGAAGTTGAAACTCTCGCAAAGTACGGTTCAATCCCCATCATCAACGGTCTTACCGACTATGCACATCCCTGTCAGGTTCTTGCAGACCTTATGACTATCCGTGAATTCAAGAAAACATTCAAAGGAATGAAGCTTACATTCATCGGCGACGGCAACAATATGTGTAACTCACTTATTGTAGGATGCCTTAAAGTCGGCATGGAAGTTGCTGTAGCTTGTCCCAAGGGTTATGAACCCGATGCAGACATTGTTGCATGGGCAAACGAAACAGGCAGATTCACTCTCACAACAGATATTTTTGAAGCTGCAAAAGATGCTGATGTCCTTTACACAGACGTCTGGGCTTCAATGGGTGAAGAAGCTGAAGCTGAAGAAAGAAAGAAGATTTTCGCAGGTTATCAGATCAATTCTGAACTTATGGATGTTGCTCATTCTGATGCTATGGTACTTCACTGCTTACCTGCACACAGAGAAGAAGAAATTACAGCAGAAGTATTCGAAGCACACGCTGAAGAAATCTTTGAAGAAGCAGAAAACAGACTTCATGCTCAGAAAGCTGTTCTTGTAAAACTTATGAAAGAACAGTTTCAGAGTAAAGAATAATTAGAAAAAATCGTATTAAATTAATGAAAGCCCGTGAGCTTTCAATTTATATAAAGGGTGATTTTATGAAAAAAATGTACATTGTACTTGAAGACGGCAATGTCTTTGAGGGCAAGGGTTACGGTGCTACAGGCGAAACTGTAGGTGAACTTGTTTTCACAACAGGCGTTGTAGGTTACATTGAAACTCTTACTGATGCGGCTTATTACGGTCAGGTTGTCCTTCAGACTTTCCCTCTTATCGGTAACTACGGTATTATCAATGAAGACACAAACGGTGCAAAGCCCGTAATCAAGGCTTATATCGCAAGAGAAATCTGTGATATGCCCTCAAACTTCAGATGTGAAGGTCTTCTTGAAGATTATCTCAAAGAAAACAACATTGTTGCTGTCTGCGACGTTGACACAAGAGAGCTTACAAAGATTATCCGTGAAAACGGCAATATGAATGTATGCATTACAGAAAATCCTGATAATGTTGACTTTGCAGCTCTTAAGGCATACACAATCAAAGATGCTGTAGCTTCTGTTGCTTCAGGTAAAAAAGGTTATTTTGAAGCAGAAGATATGAAATATTCAGTTGCTATGCTTGATTGCGGTGCAGCAGCAAATTCTATTGATAAACTTACAGAAAAAGGATGCAGTGTGACTGTTTTCCCCTACAACACAAAAGCTGAAGAAATTCTCAAAGGCTCATTTGATGGTGTTGTAATTTCAAACGGCCCCGGAAACCCTGCAGAAAACACTGAAATCATTGCAGAAGTAAAGAAACTTATGACAGACAAGCCTGTATTCGGTTTCGGTCTCGGTCATCAGCTTATGGCTCTTGCAAATGGCGGTCAGACTCAGAAAATGAAGTTCGGTCACAGAGGTGGCAGTGTTCCCGTAAGAAATGCTGTTGACGGCAAAGTTTTCGCAACACATCAGAACCACGGTTATGTTGTAAGCGAAGTTCCCGCTGATGCAAAAGTGCTTTTCACTAATGTAAGCGATAACACAAATGAAGGTCTTGAATATGCAAACGCATTTTCAATTCAGTTCACACCTGACTGCTTCTCAGCATCAGTTGATACAGACAAAATCTATGATAAATTCATTTCACTCATGGGAGGTGACAAGTAATGCCGCTTAATAAAGACATAAAGAAAGTTCTCGTTATCGGTTCAGGTCCTATCGTTATCGGTCAGGCTGCAGAATTCGACTACGCAGGTACTCAGGCTTGTAAAATCCTTAAGGATGAAGGTCTTGACGTTATACTTGTCAACTCAAACCCCGCTACAATCATGACAGACAACGCTAATGCTGATGAGATTTATCTTGAACCTCTCACAGAAGAAACTGTTATGAGAATCATTGAAAAAGAAAAGCCCGACTCTGTTCTTGCAGGTCTCGGCGGTCAGACAGGTCTTACAATCGGTATGCAGCTTGCAAAGAGCGGTTTCCTTGCAAAGCACGGTGTAAAACTTATCGGTACAAACGCTGAAGCTATTGACCGTTCAGAAGACAGAGAACTTTTCAAAGAAACAATGGAATCAATCGGTCAGCCCTGTATTCCTTCGGATATTGCAACTGAAGCTGAACAGGCTCGTGAGATTGCAAAGAGAATCGGCTTCCCCGTTATCATTCGTCCCGCTTTCACCCTTGGCGGCGCAGGTGGCGGTGTTGCTTACAACGAAGAAGAACTTATGCCTATTGTTCACAACGGTCTTCTTCTCTCCCCCATCAATCAGATTCTTGTTGAAAAATATATATACGGCTGGAAAGAAGTTGAATTTGAAGCAATGCGTGACAGCGCAGGTAACGCTATCGCAGTGTGCTCAATGGAAAACTTTGACCCCGTTGGTGTTCATACAGGTGACAGTATTGTTATTGCCCCCGCAGTAACTCTTTCAAACAAAGAGTTCATGATGCTCCGTAACGCTTCTCTTAAAATTATTGAAGCACTCGGCATCGAAGGCGGATGTAACTGTCAGTTTGCTCTTAATCCCGAATCATTTGAATATGCAGTTATCGAAGTTAACCCCCGTGTTTCTCGTTCTTCTGCCCTTGCATCAAAGGCAACAGGCTACCCCATTGCTAAGGTTGCAACAAAGGTTGCACTCGGCTATACTCTTGATGAAATCAGAAACGACGTTACAGGCGAAACATTTGCTTGTTTCGAACCCACAGTTGACTACTGCGTAATCAAGCTTCCCAAGTGGCCCTTTGATAAGTTCATCAACGAAAAGCGTAAGCTCGGCACACAGATGAAAGCAACAGGCGAAGTTATGTCAATCGCACCTTGCTTTGAAGCAGCAATCATGAAGGCTGTAAGAGGTGCTGAAATCTCACTTGATACACTCAACTACAAGAAGGTTCAGGATAAGGATATTGATATCGTTGCAAAACTTCATGATGTTGATGATATCCGTCTTTTCACAGTATTTGAAGCTATCAAGAGAGGCGTTTCAACTGAGCAGATTCACGATATCACAAAGATTGACGAATGGTTCATTGAAAAACTCAGAAACCTTGCAAACTACGAAGCTGAAATTGCAAACGGTCTTACAGACGACCTTTACCTCAAGGGTAAGAAATACGGCTATACAGATGCTGCTATCGAAAGAATCAGCGGTTCAAAAATCGAAAATCCCCGTGATGCTGTTTACAAAATGGTTGACACCTGTGCAGCTGAATACAAGGCTCTCACACCTTATTTCTACTCAACTTATGACAATAACTGTGAAGCAAGAGATTACCTCAAAGGCAACACAAAGAAAAAGATCATCGTTCTTGGTTCAGGTCCCATCAGAATCGGTCAGGGTATCGAATTTGACTACTCTTCTGTTCACTGCGTATGGACTCTCAAGAACCTCGGCTATGAAGTTATTATCATAAACAACAACCCTGAAACTGTTTCAACAGACTTTGACACAGCTGACAGACTCTACTTTGAGCCTCTCACCCCCGAAGATGTTCTTAATGTTATCAAGACAGAACAGCCCGAAGGTGTCGTTGTTGCATTCGGTGGTCAGACAGCAATCAAGCTTACAAAGTTCCTTGATGACAACGGTTTCAAGATTTTCGGAACATCTGCTGAAGGTATTGATATTGCTGAAGACAGAGAAAAGTTTGATGCTCTTCTTGAACAGTTCGGCATCAGAAGACCCAAGGGTATGGGTGTTCTCACTCTTGAAGAAGCTCTTGATGCAGCTCACACACTCACATATCCCGTACTTCTCCGTCCCTCATACGTTATCGGCGGTCAGAATATGACTATCGCATACAATGATGAAGACGTAAGAAAATATATGAACATCATTCTTTCAGGTAAGATTGAAAATCCCGTTCTTGTTGACAAATACATGATGGGTTCTGAGCTTGAAGTTGACGTTATTTCAGACGGTAAGGATGTTCTTATTCCCGGTATTATGCAGCACGTTGAAAGAGCCGGTGTTCACTCAGGTGACTCAATCGCTGTATATCCTCCCTACAATCTCCGTGACACAATGAAGCAGACAATCATTGACTGCTCAACAAATCTTGCTCTTGCGCTCGGCACAAAGGGTCTTGTTAACATTCAGTACCTCATTTATGATAATGAACTCTATGTTATCGAAGTTAACCCCAGAGCTTCAAGAACAATTCCTTATATCAGTAAAGTTACAGGCGTACCTATGGTTGACATTGCAACAAAAGTTATGACAGGTACTCCCCTTAAAGATTTAGGCTTCGGCACAGGTCTTTACAAGACTCCTCCCTACTTTGCGGTTAAGGTTCCCGTATTCTCATTTGAGAAACTTCTTGATGCAAACTCAAGCCTTGGTCCTGAAATGAAATCAACAGGTGAAGTTCTCGGTGTTGGTAAGACAATCGATGAAGCTCTCTTCAAAGGTCTTGTTTCTGCAGGTTTTGAAATTGCTCCCAAGGAACTCGGCAAGGAAATGGGCGTTTACATCACAGTAAAAGATGCAGACAAGCCTGAAGTTGTTGACCTTGCAAGAAAGTTCCATGACCTTGGTCTCAAGATTTATGCAACAGAAGGTACTGCAAAGGTTATCGGTTCAGTTGATATTGACGTAACAGTTGTTAACAAGCTTTATGATGAATCCAACACAAGTATGGACCTTCTTGAAAGCGGCAAAATCAAGTACATTGTTTACACAGGCACTCCCCTTGATGTTGTCGATGATTTCATCAAACTTCACAGACGTGCTCTTCAGCTCTCAGTTGCAACGCTTACATCAATTGATACAGCAAACGTACTTGCTGACATTCTTGCTAGTGGTTTCACACAGGCTAACACAGAGCTCGTAAACATCAATGAAATGCGTACAGAACCCACAAAGCTCAAGTTCGCTAAGATGCAAGGGTCAGGTAATGACTTCATCTTCTTTGATAACCTCAACGGCGAAATCACTTCTCCTGAAGTTCTTGCAATCAACTTCTGTAACAGACATTACGGTATCGGTTCTGACGGTATTGTTCTTATTGAAAAGTCAGATGTTGCTGATGCAAAGATGCTTATGTTCAACAAAGACGGTTCAAAGGGGTACATCGCTGGTAACGGTCTGAGATGTGCAGGTAAATACCTCTATGACAACGGTATTGTCAACAAGACACACCTTACAATTGAAACTCCCGTAGGTCTCAAGAGAATTCACCTTTACACAGAAAACGGCAGAGTAAAATCTGTTAAGGTTTATATGGGTAAGGCTGAATTTGAAGCAGAAAAGATTCCCACAAATATCAAAACAGGTAAAGTTATTGATCATCCAATCATTATCGGCGGCAGAGAATATAATGTTACTTGCGTTAACGTAGGTAACCCCCATTGCGTAGTATTCGGTACACACATTGATGCTTATAACCTTAAAGAAATCGGCCCTGATTTTGAAAACGCAAAGTACTTCCCTGAAAAAATCAATACAGAATTTGCAAGAGTAATTGATTCAAGAACTCTCCGTATGAGAGTATGGGAAAGAGGTAACGGCGAAACATACGCTTGCGGTACGGGTGCTTGTGCTGCTGTTGCGGCTGCTTGTGAGCTTGGTTACTGTGAAAAAGGCAAGGATATAGTTGTTAAACTCAAGGGCGGAGATCTTATCGTTAATTACACAGACGATGAAATCACACTTGAAGGAACAACAGACCTTATCTTCACTGGTGTAATTGAATATTAAAATCATTTCAAGGCTGTATCTTCGGATACGGCTTTGAATTTTAGAGGTAAAATTATGGATTGTGAACTTACAAATATGATAATGATCGAAAACCCTCAGAACAGTATGGTTCTTGTTCAGAACAGAATAAAATACTGGAAAGGAATTACTTTCCCCGGCGGTCATATCGAAAAAGGTGAAAGCTTTACTGAAAGTGCAATTCGCGAAGCCAAAGAAGAAACCGGGCTTGACATCAGAAATCCTCATATATGCGGCACAGTTCATTGGTGTCATAAAGAAACAGACAGAAGATATATTGTTATTCTTTTTAAGACAAATGAATTTTCAGGTGAACTTCTGGATAAAACAGAAGAGGGCGAAGTTTTCTGGATAAACAAAGAGGACTTCTGTAAATACAAGCTTTCATCACATTTTGATTCATATCTTAATGTCTTTTTAAGTGATAAAAATGAAGCTTTCGGTCTTCACAATGATGAGGGCGATGAAGAAATGATAATTTTTTAAGAGGTAAACTATGGAAAATGGTCGTGACGAAAAACAATTTATAAAAATGACACAGACATCGATTCCGAAACTTGTGTCTAAACTTGCATTACCTACGACTGTAAGCATGCTCGTTACATCAATATACTCTCTTGCTGACACATTTTTCGTATCGCAGCTTTCAACAAGCGCCAGCAGTGCTGTAGGAATAGTATTTTCACTTCAGACAATCGTTCAGGCTGTCGGATTCACACTCGGCATGGGTTCTGGAAGTCTTCTGGCAAGAAGACTCGGTGAAAAAAATAAAAAAGCCGCTGATGTATATGCATCAACTGCTTTTTTCACTGCACTTGCAATAGGAACAATCATAATGATTGCAGGTCTGCTTTTTACTCCGCAGATTATGAGACTTCTCGGAGCAACAGAAACAAACCTAAGTTACACAATAGCCTACGGCAATTATATAATCTGGGGTGTTCCTTTTATTTGCGCTTCATTTGTTCTAAACAATATACTTCGTTCAGAGGGTAAAGCTGCACTTTCAATGATTGGTCTCACAACGGGCGGAATTCTGAATATTATTCTTGACCCCATTTTTATTTTCAATCTGAAGATGGAAACAGCCGGTGCAGCACTTGCAACGCTTATCAGCCAGGCAATAAGCTTTATTATTCTCATTTCTATGTTTCTTTTCAAAAAGAGCAACATAAAGCTGAGCATAAAAAATGTTACGTTAAAAATAAAGAATTATTGGGAAATAATTCTGACAGGAATGCCCTCACTCACACGACAAGGGCTTGCAAGTGTAGCAACTGTTATGCTTAACAAAGCAGCTAACAATTACGGTGATGAAGCTATTGCTGCAATGTCAATCACAACAAAGGTCGCCATGCTCGTTTTCTGCATATGTATTGGCATAGGTCAGGGCTTTATGCCGGTTGCAGGTTTCAATTACGGTGCAAAAAGATTTGATCGAGTCAGAAAAGCATTCAGATTCACAATTACAACAGATACTGTACTGATGACTTTACTTGCAGCGGGCATATATGTTTTTGCTCCCGATATAATGAAAATTTTCCGTGCAGAGGATATTGCTGTTATTGAAATCGGTTCAATGGCAATGAGAGCTCAGGCTATTGCAATGCCTCTTATGGCAACAACAATCGTTGCAAATTGCCTTCTTCAGTCTGTTGGTAAATCGATACCAGCCACAATACTCTCCTGCTGCCGCCAGGGACTGTTTTTTATCCCTCTGATAGTAGTTTTACCTAAAATGTTTGAATTGACGGGAATAGAGTACTCACAGGCAATTTCTGACGCACTCACCTTCCTTGTAAGCGTTCCATTCCTTATATGGTTCTTCAAAAACCTTAAAAAAGAGCAAAAATCAACTCCGACGGAATAACCGCCGGAGATTTTTATATAAAATCGTCTAAATTACATTCTAGTCCAAAGTCAGATAATTCCACATCTCTTACAATCAACTCATTTTTATTGTGTCTAAAACTTCATAATATGCCAATTTCTTACCTATATAAAATTCATCGTTTATATTATTTTTATAGTCAATAAAAGCATCATTCGCATTATCTACCAATCTTTTTATAATAAATTGAAATTTACTGCCATTCATTTAATATGCCTCGCATTACCAATAATAATAATTTTTGAACCTCATACAAAAAGACAGATAGCAATGCTACCTGTCTTAAAAATTATTCAAAAGGAATCAGTCTTTCATCTGCTGATGAAATCATAAACTGAGGATACTGAGGATTTGAATAAACAGTAGGCTGACCTTCATATTCTACAAGCCAGAAAAGGAAGTCAGAAACTTCTGTGCCGTAGCCGCAGGAAACGTGAGGCATATCCTTGATTGCCCAAGTGTATTCAGGGAAAAGACAAACAGAAAGGTCTACCTGCTTATCGGGAGACATCATATCACTGTCGCCATCAAGTTCTTCACCGAAGTTAGCAACTCTTGCTCTGCCGAGCATAAGCGCGGATTCGAGGACATTGTCACCGTGTGATGCTGAACGTGCATAAACGGGAACGGGTGACATATCATAACCTGCAAACACAGCAACTTCTACACCCTGTTCGGGAAGTGAAAGAAGAAGTTCATCCATACCTGTCATTATTTCGTGAAGTTCGTCAGCCTGAGCAATGACATTTGCATACTTTGCCTTATCTTCCTCTGTGGGGAACATATACTCAATACAAGCGTCATATTCCTCAGGAAGAACAATAGCCCAGAGTGCAGGCATTGTTACAAATGTATCACGAAGGAAGTTATCATAGACATAGCCTTTATATCTGTCAACAAATTTCATTGCGAGACCTGCAACAGCATCAAGAAGACCTGATGTACTGAGAGTTTTTACAAGGAAATTGTTATCACCCATCTTATCATAAAGGAAATATTCAAGACCTGTGCCGGTAATCTGCACCTTGCCCTGGAAAAGGTCTGTTACAACATATGTGCCACAGAATACTGTTCCGTCGAAAATGCATTTGTTGAGGCTTTCACAGCCGTATTCATAGATATAAGCATCAACAACAGCACCACCCATACTTGCACACACAAGATTTACCTTATCTGTGCCGTGTTCAGCCTTTGCAAGTTCAATCATTTCATTAAGACCGTCACAAGTATCAACGGGTGAATAACGCCAGTCGTATGCGTAATAATACACTTTGTCTGCGCCGTATCTTTCAACACCTTCCATAACGATACCATGTTCCATAGGTGCTATTTCGCTGTGTTCTTCAAGATAATCAGGATAATTACCGATAGCAAGAGGATAACTCTTCATAGTGGTATTATGAACTGATTCACCGTTTTCGTCACAAGCAAGACCGCCCATAACATATTCAAGGTACTCCATAAGAGGCGGCATAATACCGTCTAAACTGCCTTCTTTTACAGCATTACCAACACACTTTGCAAGTGTTGAAATAATATCTGCTGTTTCAATAGGATTGAGAGCATTTCGTTCTGTCTCAAGACCAAGGTCTGTTGTAAGACCGTCAAAATCCATACCACGACAGACAACAAAAGGATACTCTGAATCAAGAAGTTCAGTTTCAGTTACGGCATCCTCAGCGAATGCTGTAACACAAATACCTGAAATAATAGCAAGTGTCAATAATATGCTTATAAGTTTTTTCATAAAGGTCTCCCCTTTCATTGACGGTATTATATCATAAAAAGAAAAAAAATGCAAGTTATTCCCAACAATATAAAAAAACAGCAGACAGCCAAAGACTGTCTGCCATAAATTTTATTCGAGAGGAAGAAGCTCTTCATCCTCAATCATAATCATAAACTGAGGGAATTTTTCAAAAGAATCAACAGTAGGCTGTTCTTTGCTGCCGAGAATAAGCATAAGAAGCTCTGCTGCGTCAGTACCGTAATCACCGAGAATGTGAGTACCGTCTTTTACTGCCCAGGTATATTCGGGAAAAAGAGCATTTGACAAATCGATACACTTGTCTGCAGATACACGTTCGCCTGTGTAATCATCACCAAGAGTACTGCCGAGATTTGCAACAGTAGCTCTGCCGAGCATGTAGTCTGATTCAAGAAGTGTGTCACCTGTTGTCATTGCTGATTCATAAACGGGAGGCATCTGAGCGTTATATGATGCAAGAACAGCAACTTTTACACCATTTTCAGGAAGTGAAAGAAGAAGCTCATCCATATCAATAAGTGTGTCGTACAGATTGTCTACTCTGTCAAGAAGACCTGCATACTGAGCTTTGAGTTCATCTGTGGGGAAAAGATAATCTACACAAGCTGCATATTCATCAGGCTGTGCAAGCGCCCAGAGCATAGGCATAGTTGTGAAAAGATCACGAAGTGCCTTTTCATAGATTTCGTCTTTATACTCACCCACAATTTTCATTGCAAAGTCAGAAACTATTTCACATACACCGACTCTGTAAAGAATCTCGGGAATAAGCTCATTGCCGAGGAGATCTGCAAGGAAATATTTGATCATTTCTGCAGAAATGAGAACTTTTCCCTGGAAAAGATCTGTTGCGAAATGTGTTCCGCAAAACGCAGATGAATCAAATACAACAGTATCAAGACTTTCATAGCCATATTCAGCAATATAACAGTCAGCGATAATACCGCCCATACTGCAACAGACAACGTCAACCTTTTCACTGTTATGCTGAGCTTTTGCACGCTCAATCATAGTATGAAGATCGTCTGATATATCTGTAGGATCCAAACGCCAGTCATAAGTAAAGAAATAAACTTTATCTGCACCGTAACAATCTACAGCAGATGAAAATACACCCCATTCACCTGGACCTTCATCATCATAAAGCCAGGGATAATTATCTGAAGAAAGAGGATACTGCTTGTAACTTACATTGTATACGGAATTACCGTTTTCATCGCATCTGAGACCGCCCAATGCATCATAAGCAGTTTCAGCAATTGCATCAACATCAAGTCTTCTTTCAAAAATGTAAGTTTTACCAAGATTGAGCACAAGAGAAACTATGTCATCCTGTTCAGGCATTACAAGGCAAGTACGTTCATTTTCTGTTCCTGCATCAATTGTAAGACCGTTAAAAGCTATACCTCGGATAACAATAACAGGGGTATCATATGACATTTCAGTTTCTTCTGCATAAGCAGTAACTGAGAAAACTGATGTGCATACAACAAGTACAGAAATCAGAACAGCAATAAATTTTCTCATTGAAATTTCACCCTTTACAAATTTCTTAATTCAATAAAGCAATTATACCAAAATAAAACAAAAAATGCAAGTAAAAAGAAAAAAGCAGAAGTAATTTTTTACTTCTGCTGTCTTGTTAAAAAATATAAATTGAAACCTGCTGTCTTCCCCACTCATATGCAAAATCCAATGAGTGAACATAAAGGTCAGCAATGGGAGCATTGTCCCAGTAAATGAATCCGCCTGTATCCTCTGCAGAGGCATAACCGTATACCCAACCGTCATCTGTTACGATATACATCTTTGATCCATAAGGAATGATATTGGGGTTAACCGCTACAACACCGGGATGTACACTTGTACCTGTTGATGTTGTATGTCCCATATGGTAAGCTGATGCGATACCTGTAAGCTTTTTTGAATAATTAACGGGAATTCCGTTTTCATCAAAAAGAATATCGTCGGGTACTTCGATGTCTGAAATCTGAGTGATTCCAAGCTGCTCAAAAGTATATTGTCCCTTTTCTGTAACAACGGGAACTGACTGACCGAGAGTGGTGTCTTCTGTTGTTTCAGAAACTGTTTCTTCTGTTACTGATTCAGCAACATCTTCTTTTTCATTTGCTTCAGTTTTTACTTCCTTGTCGCCTTCGGAACCTGATGAAAATTCTTCTTCTGATACTACTGATTCGTCTTCAACAATTACATTGTCTGAAAACTCGACCACAGTCTCTTTTATCTGAGTATCCTGTGGTAAAACTGATTCCGAAAGTTCAATTACCTTCTGACCGCCTAATCCGTCACTCACATATACCTCTGATGCTTTTGCATGGGTTGAATAACGAACCGAGAATGTCATAGATGTGAAAAGCACTGCTGTTGCAGAAACTACTGCTGCACATCTTTTTGCTAAAATCTTTTTACGGGCAGAAGAAAGGTTGATTTCTACTTTCTTCATAAAGTGTCTCCTCTTTGATGTTTTTTGCTGTGAATTAATGAATAAATTTAGTGTTTATTCACAGCTTATATACACTACTGTTACAAGACTCCGTCATTATAGGCAACTTTCTTAATAATGTCAAGAAAACAAAAGGGCTAATTTTTGTGCAAAATGACAAATCGTGCAATCAAATAATCGGTTTGCTTACCAATTAATTGGTAATTCATCAATATCAAATGTCATTTTTTTCCAATTGACACCTTAAAATTTGTAAGGTCTTACAAAAATGGCTGTTTTTTTATTTTTTATTGTATTTTTATTGACATTCTACGTTATATAGTTATACATACCCATATATAGTACTTTGTAATGATTCTGTTTTTTTTGAACACAAAATGCATAAGGCTGAAAAACCACAAAAATACATAAAAAATCCGCATTGCAATGACGCAATACGGAGATTTTTCAGTTAAATCCTTTGATTACAACGCAACCGTGAGGCTGTAAAATCAGTTCTGAGCCATCTGAAACTGCATTTCCGCTCCAGATTTCCTTATATTTTTTTATGTTTTTTGTATCAATATTGGGAACGTCCCCCACATTGAAAATCACACGTTTTTTATTGTTTGACTTATTGTAAATGCATACTGCAAACTCACCATTCTCAAGCTGTTTGAAAAGGTAATCAAAACACATAGTATTCCTGAATCTTACACACTGAAAACCTGCTTTGTCCTGATTGACAGCTATCATTTCTTTGTTTGAAATAATCTCAAGAGTATTTTTATCATCAGGAAGTTTTCTGATATCATTGCCGAGAATAAGCGGTGCAGCCATCATACACCATAAAGAAAAGTGAGTTTTATTCTCCTCGTAAGTAAGTTTGCCGTTGCCGACTTCAAGCATATCGGGATCATTCCAATGACCGGGACCTGCATACTCATTGAGCTTTATATTCATTCTGTATAAAACATTTATCCAGTGCCAGTTAGGAATTATATCAGGAGAAATTCGCCAGAGATTACCTGCATTCCAAGCCCATTTTTCAGGCTTGTTTCTTCCCCACTCACAGATTGAATATGTAATCTTTCCGTCAGAAGCTTTTCTGAGAGCTTCACCCATTCTCTTATACTGAATATATGAGCTGTCTGCTCTTGTGCATACTGGATTGTAGAGTTTAATAATATTTTTACCCTTTTTAAGCTTAACTTTCAACTGATTTCTACCGCTAACAGTCCAGCTTTTCGTAAACGGGAAGAAAACTTCATAATATTCATCATTTACCTGCACGATAAGATATTTTTCAAATCTGCCGCATTTTTTGATGCAGAGCGTCATATCACAAAGACAATCTTCGCCTGATTCAGTTTCAAAAACAGCCTTACCTTTTCCGTGACCTAGAAAGCTTATATATTTTTTATTTGCAAGCTTTTCTGATTTTTCAACACGTGCAAAGCCTTCGAGTTTCGCATTATCAGCAGTAAGCACAGTTATATTGTTACCTTGTTTTATTTCAAGAGCTTCAATAAGAGGTGCTACAGAGGGAATTCTGATATTATGACAAAAATCATACTTAAAATACTCTACACCCCAACGGGCAAAGGTTTCTGCATCTTTAAGTTCATTACCAAGGGTTGCAGGCAAATCTTCGCAGGTATAATCACCGTTTGATGAATAAAGACCGATTTTAAGACCTCTTGATCTTATTTTTTCAGCAAGTGTATCCATTCCTGAAGAAAATCTTACAAGATCACCCTGAAGCTCACCGTTTTCATCTCTCATTGAAGAATGCCAGCAGTCATCGAGATTAACGTGAATATAACCGCAATCCGCTAGACCCGTTTTCTTAAGAGCATCCGCAGTTTCAAGAATCAGATTCTCATCGATGTTATTTCGGAATGTATTCCAACTTGACCATCCCATTGGCGGAGTTGACGCATTACCGCCCTGATAAAATTCATTTTCAGGCACTTTTATTGTTAGTTTTGATTTAAGCATAAACTGTTTAATTACACAAAAAGGACAGATTCCCTGCTTTTTCTTGTAAATACACCAGCCTGCAAAAACAACAAATAATACTAATATAAGTATTATAAATATATATATAAAATATTTATACATTATATATCACCTTTCAGTATATCATCGAGGGTAAATTTTGTAAATGAGATATATCCGCTCGGGAAAGATTCATAAAGAATGCCTATTTCATTGTCAGGAAGAACTGACAGACAGCTGTATGCGAAAAAATCTGCCCACTTTTCAGATACAGAATATATTTCATCAGTTTTTATTTTCTTTTCAGATATCCAGTCCACACTGTAATCACCGAGAATTTTTCCAAGAGCAATATAACCGTCTGTTCGTGTTGCATCGGCGCCTCTGTGACCGGTAGGTCTTGAACAAAGAATATAATCACTTGCATAATCCATTGAATCAGTATATATTTTCTTGGGTACGGAAATAACCGAATGCTGACAACGTGCTGTGTAAAGCTCTGTTACAAGAGGCATCCACGTAATACCGTTATCTTTGCTGATGCTATAAACAAGATTACCTGCCTCTGCAGGTCTTCCGAAACAGCCTATTGTTCCGTCAGAATACTCAACCAGCTGACATTCATCAAGATTTTCACAATAACCGGTTCTTTTCCAGCTGTCACCATTATCATCGCTGTAAATAACAAAAGCAGTACCGACAGAATAGACCGGAATCAGAAGTCTTCCGTTAGACAGTCTGAGTCCTACACCCGGACCTACACCGAAAAACGGGTCATCATCATCTGTTTTCACCATTGGTGTGATATCAGCAGGCTGTGTCCAGCTTTTACCGTTATCATAACTCTTCATAACGAACAAATACGACGTGACAGGTGCTGTAAACGGTGCTGCAGATGATTCTATGCATTCATATGCAACATCTTCTGAATATTTTTTTGTTTTCACAAGAATGTCATTCTCTGAACGCTGAAGATATATATTACCTACATATTTATCATGTGAATTATCGGGAAAAAGTGGCGGACAAGCTGTTATAAATTCAGGTTCACCATCTGTCATATACATATCTCCGATTGTCTGATATGAATTATCCGATGAGTGGATAGGAGGAAGATAAAATGCTGTTTTTCTGCCATCTGAATCATAGACAAAGCAATCTTCACGGACGGTAAAGATATTTTTATCTGAATCATAAAGTTTAAGATACTTTTTGCCGTCAATTTCAACGTAACCGTTGGATTTTTCAAGCAAATCTGCTTTATGAAGACCTTTACATTCAGGATAAAAATCAAAAACTACAACAACAGCTCCGTCTTCAGCCTCAACCATAACGGGGTCAATTGCAAATGCAGATGTATATTCTTCATCTTTTTTCGGAGCAATTCTTGCAGGTGGAGTAAACACAGTGTTCAATTTATCAAACGTTTTTCCGTTATCAGCACTCCGTCTGACAGCAATTTCGATAAATCCCCAGTCAGCACCGCAATTTGCCTTATCACAAGCCGCAATTACAGTATCTTTTACCGTTAACAATGACGGAATTCTGCAGGATTGCATATTTTTCATTTCAAATTTATCACCTGCAAGTTCAGCAGGTACACTCGGCTCATTGACACCGACAAAGACTCTTACATCTTTCATTATAATCACCTGAAAAAAGTATAGCATACGATAAATCAAAAAACAATAATTTATCCGTCAATTGAAGAAAAAAACAGCTCCCCTTGCGGAGAGCTGAAAATTAGAAATTACTTATTTGTTTCTGTTTTCTTTGAATACTTTGTCTTATAGATAACTCTCATAAGTAAAGCTTCAACGGGATTGATGTATTTTGCATCACCGATAAGCTTTGCTGCAGCATCAGTTCTCATTTCCTTTTCGAGAACCATTTCAACAGCTTCTGCATCATACATATTACCTGCTACACAGATACCACCGTTATCCTTAACAAGAACAGCATTTCTGCCCTTGAGCTTTCTGACAACTTTCTTTGCTGTCTTCACTGTGTTTGAGGGATTATATTCACCAGTCTTGAGAGTAACACCTACAAGCTGAGCAAAGTCATCAAGAAGGGGCTTGAACTTGCCGCCTCTGATTGATGCTGCAACGATTTCAGGCTTCTTTGAGTGAATAATGCAGTTAACATCTTCTCTTGCATTATAAACAGCTCTGTGAAGCTCTGCACTTGCGGGATAATTGTCACAAGCTGCAACTTCATTACCTGTTGTGAGGTCGATTCTTACACTGTCACCACCGTCAACGGGCTTCATAACAAGTGTTGAACCTTCTCTTTCTGAAGTATATGCATCAAAAATCTGAGCCTGCTTCTTTGCACCTTCGCTGATTTCAGCAATATGTTCAGCAACAGCAGCAATGCTTGTGCTTACTTTGCCTGAAGCAGCTTCAAGTCTGTCAAGAAGGAACTTTTCACATACTTTTTCAAGTGTATCAGCAACAGCAAAAGCATCATCATAATCAGCACCGATGCAAAGAGCACCGTGATGAGACATAATTACAGCCTTTGATGCTGAACGCTCAAGAGCTGCAACAACACCTTTGCGAAGTTTGCCTGTTCCGGGAAGACCGTAAGAAGCAACGGGAACGTCTGCACCGATTACAGCTCTGTATTCTTCCGGAACCATATTGATATCGTAACCGAGGAAGCTTACTGCTGATGCATTCTTCTGATGAGTGTGAATTACAAAATTCACATCAGGACGCATTTTGTATGCTGCTGCATGAATGCCTTTTTCTGAAGAAGGCTTTATTTCAGACTCATATGAGCAGTCTTCTATTTTTACAAGAACGATGTCTTCGGGAGTGAGAGATTCGTAGCTTCTGCCGCTGGGAGTGATGACGAAATACTCATCATCAACTCTGCAGCTGATATTACCCCATGTACGAGCAATAAGACCTGATTCTACAACTTTCAGACCTGCTTTGACAACTTCTGATTTAGCTTCTAAAATGTCCATTCGGGCACCTCTTTATATATTAGTACTGCTTAAGAGCTACGTTTGCGAATACCTTGTCGAATCTTCTGAGAGCTTCGTCAATGAGTTCGGGTGTGTATGCAGCTGATGTGTAAAGTCTTGAACCTGCAAGAGTTACGAGACCTTCTGCCATATATGCTGCGCCCATGTACTGCATTTCCTTCTTTCTTTCGCTTGTAGCTGAAAGAACACCGGGAATTGTCCAGGGTTTTGCCCAGTCAACACAGAAGTGCATTGTACCAACAGTTTCAAGATGACATACTGAACCCTGGTTGAATGCAACGAAGGGAAGATTGTACTTCTTGATGAGTTCCTGAAGACCCTTTGTGAGCCTGTCACCCATCTGACCTGCGTACTGACAAGCGTTCTGCTTATCGATAGCTTCGAGTGTGTAGTAACCTGCAACACAAGAAATGGGAGTAGCAGCCATTGTACCGCCCATAAATGCTTTCTTAACCTTTTCGCCTGATGAATCAAGACCTGAGCCAAGATACTTCATGTATTCCTTCTTACCACCGATACCGCCTGCACCGGGATATCCGCCTGCGATTACTTTACCGAAGATTGTAAGGTCAGGAGAAACACCGAAGTAACCCTGAGCACCAGCCATACCGATACGGAAACCTGTAACAACCTCATCAAAGATAAGAAGTGCACCGTACTTACGGCAAAGTCTTTCAACACCCTTGTTGAAATCGTAATCGATGGGTCTTGTACCACTTTCGGGACCGATGGGTTCGATAAATACAGCAGCTGTTCCGCCTGTGAACTGATTTCTTCTGAGAACTCTTTCAAGTGAGTCAAGATCACCGGGGAAGAATTCCTGTGTGTGCTTATAAAGGTAAAGAGGTACGCCGTGTGACTGTGTGAACTTTGAACCGGGAACACGGATACCGTAACCAAGCTGATCTGACCAACCGTGGTATGCGCCACCCATCTTAACGATGTTCTTGTTCTTTGTAGCAAGTCTAGCAACACGAACTGCTGCCATACAAGCTTCAGTACCTGAACCGAGCATACGGAACATATCTACTGAGGGAACGCTGTCTGCAATCTTCTTTGCAAGTTTGTATTCAAACTCGTGGAAAAGACCTGTTGAAGGACCGCAAGTGTTGAGAAGATCAATAACCTGTTCACGTACTTCAGGGGGATTTGAACCGAGAACTGTGGGGCCGCCTGCCTGAAGGAAGTCGAAATATTCGTTGCCGTCAATGTCATAAAGCATCATACCGTCTGCCTTTGTAAATACAAGGGGGAACGGATAGTTGAAAGCAAGGTTGTGCTGAACACCACCGGGAATAACTGTTTTTGCTTCGTCAATCATTGCCTTTGATTTTACGCACTTCTTGCCGTAGTAATCTTCCTCGTATGCTTTAAGAGCTTCGGGTTTGATTGAATAAATAGGCTGTGCAATAAGTTCGTCAAGCTGCTTTGTAACTGCAGCTGCGTCATGGTAATTCGAAATAGCGAATCTTGTATCCATTTTTGTACCTCCATTAATAAAAATATACAAATAGATTGTATAACAAAATTATCCTATTGTCAAATAGTTTTTCATATTTTTTATATAAATATATAAAAAACAATATTTAGGCTTGCTTTATCGGGCAGTTTTTGATATTATATTCCCATAAAATTACAAAGGAATTGATAGTATGACATATGATTTCAGAACACGAGGTGTCTGTGCAGCAAAAATCACATTTGAACTCAATGACGGTATTGTTTCAAATGTTCAGTTTATGGGCGGATGCAACGGCAACCTTAAAGGAATTTCAAAACTTGTTGACGGAATGAAAGCTGAAGATGTTATCAAAAAGATAAAGGGTACAAAGTGCGGATTCAAAAACACATCTTGTCCCGACCAGCTTGCAACAGCCCTTGAGCAGGCTCTCAACGAAGGAGAATAAAAATGAAAATCGGTTTTGTTATTGCAGACGAAAATGAGTATTATCCGTTTCTTGCATTTGCAAAAGAAAACGGCGCAAAAGAATCAATCAGAAGAAGTAAAGAAAGTGTTGAATTCAGTTATGCAGGTAAAGACATTGTTGCCGTAAAATCAGGAATCGGTAAAGTCAACGGTGCTGCTGCGGCTGCATTCCTTATTGCAGACGACAAAGTTGACGCTGTTATGAGTTTTGGTCTTTCAGGCGCAATTTCAGGTCTTTCAAAGAATGATATAGTTGCAGGCACATCTTATACAGAATGTGACTTTGATCTTACAGCTATCGGCTACCCTCTCGGTAAAAAACCTCAGGCTGTTTATGTGTATGAAGCAGACAAGACTCTTCTTGAAACTGCACTCAGAGTTGAAGGTATGAAAACTGCTGCCTGCGGCTGCGGCGACCTCTTCCTTGCAGATAAAGTAAGAAAAGATTTATACAAAGAAACATTTAATATAAATGAATTCGACATGGAAACAGGAGCTGAAGCATCAGTATGCCACGATGCAGGCATCCCCTTCCTTGCCATCAGACAGGTAAGCGATACGGCAGATGACACAGCTGCAGACAGTTACAGAGAACTTAATGCATCTCAGCCTGCAGATCTTACACTTGTTATAAAAAAGATTATTGAATTACTGTAAAAAGCTCGCAAAATAGGCATTCTACAAAAATATCAAAAAAAAATTAAAAAAATTGAAAAAAAGGTATTGACAAACCGAAAAACATGCGCTATAATAACACACGTTGCTGAACGAAAGACACAACGAAACAACACGGCGGCATAGCTCAGCTGGCTAGAGCATTCGGTTCATACCCGACAGGTCATTGGTTCAAATCCGATTGCCGCTACCAACCGACAGCTATGCAAACACTGTCGGTAACATATGGCCCGGTGGTCAAGCGGTCAAGACACCGCCCTTTCACGGCGGTAACACGAGTTCGATTCTCGTCCGGGTCACCACAAAAAAGCACTTCGGTTCTGAAGTGCTTTTTCTTTTTATATTTCGGAGTGATAAAAATGAAAAATCTTAATTTCAATAACGGCAGATTCCGCATTCTTCAAATATCCGATATTCAGGAAATTGCAGACACAAATCCTGACACTACAAATCTTACAAGGGAGCTTATTGCAAGAACAACCCCGGACCTGATTGTACTTACAGGTGACCAGGTAAAAGGCTATGGTATAACTATGCAGAAAGGTGACAGCAAAACAAATGCTGCCATAACACTCAACAACATTCTTGAGCCTATAAAATCAAGCGGTGTGCCTTTTACTGCAGTTTTCGGTAACCACGATGTTTTCGGTGATGCTGATGAAGATTTCCAGTGGAGCATTTATTCTCTCTGTGATAATTTTGTCGGAAAAGATTACAGATTTGACTGTATTCCCGTTTGCAATGAAGAAGGCAATACAAAATTCTGCATCTATACATTTGATTCAGGTCTAAAAAAGAATGGCAGATATTCACCCGTCACAGACGAACTGGTTGACAGATATATTGCAAAAAGAGATGAACTGTTCAATGAAACAGGTAATTATGTTCCCTCACTTGCATTTCAGCATATTCCCCCCGCAGATATTTATGATTGTTTTGTTATTGCAGAAAAAGGTGATTACAAAGCATTGCAAGGTGCAGGCAAATTTGCAGAAAATTATTACAGACTCCCCTCTTATGCCGTTTCAGCAAGATCATTTATGGGTGAAAATGCTGCATCTCCCGATGAAAAAGGCAGACAGGTTGAAGCACTAAAAGAAAAAGGTGATGTTCTCGGTCTTTTCTTCGGTCACGACCACAACAACAGTTTTGTTGTAAAGCACGGAAATCTTGATCTTGGTTATACTCAGGGGGCAGGATTCAACATTTACGGTCCCGGAATGTGCAGAGGCGGAAGAGTATTTGATATTTATGAAGATTCACCCGACAAATATGAAACATTCACCGTTATGGCTGGTGATATGGATGATTTCAGACCTGAAAGACCTGTCAAAGAATTTATCTATACACACTCCCCTTCATCAATCAGTGAAGGTATTAAACTTGCAAAGAAAATTCTTATCGGCACAGGTGCTACTGCAGGTGCAATTGCTCTGATGAAATTGCTAAAAAAATAATAATTGATTATGTCTGAGACGGTTTTTATAAGCCGTCTTTTTTATTGTGAATTTTGCATTGAGCAGCATCAAATGCATTATTTCTCATTGTTTGTTTTGTCAATTGAATTTCGCATTTTACGGTGTTATAATTTCAAAAGTTTGAAACGGAGAGTGAATTATGATTACAGTACTGATTATTGCTGCATTAACTTGCATACTTCTTATGGCGGTTGCTTTTTTCAAACCGTCTGTTCAGATAAAAAACACTCAAGTCAGTATATTCTGGATAGTGCCTCTGATAGGTGCTGTTGCAATGATTCTGACAGGTAATGTTTCATTAAGAAATATTATTGAATCATTCACTTCTGACAGTGCTGTAAACCCTCTTAAAATTCTTATTCTTTTCATTTCAATGACTCTTATTTCGATATATCTTGACTGTGTAGGATTCTTCAGATATCTTGCAGGTAAAGTACTCAGCAAAGCAGGTAAAAACCAGACAGCACTTTTCTTTTACTTATACGTAACAGTTTCAGTACTTACAATTTTCACTTCTAATGACATTATTGTCCTTACATTCACACCGTTTATCTGTTACTTTGCAAAAAATGCAAAAATCGATCCTATTCCATACCTTGTAAGCGAATTTATTGCAGCAAACACTTGGAGTATGATTCTGATCATCGGCAATCCCACAAATATTTACCTTGCAACAAACGCAGGTGCCACATTTGCAGATTATACTCTCAAAATGGCAATTCCCACTCTTTCCTGCGGAATTGTTTCATTTATTCTTCTTTTCCTCATCTTCAGAAAAAGACTTCTCCAGCCCATAAACGGTGAAGCAAATAATGAAACTTTAAGTGATAAACCTGCTGTTATAATCGGTCTTATTCACCTTGCAGGCAGTATCATTATGATGGTAATTTCATCTTATATTCAGCTTCCCATGTGGATAATTTCAGCAGGATTCTGTGTAAGCCTTTTCATAGTTTCAGGCATCTATTTTGCTATCAGAAAGGCAGGATTTTCTGTGCTTTCATCAAGCGTAAAACGTGCACCTGTTGAAACCATTCCCTTTGTTTTATCAATGTTTGTTATCGTGCTGGCTCTTCAGAATTCAGGCATTACAGAGTTGATTTCAGGTACTCTCACAAAGGGAAATACCGTACTCAATTTCGGTGCCACCTCATTCCTTGCTGCAAATCTCATTAATAATATTCCTATGAGTGTGCTGTATTCTTCAATAACAAGTTTTGCAGATTCTGCTTCATATACACAGGCACTTTATGCTTCAATCATTGGTTCAAATTTAGGTGCATTCTTCACTCCTCTAGGTGCACTTGCAGGCATTATGTGGACAAGTCTTCTCAAAACAAGCAACGTAAGAATGAACTTTGCAAGATTCACAAAATACGGCTCAGCCGTTGCAATTCCGTCACTTGCTGCATCACTTATGGCGCTTGCAATTGTTTAACAATAAATCACAACATAAAAAAACAGCAGTTGCTCAACAAAAAGCAACTGCTTAATTTTTTTATAAAAACAATTATTCAACAACAGTAGTTGTTTCTTCTTCTGTTGTTGTTTCTGTAGGCATTGAAATACCGAGAGTTTTCATAATCTTATCAAGCATATCCATAGCCATTCTGAGGAGATAGTCAAGTGTTACGATGATTGTGCTGATATCCATAATTACACCTCTTTTCAAAATCTGTCTGCTTTCATATAAATAATATCATACAAAAATCCATTTTGCAAGTACAAAAATAAATTTAATACAGAATTATTAAATCATATTGACATTTTTACTGCTGAATTTATAATAAAACAAGGGGTTAGTATTTATGAAAAACATTTTTGCATTCAATACGGCTGAAACATCTGATGACAGATTGTCGCCCGATGGTGAGTTGTTTATTACAAACACCTTAAGTGCTGCCAATCAGGCGGAAATTGATGCACTTCAGAATGAAGCCTCTGACCATCCAAAAAAGATGCGAATTCCCGTTATTTTTATTATTCTGAAAATCATCTGCTACATAGCAGGAATGGGTATACTTGGCGGGTTCATCAAGGCTGACGTTCCGTTTTTTGAGGCAGTAAAAAAACTTCCCATTGTTTTTATAATCTGCATCGCTTCGCTTGCTATGGGAATACTGATTCAGGTTATTGAAAACACAAAAAAGAAAAAATATCTTAAGAGTGATGAGTTTGCAAGCTTTACTCAAAAAGCAGATGCTGCCGCAAAAAGAGCTAAATTTATTCTCGGTATTCCCGATGATGCATCTGAAACAGATGTTTTATGCTTTGAATATAGAATAATAAAAGATAAAGCTGTAACGGCAAACGCTTACGAGTTTGTACCTCTTGAAATGTACACCTATGCAGACAATGAAAAGCTGTATATTTCCGATTGCTCGATGGTTTTTACAATAAACATCAATGATATAACTGAAATAACAAGAATAAACAGAAAAACAATGCTTGAATACTGGAATAAGGAAGATAGCATACATTCAAAAAAATATAAGAAATACAGAATGAGTATGAATAAACACGGAGCGGTTGCACTCAAGTATTATTACAGTATAAGAATAAGCAACTATGACGGTGACTATGAAATACTTGTTCCACCCTATGAAATCGACCGCTTTACAAAGCTGACAAAGCTGAATATCACAGAATAAAAATTACCCTCTGATGTAAAAATCAGAGGGCTTATTTTTTTATCAGCAGGATGCAAGAGTTTTGATATATCTCTTAAAGAATGCAAGCGCATCAGGGAAAGATGCTGTTTCGATTCTTTCATTTGTGCCGTGTGTGGTTGTAAGAAGGTTTGTGGGAAGAAGGAATGGTGAATATCTGTATACATTATCACAGATGTTCTGATAATTTCTTGCATCAGTACCGCCCATAACAAGGTAGGGTGCTGCAACGTTATTATTGTTCATTCTGTAACAGATATCTTCTATAGCTTTGAAAGCTCTTGAATCTGTGGGAGAAACATTAGAAGGCTCCTGACCACCGAGAAGTTCAATTTCGACATTCTTATTCTTTATAACTTTCTGAAGATGAGTCTTGACATCTGCAATAGTCATACCGGGCATAATTCTGAAGTTAACAGCAATTGTAGCCTTCTGAGGAAGAACATTAGCCTGAGGGCTGCCCTGTGCCATTGTAACCGCGGTTGTTGTTCTTACAAAAGAAGCTGCAGCAGGAATATTTGACATAACAACCTTAAGCGCAGGCTTGAGACACTTGATATTGCAAAGAATATTTCTTGCAAGGAAAGATGTATTTCTGCCTACTCTGTCAAGAATTCCGTCAACTACAGGTGTGATTTCTGAAGGAAACTGATTATTTTCAATATCTTTGATAACATCAGCCATCTGACCGAGTGCAGTATGTTTGGGAGGTGTTGAAGAATGACCGCCCTTTGCAGAAATACTGATCTGATAATCACAGTAACCCTTTTCTGCAATACCGATACCTGCGAGATTCTTATTAATAATACCGGGAACTTTTATGGGAAGAATTGCGCCACCTTCGTCGAGTACGCTGTCAAGTCTTACACCACGGCTCTCAAGAAGTGCAGAAATCTTCTTTGCACCGTTGTTGGGAGATGCAACAACTTCTTCATTGTGACCGAAGCAGAGATAAACTGTTCTTTCAGGCTGAAAACCGTCTTCCAGAAGTGTTTCAACTGATTCAAGTACAGCAACAACGTGATTTTTCATATCAACTGCGCCTCTGCCCCAGACATAACCGTCTGCAACATCACCGCTGAAGGGGTCATGTTCCCAATCCTGCTCTGTACCCGCTGAAACAGGAACAACGTCCTGATGACCGAGAAGTGCGATTGGTTCAAGGTCGGGATTTTTACCTTCCCATGTATAGAGAAGACTTGCTTTACCAACAATTTCCTTTTTGAGAGACTTATGAATGAGAGGATATCTCTCTTCAAAAAGATTGTGAAGAGCATCAAATGCATCCCAATCAACTTTATCTTCGTCAACGTTTGAAATAGTTTTTATTTTAATTGAATCTGAAAGATTTTTTGTATATCTTTCAACATCAATACGCTCTTCGGGAAAAGGTGTACATTCCTTGGCAGGAGGAGTGAATTTTTTTGCTTTTATAAGATTGGCAGCAACTGCAGAGCCTACAGCAGCAACAGCAATACCGGCTTTTATTTTTTTATCCATAATAAAAACAGCTCCTTTTGTTTTATAAATGATATGATACCACTCAGTACAAAAAAAATCAACAAAATATAATATTTTATAAAAAAATAATAATAAATCAGACTTAAAACACTTCTGATACTTGACATCAAAACTTCAAAATTGTATTATATATAATGTATTTTAATGTATATTTATAAATGGAGGACATTATGGGTTATACAATTGCAGAAAAACTTATTAAAACTCATCTTGTTGAAGGTGAAATGATCAAAGGTACCGAAATCGGTCTTCGTATTGATCAGACTCTCACACAGGATGCAACAGGCACTATGGCTTATCTTCAGTTTGAAGCTATGGGCATTGAAAGAGTAAAAACTGAGCTTTCAGTTGCATACATCGATCACAACACACTTCAGAACGGTTTTGAAAATGCTGATGACCACAGATTTATTCAGACAGTTGCAAAGAAGAGAGGCATCCGTTTCTCACGTCCCGGCAACGGTATCTGTCATCAGGTTCATCTTGAAAGATTCGGCAAGCCCGGCAAGACTCTTCTCGGTTCAGACAGCCACACTCCCACAGGTGGCGGTATAGGTATGCTTGCTATGGGTGCAGGCGGTCTTGACGTTGCAGTTGCAATGGGCGGCGGTACATACTACATCACAATGCCCGAAATCGTAAAAGTCAACCTTACAGGTAAGCTTTCACCCTGGGTTGCTGCTAAAGACGTTATCCTCAAGGTTCTTGAAATCCTCTCCGTTAAAGGCGGTGTAGGCAGAATCATCGAATACACAGGCGAAGGTGTTGCTACACTTTCAGTTCCCGAAAGAGCAACAATCACAAACATGGGTGCAGAACTCGGTGCAACAACATCAGTTTTCCCCTCAGACGACGTTACTAAGGCTTTCCTCAAGGCTCAGGACAGAGAAGAAGACTGGATGGAGCTCGTTGCTGACGAAGATGCAGTTTACGACAAGGTTATCGAAATCAACCTTTCAGAGCTTGTTCCCATGGCTGCTATGCCTCATATGCCCGATAACGTAAAGTCAGTTGACGAAATCGGTGAAATCACAATCGATCAGGTTTGTATCGGTTCATGTACAAACTCATCACTTATGGATATGATGAAGGTTGCTCACATTCTCAAGGGCAAGAAAGTTCATCCCAATGTAAGCCTTTCAATCGCTCCCGGTTCAAAGCAGGTTCTTACAATGCTTGCAGAAAACGGTGCTCTTGCTGATATGATCGCAGCAGGTGCAAGAATTCTTGAAAGTGCTTGCGGTCCTTGTATCGGTATGGGTCAGTCACCCAACTCAAAGGGTGTTTCACTCCGTACATTCAACAGAAACTTTGAAGGCAGAAGCGGCACTGCAGATGCAGGCATCTATCTTGTAAGCCCCGAAGTTGCTGCTGCTTCAGCTGTAACAGGTGTTCTTACAAATCCCGCAACAACACTCGGTGATATGCCCGAATTCCCCATGCCCGAAAAGTTCCTTATCAACGATAATATGGTTGAACTTCCCGCTTGTGAAAACACAGCATCCGCAGTTGACGTTATCTATGGTCCCAACATCAAGAGCGTTCCTCTCGGCACAGCTCTCACAGATTCAGTTGCAACAAAGGTAATGCTCAAGGTCGGTGACAACATCACAACAGACCACATTATGCCCGCAGGCGCAAAGATTCTCCCCTACCGTTCAAACGTTCCTCACCTTTCACAGTTCTGCTTCAAGCAGTGTGATGAAGACTTCGCAGAAAACTGTAAGACAATGGGCGGCGGTATCATTGTAGGCGGTGCAAACTACGGTCAGGGTTCATCAAGAGAACACGCAGCACTTGTTCCTCTTTACCTTGGCATCAAGGCTGTTGTTGCAAAGTCATTCGCAAGACTTCACAAGGCAAACCTTATCAACTCAGGTATTATTCCTCTCACATTCAAGAATGCTGAGGATTATGACAAGATCGACAAGTTTGATGTAGTTACTCTCAAAGATGTGAAGGCAGCTATCCTTAACGACTCAGATGTTGTTCTCGTTAACGAAACAAAGGGCGAAGAGTACGTTCTTGAAGGTGGTTTCTCTGAAAGACAGAAGAATATGCTTACATTCGGTGGTCTTCTTAACTACACAGGCGCACAGAAATAACTTAAAATCGCAACTTTCGTAGGGACCGATTCCCACATCGGTCCGCACATTACAGATAATTACAAAAAAAGGTGATTAAAATGACAGAAGCAAATATCAAAGCTGCCGTTGAAAAATTTGAAGCTCTCATCAGAGAACAGGCAGACAGAAACGAAAAAATCAAGTCAGTAAAAGAATTTACAGACTTCGCAAATAAAGAACAGATCATCATCGGTGTTTGCGGTGGTGACGGCATCGGCCCAACAATCACACACGAAGCTGCAACTGTTCTTAAATATCTTCTTAAAGACGATGTTGACGCAGGCAAAATCATTTTCAAGGATATTGACGGTCTTACAATCGAAAACCGTGTAGCTCATATGAAAGCTATTCCCGATGATGTTCTTGAAGAACTCAAGGCTTGTGACGTTATCCTCAAAGGCCCCACAACAACTCCTCAGGCAGGTGACGGACTTCCCAACATCGAAAGTGCAAACGTTGCTATGCGTAAGGCTCTTGACCTTTTTGCAAACGTTCGTCCCGTTAAGGTTCCCGAACAGGGCATCGACTGGACATTCTTCCGTGAAAACACAGAAGGTGCTTATGCAGTAGGTTCAAAGGGTGTAAATGTTGACGACGAACTTGCTATCGACTTTGTTGTTACAACAACAGAAGGCTGTCAGAGAATTGCAAAGCTCGCTTATGACTATGCAAGAAATAACAAGAAGGACAGAGTTTCTATCATTCAGAAAGCTAACGTTATCAAGACAACTGACGGTAAGTTCCTTAACCTCTGTAAAGAAGTCGGTAAAGATTACCCTGAAATCACAACTGACGAATGGTACATCGATATCACAACAGCTAAGCTCATCGACCCCAAGAGAAGAACTGATTTCAAGGTTTTCATTCTCCCCAACCTTTACGGCGATATCATCACAGACGAAGCTGCTGAATTCCAGGGCGGTGTAGGTACTGCAGGTTCAGCTAACCTCGGTAAGAAGTACGCTATGT
Source organism: Acutalibacteraceae bacterium (assembly GCA_045636025.1). Taxonomy (GTDB): domain Bacteria; phylum Bacillota; class Clostridia; order Oscillospirales; family Acutalibacteraceae; genus UBA1081. The sequence continues at coordinate 112,568 of JAZTWP010000091.1, read as the reverse complement.
TTGAAGCTATCCACGGTTCTGCTCCCAGAATGGTAAAAGAAGGCAGAGCACAGTATGCAGATCCCTGTTCAATGCTCAGAGCTGCTGTAATGCTCCTTTCACACATCGGCAAGCAGGCAGAAGCAGACAAGCTTGAAAAGGCTCTTGATATCTGTATGCTCACAGAAAAGAAAATGACTATCACAGGCAGAGATAACGGTTGCACTTGCCGCGAATTCGGTCAGTACGTTATGGATACTGTTGCCACACTTTAATTAAAGTAAGGTCAGTTTTATGAAAAACAATACTTCAATCCCTAAGTCTGTCATTGCAAGACTTCCCCGCTATTATCGTTTTCTCGGCATACTTCAGAAAGAAGGTATTGAAAAGATATCTTCAAAGAATCTTGCCGAAAAAATGGGTCTTACCGCTTCTCAGATAAGACAGGACCTGAATCATTTCGGCGGTTTCGGTCAGCAGGGTTACGGATACAACATTGAAGAATTAAGAAAAAATATAGGTCAGATTATCGGTGTTGAAAAGAATCACAGAATTATTCTTGTGGGTGCCGGTAATCTCGGCAGAGCTATTGCTCAGCATCTTAATTTTGAGACAAAAGGCTTTGAGCTTGTGGGCATTTTTGATTCCGACTCAAAACTTGAAGGTATTGAAATAAACAAATTCAGAATCAGAAATTTTAACACAGTTAAAGATTTCTGCGATGAATACAACCCCACAGCGGCAATTCTTTGTATCCCCTCTTATGCCGGTGAAACTGTTACTGCAAAACTCATTGAATGCAATATAAAAGCATTCTGGAATTTCAGTCATTATAATATACATGATGATTACCCTGATGTCGTGGTCGAAAACGTTCACCTTAATGACAGTCTTATGACGCTTTGTTATAACATTTCCAATTCGGAGGATGTCTGATGAAAAGAATTCTCAATCTGAATGTTATTGATATTGTTCCGTTTTCAGCAGGACTTATTTTCGTAAAAAGTGATAAAAATGAAGACGGTGTAAGCAAAGTATCATTTTTCAGTTATGATGCAAATTCAGGAGAAATTACAACTGTTACAAAAAGTGTTTATCTCCTCAATAAATTCGGTATGGCTTATGAAAAGATTTCTTCCAGACTCGGAGATTTTATCTCCTGCGATACTGTAAGACTTCCTAATCATCATACCATTGTGATTTATCCCACGGGAGAAATGGGACACTTTGATGAAAAAGGTAAAATCGTAAAAACGGGTGACTTATATTACAATAATGCACCTGCAAGAGATGCAGCCTTTGACGGAAACAGCATCTGGTGCGTTGTGCCTCAGCGCAATGCTGTTATAAGATACTCTGTTTCTGCCCAGAAAATCATTATGAGAATCGGCGGAGATGATAACACAGCTTTCAATATGCCGATTTCAGCATCATTCTATAACGACAGTCTTTATGTCTGCAATAAAGCATCATGTGAAATCAGAAGAATTGATATAAACACTCTTGATGTATCTGATTACATTGAATTCAATGAGCCTGTAAACAAATACTTCAGATTCAGGAATAAAGAAATCGTTGTTCTTGATTCAGGCATTTACGAACTCTGATACAAAATCACAAAGAAAAATCCCGGCTATGCATTAGCCGGGATTTTTTTATATTATTTTCTTGACCAGGCTGAAGGTGAAAGCACAAACAGCATAGGATAAATTTCAAGTCTGCCAAAAAGCATTGCAACTGAAAGAATAATCTTTGAGAAAACAGAAAAACCTGAAAAACTTGCTGCAGGACCTACAGCACCGAGTCCGGGACCTATATTATTGAAACACGCTGATGCTGCGCTGAAATTTGTAAGGATATCATATCCGTCAAATGACAACAAAATAAAAATACCCATAAAACAGACAAGATAAATCGCAAGGTATGCTGACAAACTCTTGAGTACGGGTTCTTCAACCTTTTTGCCCTCAAAACGGACAACATCAACAGCTCTGGGGTGAACAAGAACCTTGATTTCTCGTTTTACAGTTTTTACAAGCAGAATAAGACGTGAAATCTTGAATCCGCCTGCGGTTGAACCTGCGCAGGAACCGAGGAACATCAGAAGCAACAATATAGTTTTTGAGAGTTCAGGCCACGCATTGAAATCTGCAGTTGAATAGCCTGTTGTTGTCACAACAGATGCAACCTGGAATGAAGATTCTCTGATTGTTTCTGACAGATTGCCGTAAAGCCCTCTGATATTCATTGCAATTATAACGGTTGAAGCAAAACAGATAAGAATATATGTCCACAATTCTTCACTCTTGAATATACTTTTAATCTTCTTTGTAAGGATAAGATAGTAAAGATTAAAATTGACACCGAATATAAGCATAAATATTGTAATTACCCACTGCAAATAGGGGCTGTATGAGCCGATACTGTCTGACTTGATACCGAAACCACCGGTACCTGCCGTACCGAATGCGTGTACCACGCTATCAAACAATGACATTCTGCCTGCAAGCAGGAATACAATTTCTATTAAAGTAAGCGCGATATAAATAAGATAAAGAATCTTTGCTGTATCACGCATTTTGGGAACAAGTTTACCGATTATCGGTCCCGGTGCTTCTGCTCTGAGAATATGAATTGAACGGTCATTTGATGAGGGAATGATTGCAAGCATAAAAACAAGAACACCCATACCACCTATCCAATGAGTAAAGCTTCGCCAGAAAAGCAAACCGTGGCTGAGACTTTCAACATCATCAAGAATTGAAGCACCCGTTGTTGTGAAACCGCTTACGGTTTCAAAAAAAGCATCCACATAAGAAGGAATTTCTCCGCTTATCACAAACGGCAATGCACCGATTGCAGACATTCCTATCCACGAAAGGGCAACTATCAGAAAACCTTCTTTTGCAAAAATGACTTTATCTTCTGTTTTGAAGATAAACGATACTGCAAGTCCCACAACAAGGCTTATTACCATTGTTATAAGAAATGATGAATAACATGATTCTTTATATATCAGAGAAACAATCATCGGCAATGCCAGCAATGCAGTCATCGCAATGAGTATTTTGCCGAACAGATGAAAAACATATCTATGGTTCATAAAATTACATCACCTTATGCAAGAATATCATCAAGGTCATTGAGTTTATGCTCACAAGAAACAACAATAACTCTGTCATCAGATAAAATAACATCATCACCACCGGGAATGATTGTCTTCCTGTCTCTTAAGATACCTGCAATAAGAATATTCTTTTTGAGTTTAAGGTCTTTAAGCTGAATATCTGTAAGTTTTGCATCGGGATGTGCTCTGAATTCAAGAGCTTCAGCTTTGCCGTCCATTATCTTGTAAAGAGTTTCAACATTGCTTCCCATTGAATTTTCAAGCGCTCTTGCATATCTGACAAAAATATCTGCAGTAAGATTTCTCGGAGAAACAATACATTCAAGACCGAGACGTGATGCCATTGTTGACAACTCAGGCCTGTTGACTTTTGAAATAACCTTGGGAACGTTGTTTGCTGCTGCATAAATTGAAATGAGAATATTTTCTTCATCCATACCGGTGAGCGATACAAAAGCATCAACAGAACGAAGACCTTCTTCAATAAGAAGCTCCTGCTGAGCACCGTCACCCTGAATAATCATAGCCTTGGGCAGTTTTTCACTCAGTTCAGCGCAACGCTCTTTACTCTTCTCAATAATTTTAACAGATACACCTGAATTAATAAGCATCTGTGCAAGATAAAACGCTGACTTACTGCCACCGAGAATCATAACGTGCTTTGCTTGCTTCTGCAATAACCCGAGTGATTTAAGAAGCTTGTGAATATCACCGTGTGCGGCAGAAAGACCAATTTTATCTCCTGCTTTAAGCACAAAACTACCGTCAGGGATATAAACATCATCGCCACGCTGAACAGCACATACAAGAACTTTTGCTCCGTATTTCACACGCAATTCACTGAGTCGCACATTATCGAGAACAGAATCACTTCTGACAATAAGCTCAATCATCTGGAAATAACGACGGGAGAAATTTTCCGTCTTGACAGCAGATGGAAGCTTGAGAATATTATAAAGTTCAATTGCTGTGAGTCTGTCAGGATTTATTGCCATTGACAGATCAAGCTCCTTGCGCAGGAAAACAAGGCTGTCATCATTATATTCGGGATTTCTGATTCTTGCAATTGTGTTGGTTGCGCCCATTCTTTTTGCAATAAAACAGCTGAGCATATTGAGTTCATCCGAACCCGTAAGAGCAACATAAAGTTCAGCTTCTGCTATTGACACTTCTTTAAGAACATCACTGTCTGCACAGTTACCGCAGATAACCATGATATCATAAATATTTGTCAGATCTTCAAGTATTTTGTTGTCAGAATCAATCGCTGTAACATCATGCCCCTCGGCAACAAGACTGCCGATGACTGTTGTACCGATTTTACCGCAACCTGCAACTACAATTTTCATAACATTCTCCGTAATGAGTTAAAGTTAAATAGAGTTTAGCACTTTTGACTGTAATTTGCAATAGATTATAAATTATTTTTCACTTGACAAAACTTACTGCCGTGTGTATAATATCAATGTTGTAAATTTAACAATTGCTGCTATAGCTCAGTCGGTAGAGTGCATCCTTGGTAAGGATGAGGTCACCGGTTCAAATCCGGTTAGCAGCTCCATGAAAAAACCTTGTTCATCAGAACAAGGTTTTTTCAATGATATCCGTTCCTTGGCACGAACGGATGATATATCTTTGATATGATATCAACCATTGTGGATGATATGCGCTTCGCGTGTGCAGGACGAATATTATATTATATTTTGAATGCAAATATATCATACGGCATGCCGTATATCATGTTGCAATAGAAATATAAATCAAATATAAAAAGATTCCAATAATGCTTGAAGTTGCTGTTGATGTGTGCTATATTTACATTAAATATAATATTTTTCTATTATTTTATTAATTTTTGTATTAATTACATAATAAAACTGTATTATATTTCCATTTCAAATCAACAATGATTTAAGTACGGAGGAAATCAACATGAAAAAACAGCATAAAACCTTAAAAGCGTTACTTTCTGTTCTGCTTGTAATTTTTATGATGTGCCCCGGTCTTGTAAGCATCAGCGCTTATGCCGCATCCGCAACAATTCATTACGTTGAGGATGATTTCCATATGGCATTGCCTGACGATCCGGACGCACCGTCATTGTCATACACTCTTGAAGAATATCTTATTTCTGAAATCAAGAAATGTGCAACTTCAATTGACCTTAGCTCATATTATATTTCACCGTCAAATATAGACTACATTGCAAGTCTTATTTATGACAACACTCCTGAGCTTTTCCACGTTACACGTTTTGGTTACACAACTATTTTCGGTTATATTCTTACTATCAATCCTGAATACAGCTGCACAGCAGAAGAATATCAGGAAATGATGGCAGGCTGTGATGCAGTTACTGAAAAAATGATTGCAGATATCAAGGATAACGAAAATCTCACAGATGTTGAGAAAGCTTTGCTTGTTCACGACAGAATTGCTCTTAACTGTGCATATGACTATGAGAATTATCTGAATGATGCTGTGCCTTTTTACAGCTACTCAATGTATGGTGTGCTTGTAACAGGTATCGGTGTTTGTCAGGGTTACGCAGAAGCTTATCTTTATATCCTCAGACAGCTTGGAATTGACGGTTATATTTGCGAATCAGAAACACTCAATCACGCATGGAATATTGTCATCATCAATGGTGAAGAATATCACGTTGATATCACCTGGGATGACCCCGTCAACGATGTAACAGGCAGAGTAAAGCATACTAACTTCCTTCGCTCATCAGACGGTTTGTACGCAACAGGTCACGAAGCTGATGACTATGACACTACCCCCACATCAACAACATACGATAACTATTTCTGGCAGGATTCATCATCAGCTTTCCAGCTTGTTGATGATGAAATCTACTATATTGATGAAACAGATTCAAACATCAAAAAATACAGCGATAAATCTGTGGTTAAATCAGTTTCAGATATGTGGATGACAAGTGCATCTTCATATTATCCCGGTTGCTATGCACGTCTTGCTTCTGACGGTACATATCTCTACTACAACAGCAGTCAGGCTGTATTTGAGTTTGACCTTGAAAACAGTACTGCAACTGAAATCTGGAGACCTGAATCTGTGACTGAATATTACAGAATTTACGGTTTCGATTATGCAGACAACTATCTCATCTGCGACTTCTACACAAAACCCTCTTTCGAACTCACAACAAAAGCTGATTATCAGCAGACAATGTATTATGTGCACGAAGATGAAGAAGTTACTCTTAAAAATGTTGCAATAAACACCTACCCCACTGTTTCAGAATTTGATATCAATGAAGTTTATTCTGCAAACGGTCTGTCACTACTTCTTGAATACAGCGACAGTTCAACAGCCGTTATTACTGAAGGTTTTGAACTGAGTGCAACTGACACATCTGAAGAAGGAACAAAGGCCATAACAGTAGCTTACGAAGGTTTTACAGTATCATACACATTCAATGTTGTATGTAAGCACAAAGATGTAACAAAAGTTGCAGCTAATGAATCAACCTGCATCGCTCAGGGTAATGCAGCTCACACCAAATGTAACATATGCAACAGAATTATTTCAGGTTCAGATGCATTACTTCCTTTTGCAGGTCATAACCATATTTCCTCAGTTACAACTCCTCCATCCTGTACTGAAGATGGTGTAATGACTTATACTTGCTCAGTATGTTCAGATTCTTACACAGAATCAATTAAATCAGAAGGCCATTCATATAATGAAGTTGTGACTCCTCCCACTTGCACAGAAGAAGGATATACAACTTACACATGCGCTTGCGGTGATACTTATGTTGCTGACTATGAAGATTCTCTCGGTCATTCATATAATGAGGTTGTAACACCGCCCACTTGCACAGAAGAAGGATATACAACTTATATATGCGCTTGCGGTGACACATTCACAGATGATTACACAGACGCTCTCGGACACGAAGACAGCGATGGTGACGAATATTGTGATTTCTGCGATGAAAATCTTGCAGAAGATACAACAATCACCTGCTCATGTAACTGCCACAGCACAAACTCATTTATCTCTTTCTTCTGGAAAATACTCAACTTCTTCCAGAAACTCTTCAAAACAAATCCCGTATGTGAATGCGGCGCAGCACATTATTAAAATTTCCAAAGGAACGGGTAAAACCGTTCCTTTTTTCTTTTAGAAATATATTGATTTTTGGTAAAATTATGTTACAATATATTTACAATATATTAATATTTATCGGAGGCAGATTGATATGAAAATTTTCAAAAGAACGCTCGCAGTTATCCTCACACTTTTGATGATTTCAGGTTCATTTGTGTGTTTTGCTGCTGAGAATGAAAAACAGTATCACAATTATGAAAAATATGTACTATTAGGTGACAGTGAAGCCAGCGGCTACAGAGACTATGAATACAGAATGACTGAATTCACTTTTGCTCCTGATTCATATTCCGACTATCTCAGTCAGGATCTCGGTGCAGAGCTTGTCCCCCTGGCTTGTCCCGGTTTCAGAACTGTTGAACTCCGTTATGTTCTTGATGACAATTATGTTCCTGAAGACAAATACCTTTTCAGCGCTGTTCCCAACACATCAAAAGCTGAAATTGAAGCTATGATTCCCTCAATCCGTCAGGAAATTGCTGATGCAGACCTTATCACTATCGGTATCGGCGGTAACGACTGGGGCGGATATCTCGGTTGGGTTCTTACAGAAATCCGTATGGCAAACCGTCTTCCCGAGGAATTCCTTGTTGCTCTTGAAGAATATCTTGCAACAGCAACTACAGATGATGACATCATCGGTGGTATGGTTGACCTTGCAAACTATATGAATGCACTCCCCGACCTTATTGAAGTTATGCCTGAAGCTATTGAATATGCTTTCGCAACACTCAATGAAAACTGGGATTACATTGTAAATGCCATTTATGACCTTAATCCCGATGTAACACTTGTTGTTGTAGGTCTTTTCAACACAACACTCAGCACAAAACAAGGCGAACCTGATGTTGTTGCAGAGCCTGACCCCATTTCTGCAAAAGTTGAACAGATGATTGTTGACTTCGGGAACAAACCTATGATTGACAATCAGGAAAAATACGGCTATATCTATGTTGACACAACAGGTACAATTGTTGAGGTTTCACACCCCACAGTTGCAGGTCACAGATTCATTGCAGACAGAATTCTTGAAGAACTTCCCGATGCAAGATTTGACCTTACAGACGTTAAAATCAGCGATGCAGAATACAAAGCAGTTGAATATATGTATATAAACGGTTATATGTCAGCATCAGCAAATAAGACATTTGACGGTGATGCAAAAATCACAAAAAATGAATATTCTGCAACATTAAAGGCTCTCGGCTCTTCTGTGCCTGCAATCGGTTTCGTCAGCGGCATTTCTGAATTTGAGCTCAAGGTAGGAGCATTTATGCTTTCTGAAAACAAAGGCATAATGGAAATCTTAGAATTCATTTACGATATCGGTCAGTTATTCAGCAACGGTATTGCATTTGATACTGTAACAAAAAATCAGGTTGCTGTTGCATTTTTTAATGCAGTAAACTGATCATAATCAAAAATAAAGATTTCAATCAATTTTCAACAAGGAACAGCTTATACTGTTCCTTGTTTTTTAATCTGTTGCAAAATTACTGAATTGCTTATTATTTACGGCTTTATAATGTTAATTTTCACTATTGCAAAAACAATTAATTTTTAATATAATGTTATGCGTATATATTTAGTAAACTATGAGGTGCTGAAATGATTAAAGTAGTAAAATTCGGCGGTTCATCACTTGCAGACGCTAACCAGTTCCGCAAGGTTGCCGAAATTATCAAAAGTGACCCCAGCAGAAGATATGTTGTTGCTTCTGCCCCCGGTAAAAGAGACACACACGATGTAAAAGTTACAGATATGCTTCTTCAGTGTTTCCGTCTTGTAAGAGACAAGAAGAGCATTGACGAAACATTTGATAAAATCAGAGAAAGATACAACGGCATTATCCGTGACCTCGGAATTGATTTCTCACTTGAAGAAGATCTTCAGGGTATCAAGGTTGCTATTATGCACCATGCAAGTCAGGATTATATTGCAAGCCGCGGTGAATTCCTTAACTCAAAGATTCTTGCAAACTTCCTCGGTTTCCAGTTCATTGATGCAGAAGAAGGTATCTTCTTTGACGAAAACGGTCTCCTTGATATGGAAAAGACAGACAAGGAACTCGGCAAACTTCTTGATTATCACGAATATGCAGTTATTCCCGGCTTCTACGGTGCAACTCCTGCAGGTATGATCAAGACTTTCTCAAGAGGCGGTTCAGACGTTACAGGTTCAATCGTAGCACGTGCTGCAAATGCAGATATCTATGAAAACTGGACAGACGTTTCAGGTATGCTTATGGCTGACCCCCGTTGCATTGAGAATCCTCAGCCCATTCCCGAAATCACATACAGAGAACTTCGTGAACTCTCATATATGGGTGCAACAGTTCTTCACGATGAAGCTATATTCCCCGTAAGAAAGGCAAGAATACCCATCAACATCAGAAACACTAACTGCCCTGATGCTCCCGGCACAATGATCGTTCACAAGGCATCAAGCAACAACGTTCCTACTGTTATCACAGGTATTGCAGGTAAGAAGGGAATCACAGCAATCCACGTTGAAAAGGATATGATGAACGCAGAACTCGGCTTCGGCAGAAAAGTTCTTGAAGTTCTTGAAAATCATGGTGTTTCATTTGAACATCTCCCCTCAGGTATCGACACAATGAGCGTTCTTGTTTCTGCTGATGCACTCGGCTCACACAAGGGTTCAATCACTGCTGATATCGTTAAGAAGGTTAATCCCGATTCAATCACACTTGTTGAAGGTCTCTGCCTTATCGCTATCGTTGGCCGTGGTATGGTCAACACTGAAGGCACAGCAGCAAGAATCTTCACAGCTCTTGCAAATGCAAAGGTTAACATCAGAATGATTGACCAGGGTTCAAGTGAAATCAACATCATTGTAGCGGTTGAAGAAAAAGACTACCACAAGACAATTGATGCAATTTACAGAGAATTTGTAAAATAATAAATTAAGGGAACAGCGATTTGCTGTTCCCTGTTTTTATTTCAGTCCGAGAATATAATCGGCAGATACACCGTAATATTTACAGAGTGCAATTATATGTCTTACAGGTATTTCATTCTCCCCTTTTTCATAACGGGAATAAACCTGCTGTGTTGTGCCTAAATATTCAGCAATTTCCTTTTGTGTTTTATCATTATCCTCACGCAAATCCTTGATAATCTCAACATATTCCTTCATAACTATCACCTCTGCAATTGATAGTTAAAGTGTACAATACACCACAATTGATGTATTGACTTTACATCAGATGTGGTGTATACTGTTATTGCATAATAAATTATATGCAGAATTTTTGAAATTATATGATTTCAAAAAAAATTCACTTTTTCTATTTTTGGAGGTACTGAAAATGGCACTTATCAAATGTCCCGAATGCGGTAAAGAAATGTCAAGCTTAGCAAAAGTTTGTATTAACTGCGGTTGCCCTATCGCAGAACTTGACCCATCAGGCACTGTCTCTATAAATATGAGAACAGATGCAATGGTCAAAATGTACATTATTGATCTCGATACAGGCGAAGAATTATGGTCAGGTAATAATGGAGAAGTTGCACGTTTTGATGTTCAGAAAGAAACAAAAATTTCAATTGTTGGTTCTTTACAGAGAAGAAAGCCTCAGAAAGGAACAATCGGAGTTGTTCGCGGAGGAAAGAGATATGAATACAAATATACAACAAAAGGCTTAGGAATGTACTGCACGATTAATGAAATTGATGTAATAGACTCAGGCAGATAACAAATTTTCACTCGGACCGATGTGGGCATCAATCCGTACACCAAATTGAAAAAGGAGCTGTATTTCTACAGCTCCTTAGTTTTTATTTACGGTAAAATGTTGCCTGCGCTTTTATAAATTGAATACCACTCTTCACGTGTCAGAGTAATGTCTGATGCTTTGAGGCACTCAAGAAGTCTGTCTTTTTTGAGTGTGCCTGTGATTGCCTGCATTTTTGCAGGATGTGAAAGAATCCACGCAATTGAAATTGTAGTCTTAGACACACCGTATTTATCTGCAAGTTCCTGAAGTGTCACGTTAAGCTCAGGGAACTGAGGATTATCAATAAATGTTCCTTTTGCAAAGCCATACTGCAAAGGTGACCAGGTCTGAATAGTGATTTTATTCATACGGCAGTATTCAATAATACCTGCGCCCCTGTCAACAGCAGAATCATTATACATATTTACATTAAGTCCACCCTGAATCATAGGACAATGCGCAATGCTGAACTGCAACTGATTGGCTACAAGTGGCACATTAAGGTTTTTTCTGAGATATTCCATCTGCCATATACCTTCGTTAGAAACACCGAAATTACGGACTTTACCGCTTGATTTCAGCACATCGAAAGCTTCGCAGACTTCTTCAGGTTCAAAAAATGTATCAGGTCTGTGAAGAAGAAGCACATCAATATAATCAGTATTCAGTCTTTTAAGGCTGCCGTCTACAGATTTCAGAATATGCTCTTTTGAAAAATTAAAACTCTTGCCGGGTACGATGCCGCACTTTGTCTGAATATACATTTTTTCACGGATTGAATCATTCATTCCGATTGCTTCAGAAAAGATTTTTTCTGCTTCACCGCCACCGTATATATCTGCGTGGTCAAAGAAATTTGCACCGTTTTCAAGAGCAGTACGGATAAACGCTTCTGCTGTTTTAAGTTCTGTATTTCTGTTAAGTCGCCAGAAACCAACTGCAACATCAGGTACAGAAAGCTCAGATAAACCGAGATTGATATTTTTCATAAAACTACCACCCTATCAGAAAATGTAATAAGTAAATTTATCGTTTTCCTGAACTGTGAGCATAACACCTGATGAAACAACAATGGGATTTACAACATTTCTGAAGAATTCATCAGCATAAACTGCGATAACTTTACCGTCTGCAAGAGATGCTACAACAGTTACAGGAACATGTTTGTCTGCATAGCCTCTGACAATAAACTCACCGCCGAGTACAGTAAACATATCTGCAGCAAAAACATCGTTTTTAGCATAGCCGAGTGTTGCTTCATTTTCATCAAGAATTGAATATACTGTATTTTTGCTGATTGAATAAATATAATCACCATCTACAAGAATATCTTCTCTTGTAACACCTTCAAGTGTTTTTACAGTTTCAGACTTGTCTTCAGATGCATTATACTTTGCAACAATGACATTTCCGTTTTCATCAACAGAAATATACATAAGTCCGTCTTCCGTATTCTTTACCCAATAACCGAGAACATCACGGGCAATGATAATATTATCAACATTGTTGCCTGTTCCGCCGCTTCTGAAAAGGTCTACTCTTTCATCTGCTTCACTATACTGTCTGCCTGAGAAGAAAATATGATGGCTTGTTGCAACATCGATAACAACATCATTAAAGAGCGTATAGTCACTTCTCTTTGTGCCGTCAATACCTACAGTTCTGTTTGCTTCAGAAAGAAGTCTTGTGCATGAAGAATCACTTGTTTTGAAACCGAATGCTTCATCATAGATTTTATCATTGCTGTAGAAATCATCTGCTGTTGTGTCAACAAGAAGAAGATAGTCTCCTGATGCAGCTTTGTTGTCTGCACCGAAGTTTACAAGTCTGAAGAAAGCATAAGGATAAAGGTCAAAACCATCTGTTGCGCCTTTGTAAAGACCGTAGCCTGAAATCACACCGTCTTTTTCAATGTAAGTTACAGTTGCTTTTACTTCCTGCTCACTCATTGTGACAGTTATTTCATAAGTACCGTCAGCTTCAGTCTCTGTAAATTTATTATCTGCAAATGTGTAGAATTTAACCTCACCCTCTGTTGAAATTGTATAGAAAAGATTTTCTATATCTGTTTCAAGATACGGAAGATTATTTTCTGCAGATGCTGTTATTTCATCTGTGTACTGATTAGTTACCATATAAATGTTTGCAATGTCTTCCTGCGTTGTGGGTTCATCTTCCGCAGGTTCGTTTTTGCCGAAAACACCGCTGAATACGAGTGCTGCAAAAACCAGCACAATCAAAAAGATTACGCCACCGATTACGAGCTTCTTTTTATTATCCATAACGGACACCTCCAATAATATTCTTAATAATTATATAACTTTTTTGCTCTGCTGTCAACAACGATGATGAACAATGCGCACATATACTGCATATAAATTAATAAATAATTACCTATTGAACATTGATAACAAGATATGTTAAAATGATAATACAGAAATTTCCCGAAAGGTACAAAAAATGAGATTTGCTGACAAAAAATTCACTCCGTATTATATAGCGGCAATAATTCTGCTTTCACTCTCAATTATTGCTGTAATAATTGCAACATACTGCGATAATAATCAGGAAGAAGAGATTCCGCCTGTAGAAATAATCACTTATGCTGAGCCTTCTACACTTTTTATGAACGGAGAAGTCCCCTATTATCCTGATATTCCCGCTTCCGCTTTTGCTCAGGATAAATTTGAATCTGCAGGTGGCAGAATTGTGTATAATGATAATTCTGTAAGCTATTCAACAGGTGTTGATGTTTCTTCATTCCAGGGTGATATTAACTGGAGAGCCGTTGCAGCAGACGGTATTGACTTTGCAATAATAAGAGTCGCATTAAGAGGCTATGGCGTATCAGGAGGCCTTTATATTGACGAAAAAGGCGAAGACAACATAAAGGGAGCTCTCAGAGCAGGGCTTGAAGTGGGAGTATACATATATTCTCAGGCAATTACTGTTGATGAAGCTATTGAAGAAGCAGAATTTGTGCTTGATATTATTGACGGATATGACATTACAGGTCCCGTTGTTTTTGACTGGGAGAATGAGCCCGGTATAGGCATGCGAACAGATAATCTTGACGGTAAAATCCTCACAGATTGCGCAGTTATGTTCTGTAAAACAATAAAAAAAGCAGGTTACACACCTGCAGTATATTTCAATCTAACTGATGCATATGAAAGATATGACCTTGACAAGATAAAAGACAATGTATTTTGGTTTGCTCAGCACGAAGGCACATACCCTAATTTCTATTATGCATACAACATATGGCAATATTCCGACAGCGGAAAAGTCAGCGGAATAGACGGCAATGTTGACCTTAATATAAGATTCAATATTTCATAAAAAACAAGGCTGTAAACTTGAGTTTTACAGCCTTGATATTTTTATAATGATACGGGTTCTGCTACAGGCTCAGCTTCGGGTTCAGAAGCCTCTGTTGTTGTTTCTGCTTCAGTTGTAGTTTCCTGCGCAGATGTATCGGTTTCAGAACCTTCCGTTGTGCTTTCGTCTGATGTTGTGCTTTCTTCTGAAGAATCAGCAGTTGTTTCTTCTGTTGATGATTCAGATTCAGATGAACCTTCACTTGCAGTTGTATTTTCGGGAGCACGTGTTGTGTTTTCAACAGTAGGTGAATTTACCTCACCGCCGTTTTCAACGTCTTCTACATCCTGCATACCGTTGCTGCCGTTGAAATCACCGTTATATGTTTCTTCTTCAGTGTCATCAACATTGTCAAAAATTGAGCTGAGACCGCCCTGCTGCTGTGTTGTAGTATCACTGCTGTCGCTTTCTTCAGAAGGTCCTGTGGGCTTGGGAAGACGTGTTGCAGCAAACAATGCTGCTGTTACAGCAAGAATCACAACAAGAATAGCAATGGGAATAAACTGAATAAGTTTTTTCTTTGACCAGACATTCTTCTTTCCGGTTGCGGGAAGATAATCATCTGAAACAGAACCGTCTGATTCACGGAGTTCATCCATATTCACGGGAGGCTCTGCAGAAAACTTGTCGGGACTTACGGGCACATCATGGTGTGCAGCATCAGTTGCAACAACAAGGGGTTTTGATGCATAAGTACGCTCAGAATCACACTTGAGTTTCATAAGAATAACAGAGCAATCCTTACCTTTTGCACTGACAGATAACATTTTATAGAAATCTTTGATTTTTGTTTTAAGATCGGTATCTGAATCAAAAGCATTGACGATACCGTCATAATCAAGATTTACAGATGCTTCTTCACCGATAAGAGCAAACATATCGCCTTCTGAAACGATATCAATAAACTGATATCCTCTGCCTGCGGCTTCATCAGAAAGAGCAATCTCAAAAAGCTCACCCTCAGAGAATCTGAGGAGATGTATTTCCCCTGTTTTTGCAGCAATCACGCAATCATCGTATACACAGATAATACCGATTGAGAGTCTGCCTCCCTCGATATTACACTTTTCAACAACTGCCTGCATATCGTCAAAATATTTACCGATAACAGCTTCTGCATTATATTTATTAAGATTGATATCTTTTACATAATCATTAAAAGCAACAGCGGCACCTGAGGCAAAGCCTTTCTGATTACCTGATGCAAGAACTGCAACATAAGGAGGTTTTACACTACCTGCAGCTTTGAATCCTTCATCAGCTTCCTGTATTGAAATAACTTTACCGTTAAGGTTGAGATTATCACCGTTGAAACCTTTTGTAAGACGACTTTTTGTTATTGCTACTGATTCAGCAAGAACAATTGCCATATAACTCACCTTCCAATTTATTTTAACTATACTATTTTATCATTAAAAATGAACAGAGTCAACAGATTAAATGTTTAATATCAATAATTTTTTCTTGATTCTTTGATAAGTCTCTGTTTTTCATTCCAGAGGCGCTCAGACAAGTCAACGTAATAGTTATGAGGATATTCAAATCTGAGTACTTCCTCCCAGAGTGTGTCAACCTGCTCTGCACAATAAGCACGTATATCAGCAAGTGCAGGTGATTCATAGATGCATTTACCGTTTTCAAAAATCGGTACAAGAAGCTGTCTGGCAACAAAATTTGTAACAGTTTTTCTTTTCCATGAATAATCAGGGTCGAAAAGCTCATATTCGCTGAGTTCTGAAATATTTTCATCTTCAAGAGTAAGAAGGTCTGCAATAGCCTTACCGGTTTCCATATCAAACAATCTCCAGAGAAGCTTTGAGCAGGGAGTTGTAATTTTTGAAACATTTTCGCTAAGCTTAATGCAATTTTTGACCTGACCGTCTTTTTCTATTGCGGCAAGTTTATAAACACCGCTGAAAACAGGTGCATCGGCTGATGTAATGAGTCTTTCTCCCACAAGGAAAGTATCAACTCTTGCACCGTTACCGAGCATTTCACGGATAATATGTTCATCAAGTGAGTTAGATGCATAGATATCACAATCGGGGAAACCTGCTTCATTGAGCATCTTTCTGACTTTTTTGGAAAGATATGCAAGGTCACCGCTGTCGATTCTTATACCCTTGGGACGATAACCTCTTGGAAGCAGCTCTCTTCTGAATGCCTCAATAGCATTAGGCACACCGCTGTTGATTGTGTCATAAGTATCAACAAGAAGAATACAGTTATCGGGATATTCTCTTGCATAAGCGCAGAAAGCATCCAATTCAGTATCAAACACCTGAATCCAGGTATGACTCATTCCTCCGTAAACGGGGATATTGAACAACTTTGCTGCCTGAGCGTTTGTTGTTGCAATACAACCGCCGATATAAGCGCTTCTTGCACCGTAAAGTGCAGCATTGAGTCCGTGAGCACGTCTTGAACCTGCTTCAACAACACTTCTGCCCTGAGCAGACCTTACAATTCTGTTTGCCTTTGTTGCAATAAGAGTCTGATGATTGACTATAAGCAAAAGCATTGTTTCTATAAGAAGAGCCTGAAGCACAGGACCTTTAACCTTGACAATGGGTTCACCTGCAAATACGGGTGTTCCTTCGGGTACAGCCCATATATCACACTTGAATTCAAAATTCCTAAGATAATCAAGAAATTCTTCTGAAATACCTTTTTCACGAAGGAATTCAATATCGCTTTCATCAAAATACAGATTGCTGAGTGTTTCGCAAAGCTGCTGCACACCTGACATTATGCAGAATCCGCCTGTCTGCTGTGAAGGTCTGAAAAATACATCAAACCAGGCTGTTGTGTCGTGAATCTGCTCTTTTATGAATCCGTTTGAAAGTGCAAATTCGTAAAAGTCCATTATAAGATTGTTTTTTTCGATTTTGTCAAACATATTAACTCAACTCTTTTCTATTTTATATAATAACATATTAAATAATGATAATCAATCAGAATTTTGGATATGTTTGATAGAATATTTATGGATTTTTTTTGATAAACTCTTGAAATTATCAACATATTATGCTAAAATGTAGTAAATCTCGAGGGAGGTATGATTATGAGAGTAAGAAAACAGGAACTCGGCAGCAGAAATATTGCAGGCGCCAGAGTTGAGCAGAGAAGAAAAACTATCGGCATGAAACAAAAAGATCTGCTTACACAACTTCAGGTAAGAGGTGTAGACCTTAATGCATCAGGCCTCTCAAAGCTCGAAGGACAGATTAGAAGCATCAATGACTACGAACTCGTAGCACTTGCAGATGTACTTGGTGTTTCAGTTAATTGGTTATTAGGAATTGACGAATAAAAAAACAAGAAGCAGATAACTGCTTCTTATTTTTTTATTTCATTATATACATCTGAACAAAGATAAAGTGATCCGCAGACAATAAGAGTATCTTCATTGTCAAGGCTGTTTATTATATCGGAAACAGACTTTCCGGATTCTTCAAGACTCAGAGCTTCGGTGCCGAGTCTTTTTATTTTTTCTGCAAGTTCAATACTGTTTATCGCTCTTGGGTTTGACGGTGTAATTGTGTAGACTTTTTCAAAATAAGGAAGCATAAGATAAAGCACCTTGTCAATATCCTTATCAGCCATCATTCCCATAAGTGCAGTTATTTTTTTACCGCTGAGATGTTTATCCATAACAGAGCACAAAGCCTTTGCACTGTCTTCATTATGGCAACCATCAAGAATAACAAGCGGATTTTCAGAAACAACTTCGCATCTTGCAGGATTTCTTGTTTTTGCTATTCCCTCTCTTACAGCTTTTTCTGAAATTGCTATTCCCTGCTCTTTGAGCAAATCAATAACAGTTAATGCTGTTATACAGTTTTCACGCTGATGACTACCAGAGAAAGGTACAAAAACACTTCTGCCGCCATAAAATATGTTACTGCCTTTTATTGACTCATCGAGCACTCTTATTGCATTCACATCTGCAACTGCAAGTACTGAACCTCGCATTTCAGACTGCTCTTTTATCATTTTAAGAGCATCCCCAAGCTGAGCGGAGTTTGTCACAACAGAGCAACCATTTTTGATTATTCCGCATTTTTCATAAGCAATTTCGCTTATTGTATTGCCGAGAATATTCACATGGTCAAGAGAAATTGAAACAATAACACTCACAAGTGGTCTTTCAATAACATTTGTTGCATCAAATCTTCCGCCAAGACCTGTTTCAAGCACAACAAAATCACAACCGACAGTTTTATAATACAAAAATGCAGCAGCCGTAACAGCCTCGAATTCTGTTATTATAACATCTTCACTTTTCAGTTTATCAATTTCGCATCTGACTTTTTCTGTTATAGTCTCAAGGTCTGCTTCACTTATCATTTCACCGTCAACACGGATTCTTTCACGGAAATCAACGATATAAGGTGATGTATAAAGACCTGTTTTATAACCTGCCTCCTTAAGCACAGATGAAAGGAATGAACAAACTGTACCCTTGCCGTTTGTACCTGCAACGTGAATACATCGAAGACTTTTTTCGGGACTACCGAGTCTTTCAAGAAGAATCTTTATTCTGTCAAGCCCCGGCATAATTCCGAAAGTCAGTAGTGAATGATAATATTTTTCTGCATTGGTCATAAAAATGAATCACCTTTTATCAATCTGCTGAAACATAGGTACCGTTTTGTATTTTTACAGCTTTAGGAGTCTTGCTGACGGCACCGTTTGCTGACCAGGTCATATCATTACCGGTTATACCATCTATAGTCACCTGAGTCATAGCAGATTTCATTTTTTCGCATATTTCAGATGCAGTCATCTGAGGGTTTATGTCACCTTTTTCTGCAGCTGCTTTTATAGCGTAAACAGCATCATAACCTGCAGCAGCAAACATATCGGGAGTCTGATTATACTTCAGATAATACGCATCAACAAAATTCTGTATCGCAGAATCGTTATCTTCTTCACAGAACGGAGTCAATATCATAAGACCTTCTGCAAGAGAAGAGTCTAACTCGTAAGCACCGAGGATACCGTCAAGACCATCACAGCCAAAGAACTGCGGATTGTAATTCATTGCGTCTGACTGATTAAGAATACGAGCTGCTTCTGTATAATAAATCGGCAAAAAGACAAGATCTGCACCTGCTGATTTGCAAGCCTGCATCTGAGCTGTAAAATCAAAACAGCTGTCATTTGTAAATGACTTTTCCGCAACTATTGAAAAGTTTTTGCCTGCTGCAGCTGATTTGAAGCTGTTATAAATACCTGTAGAGTACTCATCTGCTGAATTATATATGATACCTACCTTTGTCGCAAGATTATGTTCATCAATATACTCAGCGGCACGTGTACCCTGATCTGAATCTGAATAACAAATCTGGAAACAGTTGTTATTTTCTATAACATCATCTGCTGAAGCTGTTGGTGTAAGCTGGAACATATTATCGTAATATGTAAGTCCTTTAACAGCCAAAGCAGAACCTGAAGTAACAGGTCCGATGAAAATCTGCATACCCTGATTTTTGAGCGAATTGTACGCATTTGCCGCATCAACAGCTGTATCAGCCATATCATCAGCAGAAATAAGCTTAATTGTCATTCCGTCAATACCGCCGTTTGCATTAATTTCATCAACAGCAAGCTGTATTCCATTATTGACGGCAGTACCGTAGTACCAAGCCGGACCTGTTAAAGGACCTGAAAAACCGATTACAAGTTCGCCTGTTTTATCAACAACCTGTGTGATTTCTTCATCTTCAGTTGTAATTTCTTCGGTTGTGGATTCTTCTTCTGATTCTGTTTCAACTACAACATCTGTGTCTTCAGTAACAGAATCAGCTGTAAGGAAATAATATGCAGCTCCTACACCGATACCCAGCACAAGAAGAACAGACAGAACAATCAGAACTATCTGCCAGGCTTTTATACCTTTTTTCTTTTTGGGCGCTTCAGCATTCTGAGCTACTGTCAATTTCGAACCACAGTAAGGACAGAATTCTGAATCAGCAGGAAGACTTTTATTACAATTAGGACAATTAAACATAAAAACTACCTCTCTTCATATAATAAAATCATTATACTACCTGATACATAAAAATGTCAATAAAAAGCAACCATTAATAAAAATGGTTGCTTTGATAGATTTAGCCGAGTTTTTCAATACTTGATTTAAGAAGTGCAATCTTCTCCTGAAGTTTTGCGCCGTCTTCTTTCTGCTGTGCAATAACTGCTTCGGGAGCTTTTGCAAGGAATCCGGGATTATTAAGCTTATTCATAATAAATCCGAGTTTCTTTTCAGCTTCTGCAAGTTCTTTTTCAAGTCTCTTTCGTTCTGCTTCGAAATCAACAAGCTGTGCAAGAGGAAGATAGATTGTTGCATCTGCTGTAACAACACTAACACTGCCTTCAATATCGAAACTGTCTGCAACCTGAACATCAGATGCTGATGCGAGTCTCTTGAAGAACTCAACACCTGTTGTGAAAGTATCTTTATATGATGTTGCAACATAAACTTCTGCCTTCTTTGAGGGTGCAACATTCATTTCAGCACGGCGGTTTCTTACAGCCTTGATAGCTGTCATGATGCGTTCCATTTCTGCTTCTTCATCAGCAAAAACAAGAGCATCTGTGAACTTGGGCCATTCTGAAACCATAATTGATTCACCTGCGTGAGGAAGTGTCTGCCAGATTTCTTCTGTGATGAAAGGCATGAAGGGATGAAGGAGTTTAAGTGTGTTTGACATAACGTAAACAAGAACGCCCTTGCATGTTGACTTCTTTTCTGCATCTTCAGAGTTGAGACGGATCTTACAAAGCTCGATATACCAGTCACAGAGAACGTCCCAGATGAAATCATAGAGTTTCTGAACTGCAAGACCAAGTTCAAACTTATCAAGTGAAGCTGTAACTTCCTTTGCAAGTGTGTTGAACTGGCTGAGAATCCATTTATCTTCAATTGCAAGATTTTCGGGAACATACGGTGCGGGTTCGTTTTCATCAAGATTCATGAGAACGAAACGTGCAGCATTCCAAAGTTTGTTTGCAAAGTTACGGCTTGCTTCAACCTTTTCGTCTGAGAAACGCATATCGTTTCCGGGGCTGTTACCTGTTGCAAGAGTGAATCTGAGTGCGTCAGCACCGTACTGATCGATGATTTCAAGGGGATCAATACCGTTACCGAGTGACTTTGACATCTTTCTGCCCTGAGCATCACGTACAAGACCGTGAATAAGAACAGTGTCAAAGGGAACCTGACCTGTATATTCAAGAGCTGAGAAAATCATTCTTGATACCCAGAAACCGATGATATCATAACCTGTAACAAGAGTATTTGTGGGATAATAATGCTTAAGATCTGCTGTTTCCTCAGGCCAACCGAGTGTTGAGAAAGGCCAGAGAGCAGATGAGAACCATGTATCAAGAGTATCGGGATCCTGATTGAGATTCTTGCTGCCGCAATGAGGACAAACATCAATATTTGTCTTTGAAACAGTCATCTTACCGCAGTCTTCACAGTACCATGCGGGAATTCTGTGACCCCACCAAAGCTGACGTGAAATACACCAGTCACGTGTGCCGTTCATCCAGTTGAGATAGTTCTTTGTGAATCTTTCGGGAATAAACTTTGTTTCGCCCTTTTCAACAGCTTCAATAGCGGGCTTTGCAAGAGGAACCATACGTACAAACCACTGCTTTGAAACCATAGGTTCAATTGTATTGTGGCAACGGTAGCAAGTACCTACTTCGTGCTTACGGGGTTCAACTTCTTTAAGGTATCCGCCTGCTTCAAGGTCTGCAAGAATTGCTTTTCTTGCTTCCTTTGTTGTCATACCTGCGTACTTGCCGCAATCAAGAACAAGAGGTTCATTTTCTGTTGCTCTGCCGCTTGCGATAAGCTCATCAGCAATTCTCTTATCCTCAGCACCTGTGAGATGACCGTCATAAGTAAATGTACGTACAATGGGAAGATTATTTCTCTGACCGACTTCAAAGTCGTTGGGGTCGTGAGCAGGAGTGATTTTAACAACACCTGTACCCTTTGTCATGTCTGCGTGTTCATCGCATACGATGGGGATTTCTTTATCAAGAAGAGGAAGAATAACGTGACAGCCGTGAAGGTGCTTGTATCTTTCGTCTTCAGCATTGATAGCAACAGCTGTATCGCCGAGCATTGTTTCGGGACGTGTTGTTGCAAGTTCAAGCTTTTCACCTGTTTCCTTTACAGTGTAAAGAAGATGCCAGAAATTGCCGTCCTTTTCTTCGTATTCAACTTCAGCATCTGAAATTGATGTGTTACAGAAAGGACACCAGTTAACCATACGGTTGCCTCTGTAAATGAGATCCTTTTCATAAAGACGTACGAAAACTTCGTTAACAGCTTTGTTACAGCCTTCGTCAAGAGTGAATCTCTCTCTGTCCCAGTCACATGATGAACCGAGTTTTTTAAGCTGTTCAACAATTCTGCCACCGTACTGCTTTTTCCATTCCCATGCTCTTTCAAGGAATTTTTCTCTGCCGAGATCATCCTTAGTAAGACCTTCTTTTTTCATTGCTTCAACGATTTTTGCTTCTGTTGCAATTGAAGCGTGGTCTGTACCGGGAAGCCAGAGTGTATCAAAGCCCTGCATTCTTCTGAAACGGATAAGGATATCCTGAAGAGTGTTATCAAGGGCATGACCCATATGAAGCTGACCTGTAATGTTTGGTGGGGGAATAACTATTGTGTAAGTCTGTTTGCTTTCATCACGCTCTGCGTGGAAATATTTGCCGTCGAGCCAGGTTTTATAAATTCTGTCTTCAACGTTTTTAGGATTATACTGTTTTTCCAGTTCCTTGCTCATAAAATTACCTCCATAAAAAATAAAACTTCGTCCCGTAAAACAGGACGAAGCGAAACTCTCCGTGGTACCACCTGAATTCAGTCAATTGACTGCACTCAAAATCTTTAACGCAGACATACGGCGGATTCTACTTGGCTTTGCCTTTCTTTCCGCTTCTCACGGGCTACATTCATTCAGTCTTTACTCAAAGGCTTGCACCAACCGCCTTCTCTCTGAGAGAAAGAAAGAATTACTCCTCCCGATCAACGAATAAAACAATATTGAAATTATCATATCATAATATGTATTTTTTGTCAACCGAATACAAGAATTTAATTTCAAGATTAATTGATATCAAATAGAGAGCAACCTGACAACGCTACGAGATGCTTGATATAATCTGAAACGTACCGATGTAGGCATCGATCCCTACAGAGTTTGTACAAACAATTCATTGCGCATTGTGAATTATATTATTGTTTAATCCTGCACATTGTGAAACTTGCTTTTGCGATATTTCTGTTATTTTCATCTGTAAGCATTGCTTCGCAGAAGACAAGTGTTTTTCCTCTTCTTATAACATCAGCTCTGGCAATAAGTGTTTTTCCTGTACCTGCGCTGAGAAAACTGATATTGCCGTCTGCAGAAACAAATGCAATTTCATCTGCATTTGCAGCAACTGCACAGGCAAAATCAGCAAGGGTAAACATTACACCGCCCTGCACGCAGTTATTGCCGTTATAATGTTTTTCTTCAATATCAATTTTTACTACGGAATGTGTGTTGTCCGCTTCAAGAATAACACATCCCATATCCGTTGCAACTCTGTCATTTGAGAAAAAAGCTTTAAGCTCTTCAAGTGTCATATATGTCACTCCGTCATTAGCATTGTCTTAAGCATTGAATAACGCTTATTCTGCTTGTTATTTTCTATCATTCTTTCTATCTTTTCACGGTTGCCGACAATTATAATCATCTTTTTGGCTCTTGTGATTGCCGTATAAAGAAGATTTCTGTAAAGCAGCATCGGTGGTACGTCAGCAACGGGCATAACCACACAATCATACTCACTGCCCTGACTTTTATGCACCGTAACAGCATAGGCAAGTTCAAGCTCTGATGCTGAAGGAATAGGATACACAACTTCCCTGCCTTCATCAAAAACTATCTTCATACATTCATTCTTTACATTTATCTCCTGAATTATACCTATATCACCGTTAAAAAGACCTGAGCCTGACTCTCTGCCTCGCTCCCAAGGGATATCGTAATTATTCTTTATCTGCATAACCTTATCACCTTCACGGAAAAGTCTGCCTGCAACTTTGCATTCGGATTTTTTCTCGTTATAAGGATTCAGAAGATTCTGCAGTTGTCTGTTGAGGTTTATTGTACCGCAATCACCTTTTCTTGAGGGACACAGCACCTGTATATTCGCCGTGGGTGAAAAATTATATGCATTCGGAAGACGTTCGGAACAAAGCTCAGATACTGTTCTGGCTGCAATAATGGGATTATCTCTGTTCATAAAGAAAAAGTCATTATCTTTTGCATCAAGAACGGGTTTTCTGCCCTCAATAACATCGTGTGCATTAGTAACAATCAGGCTTTCTTTTGCCTGACGGAAAATTTCTGTAAGTTTAACAACGGGAACTATTCCGGATGAAATAATATCACCGAGAACATTGCCTGCATCAACAGCGGGAAGCTGGTCAGGGTCACCAACGAGTATTACTCTGCAACCGAATCTGACAGCATCAAGAAAATGCGAAAACAGAAAGATATCCACCATTGAAACTTCATCAAGAATGATTACATCAGCCTCAAGAGGATCAAGTCTGTTTTTCTTGAAATCAAGTTTTCTGCCGTCTGTCCATTCCACCTCAAGAAGTCTGTGGATTGTCTTGGCATCATAACCTGTAAGTTCACTCATTCTTTTTGCGGCTCTTCCCGTGGGAGCGGCAAGAAGAATATTCATTTTTTTGCGCTCAAAGAAATTGATAATTCCTTTAACAACAGTTGTTTTACCCGTACCGGGACCACCGGTGAGCACAACAATTCCGCCCTGAGCCGCAAGTTTTATAGCTTCTTTCTGACGGGATTCATATTTTATTTTATTTTCTTTTTCTATTCTTTTTATGTCGCTGTCCGGCGCACTCATATCACTTGCTGAAAATCTCATCAGTAATTTAAGTTTTTCATCTATGGTTTTTTCTGCATTATACACATCCGGCAGACTGAGATATTCTTTTTCTTTCATTACAAAAGGAATGAGAAGTTTATTATGAATCATCTCTTCAACAGCATCTTCTGCTTCTTTTTCTGTTACAGAAAGCAGTTCACAACTCAGCGCTGATACTTTCTTTCTCGGAAGGCAGGTGTGACCGTTTATAAGATTATATCTGATAATATGTGAAATGCCTGCACGCATTCTGTGTTTCGGCTGTGGTGCAAATTCAAGTTCTGATGCGATTTTTTCTGCTCTGTCAAAAGAAATAATCTGAGCTTCACCGCAAAGAATATAAGGATTTTCCTCTATTATCTCAACGGCATTGACGCCAAGCTCCTTAAAAATTCTTATACACTCTGACGGTGCAAGACCGTATTTTTCAAGACCGAGGATAACTGTTCTTACAGCAAACTGCTTTTTGAATTCTGCAGAAATAAGCTTTGCTTTGTCCTTTGATATGCCTTTTATTACAGTAAGTCTGTCGGGTTCATTCTCAATGACATTGAATGTGTTGTCACCAAATCTTTCAACAAGCTGAGTTGCAGTTTTAGGACCTATCCCCTTTATTGCTCCAGAAGAAAGATATTTAAGAAACTGAGCTGCAGTATCGGGCAGATATCGCTCAAACCTGATAACACGGAACTGTCTGCCGAAGCTCTGATGCATATCCCACGCACCGATAAGAACAACTTTTTCACCTGCAGTAATTTCAGGTAACGTTCCCACGGCAGTAATAAGTTCACCGCCGCTTGAAACATCAAGGACAGTAAAAGAATTTTCGGAATTATAGAAGACAACATCTTCTACAATTCCGGTTATCTGTTGGTATTCAGTATAATCCTGCATAACTACTCCGTGAAAATCAGAGTTCTTCACTGAATCTGAATTCGTATCCGCTCTTTTTAAGTTTTTTTGCATTGTGAAGAGATTTGCCCAATCCTCTTGCAACACAAAGCCAGGGTTCTTTTGCAATTCTTACGGGCAGACCTGTTGCATTCTCAAGAAACATATCAAGACCGTATAACAATGCACCTTTTCCCGTAAGAACAATTCCGCTTTCAAAAATGTCTGCAGAAAGTTCGGGAGAAAGTGAAGCAAACAGCTCTTTTACGGCAGAAAGCATCATTTCAATATGGTCTTTGATAGCCCAGTATACTTCTGTTGAAGTAATTTCAAAATTTACGGGAGTTCCCGTTACAGCGTTTCTGCCTTTTGAAATGAGTGCAATTTCTTCATTTCTTATAACAGCACCGCCAATGGTTTTCTTTATATTTTCAGCTGTAAGATAGCCGATTTCTATATCTCTTTCTCGTCTTAAATATCTGATAATATCCTGCGTGAAAGCCTCCGAGGCAAATCTGACAGTACGTGATGCCGCAATACCGTTCATTGAAACAACAGCAATATCAACCGTACCTGCGCCCACATCGATAACCATGGTTCCGTAAGGCTTTGCAAACGCAACTTCTGCACCGACGGCTGCAGCATAGGCGTGTTCCATAATACAGAACCTTGCGGCACCTGAAGCTTCAAGCACATCGAGAATAGCTTTTCTTTCAAGGCTTGTTATGCCTGAGGGCACACCGCAGATAATATTCGGTTTGAGCACAGAAAAACGGCAAACTTTTTCAAGGAAGTTGCTGAGCATCTGTGTTGTCATTTTCATATCAGAAACTACACTGTCACTGAAAGGATGAACAACCTCTATTGAGCCGGGTGCTCTGCCTGTCATTGCCAGTGCATCTTCACCGAGTGCGAGAATTCTGCCAGAGTGTGAATCGCAGGCAATAACGCTCGGTCTTGAAAAAACAATACCTTTGCCTTCTACATATGCTGTCATATTAGCAGTTCCGATGTCTATTCCTATACTGATTCCGGTCAAATTCTCACCCCCTGTAAATTAATGAAACTTTAAGTTATTTAGTATAAATGCCTACTCCCGTTTCACCGTCAAATTCACTTACTTTTACAAGTACGATTTCTGATGATGAAGTAGGAATATTCTTTCCGACATAATCGGGTCTTATAGGCAACTCTCTGTGCCCTCTGTCAACGAGAACTGCAAGCTGAATCGCAGACGGTCTGCCGACAGAAAACAACGCATCTATTGCCGCACGGACAGTTCTTCCCGTATGAACAACGTCATCAACAAGAATAACTGTTTTATTGTTGATATCAAATGGTATATGTGAATTTTCAAAACAATTTTTCATCTGTTCATAAGTCAGATCATCACGATACATTGTAATATCAACAGCACCGATAGGAATCTGAATTCCCTCGTTGTTTCTGACACAGTCTGCAATCATTTTTGCAAGAGTCTCCCCTCGTCTTCTGATGCCGACGAGAAGAACATCACTGAATCCTTTATTCTTTTCTTCAATTTCAAATGAAATTCTCTTGATTGCTCTTGCAACTGCAGATGCATCCATTATCTCTGATTTAAGATTCATTATATCACCAACCTATATAATACCATAATTGCAACATGTTTTTCAATATAAAAAACACATACTTTACAAATTCTCAGCAGACAATTTCAAGTCTGCTGCCGCTTGTGTCTTTCTTTATGATAATCTGTTTATCTATTCTGTTTTTAAGCTCGTCCACGTGAGAAATAATACCCACAAGTCTGTTACCTCTTGTAAGTTCTCCGAGAGCCTTCATTGCCTGACGCAAAGCATCATCATCAAGAGAACCAAAACCTTCGTCAACAAACATTGTATCAAGCTTTATACCGCCTGAATCAGACTGAATAAGGTCTGCAAGTCCGAGCGCAAGTGAAAGAGACGCAAGAAATGATTCACCGCCTGAAAGAGATTTGACACTTCGCAGAGCACCGTTATGATGGTCTTTTACATCAAGGTCAAGACCGACCTGAGAACGGAGATTGTCACCCATTGTGTGACGGACAAGCTCATACTGACCATCTGACATAACCATAAATCTTGTGTTTGCTTTTTCGAGTATTCTGTCAAAATAACTCATCTGAACATAAGTTTCAAGATCTGTCTTCGTTTTCCCGCTGAGCTCCCCGTTTGCTGTTTTTGACAGCACTGCATAAATACTTTCTTCCTTTTCAAGCACAGAAAGTTTATCAAAATATTCTGTAAGACAACTGATGATCTTTTTATTTATATCAAGTCTTGCAAGAACTTTTTTATGTTTATTATGAAGTTCATCTGAAACAGCTCTGAATCTTTCACGGTTTTCGCCCTCTGCTTTTTCATCAATAACAACAGCATTTTTCAATGCTTCATTAACGGTTTTGATACTGCTTTCTGTTTCAAGAAGTTTTCTTTCGCTTTCACGGTAATTTTTCTCTGCAGATTCAAACTGTGCCGTCATAGCCTGAAGTTCTTTTCTGAATAAAGAAAGCTGATCGTTTGCCTCTTTCTTACCTGCAAAACGAAGTTTTTTGCTGAGAATCAGCAGTTGTTCTTCTGTCTTTTTCATTGAAGCATCATCAGACGCAATGTTCTTTTCGAGTGAAGAAATTGTAACTGCGATTGACTCCTTTTCTTTCTCTGAATTTGGAATCAATTCTGCAAGTTCATTTTTTCTGGTTATTTTTCTGTTTTCTTCACTTATTTCTTTATCGGTTGCGGCTATCTTTGTATTGATGTCTTCTGCAAGATTCTTACAAGCTTCAAGGCACTCATTAAGATTATCCTGCTTACCTGTTTTTTCTGCTCTGTTTTTTATATTTTCAAGGAAATTATCTGTTCTGCCCTTAAACTCGATGAGTTTTGCATAAAGGTCATTTGCTTTTGCTCTGTATTCGACAGCTTCTTTCTCACAGAGATTCAGTTCAGCCTCAGATGGTGCAGCCTGAGCTTTTTTCGCTTTTTCAGGATGAGAAATTGCACCGCAGACGGGACAAGGTTTGCCGTCTTCAAGATTTTCTGCAAGAATTCCTGCCTGCTCGCGGAGAAAAGCAGTTTTTTTATCGCTGTATTCATTCTCTTTTGTAAGAGCAAGATTATCAGCATCCACATACTTCTTCTGACCGTTTTGAAGCCTTGCGGAAAGAGTGAAATATTCGTTTATATCTTTTATAAGATCGTTGAAGAATTTAACATCTTCAGACATTTTTGACTTCTCTGCAACAAGGCGCTCTTTTATCTCACCTGCATTTATATATTTTTCATTTTCTTCTTTCAATGAAGTAAGCTTATCATTTTCAGCAGAAAGTTTTTCATTGAGATTTTTAAGAAGAACGCTGTTTTTTTCTATCGCACATTTAAGAGAAGCAAAAGTCTTTTTATTTTCTTCAAAAACATCATAATCAGCGATTTCCTGCTCAAGCAAGGCTATATCTGAAGAGAGTTTTTCTCTTTTTGGAGTTTTTTCTTTTTCTGCCTGATAAATACTGTTATTCTTTTCATTTTCAGGTTCAAGCACACTCAGAAGTTTATTGTATGATTCAAGAGACAAAGCAAGTTTCTTTGTTTCCTGAGCCTTGCCGAGTTTTTTGTTTGTGATTTCAAGCTGTTCGTCATTTTCCTGAATCTTTTTGCAGATTTGTTTTTCTGAGTCATTGTCCTGTTCAACAAGTTTTGAAACAAGAGTTATGACATCAGAAATCAGCATTCTGCCGTCTTTTGCATCCTGAACATCAACATACAGAATGTCATCAACATCAACTGATATATCTGATATATAATGATTTACAGTTTTCTGAACATCTTCACGTTCATATTTTTTCTGTTTATAAAGATATGACAGATTATACTGAAGTTTTTCAAAACGTTCTGTCTTAAAAATCTGTCTGAAAATCTTTTTGCGCTCTTCAGTTGTTGCATTGAGGACTCTGAGGAATTCCCCCTGTGCAATCATTGCAATCTGAAGAAACTGGTCTCTGTCTATACCGAGAATTTCAATAAGAGCCTTATCAACATCAGCTGTTCTGTCTATAACTCTGCCGTCAGGAAGTGTCAGCACAGCAGAAGCCTTTTCTTCCGCAACACCTGTTCCTCGTTTTGCAGCTCTTGTGTATGTCGGATTTCTCTTTATGGTATATCTCTGACCTGAATAATCAAAAACAAGCTCCACAAAGGTGGGAGTGTTCATATCCGCATAATTGGAACGAAACATACTGTCTTTTCTGTTTTTACCGCTTGCAGTACCGTAAAGAGCATATGTAATTGCATCAAAGATTGTTGTTTTGCCTGCACCTGTTGTTCCCGTAATAAGATACAGACCATCAGAGCCGAGCTTATTGAAATCTACTGTTGTTTTGTCTGCATAAGGTCCGAATGCGGACATTGTAAGGATAACAGGTCTCATATATGCTCCTCCCTTATTTCTGCAATAAGATTTTCGATAATTTCCTGCTGTTCCGTAGTCATCTGAATATTATTCTGAAGTTCAAACAACTCACAGAAAAGCTCAATTTCACTCTTTGCTTCGCTTTTGCCCGAATTATTTATCTGATTGAAACTTGCCGTACGGGCATTGTCATATTCGAGTTTGACTATATTCGGATAAATCGTTCTGAGCTTTATAACAGCATCAACAACGTCATTTTCATCTGTGAGAGTAACGTGAATATAGTCATTTGTGTTTATGTTTTTATAATTTTCAAGAAGAGTCAGTTCATCATATGTACCTCTGATTTTCCTGAGGTCTCTCATGGGCACAAGTTCAATTGTTCTGACTTCTGTATTCTCTTTTTCATTTACTTCTATAACAGATAATGATTTCTTCTGATTTGCCTCTGAAACTGAATATTTAAGAATGCTTCCGCTGTACCTGACTCTGCCTTGTTCCATATTCTGAGGTGTATGGATATGACCGAGAGCGACATAATCGAAATCTTTGAAAACATCAATATCAATATTATCCGATCCGCCTACGGAAAGCTCCTCTGAATCAGAAACAACTGCTCCCGTTACAAACTGATGTGTAACTAGAATATTTCTCTCTGCCGTATCAACACACATATTTTCAACTGCTGTTCTTACAGCATCTGTATATGATTCAATCTGTGAATCGGGGAAAAATCTTCTTACAGATGTGGGTTTTATAAACGGAAGCATATACACATTCACATTGCCGTGTTCATCGGTGAATGTGATTTTTTCTGTGTTGCCGTTATATACGGGAGACATATAAACACCTGTATTCTTAAGAATACGTGATGCAAAAGCTATTCTTTCTGCTGAATCGTGATTACCGCTGATAACAAACACCGACAGATTCAATTTTGAAAGCTTTACAAGAAAATTATCAAAAAGCTCCACTGCCTCTGCAGACGGCACAGGCTTATCATATATATCACCTGCGAGAATCACAAATCCGGGATTCTCGTTTTTTATAATATCAACAATCTGATTCAGAATATATTTCTGGTCTTCGATAAGAGAAAATTCATTGAGTCTTCTGCCAAGATGCAGGTCTGAAAGATGAATAAATTTCACGAAAAATCACTCCCGTCTGATTATAACATATAAACTGTACAATAAAAAGCATTTTATAAAAAAAGTACCGTCAGAGACGGTACAAATTTTATCAGTATGAATAACCGAGTTCAAAAGCTTTAAGGTTAAGCTCCTTGAATTTTGCGGGAACAGTTTCTTCAACAACCTTTTCCCAAGCTTCTTTTGTAAATCCCATATGCTTTGCAACAACACCCATAAGAACAACGTTTACTGCCTTGGGTGAACCTGCTTCAACAGCAAGTGAAAGAGCATCAAGAGCTGTTACATCAGCCTTTTCCTGAAGCTTTTCAATAACGCCCTGAGGATATTCAGCAACACCTGTTACAACAGACATAGGGTCAATCTTCTGAGTGTTTACAACCATCTTACCGCCCTTTTTGAGGAAAGGAAGATATCTTGCAGCTTCAAGCTGTTCAAATGCAATTATAAGGTCTGCTTCGCCCTTTTCGATGATGGGAGAATTTACTTCTTCACCGTATCTTACATATGTGATAACGGAACCGCCTCTCTGGCTCATTCCGTGAACTTCGGAAACTTTTACATCGTAACCTGCGCTGATAACAGCATTACCGAGAAGACGGCTTGCAAGAAGAGTTCCCTGTCCGCCTACACCTACGATCATTACGCTATATGTATTCATTTCAGTTAACTCCTTTCTTAAGCCTCAATAGCATCAAACTTACACATCTGTGTACATACGTTACAACCTACACACTGTGTGAAGTCAATTTCTGCCTTGCCGTCCTTCATACTGATTGCGGGACAGCCTATCTTCATACACATCTTACAGCTCTTACACTTATCCTTATTTACCTTGAGAGGAGGATTGTGCTTAACTGTCTTGAGAAGTGCACAAGGTCTTCTTGAGATGATGAGTGAAGGCTCATCTGCTTCAAGCTCTGTATGGATAGCATCTCTTGTTTCCTTGAGGTTATAGGGGTCTACAACAGTAACTCTCTTGATACCTACAGCGTGAGCAAGAGCAACAATGTCAACCTGAGTTGCAGGGTCACCCTTGATTGTCTTACCTGTTGTGGGATTCTGCTGATGACCTGTCATACCTGTGATTGAGTTATCAAGCACGATAACAGTTGATGCGCTGTTGTTGTATGCAATGTCAATAAGACCTGTAACGCCTGAGTGAATGAATGTTGAGTCACCGATAACAGCAACACTCTTCTTTGCGTTTTCGGGGTTAACCTTGTTTCTGCCGTGAAGGGCTGAAACAGAAGCACCCATACAGATAACTGTGTCGATTGAATCAAGGGGCTGAAGAGCACCGAGTGTATAACAACCGATATCACCGCTTACAGTTACCTTTTCCTGCTTAAGAGCATAGAAAAGACCTCTGTGGGGACAACCTGCACAAAGTACGGGAGGACGACGGGGAATATCAAAATCAACAGCATCTGCCTCATTTGTTTCACCGAGAATTGCCTTTGCAACAAGAGCCTGAGAATATTCACCGAGAAGAGTGAAAACGTCTTTACCGTGAACCTTGATACCGAGCTTCTTACAATGATTTTCAATATAAGGATCAAGTTCTTCGATTACATAAACTGTTTCGCATTCGTTAGCGAAGTCAATAATCTTCTTTTCGGGAAGAGGATATACGCAGCCGAGTTTGAGGTATGATGCATTCTTGCCGAGAACTTCTTTAGCATAGTTGTAGCAGTTACCTGCTGTGATGATACCGATTTTCTTATCGTAATATTCAACTGTGTTGATATCATCTGTTTCAAAGAATTCAATCTGCTTTGCAATTCTGTCTTCAACAACAACGTGCTTGGGAATTGCATTTGCAGGCATCATAACATACTTCTGAGGATTCTTTACATATTCCTTAACGGGAACATCTGCTCTGTCTGCAGTTTCAGCAAGGCTTCTTGAGTGAGCAACTCTTGTAGTGAGTCTGAGAAGAACAGGTGTATCGAATTTTTCTGAGAATTCAAATGCCTTCTTTGTGTATTCAAGACATTCCTTTGAATCAGCGGGTTCAAGCATCATAACCTTTGAAGATTCTGCATAGTGTCTTGAATCCTGCTCATTCTGAGATGAATGCATACCTGGGTCATCAGCAACGCCGATAACAAGACCGCCGTTGACACCTGTGTATGAAACTGTAAAAAGAGGGTCCGCAGCGACATTGAGACCAACGTGCTTCATACCGCAGAATGCTCTTGCACCTGCAATTGACGCACCGATAGCAACTTCACATGCAACCTTTTCATTAGGTGCCCACTCTGAATACATTTCATCATATGTAGCGGCATATTCAGTAATTTCTGTACTGGGTGTACCGGGATAACTTGAAACAACGTTACAGCCTGCTTCAAAGAGACCTCTTGCAACGGCTTCATTACCCAATAAAAGCTTTTTAGCCATTATATAAACCTCCGTGGATTAAAATCATTTTAATAATATAACACAAACAAAAACAGTTTTCAACAGTTAAAAGCAAAAAAGCGGCAAACACCGCTTTTTTGTGTAAATATAGCAAGTTTTTAATCAATCAAATCCCATTCTGTGATAGGAGTGGAAATATTATCATCTTGATTATCGATAAACAATCTTTCACCTCCCGCAACAACAACCGTACCGTCTGATTTTAGTCCGACAGTATGATAAGTTCCTGCAGAAACAGCAATTATATCTGTCCAGTCTGACACTTCGCATTGCCCATCTTCATTTGCACCTGTTGCAACAACCGTTCCGTCTGATTTAAGCCCCACCGTATGAAGCCAACCCGCAGATACAGAAACAACATCTGTCCAGTCTGATACTTCGCATTGACCGGAATAATCAAAACCGACAGCAACAACCGTGTCGTCCGCCCTGAGACCGAAGGTCTGGTTATGACACGCAGAAATGGCAACAATATCAGTCCAGTCTGACACTGCACATTGCCCGTTACTCTGAGAATCTCCGACAGCAACAACCGTGCCGTCTGATTTCAGTCCGACTGTGTGATTCCAACCCGCAGAAACCGCAATAATATCTGTCCAATCTGACACTTCACATTGCCAGTAATAATTATCGCCTGCAGCAACAACAGTGCCGTCTGATTTAAGCCCGACCATATGAGATCCTCCTGAAGAAACAGCAACAATATCTGTCCAAGCCGACACTTCATCAGCGTAAGAAAGGTGACCTGCTACAACAACTGTGCCGTTTGATTTTAGACCAACTGTGTTATTTCCAACTGCATCTAACGCAATGATGTCCGTCCAGTCTGAAACATCACATTGAGCGAATTCATTACTACCTGTTGCAACAACCGTTCCGTCTGAATTAAGACCGACTACGTGCAAATCACTTACGGAAATTCTGTTTTTATCTTCAATCAACGCGAGAAATTCTTCTTTTTTAAGCTTTTCACAAAGAGAGATTTTATCTGCACTATCCTTATAAGTTCCTAATTTTTCAAAAACCTTAATAGCGTCGATATAATTACCGTCTTCCATTAATAAAACTGCATTTTTATATTCATTTTCAGTTTTTTCTATACCGGACTGAATAAAACTGAATATCAGATATCCTGCAAATGACAACACGGAAACTATTGCAACAATTAAAAGAATCTTCTGAATACGATCCTTTCTGCGGATCATGTTATCAACCTTTAATTTATATTCATCTATTTTGTCGAAGCATTCTTTCTGAAGTTTTTCTGAATCTTTCCAGTCTAAAATTTTACCGAACAAGTCAGCAGCAGTCTGGTATCCGTATTGAGTTACCGCCTTTTCTTTTTCAGTAACAGCCTGACGATATATTTCATCAAATTCCTGTTCTTTGAGTCTTTTTGATTCAGCAACACATTCCTCAGCAAGCATTGCTGAATCCTGCCAATCAGAAATTTTTGCAAAGATTTCTGCTGCGAGCTTGAACTCTTCTTCTGTTTCTGCTGATTGCTTCTTGCCCAAAGCTTCATTATAAATCTGATTCATTTCATCTTTATATTTTCTTTCAGCAATTGAAGCTATGGCACCTTTTAATATTTCAGCAAGTGAAGAATCAGCAAATCTGATAAGTTTTTTGTAAGTATTTGAATTTTCAAATGAGTCTTCACAATTTTTCAGTTCGTCAATCTTAGATATTTTAAGCTCCGACAAAAGTTTGCCGAGATAAGCGTCTGCATTCTCCGCATTGATATTCAATGCCTGTTCAAAGAATGAATCGGCATTGTTCCATTCACCATACTCAAGTGCAAGCTGACCTCTTTTAATCAATGTCGCAAGATTTCCGTTTGAATCCGAAGCCGTAGCTGTATTGATAACGGGTTTCGCCTCTTCAGGTTTTGCCAATTTATTGATTCCTCGGATAAGATCCTGCATAAAGCCGAGTTTTGACATATCCTGAGCCTGAAGATGAGAAAACTCTTCAGGTAAATCATATGGATCCATATCACGGTATGCAGGGATCAGAATTTTTTTTGCTCCGTTTCTGATAAGTGACAGATATCTGCTCCACTCATTTTTTACCCATACAGCATTGAAGTGTTCACGTTTTGTGCCGATCACAACCATTATCTTTGAAGAATTCAGAGCTGCAAAGATATAAGGTTCATAGGCTGTACCGAGTTTATCCTCAAGCGTAATTCTTGAGAAAAAAACCTTGTACCCCTCTCTGCTGAGTTCGTGATAAAGTTCAGTTGCAATTACTGAATCCTTTGTACGTCTGCCGTTGTTATCTGACTCTTTATAGCAGATAAACACATCAAAAGGCTCTTCTTTCTGAGAAATTGCAAGTATTTCCTTCTGAAGTTCATTTATTGCATTCGCCTCTGCTTCATAAACAGCCTTCTGATATTCATCAGCATACTGTAATGCAGATTTATAATTCAAATCATCAAAAATTGATGTAAACTGTGCTCGGTTTACAGTGGGCACACGATTATGAGACACAGGGTCTTCAACATATTCAATACCGAAACGGCAAAGCACCAATGACCAATAAATCTCTGCATCAGTGTTATCTTCATTGAGAATCTGCTCGTAAATTCCCATTGCTTTGTCAAATTCATTATTGATTCGTAAATGGTTTGCTCTGTTAAAAAAATTTGCTTTGCGATCATCATTAAGCCTTGGTAATGTTTGTTTTGTACCGCAATATTCGCACTCTGTAATGCTGATACCATCTTCTATGTTCAGGTCACCGCCGCACATTTTGCATTTGAAAATAGCCATAAAAAATCATCTCCGCAAATATTATAAAAATATCGGATATTATAATAATTATACACAACAAAATATATCATAATAAATAAAATTTGTCAACATTTAATGATATTTATCGTACAATTTCATCAAAAAAATGCAGAACCCGAAAGTCCTGCATTAAAATTATTCTTTTCCGTTCCAACAATATGTGCAAAGCTTTTCTGCAGGAAGACCTGTTGCTTCAAGCATATCGTCAAGTCGGTTATATCTGAGTGATGTGAAATGAAGTTTTTCACATATCTTATCAAGCATTTTCTGATATCTTTCGCTGTCAGGATCTGCATACTCGGCAAGAATTTCAGGGGAAACATTATCTCCTTCAAATTCTGCGATAACACGTCTTGTGATAAGCTCCATTTCTGATTTTGAACTTGAAAAATTAAGGTATTTGCAGCCATAAAGCAACGGCGGACAAGCAGGTCTGATATGAACTTCTTTTGCACCGCAGTCATAAAGGAATTCAGTTGTTTCGCTCAGCTGTGTACCTCTTACGATTGAGTCATCAATAAGCATAAGGCTCTTGCCCTCAATAAGGTCGTGTATGGGAATTAACTTCATTTTTGCTATCTGCTTACGCTTATTCTGACTGGAAGGCATAAATGAACGGGGCCATGTAGGTGTGTACTTTACAAAAGGTCTTGCATAAGGTACGCCTGACTCATTTGCATAACCTACAGCGTGTGCAATACCTGAATCGGGAATACCCGCAACGCAGTCAGGTCTTACATTGTCACGCTTTGCAATAAATGCACCGCAGTTATTACGCATCTTTTCAACACTTATACCTTCATATGAAGATGAAGGGAATCCGTAATAAACCCAGAGGAATGTACAGATTTTCATTTCATCGCCCGGTGCAACAAGTGTCTTTATATCGTTTTCATCAAAAACAACGACTTCGCCGGGACCGAGCTCTTTGTAATCATGATAACCAAGGTTAAGATATGCAAAGCTCTCAAAACTTGCACAGTATCCGTCATCTTTTTTACCGATAACAACAGGTGTTCTGCCCATTTTATCTCTTGCTGCATACACACCCTTTTCAGTGAGAATAAGCATACTGATTGAACCTTCAATAACTTCCTGAGCATATCTGATACCGTCAATAAAATTATCCTTACGGTTAATGATAGCGGCAACAAGCTCTGTGGGATTTATTTCACCGTTACGCATCTCAAAGAAATGAGTTTTGCTGTCAATTATATCATTTACTATTTCATCGGCATTATTGATTTTGCCGACTGTTGTTATTGCAAAAGGTCCGTGATGGCTTCTGACATGGATAGGCTGAGCTTCGTAGTCTGAGATACAGCCGATGCCGTAACAGCCGTGCATTGATTCATATTCATCAAGGAACTTTGTTCTGAAAGGAGCATTTTCGATATTGTGAATTGCTCTGTCAAAACCGTTTTCTTTGCTGTAAACAGCAAGTCCCGCTCGTCTTGTTCCCAGATGGAAATGATAGTCTGTTCCGAAAAACAGATCAAAAACGCAATCTTCTTTTGAAGCTACTCCGAAAAAACCGCCCATAATTTAACCTCACTTTTCGCCGATTGAATATTTCAACAAAATAAGCCACCGAAAAATCAGCAGCTGTATTTCATTAATATGCGCCAAACTCAACCCCGAGATTCTTGAAAAATTCGAGGATGTTTGTCTTTTTAAGCCCTGTTACCGTCAGTTTGTCTGACGGAATGTACGGAAGAAACTGATTTACTTTGATTGAAAGATTTTCACCGCCGTCAGCGACAGAAACAAAGTCTATCTGACGGAGTTCACTTGAAACAAAGTAGAATTTGAGCTCAAGATCATCCGCAATATATTTATAACACACCGCTGCTGAATTATCGACAGTTGAGTCTTCTTTTTCAACAGAGTGGAAGTTATACTGAGAAACGTCAAGTACGGCAGCAACTTCTTTCATACTTTCTGTATCAAATGCTTCCTCTGCACCTGCAAGAGAGCTTAATGTACTCATATCGATATATCTCTTTTCTGAGTCGATGAGATAAAGATTTGAATTAAGGAACATAATTTCAAACTTTACACCCTCAACTTCTGCAGCCATCTGAAAATCTTCATTTCTGATAGCAATATCAAGCTGTGCCTGATCAGGAGAGCTCATATCGATCATTGAAATATAATAGCAACCTGAAACGAATGCTTCAATAACTGCTCTTTCCTGCGCATCCATATAAAGATCACCCATAGCAGGTGAATCAGGAAGATTGACAGATGTTGTTTTATCGGGATCATTATATCCGCCCGGATAATATACATTTCCGTATTCATCAACATAAGGTTCGTTTCTGTTGTCTGAGCCGAGGAAGAACAATATAACTCCACCAAGAGCAACAACCAAAACAAATACAATTACGGAAAGAAGTATCTTTTTATTTGCATTCATAATTTTCACCATAGTATTTTCTGATACACACAGTATATTTTATTTTTTATTTTTTGTCAACATAAAAACTTGCTTTATTTTACATTGTAGCCTATAATGAAGTATATTTCACACGGAGTCGGTTATTTTGGAAAAAGATGTTATTCTGAAAAAACCTGCAATTGTCTGTCTTATTGCAGGAATATGCAGTTTATTATGGGGAAGCGCTTTTCCCGTGCTAAAAATAGGATATGCTGAGTTTTCAATTGCAGGTGATGACACAGCAACTCAGATTCTGTTTGCAGGTGTCAGATTTACTCTTGCCGGAATACTGGCTGTTATTATGGCAAGTGCCGCAAACAAAGAGCTGATTGTACCGAAGAAAAATGACATTGCACCTGTTTTTATACTTAGTATTTTTCAGACAATTTTGCAGTATTTTTTCTTCTATATCGGACTTGCAAACACTTCAGGTGTAAAGGCTTCGGTTATTATCGGAGCAAATGTGTTTATTGCAATTCTCATATCCTGCATCGTATTCAGAACTGAAAAATTAACCCCTGCAAAACAAATAGGCAGTGCAGTAGGTTTCTGCGGTATTATACTTATAAATCTGACGGGACTTACAGAGGGTTCACTGAAACTCACGGGTGAAGGTTTTGTGCTGATTTCAACCGTTGCTTATGCTTTTTCATCTTCACTTATGAAGAAATTTTCAAAGAATCACAATACGGTGATGCTAAGCTCCTGGCAATTCATTTTCGGCGGAATTGTGATGATTGCAGGCGGTATTTTAATGGGCGGAAAATTCTCTTTCTGCGGCACAAAATCAGTACTTATACTGCTTTATCTTGCATTTCTTTCTGCCGCTGCATATTCTCTCTGGAGCAAACTTCTTGAACATAATGATGTTTCATCCGTTGCTGTTTACGGCTTTATGAACCCAATATTCGGATTTTTACTTTCAGCTATACTTCTCAACGAAAAAGGCGAAGCTTTCGGCATAAAAGGTCTTATTTCCATTCTTCTTGTATGCGCAGGCATTTTTATTGTAAATAAAAAAAATAAAAATATTGCACATTGACAAGGGTTATGCTATAATTAACTGATAACTGAAAGGAAGTGACACAATGCAGAAATTAAGAATAACATCAGTTTTGCTCATACTGATAATGATATTCTGCGGAGTTTTCACATCCTGCGACGGAAAGAGCTCAGTTTTTTCAACCGGTCCGCTTGCTGAAAAAACAAAGGCTGACAATGTATTTTTCAAAGACTCTGAAAGCTATGAATCAGTTTCAGAAAGCAGCTTTATTGAGCTTTGTGCAGACAAGAAAAATCATTCGGTTATTGTTAAAGACCTTACAACAGGCTATAAATGGTCTGCTTTGAAAAAATCTTTCACAGACAGTTCATACGCATTTGCGCTGACTCTTTACACTGACAACGGTATTTATGAGATGAATACCCAGTCAGATTCAGTTGCTATGTCATCTTCGGCATTAAGCATCGAAAACGGAATTCTCTCCGTAACATACACAATGAGCAACAACAAGGAAACTGCAAAAAAATCTCAGGAAGAAATGAGTGCCGACGATATTTATGTAATTTTCACGGTTACTTATGAACTTAAAAATCAATCAGTTGTTATGACCATCGACACAGCAAATCTTGTGTGCACAAAAGGTGCTTTTGTAAAAGATATCAGCGTTATGCCGTGTTTTGCATCTGATGAAACAGACGGTAACGATGATTGGTTTCTTATACCCGACAATTCAGGGGCACTGATGAATCTCTCAAGAAAAGATGATTCAACAAGCAGCATCAATATTGATGTTTACGGAACCGACCCATACAATCAGCGTGAAACAGAATCAGCATCAGCAACTCTCCCCTTATTCGGAGCAAAAAGGGAAAACAGCGCATTCATTGCTGTAATTACAGACGGTGATGCTCTTGCAAGTATCAGAGCAAACAGAGGTTCAGACGGAAAATTATCTGCAATCTATCCCGTTTTTACTATAACTCAGGTAAAACATCTTGATGAAACATCTGTGCACAAAGGTGTTTCATACAGCGGTAAAATTTCTGTTTCATATAAATTCCTTTCAGGCAGCAATGCGACATACTCTGCTATGGCATCTGCCGCAAGAGAAGAATTCATTCTCTCATCACGCCTTTCATCAGAAAAAACAGCACAGGCTGATAATCTCCCATTCAATCTTACCGTTGTCGGTGCGGAAAAATCAGAAATTCTTACAACCACACATCAGACAACCGACATTCTCGGCATTCTGAAAGGAAAAGGCATAAGCAATATCGTGCTAAACTACAACGGAATCTACAAAGGCGGTACAGCAAACAGCAATATCTACACATCTGCAGTAAACAGCAGAAACGGTGGTAAAAACGGGCTCATCAGCCTTTATGACTACACTCAGAAGCAAGGCTGTACACTGCTTCTCGGAGCAAATATTTTCTCTTCAGGCAAAAATTACTCAGCAGGAAAAAAATCTTATGACATAAGCGGTAAAACTGCAGATTTTATGATGCAGAATGACCTCGGATATAACAGCAATGCGTCTTCATCATTCCTTTCACGCATAGGAAAAGAAGCTTCTGACCTTGCTGCAGAAAAAGCTAATCCTTCAATTTATTCCGAAGATGCATTTTTCGAAATGAAACTGATGAAACTTTCTGTATTCAGCACTTCATTCACAAAATATCTTGACAGCGATATAACTTCATACGCAGACGGTATTTCGGTTACAGATGCGGGGCAGATTCTTTATTCAGACAGCAAGAACACACGTCAGGATGCCATGAATGAAATTTCATCAATGTTACGTGCTGTTTCAAATTACGGTGTATTGTCCGTTTCCGGCGGCAATCTTTATTCACTTTATAATGCATCCTATATCACAAATATGCAGTTTGACACATTCTATCCTGAAAGTGAGGCTTATGAAGCAGTACCTTTTGCGCAGGCTGTGCTTCACGGAAATGTGCTTTATTCAGGACTCCCGATAG
Source organism: Acutalibacteraceae bacterium (assembly GCA_045636025.1). Lineage (GTDB taxonomy): Bacteria > Bacillota > Clostridia > Oscillospirales > Acutalibacteraceae > UBA1081. The sequence continues at coordinate 70,099 of JAZTWP010000091.1, read as the reverse complement.
ATGCAGGCAATCCGCTCTACAGATACAATATGCTCAGATTCATTGAATACGGGGCTGTTCCTGCTTATGAATGGATATATGAAGACTCAAATATTTATTGTTACAGCGGTTATCTTCTTTCAGAAAGACTCTCGGAAATTGTTGATTTTTACAATGATGCATCTGAAATGTTCTCTGAGCTTACCGATGAAACAATAACAGACCACAGAAAAATAACAAAAGATTCCGACGGAAATGCCGTAACCGGTGTTTACTGCACAACATACTCCGACGGAACAGAAATTTATGTAAACTATACAGGTAGCATAGTCACAACAGACGGCAGAATTGCAATAGGTCCCTATGACTATGTGAAAGTTAAAAGATAAGGAGCGATTTATAATGCCCATCAGAATCTCAAACGAATTACCTGCAAGATCTTTTCTTGAGCAGGAAAATGTTTTTGTTATGCCCGAAGACAGAGCTGATTCTCAGGATATCAGACCTCTTAAAATTCTGATTCTTAATCTTATGCCCACAAAAATTGCAACAGAAACACAAATTCTGCGACTTCTGAGCAATACTCCCCTTCAGGTGGATATTGAACTTCTCCAGACAGTTACACATACATCAAAAAATACGTCTCAGGAACATCTTACAAAGTTTTACAAATCATTTGACGAAGTAAAACATCAGAAGTTTGACGGTATGATTGTTACGGGTGCACCAGTTGAACAGATGGAATTTGAAGAAGTTGATTACTGGGACGAGCTTTGCAGCATTTTTGAATGGGCAAAAACAAATGTCTATTCAACATTCCATATCTGCTGGGGTGCTCAGGCAGGCCTTTATTATCATTACGGACTCAAAAAATATCCTCTTGATAAAAAAATGTTCGGTATCTTTGAACATCAGCCTCTTGACCTTTTCCATCCCCTTATGAGAGGTCTTGACGAGAAATATTATGTTCCCCACTCAAGACATACAGAAATCAGAATGGATGACATTGCAAAAATCAAAGACCTTCAGGTACTGTCATATTCAAAAGAATCAGGTGTGCACCTTCTTTCTGATATGGATTGCAGAAACTTCTTCTCAACAGGTCACTCGGAATATGATGAAGACACTCTTGCAACAGAGTATTTCAGAGATAAAAACAAAGGACTTGAAATTGACCTTCCCGTCAATTACTTCCCCGATAACGACCCCACAAAAAAGCCTCCTATAACATGGAGAAGCACCGGAGTTCTTCTTTTTACAAACTGGCTGAACTATTTCGTTTACCAGAGAACTCCATATGATCTTGCAAATCTTTGAGGTGTGATTTATGGATTTTAAGCTTGATGCATTCCCGGTTGACGACAAGACAGGCGGCATCAGAAGTACTGAAAAAATCAGAATAATTATCTGCTATGTGCTGAAAGACCATTCAGGTATTCTTTCAAGAGACAATCTGCTGTCCGCACTTTATGACAACGGAATTGCAAATTATTTTGAACTTTGTCAGGCGATTGATGACCTTCTTGAAGTCAATGCTATATACATTGAAAATGAGCTCCTTTATATCAACGAAAAAGGAATACAGATTTCCCGTGATCTTAAAGATGAGCTTTCACATTTCATAAAGAATAAAGCTGTAAGAGCGGTAAAGCTTACAGCACTTTATGAGAAAAGAAAAAAAGAAAACAGAATTTCTGTTTCCAAAATCAATGACAATAAATACAGACTCGACATTTCTCTGCTTTCAGGTGATGCCGACAATACAGAAACTGAAGAGCTTCTTAATGTAAGCATTTTCACAACAGATTCTCAGCAAGCAGAAGTTATGAAATCTGCATTTCTCAACAACCCTGTAAGACTTTATGAAAACATCATAACAGCGTTGACAGAAGATTCTCAGTTCAAAGAATAACAACGGACGTAATTATCTATGAATTCAGAAAAATTTGCCGTTTTTCTTGATATCGACAACACTCTGATGTCAGACGGCGTTATACCACAGATTAATATTGATACTATCAAGGAAGTCCGCAGACAAGGAAGCTATGTATTCATCAATACTGCACGTTCATACGGTTTTATTCCCCAAGAACTCAAAGCAGATGATTTCCTTGACGGGTATGTTGCAGGTATCGGCACAGACCTGAGATTCAACAGTCAGCAGATATTTAGTGAAATTATGACACGTGATGAGCTTAAATTCATCGGTGCACACTTTATCAATGATACTCGTGAGATTTCATTTGAAGGCGAAGATGAAATGATATGGATAAACCCCACGGACAGACGCAATTCCGTTAAATATCTTCTCTCTTCTGCAGACGAATTTGATTCAATCTATAAAGATTTCAAAATCTCAAAGATGTATGTCCAGGGTCAGCTCACAGACGAAGAAAGAGAGATTTTCGGCAAGGATTACATACTTTATCAGCACAGTTATTATGCAGAGTTTGTAAAAAAAGGTTTCGGCAAAGCTGTGGGAATGAAAAGAATGCTTGAACATATCGGCATTCCAGAAGAAAGATGTATCGCAATGGGTGACAGCTCAAATGATACTGATATGCTTCTTGCGGCAGGAATTTCTGTTGCAATGGGTAATTCAATTGATGAAATAAAAGATATCTGCACATACATATCCTGCGATGCAAAAGACGGCGGCGTTGCAGAGGCACTTAAAAAGTTCATATTAAAAATTTAAGCGACTCTATACAGAGTCGCTTAAATTTTACCATTTTTTGTTTTTTGTATCAGGACATTTCTTGTTTCTGAAAGCTGCTCTGAATTCCACATAACAACCGCATTTTACACAAGTGCCGCTGATAAGGTTATCACAGTTACTGCAAATTTCAAGCCTTTTCTGATATGACTCATCATCACATTTTTCTTCAGGTGTGATTTTTGCTATATGCTGTTGCACCAATTTATAATTGTCTTCATCTCCGCTTTTGAGAAGAAGACATCTTCTGCATTCTCTTTTTTCCATTATCTTTCAATAATGAATTTAACTACGCTGCAGGGAGGAATTGTTGCAACAAAACCATCCTTTGTCAGTTCAAAGCCGTTGAATTCCTGAGTTTTGACAACTTCCTTATTTTCAAATGTGTTATGGTCATCCATTTTGCCTGTAAGAATTTCGGCTTTTACAGATTTGACTTCAGAATCAGCAATCTGACACTTTACTTCCTTAGCATTGTCAAGACATACGTTGACAACAGTTGAGTAAATAACACCGTTTTCATCCATTGATGCACTTTCAACAAGTTCAGGCATTTTAAGTCCTTCGCACTCAATTTTTTCTGATGTGAGGAATGAACCGATAAGTGTGTTTTTCTGATGATCCTTATACATTCTGAAAACATGGTATGTGGGAGTAAGAAGCATTTCTTCACCGTCTGTGAGAATAACAGACTGCAGAACATTTACTGTCTGAGCAATATTTGCCATTCTGATACGGTCTGAATGTTTATTGAAAATATTGAGTGTAAGACCTGCAACCATAGCATCTCTCATTGTGTTCTGCTGATAGAGAAAACCGGGATTTGTGCCTTCTTCAACATCAAACCATGTACCCCATTCATCAACAATAAGGTCAATTCTGTGTTCGGGGTCATATTTATTCATAATTTCAAGATGACGGGTAATGATTTCGTCAATTTTGTATGCACAGGTAACTGTTACATAATACATATCTTCGCTGAAAACAGTTGCAGCACCTCTGCCGCCCCAACCGTGAGGTACTGTATAATAATGAAGAGAAATACCCTGTATATGATGTCTTGCTCTCCACATTACTTTGTCTGTCCAATGATAATCTTCAGCATTGGGACCGCAGCATACCCTGTAAATTCTGTTGTTCTTGTCGTAATCTCTGACATAAGTGTTATATCTGAGATATTCCTGAGCATAGTCTTCGGGCATAAAGTTGCCGCCGCAACCCCAGTTTTCATTACCAACACCGAAGTATTTTACAACCCAGGGTTTTTCTCTTCCGTTGGCTTTACGGAGCTCTGCCATAGGAGAAACTCCGTCAAAAGTCATATATTCAACCCATTCGCTCATTTCCTGAACAGTGCCTGAGCCGACATTACCGTTTATGTAAGGATCACAGCCGAGCTGTTCACACAGTTCAAAGAATTCGTGAGTGCCGAAGCTGTTGTCTTCAACAACACCGCCCCAGTGGGTATTTATCATCTTTTTTCTGTTTTCAAGAGGGCCTATACCGTCTTTCCAATGATATTCATCAGCAAAACATCCTCCGGGCCAACGAAGCACAGGAATGCCCATTTCTTTGAGAGCCTCAACTACATCTGTTCTCATACCGTTGATATTGGGAACTGTTGAATCCGTGCCCACAAAAAGTCCGTCATAGATACATCTGCCGAGATGCTCTGAAAAATGACCGTATATATCTTTACTTATAGTTGATATTTTCTGATTAGGGTTAATAAGATATTTTTCCATTGTTCTACCTCCGCAAAGCAACATTTTTGTTAAATATATCATAATACAAACAACAAATCAATGGAATTTTTAGAAATATTAATATATTTTTTTATTTTATGGTTGCAATCATTATTATATTGCTGTATAATAATTGCAACAAATTTTTTAATTGGAGTGATTCTACAATGGCAAAACTCGCAGATCTTGACAAAAAAGCTGCTGAAAAAGGCAAAGGCGTTGAAACCTTTTGGCAATTCATCAAATTTATCGTTGTCAGCTTAGGTGCTTTTGTTATCCAGTTGTTCTTACCCTATCTCATCAAAATCTTTATGACTGATGAATTCCTTGCAAGACCTTATGACCTTTTCAATTTAGGTATCTGGTCTTCAGAAAAAGCTGCATCAGCAGGTATGGATACAACAGGTCTTGGTCTTTTCATTGCGCTTACAGCATGTAACATTCTTGCACAGATTTTCTCTTTCTTTGTAAACAGAGAAAAGACATTTAACTCCTGTGCAAATATCAAGGTTGTATTTCCCATCTACCTGATTGTTACAATTGCTCTTATTGCATTCTCTGCATGGTTACAGCCTTTCCTTGTAAATTTCCTTACATCAAAGGGATTAGGTGAATCTGCAATTGCAATTTCAGGCGCTATTTGTGCTTGCATTCAGTTCTTCCTTTACTTCCCCATTCAGATGATTCTCTTCCGCAAGAAGAAGGAAGACAAGACAGAAGCATAAATCTCTGACGGAGGCAATATTATGAACAGAAAAATGTTTGAAGCTTATTGCAGAACATACCAGGGTGTTATGAGAGCTGCAACAGGCATTCTCGACTGGACAGAACCTGAACTCATCAAAGGTGCAGGCGCAGTCAGAGAGCTTCCCAAAACCGTTAAGAAACTCGGTTTCAACAACGTACTTATCGTTACTGATAAAGGTCTTATGAATCTTCATCTTCTCGATTCTCTCTTTGAAGAACTGAGAAATAATGAGATTGCTTATGTGGTATATGACGGTGTTCAGCCCAATCCCACAATTGATAACGTAGAAGAAGCACGTGCTCTTTATATGGGTAACGGCTGTCAGGCAATCATTGCTTTCGGTGGCGGTTCACCTATGGACTGTGCAAAAATCTGCGGTGCAAGAATCGCAAGACCCGGTATGGAAGTTCCTAAGATGCGCGGTGTTCTTAAAGTTCTTAAGAAGATTCCTATGCTCTTTGCAGTTCCCACAACTGCAGGTACAGGTTCAGAAACAACTATCGCAGCTGTTGTTTCTAACCCCAAGACACACGAAAAGAACGCTATCAATGACCCCGTTCTTCGTCCCAAGTACGCAGTTCTTGATCCTGAGCTTACAATCGGTCTTCCTCCCCATATCACATCAACAACAGGTATGGATGCTCTTACACACGCTGTTGAAGCATATATCGGTCAGAGCAACACAGAAGACACTGCAGAAAAAGCTAAAATGGCAACTAAGATGATTTTTGAAAACATCGAAACTGCTTATAAAGACGGCAAGAATATTGAAGCAAGAGAAAATATGCTCCTTGCATCATATTATGCAGGTGTTGCATTCACAAGAGCTTATGTAGGTTATGTACACGCTATCGCTCATAATCTCGGCGGTATGTACGGTATTCCTCACGGTCTTGCAAATGCTGTCATTCTCCCCTATGTTCTTGATTACTTCGGTGAAACAGCTTACAAGCGTCTTGCAGACCTTGCTGATGTTGCAGGTCTTGATTGCAACGGCAAGTCAGACGAAGAAAAGGCTAAGATGTTTATTGCTGAAATCAGAAGAATGAACAAGGATATGAACATTCCTGAAAAGTTCGAACAGATAAAAGAAGAAGATATTTCTCTTATCGCAGACAGAGCACTCAAAGAAGGTAATCCCCTCTATCCCGTTCCCAAGATTATGGACAAAGCTGAGTGTGTTGAACTTATAAGAAGTCTTATGGCTTAATCAGATAAAAAAACACGGAACTGATTTTCAGTTCCGTATTTTTTATCTCATTTTCAGTTTTCTCTGTTGTTTTTTACGCTCTGTATCAAGCTTTCTCTGTTCCATAAGGTTTCTTGCATCCTCTTCAGCCTTAGCCTGACGATTAAGCATTTCAGACTTTTCATTATCATAATCTGAAAGAATTGAATCAAGATCTGCATAGCCTTCAGCAAGACGTACAATTCTGAGTGCTGCCAGATAAGGCATTGCAACCTTAGTATATCTGTTCATCTCTTTATTTGCCTTTTTCATAGACTTACGGCGGATTTTCTGCTGTTCGGTAGTATCATCAGGCATATTGTATGCGTCATCAATACTCTGTTTGTCAAAAAATACAACACCGTTTTCATAATATTTATAAGCAAGTCTTGCACTCTTTTTAAGAGCTTTTGCATTTCTTATTTCCTGTTTACGCCATCTCTTTTCTTCCTTATTGGTTGAAACAGGCAAAGATGAAGCAAGCATCATTGCTTTTTCATAAATTTCATAGAAATTTGTTGCACCTGCATTCACAATAAGATTAGCAAGTTCAAGCTGCTTTTTGCCGAATTCTGTTGTAAATCTGTTAAGCTCAAAATTCACAAAACGGGCAATTTCAATTTCTTCGTTTGTATCATTGATTTCACTTATTCTGTGTCTTAATCCTTTGATAGTTTCTTTTCTGAGCAGCTTCTCTTCCTGAGTATTTTTAGGCATAAGACGTGCTGCCTTCATTTCATCACGAGGTGCAGTCTGTTTATCTGCATTTTTATATTTACGGGCATTAAAAACAGCTTCACAGCCTTCAATATAATTCTCTTTATCACCTTTGCCTGTTTTGAAGTCTTCCACAAGAGTTCTGATTCTGATAACTCTTATCATTGACTTCTGACCAGTTTCACTGACATCATAGAACAACCACGGAATAACATCAAGTGCCGCACCGACAACTGAAATAGTAATAAGAACATCAAGCATACTGTAAAGAACACAATTCGGATTCTTTTTCTGCTGATCGTTAGGCAGGTCAGGGTTATAATCAAGGTAAACGTCAAGTACAGAGTAATCACTGCCGTCATAGCCGCATTTTTTATAAACCCACGGCAAGAACAGATTTGTTGCCATACTTACTGTTCCGTTTGCATAGCTTGAAACAAGCCCGAACGAACCGTCTATTCGCTCACCGCAAAGATATTGCTGAGTATCACGCATATCCGATTCTATTGCCTTGTCAACAACTTCTGCACAATCTACAAATCTGTTTATATAGTTGATTATAAACAGGAATATAATTGCAAACTTTGATTTATATGTAAGTCCTATCGCTGCAATAAGGAAAACCTGAATGATATTCTTGAAAACTTTAATATTCTTCTTACCGATCACTTTGATCATTTTAGGAGCAAAAACCATTGCCCACAGCTGAGCATTATGACAAAGAGTATTGAGAATACCGTATGTAGTACTCTTCATAACGTGTGCACGGTAAACGAGCATATCCCATACATTACCTTTTGCACTCTCAAGGAAATCGTTCCACGCATCAAAACACTTGATCCAGAATATTCTGTTGTGCATAACACTTCTCAGAGAGTTTCCGAAACTCATATTTTCCATTCGGCTCTTGGGAACAACAAGTCTTTCTTTTGTACCATAGAATGACACAAGAATCAGCGGAGCAAAAATAGAAAGAGGAGTAAATGCACCTCTGTAATATGTCATTGTGAATTTATTCCCCTGAATCGGAAGGATATCAACCATAAGAGGCATATATACATTAAGAATTGTGGGAGCAAAGCTGTAAATAACAGATGTAACAGACATTATCTTTGCTCTTTCCTGGGTATTCGGTGTCATAACGTGAACCATATTGGTAACACCTGTTATAAGCCAGCTTCTGACATATCCCTGAATCTGTGCAAAAAGGAAAAGCACAGCTATCATTGCATAACGTGAAACTCCGTCACGAAGCTGTTCATACGGGAACCACAGGCAGATAAGATTCAGAAACATCAGAGGTAATGCAAGTTTTATGTAAACTCTGTATTTACCGTGTTTGCTTCTGAGATTGTCTGTAAGCCACGCATTTACCGGGGCCTGAATATATCCTATAATCTGACATATATATCCTACAACAAGAGATTCTGAATGTTGCATTCCCAATGTCTGACCTGTAAATGCATCACCTACCCCGAAACCGATTGAAAACTGTACAACAAAATATTGTGCAAGCCAGCCTATACTAAGCATAACAATTTCCCGATAACAGACATATTCTCCGGGGCGAGGATTATTCCAATACAAAACAATTTCCTGAAGAACAGGTTTTATTTTATTAATAAGCTCTTTTATCATTAAAATAACATTCCTTAAAATAATATGTTTCTATTTTAACATTCACACAGACTCTCTTCAATGCACACAACAGACAAAATATAATATTTGTTTTTGTTTAACATTACTTTATATGGTTATTTATATTTATTTATAAAATGAGGTTGTACTGCCGTGAAAAATATTATATAATAAACGCGAGGTGTGTTTTATGCTGAGAATTATGATTGTTGACGACAATGCAAATACAAGAAAGCTTACAAGTACTGTTCTCAAACAGAACGGTTATGACACTGTCTGCGCCTGCGACGGTGAAGAAGGTCTTGAAGTTATGGATAAAATCCATATAGATCTTATCATTCTTGATGTTATGATGCCTAAGATGAACGGTTTTGAATTCACAAGAACTCTGCGTGAATGCGGTTGGGAAACACCTATACTTATGGTAACGGCAAAAGAATCACATCTTGATAAAAAAGAAGGTTTTCTTGCAGGAACAGATGACTATATGGTAAAACCCGTTGACGATGAAGAAATGCTGCTTCGCATTGCCGCACTTCTCAGACGATCAAAAATTGCAAGTGAAAGAAAAATCACCATAGGTTCAACAGTTCTCAATCACGATTCGCTCACAGTTACAACTTCAGAAGGTACAATAGAATTACCTCAGAAAGAATTTATGCTTCTGTTTCAGCTTCTTTCTTATAAAGATAAGATTTTCACAAGACGTCAGCTTATGGATGAAATCTGGGATATGGATACCGATACAGATGAAAGAACAGTTGACGTTCATATAAACAGACTTCGTGACAAATTCAAAAACAATCACGACTTTTCAATAGTAACAATCAGAGGATTAGGCTATAAGGCTGTATAAAGGAGTTTTTCAGGTGTTGAAGTTTTTTACAAATCTGCTGAAAAAAGACTGGGCAATTCACATAACGGTCACAATCATTTCATTTTTTGTGCTGTTTACATCAAGCGGCTCTACTATGCTTGTTATTCTGCTTATAAGAAATCTTTTTCCGGAATTCTTTATTCAACTTGCACCCGTTTCCCTCACTTTCATTGCCTTTATTTCCAGTACAATCATCGGCACAGCGGTTTCTCTTTTTGTAAGCCGACACTTTTTCAAACCCGTTGACGGTATTATCAAATCACAGAAAAAAGTTGCAAACGGCGATTTTTCAGTCAAAGTAACACCGCCAAAAAGTGATACTATCATAACTGACCTTGTAAACGGTTTCAATTCAATGACTGAAGAGCTTGCAGGCACAGAAATGTTCAGAAATGACTTCATCAACAACTTTTCTCACGAATTCAAAACACCTATTGTTTCTATTAAAGGTTTTGCAAAACAGTTGTCAAAAGATGAACTCAGCGAAGAACAGAAAAAAGAATACATCGATATTATAATCAATGAGTCTGAAAGACTTGCATCAATGTCTTCAAATATTCTACTGCTTACAAAATTTGAAAATCAGCAGATGGTTACAGACAAATCAGAATTTTACCTTGATGAACAGATAAGAAACTGTATTCTTCTGCTTGAAAAACAATGGATAAAGAAAAAAATAGAATTTGACCTTGAACTCAATGAAATCAGATACTTTTCAAACGAAGAAATGCTTTCTCATGTATGGATGAACATCCTGAACAATGCAATAAAATTCACACCCGAAAACGGAACAATTGCCGTTAAATGCTTTATTGATGATTCAGACATAACAGTTAAAATTTCAGATACCGGTATAGGTATGGATGAAAATACACAGAAACATATTTTTGATAAATTCTATCAGGGTGACACTTCTCACACAGGTGCAGGAAACGGTCTCGGATTGCCTCTTGCAAAGCGTGTTGTTACACTTTGTGAAGGAAAAATTGCAGTAAAAAGTGAAATGGGCAAAGGCACAACATTCATTGTGCGTTTACCCGCTGAAAACAAAGATATATAATTTTATTACTGCTTATTTCCGAGAAGTCTTGCAAGCTCATCCATAAATGAATTGACATCTCTGAATTGTCTGTAAACAGAAGCAAATCTTACATAAGCTACTTCATCAATATTCTTGAGCTTATCCATTGCAAGTTCACCGATTTTGATTGATGTTACTTCCCTGTCGATTGAATTCTGAAGCTGAGTTTCAATATCATTAACAGCTTCTTCAATAACTTCAAGGGGTACAGGACGCTTTTCACAAGCTCTGAGCATACCGCCTATGAGCTTTGTTCTGTCAAACACCTGTCTTGATTTATCTTTCTTGACAACAACGATAGGTAATGTCTCAATTACTTCATAAGTAGTGAAACGTTTCTGACACTGAAGGCATTCACGTCTTCTTCTTATTTTCTCGCCTTCTTCAGTAGGTCTTGAGTCAATTACCTTACTTTCTTCATAACCACAGAACGGACATCTCATAATATCACCTATGTAAATTATTTTTATTATTTATTTTACCACGAAATACCACATATTGCAAGTGATATTAAAAAAAATACAACATATATTCCATTAGGAGCAATTTCAATGATAAATATTCCATCAGATGTAAAACAAGTTATGAATATTCTCTCTGAAAATGGGCACAAAGCCTATATTGTGGGCGGTTGTGTGCGTGACTCAATAATGAACAGAGAGCCGAATGACTGGGATGTTACGACAGATGCATCACCTGAAAAAATCAAAGAGCTTTTTGCTGATTTCAGAACAGTTGACACAGGTATTGAACACGGCACGGTGCTGATTGTTTCAGGCAAAACACCCGTTGAAACAACAACTTTCAGAATTGACGGTGATTATTCCGACAACAGACATCCTGACTCAGTAAAGTTTACATCTGAAATAACTGACGACCTTGCAAGACGTGATTTTACAATAAATGCAATGGCTTACAATGAAACAGACGGTCTTGTTGACCCTTTCGGCGGAAAAGATGATATAGAAAAGAAAATCATCCGCTGTGTTGGTGACCCTGACAAGAGATTCAACGAAGATGCACTGAGAATTATGAGAGCTGTAAGATTTTCCTCTGTACTCGGCTTCTCAATTGAAGAAAAAACATCAGAATCATTGATAAACAATGAAAATCTTCTCTCTGCAATAGCTGTTGAAAGAATTTCAAAAGAGCTGTTAAAACTTCTTTGCGGTGAAAATGTTTTTTATGTATTGGAGAAATACAGAAGTGTTATAGGGGTATTTATCCCTGAGCTTAAAATAGAGTTTGATTTCCGGCAATACGGCAAAAAACACGGCTATGATGTATGGATGCACACAGTACATACTGTAAACAATATTGAAAATGACCCTGTTCTCAGACTCACAATGCTTCTGCACGACTGCGGCAAGGTTGCAACACACAAACTTGACGATAACGGCAATTCGACATTCAAGAGCCACGCAGCAGTAGGCGGTGTGATTGCAGAAACAATTCTCAGAAGGCTGAAACTCAGCAAATCTATGATTTCAACCGTCACTCACCTTGTTTCAATTCACGATAAGGAAGTGCCTGAAACAAGAGAAGAAGTCAAGAAGTATATCAGAGAGCTTGGTGAAGAAAATTTCATCAGACTTATGAAAATACGCAGAGCAGATAAATCAGGTCTTGCAAAAGATTACAGAGATATCTCTGATAAACTTGTTTATGCTTACTCAACTTTTGATGATATAATGAATAATGATGAGCCTTATTCCCTTGCACAGCTTGCCGTTAACGGAAATGACATAAAAAAATATGTGCAGCCCACAGATATAGGCAGCACACTTGAATATCTTCTGCAGACTGTCATAAGAGAGCCTGAAAAAAATGATAAGGAATTTCTTATGAACATTGTAAAAAGAAACAGAAAATGAAAAAATCCCATCTGATGATGGGAGTTTTTTTCATTTAAGTTAAATGTCTGCTAACAAATTAAGCTTCTGCTGAAACAGCTTCATCTGATGATGCTTCTTCGCCGCCTTTTTCTGTACAACCAGCGAATGAGAAAACCATAGCAGCTGAAACGAGAAGAGCAGCAACTGTAAGAACAACCTTCTTCATTCTATGTTAGCTCCTTTCATAATAATCACAATATATCAATTCATTGCTGAATCTTTACACAATGGGGTGTGTCCCTCATCGCATACATAATTTACAACATTTGCTCGACAAAGTCAAGGATTATAACAAACTTGTAATAACTTATTACAAATTTGTAATAATTTGCAGAAAAATGTTACAGTTGACATCTTTATAATACTATTTTATAATATAATTTGTATGTACCTATTCGACGGAAGGATAAATATAATGAAAAATACATTAAGAATTATGTGTTTTGTTACATTGACAATTGTAATTTCTGTAATTACTGTTTTTGCTGAAGACTCATATAAAATTACTTATGATTACGGTGTTGCGGATATAAGATCTGAATTTATATCAGACACAAATCCGAAAAGCTTTACTGACGGTGAAAAAATCATACTTACAGAACCAACCTGCTCAGGCTTTGAGTTCAAAGGCTGGTATCTTGATTCATCATATGACACTCCCGTTACTGAAATTGACGATGCCTTCAATGCTGACATAACATTATATGCAAAATGGTATGAAATGTCATACAATATCAATTATGTAATCACAAAAAGCGGTTTTGACATAAATTCCGATAACGTTCACAACGGTAACATAACATCAAGACTTGCAAGTGAATCAACTCAGCTTACAGCCCCTGAGTACAATACCGATATTTATACTTTTGACGGCTGGTATACTGACAGCACTTATACACAGAAAGTTACATTACTCAAAGAATACACCTGCGAAGATGTAACTCTTTATGCAAACTGGAAAAACACAGAATTTGATATTCATTACGATATGGGTGACATTTCACACAGCGTTTACACCTTTGAAAACCCCAATCCCGAAGTTTATGAATACTCAGATGAAATCATTCTTCTTGATGCATCATCAAAAGACCCGTCATATACTTTTGAAGGCTGGTACGCAGATGAATTTTTCACAGAAAAAATCACTTCTGTCAAAAAAGGCACAAGCGGTGATGTTGTAATATACGCAAAATGGTCTGCAAAACAGTATAATATAACATATATACTTAATAGCGGCAGTTCAATTTCACTTGATGATATTCACAACAACAATCCATTGGTATTTGAAGCAACAAGAGGACTTATCCTTTCCGCTCCACTGACAGATGACAAGAATTTTGAATTCGCAGGATGGTTCACATCTTCTGATTTCAGCGAAGAGTCTGCGGCTGATTCAATCCCTGAGGGTACAAACAATGATGTAACTCTGTATGCAAAATGGGAAAAGGCTGTATACTCCATAACATATGATTACGGTATCGTAAGCCAGATTATGCTTCCCATTGAAAACCCGAATGCCACAGAATACAGTTTTGGTGATGTGATTACACTTGAAGATATCTCCGCAGACGGATTTATTTTCAACGGCTGGTGCAAAGACCCGAACCTGAAAGAAAAAATCACCGCAACAGATACTGAAATCTACGGCGATATCACATTATATGCAGATTTTACCGAAAAGACATATTCCGTAACTTATGTTGTAACAACTGAAAATCTGCTTGCTTCTCAGGTTGTCAACACAAACGCAACTGTAAGAACAACAACACAGAGAGTTGAGCTTGCAGATGCGCAGACTATCAACAAAGACTTCAAATTTGCAGGCTGGTACACAGACAGCGAGTTTACAGAAAAAATAAGCTATATAAGCGGTTATACAACAGGTAATATCACACTTTATGCAAAGTGGATAAGATCAACTGTCTATCTCCCCTGCTGGGGCGATGCAACACTCTCTGAACAGCTTTCTGCAGCCGATGCAAGACTTATACTCAGATATTCAGCAGGACTTGAAACAGGCTTCACAGAGCTTCAGAAGCAGGTTTCTGACATCAACAATGACAGCAAAGCAAATTCAATCGATGCAAGAATCGTACTGAGAATGTCTGCTGGGCTTGAAACAGAATATGAAATCAAGAAGCTGTATTCACTCCCAACAATCAAGGTTGTTGACGGTGAAGTAGTATTCAGATAATACAAAAAATTAAGACGGCATCAGCCGTCTTTTTTGTTGCCTTAACATAAAAAAAGCACAGGTTGAAACCTGTGCTTAAGTTTTATCAGATTTTGTCGATAAGCATAAAGTAGTATGCAGCTTCAGCTCTTGTAATTACAGCCTTTGTATTACGGAGATAGTTGAAGAAAATCTCGAAGTAAAGCTTTAAGCCTGTAAAGAAACCTGAGAATCCTTTACTTACAGAAGCGTTGAGGATTGAACCTGCGAACTTTAAGCCACGAACTGCATCAGTACCTGTTGTGTCGCCTTCTACACCGCTTATCTTGTTTACAGCTGCTGCGAGGGCACCTGTTGTAAGTGCATCATCGGGACCGAATGTTGTATCTGATGTGCCGTCCATAATTTCGTTTACGATAACATATTCGATTGCTTCGTAGTTTTTGTGTCTTGAAGGAACGTCATTGTACTTGCCTGCAACCATGGGGTTGGGAAGAGCTTCAATGATTTTGTTTGCAATGAATGCGTGACCTGCTGCATCGGGATGGCTTTCAACATAAGTTGTACCTGCTGTATCAACATATGTATAACCAAACTTCTTTGCACCGTCAATCATGGGTTTGTTACCGATTGACATAATAAGTTCAACGATTGATGACATTGCGCTTGCTGTAGCTGCTGCATCTTCGCCGTTTACGGGGCCGCCTGCAACACCGTCATAATCATAATAATTACCCTTGAGGCTGTTATCACTCATACCGATAACCATAAGAGTAACATCGGGGTTGAGATCATAAATATCCTGAATCATGATATCCCAGTTTGCATAGAAATTGCCGAGACCGTATTCAAGAGCTGCGGGAACTTTTTCAAGAAGTGCGGGAAGAGCGCCTGCTATATGAGCGATTTCAACGAACTGCTCGATTGAACCGAGATCAAGCTCGTTTTCTGCCATATAAGTCTGGAGCTGCTGGATATACTGGTCACCAACATTTTCTTCTTCAAGAATCTGGTTAACAACCCAACCGAGATATGCACCCCAGTCATTACCACCGATACCGAGAGTAATGAGGTCTGCTTCTGCAATTGATTCTTTGAACATTGTTCTCCAGTATTCTGAACCGGGAGCGTAGTCAGGCCCCATAAGATCCTGCCAGATGTAAAGGTGGCTGGGCCAGAAAAGGTATTCATCAGTACAATTTGCTGCGTAATCATCTTCAAGCATATAACGCATTTCAATTGTTCTGAAGCCGGGTCCTGCAAGTGCAGTCATGCTGCCGTCTTCAATGATAGCATTTGCAAGAACATCAGCATATGATCCGGGATATCTGTAATATGTTGAATCATAGTTTGCTTCATTGAATGCTGCATCATTGTCTGACATTTCGTCACGATATCCGCTTGCAACGCTATCTCCGAGAAGAAGATAATTTTCAAACTGACCGTAATGAAGATCTACAGCATCCTGATTAAGTTCTGCTGCAAAGCATGTCATTGTGCTTGAAATCATTACAAAAGCACAAAGAATTGCCAGTGATTTTTTGATAACTTTTTTCATTTCATATACCTCCGTTAAGGATTTTTAACTGATTATCAATCAATCTATCTTGATGATAACACACTTTCATTTTTCAGTCAAGAAAAATTTACATATTATACATAAATAAAAGGTACTGCAAGAAAATGCAGTACCTTAATACTTTTTTGTGAAAATTATTTTACGATTTCACCCATTGTTGCAGGTGTTGCTGAGCAAGCATTTGCTTCGTCAGTATCAATGTGCATTGCAAGAGCAAAACTGTCATTTACTCTTACTACAACATCTCCGAAAACAAGGCTTCTGCCCTCTGTTTCGATTTTAACGTTAACGATTTCTTTATCTGTAACGTTAAGCTTTGCAGCATCAGCAGTTGTCATATGAATGTGTCTCTTTGCAACGATTACGCCGTCCTTGAGTTCAATTTCACCCTTGGGGCCAACAATTTTGCATGAGCCTGACTCTGCAGTGTCACCTGATTCTCTGATGGGAGCTACAACACCGATTGCTCTTGCGTCTGTTGCAGAAATTTCAACCTGAGTTGCGGGTCTTACGGGACCGAGAATTGAAACTGAGGGAAACTGGCTCTTGGGTCCTACAACTGCAACTCTTTCATTTGTTACATACTGACCGGGCTGAGAAAGCTCCTTTTTATTTGTGAGTTCATAACCTTCACCAAAGAGAATGTCAAGATCTTCACGTGATACATGAACGTGTCTTGCTGATGTTTCAACAATAAACTTTTCCATAACTTTTACACTATCCTTTCAATTATCTGATAAATATTTTACAACTTCATAAAAGAAAATGCAATAGTAAACAGAAAATTTATAAATTAAAATTAATCACAAATTTTGTCAGCATCATATGATGACTCATTTTCTGTCGGAGCCACAACACCACCGTTTGAAATTGTGGGAATGTAAGTATCTATGATAAATGCATTTTCCTTATCTGATTCGACAAGGTTTATGTTTTCTGCTATTTTTATCATATCATCTTCACCGATTCTCTCTGAAACATAGCAACGCAGAACATATCCGAAGTCTTCAAAATAAATAAGAAATTGTTTATCATAACAGTCACCATCAGGTTTGATTCCTGTTTCAATTTTCAACACAGCTCCTGTATTTTTACCGAACATACACTTATTTACACTGTCAACATAGAAAATTTCAAGCTCCTTGGCTTTTTCTGCCCTGAACAACTGAAATGTAAGCCCTGACGAAGAATCTTCACCTTTCTCGGTAACCACATGGAATTTATACGGTGCATCATAGGGATTGATATATTCAGGCATATAACCGAATTCAAGTCTGACATACTCGGGAGAATTTTCAACAACAGACTCTTCGATATTATCAATTATCACCATATTATCTTCAAATTTGACAAAACTATTCGCATCTTCCGTTTCGGCAGATTTCACATTGTCTTTCATTTCAATAAAGTAATCGTACACCCTGTCTGCACCGAATGCTGAAACAGTAAACAACATAATTATTGCTGCCGCAAGAACACCTATTTTGAATGGTGATTTTCTTTTTACAGTCGTTTCACTTTTTTCACCGAGAAAATTTACCGAATTGATTACTGTTCTGTGAAAGCTTGACGGCATTTCCGGATATTCATTTCTTAAATTTTTATTCATTATTACTCCTCCAGTATTGATTTAAGTTTTGCTCTGCCTGCGGAAAGCCTGCTCTTTACCGTGCCTGACGGAATATGCAGAATTGAAGAAATTTCACCGACAGAATAATCTTCAACATAATACAGCTGAACTACTATCCTGATTTTTTGCGGAAGTTTCATTATTTCAGTAAACACAAAAGAATGGTTATCTTCCCTTGCCTCATTGGTAATAGCATATTCGGCAAATGTCACTTCTCTGGATTTCTGTTTATTGATTCTGTAACACTCATTAATAAGTATTCTTGTTATCCATGTCCTGAAATATTTATCTTCACGCAAAGTGTCAAGCTTTTCATATGCATTCAGAATTGCTTGTGCTACAGCATCTTCACAATCAGATTCATAAAAGCAGATTGATTTTGAAATTCTGTACAGCATTTCTTCCGAAGACAAAACATTATTTTGGAATGATTTCTTATCCATTTTTTATCCTTTCCATACAAACGGTACCGATTTTGTATTCATCTATTAGATAAACAAGAAACAAGAAAGGTTCAAAAAAAGCAGAATTTTTAGTTTTTGCTAAAAATCCTGCTTTATCTCAATTTATTTCAGTCTGAATAATTAATGCCTGAGAGCCGTTGCCTGCAAATGCGGCATCTGACACATCTTTTTCATATTTTTCAAGTTTTCCTGTTATGGGGTCATTGAAATAATAACCTGTTTCATCAAAGCCAATAAGCAACATACAATGATTAGGACTAATCCAGGTGAATGTCTTATTTGTACCTATGATAACGGGACTGATATTTTCTCGGGGAGCTTCCATACCTGCGGTAACCCACACTAAAACAGGAATATCATTGTAAACATATTTTTCACAAAGACTATCAAGTGTTTCGGAATATGTACAGGTTACGACAGCAGCTTTTTCCTGATTATCAAGATATCTGTTGATTGCAATTGCCAGACCTTTTGCCCAGATACCCCATCCGCTTTCACTTGCAGGGTCACCGAGGAATGCTTCATTCGGATCACTGCTGAACCAGATATCATTCAACTTGTAAGGTGCAACACCAATGGGAAGATAACTGTCAACAAACTCAGAAATTGTGACATTGAATCCGAGATAATTAAGATTCATCACAGCAGCAACAGATTCACAGCCTGTGGGATAGTCAGGATACTGACCAACGGGTGTAATTCTTATAAGTCTTGATTTCGCAGGTTCAGGTTTTTGTGTTGCAAAAGGATCCAGCCCTGCAGCGTGTCTTAATATATATCTTGCATCAGATGCATTGAGCTGACCGTCCTTATTGTAATCTGCCGCTGAAAAGTTTATGCTCAGCAGTCTGTCCAGACCTGCAACGACACGGAGTGTCAGTCGTGCATCCATTGCTGTTACTCTTCCGTCGGAATCAACATCACCGAGAATATAATCTGTGATGTCATTGACATCTTCTTCATCGTCTGCCGCTGAAACATTAACAGCAAACAAAGATAAAATCACAGAAACTGACAACAAAAACGATGTCAGACGCAATACAAAGTGTTTCATTTTATTCATCCTCTCTGTTTATATTATAAAATAAATTGATTTCAATTGCAATATTTTATCAAATGAAAGAATTTTTTTCATTTTCCTATTTATAATTGAAAAAATATATGCTATAATTATAATGATTAATTATGTGAACACAATATTACGAGGTAAAAAGTATGTTTGTTGATAAAGCTAAAATTAAAATCAAGGCAGGCAACGGCGGTAACGGTGCAGTTGCTTTCCACAGAGAAAAATATGTCGCATCAGGCGGTCCCGACGGCGGTGACGGCGGTAAAGGCGGCGATATCGTCTTCAAGATTGATACTAACCTGTCAACTCTTGCTGACTTCCGTTATAAAAGAAAATACACTGCAGAAAGCGGTCAGAACGGTTCAGGTTCAAGAAAGAACGGCAAAAAGGGTCAGGATCTTATCATCAGAGTTCCCAAGGGCACTATTGTACGTGAAGCTGAAAGCGGAGTTGTGATTGCCGATATGTCCACAGACGAACCTTTCATTGCTGCAAAAGGCGGTAAAGGCGGTTGGGGCAACTCCCACTTTGCAACACCTACACGTCAGACGCCCCGTTTTGCAAAAGAAGGCGTACCCGGTGAAGAATGGGAAGTTATTCTTGAGCTCAAGCTTCTTGCAGACGTTGGTCTCATCGGTTTCCCCAATGTAGGCAAATCAACACTCGTTTCTGTTGTAAGCGAAGCGAAACCCATCATCGCTGACTACCATTTCACAACCATCACTCCTGTTCTCGGTGTTGTAAGAATGGGGCCCGAAAGCTCCTTTGTTATGGCTGATATTCCCGGTCTTATCGAGGGGGCCGGCGAAGGCGCAGGTCTCGGTCATCAGTTCCTGAGACACGTTGAACGCTGCCGTATGCTTATTCACGTTGTTGACGTTGCAGGCAGTGAAGGCAGAGACCCCAAGGAAGATTTTGAAACAATCAACAAAGAGCTTGTTATATTCAATGAGGATCTTTCAAAGTGTCCTCAGATTGTTGCAGGCAACAAAATCGATATGGCAACAGACGAGCAGAGAGAAGAATTCAGAAATTACATTGAATCAAAGGGGCTTCAGTATTTTGAAATCTGTGCTCCCATCCTTGAAGGTACTCAGGAAGTTGTGAATGCCGCAGCAGCTATGCTTGCAACGCTTCCTCCCATCAAACAGTATGAAGCAGAGCCTATTCCCATGGAAATGCTTGAAAAGAAAAAGAATACAGGTTATAAAGTTTCTGTTATTGACGACACATATTATGTTGAAGCAGAATGGCTTCTCAAGATACTCAACAAGACAGATATGGATGACTATGAATCTCTTCAGTATTTCCAGAAAGTACTCGGCACAAGCGGTATTCTTGATACTCTGCGTGCAAGAGGTATTCAGGAAGGCGATACTGTAAACATCTATGACCTGGAGTTTGAATATGTGCCCTGATGCAACACTCAATTTTGATAAATTAAAAACAGCAGACACTTCATCAGACGGATATCCCGTTTCGGCACTTGCTTTCCTCGGTGACGGTGTATGGGGCATTATGGTACGTGAATATCTCACCATTTC
Source organism: Acutalibacteraceae bacterium (assembly GCA_045636025.1). GTDB lineage: Bacteria > Bacillota > Clostridia > Oscillospirales > Acutalibacteraceae > UBA1081. The sequence continues at coordinate 49,016 of JAZTWP010000091.1, read as the reverse complement.
TGCAAAATGCAAAGCAGACAAGCTTCACGAAAAGAACATTGAAATGGTAAATGCCACTTTTCAGGCAAATGCAATAAAAACTCTTCTTCCCGTCCTTTCGGAAGAAGAAAACACAATGTTCATAAGAGGAAGAAATACCCATACAACACACACACCCAGAAACAAGTCAAAAAGCGAATATCACGCAGCAACAGGACTTGAAGTGCTTTTCGGATGGCTTTATATGAACGGAAAAACAGACAGATTGAAAGAGTTGTTCTCCATTGTTACAGAGGTGCGCAATGATTAAGAAGAAAATCAACTACAAAGAAATAATTCTTGATATGCTCATCTGCACAGCCGGTGCATTCATATATGCTGTAGGCGTAAATTGTTTTGTTTCACCAAACGAATTATCTTCAGGCGGTGCAACAGGTCTTGCAATTCTTGCAAATCATCTCTGGGGATTCCCCATCGGCACTGCAATGTTTGCAATCAACATTCCCCTTTTTATAATTGCATTTTTCGTATTCGGTTGGGATTTCATTGTAAAAACACTTTTTTCAACCTTTATGACTTCAGCCTGCATAGACCTTGGCGCATTGTTTTTACCGCAGTATGAGGGTGACAAAATCCTCGCTGCGCTTTTCGGCGGTGCTATTATGGGCGTAGGGCTCGGTGTAATTTTCACAAGAGGTTCCACCAGCGGTGGTACGGATATTATGGGAAGACTGCTGAAAAAAGCAATACCCCATATGTCTATGGGGCGTCTTGTTATGATATGCGACCTTTGTGTTGTGCTTCTTGCAGGTCTTGTTTACAGAAATATTGAAAGCATTCTTTATGCAACAATTGTTTTCATCGTTTCAAGCAAATCAATTGACCTTGTGCTTTACGGCTCAGACAGCGGAAAAATGATGATTATAATTTCAGATAACGGTGACGAAATTGCAAAGGCAATCACATCTGAAACACCGCGAGGAGTATCAATTCTGCCTTGTCAGGGGGCTTACACAGGTAAGGCAAAGCATATGCTTCTGTCTGTAGTAAGACCTCACGAAGTTGCAAAGATGCGCAAAATCGTGAAACGCTTTGACGAAAAACCATTCATCATAATCTCAGATGCAACAGAAATTCTCGGTCTGGGATTCAAACCAACAGATAATGACCTTTGATACAGGAGAAAATATATGACAGAAAAGAAAAAACACATAAGAAATTTTTCAATCATTGCTCATATCGACCACGGTAAATCAACTCTTGCAGACCGTCTGCTTGAAGTTACAAATACTGTTGCAAAAAGAGATATGCAGCAGCAGATTCTTGACGATATGGACCTTGAGAGAGAAAGAGGTATCACCATCAAGGCTCATGCGGTAACTCTCGGTTACAACGAGGACGGAGAAGAATATGAGCTTAACCTCATTGACACTCCCGGCCACGTTGACTTTAACTATGAAGTTTCACGCTCACTTGCTGCCTGCGAAGGCGCTGTGCTTATCGTTGACGCGACTCAGGGTATTGAAGCTCAGACTCTTGCAAATACATACCTTGCACTTGACCACGACCTCGAACTCGTGCCCGTTATCAACAAGATTGACCTTCCTGCTGCAGACCCTGACAGAGTCGCTGCAGACATTGAAGAAGTTATCGGTCTTGACAGCGAAGAAGCACCCAGAGTTTCTGCAAAGACAGGTGAAAATGTTGAAGAAGTGCTCAAACAGATAGTCAAGCTTGTTCCCTGCCCCGAAGGTGATGACGATGCTCCCCTTCGTGCTCTTGTTTTTGACTCAATTTATGACAACTATAAGGGTGTTATCGTTTATGTAAGAATTATGGACGGTACAATCAAACCAGGTGACACAATGAGAATGATGGCAACAGGTGCACAGTTTACTGTTGTTGAAGTCGGTAAGATGGCAGCTACAGCCCTCTCTCCCACAAGCAAACTCTCTGCAGGTGAAGTAGGTTACATCACAGCATCTATCAAATCAGTACGTGATGCACGTGTGGGTGATACTGTCACCACAGCACAGAATCCCGCAACAGAGCCTCTTGCAGGTTACAAAAAAGTAAACCCCATGGTTTTCTGCGGCATTTACCCTGCTGACGGTGCAGACTATGAAGCTCTCAAGGAAGCTCTTGAAAAGCTTCAGCTCAACGATGCTGCACTTTCATTTGAACCCGAAACATCAGGTGCTCTCGGCTTCGGTTTCCGTTGCGGATTCCTTGGTCTTCTTCACCTTGAAATCATTCAGGAAAGACTTGAAAGAGAATACAATCTTGACCTTGTTTCAACAGTTCCCAGCGTTATTTACAAGATTCATATGCGTGGCGGTGATGTGCTTGAAATCGATAACCCCACAAACTATCCCGACCCTGCTGAAATTGATTTCTGTGAAGAGCCTATGACAGATGCACACATCTTTGCTCCCCCTGAATTTGTGGGCACAATTATGGATCTTTGTCAGGAAAGAAGAGGTTTCTATAAAGATATGAAGTATCTTTCTGCTGACCGTGTAGAGCTCAGCTATGATCTTCCTCTTAATGAAATCATTTATGACTTCTTTGATGCACTCAAGTCAAGAACAAGAGGTTATGCATCATTTGACTATGAACTCGCAGGCTACACAAGAAGTAACCTTGTAAAGCTTGATGTTCTTCTCAACGGTGACACAATCGACGCTCTTTCATTCATCATTCACTCTGAAAAGGCATACGGCAGAGCAAGAAAGATTGCCGAAAAGCTTAAGGATAACATTCCGAAACATCAGTTTGAAATTCCCGTTCAGATTGCAATAGGCGGTAAAGTTATCGCAAGAGAAACAGTTAAGGCTATGAGAAAAGACGTTCTTGCCAAGTGTTACGGTGGTGACATCACAAGAAAGAAAAAGCTTCTTGAAAAACAGAAAGAGGGTAAAAAGAGAATGCGTTCATTCGGTACTGTTGAAGTACCTCAGGAAGCATTTATGGCTATCCTCAAGCTCGATGAACAGTAATGAAAGGTTTATATATACACATTCCTTTCTGCCGCAGCAAATGCCCCTACTGCGATTTTTATTCCTGCCTTTCAAAAAATGCCGACATAGAAAACTATGTCGGTTCTGTTATTGATGAAATAAAATTGTGCAGAAGAACAAAAGAATTCACAGAAAATACCGATCTGAGCTTTGACACGATTTATTTCGGAGGCGGAACCCCCTCCGTTATCGGTGCTGACAATATCGGAAAAATTATAAACTGTGCGAAAGAGAGTTATAATATTTCAGATAGTGCTGAAATCACCGTTGAATGCAATCCGTCAACGGTTGATGAAGAATTTTTCAGTAAGCTCGCATCTTTTGGTGTTAACAGAATTTCACTCGGTATGCAGTCTGCAGTTGATGATGAAAGAAAAAAACTCGGCAGATTCTCGGACAGAAATCAGGTTTTATCTGTAATTGCTAACGCAAGAAAATACGGAATCACAAACATTTCGCTTGATGTTATGCTCGGAATCCCCGAGCAGACACCTGAAAGCCTTGACGACACAATTGATTTCTGCATTTCCACAGAAGTTCCGCACATAAGCGCATATATGCTCACGGTTGAGGAAGGAACAGTTTTTCACAAGAGGATAGACTCTCTGAATCTGCCTGATGAAGATACTGTCTGCGATATGTATATTCAGCTTTCGGAAAAACTCAGAAATGCAGGCTTTCTTCATTATGAAATATCCAATTTTGCAAAAAAAGGATATGAAAGCCATCATAATACAAAATACTGGAACTGCGAAGAATACCTTGGTATAGGTCCATCGGCACATTCATTTATTGACGGAAAAAGATTCTTTTTTGAGAGGGATATTAATTCATTTGCAAGCGGAGTAAAGGCTGTTTTCGACACCTCAGGCGGTGACAGAGAAGAATATATAATGCTCAGACTCAGACTTTCTGACGGAATCATTTTTGAAGATTACAAAAACCGTTTCAGTGAAGACTTCCCTGCTGAAATAATAAAAAAAGCCGACAGATTTGTAAAAGAAAGACTGCTGACAATTACAGACACAGCACTCTCTCTTACACCTGACGGATTTCTGATTTCAAATTATATCATAAGCAAATTAATAAATTAAGGAGACGGGAAACCGCCTCCTTTTTGTTTTACTCTTCAATCTTTGCCTTCTGCATATTGCATTCACGGATTTTTCTGCGTGCTTCTTCGCTGAATTTGTGCGATCTTTCGTATGTAACAAGACCGTTCTGCTCCTGTTCAACGTCTGTAAGCTGAGTATAACACATACCCATACAATCACTCTGCATAATGGCTGTTGTGTCTGAAATATAATGTGCAACGAAATCATCCTCGTTGCTTTCATTTACATAACCCCAGGCACCGTCACCGACATTAAATGAGATTCCACCGTATTCAGAGCAGAAAATGGGCAGACCTTTCAAGTCTTCCTGAGCAAGAAGACATGCATTATCTTCTGCATTTTTCTTGTTTACAACTTCGTGTTCATAAGTGCCGTTTTTATGGTTGTGCACGTGAGAAATGATTTCTTCTGCAGTATGTGAATAATCGTGATAGTCATCAATATCTGTAAAATAGAGATATCCGCCGCTTGCACCAACAACGGGTCTTGTTGAATCGTATTCTTTGGTTGCATCAAAAATGGCTTTCTGAGAAACTGCATCGCAGAAGTGCGGTCCGTCCCATGTTTCATTAAGCGGACACCAACCGATAATTGACGGATGGTTATAATCTCTTACAAGTTCTTCTTTCCACTCGGGCAGGAAATTCTGAAGTCCCTCGGGATTATTTTTGCTGTCAAGAAGACAGCCCCAGTTGGGATATTCGCCCCAGACAAGATAGCCTTTCATATCGGCATAATAGAAATAGTATTCTTCAAAAATCTTTTCGTGAGGTCTTGCACCGTTGAAACCGAGTTCGATTGCAATATCAATATCCTTTTCAATATCTTCCTTTATTGGGAATGTGTAAACACCATCGGGATGGAAGCCCTGATCAAGAATCTGACGAAGGAATACTGATTTACCGTTAAGAAGGAATTTACCGTCCTTCAGTTCAACACTTCTGAAACCTGTGTATGTTTTTACAGAGTCTGACACTTCCCCGTTCTGCTTGACTGTGAGAACAATGTCATAAATTTCGGGATTCAGAACATCCCAGAGCTTAATTTCACCGTCAACAGTTGATGTCATTGTGAAATTTCCGGTTGCCGAAGTATTACACTCTGCAACTTTTTCATTTTTATAAAAAATTTCAGCACAGACTTCGCAATCATCTGTGTTATTGAGTTTGCCCTCAAAAACTACAGAATTTGTCTTGGGATCTGCTGTGATTTTTCTTTCTGTTATATATGTTTTCCCTGTGAATTCAAGCCATACTGTCTGCCAGATACCTGTGGTTCTTGTATAGCTGCAGCCGTAACTTTCAAATCTGTCTGACTGCTTACCCATAGGAATTGCAGGGTGTCTTGTGTCATCAAAAACAGATACAATAATTTCATTACTGCCCTCTGTGAGATATTCTGTAATGTCAAATGCAAAAGAAATGTATCCGCCTCTGTGTGTGCCTGCTTTCTTGCCGTTAACATAAAGTGTGCATTCATAGTCAACGGCACCGAAATTCATCACTACAGAGCCTCTGAGTTGCTCAGAAGTAATGTTTATATTTCTTCTGTACTGAACATAGTTCATAAAGTCCTTATGTTCAATGCCTGACAGCCTGCTTTCAGGACAGAAAGGAACTTCAATGACCTTATCAAAAACATTTTCTTTTCCTATTTCAAAATCCCATTTGCCGTTAAGATTTTCCCAGTTATCACGGATAAATGACGGACGGGGATATTCACTTCTGTACATAAAATCACATCCTGAAAAAATTATAGAAACAGTTTATCACAAAAATTTGTATTATACAAGTATTTACATTCACATAAGGAAGATGTATAATAACTAATCGGAGGGATGAATTATGAACAAAAAAATAAAATCCTTAATAAGTATTATTCTTTCAGTTATTATGCTCTCAACTGTGGCTGTTACAGCATTTGCAGAAACATCTTTCAGCTACCGTTTTGATGACAAACACGAAAAGCTCCTTGCTGATTATCCTGATTTTGCGGCAATCGTGAATGAAGAGCTTTCTTCAACACCCGTTCCCGGTGTCGAAAAAACCAAAATGGGTGAAGACCTCTATTGCTACAATATGGTGCCTCAGGGATTCTGTTTTGCAGGCGAATATATGCTCATTACTGCATATGACTATGAAAAAGAATTCAACTCAGTTATTTATGTTCTTTCAAATGACGATGTTTACAACCGTGAACTGCTTACAGTTATTGTTACTGAAGATATGAATCACGTTGGCGGTATTGCCTGCGACGGTGAATATGTTTACATTGCAAGAAGTTCAGATGAAACACTCGGTGTTATCAGCCTTGACGCAATCATAGCTGCTACTGCAACTGATGTTTCAGAAGTTCCCTATCTTGCTATGGCAGAAACAGACTGCACAGCATCTTCTGTTTCATACTATAACGGAAAACTGTGGATAGGCACATTCCAGGAAAACTGGTTCAGCACACTCAGAGGTTTTGCTGTTGAAGTGAAAGACGGTGTACCCGCACTCACAGAAACAGACAAGATTTATGTTCCCTTCAAGACTCAGGGCGTTGAATTCTTTGAAGGAGAAGAAAAAACATACCTTGCAGTTTCTTCTTCATACGGAAGAAACAACAAAGCTAACCTTTATGTTTTTGAAATCACAGAAACAGAAAACGGTATTGCAAAATCATTCTGCAACAAATTTGTAATGCCTCCCCTTACAGAAGAAATCGGTCTTTACAACGGTTATCTGTATCTTATAACAGAAGGTGCGGCTACAGAATACACATCAACAGATTGCAGAAACACAGATGCTCCTCTCGACAGAGTTGCGGCTTTCGCTACAGAAAAGCTTATTTCTCCCAATGCAAATGCATCTGTATTTGATAATATTCTGGCTGTTATAGAAACTGAATTCTGCGAAATTATGCTTAAATTTGAAGCAATATTTGCAAATTTATTCTGATATAAAACAATAAAGCAAAAGGAACTCTTCATCCGAAGAGTTCCTTTTTTATGCAGTAAAATCAACTGTTAAAAATCTTTTCTGTATGTAAGCCTGTAATTCTTCACATAATCTCTGCCGTGCTTAGCGAGATAGAGAAGAATAAGGTCTGTTTCTGTGAATGTGTGAGGCCAGAGCCTGTCAATTGTGTCTTCAAGATACTTCTTTTCAAAAGAATTTCTCTTTTTCTTGACTTCTTCCATTGTCTGGGTCACAGAATGATATTTGTATGCGATATGAAGCTCACCGTGTTCTTTGAAATCTGTAATACCTACACTTGAAGTATCATCCTTGAGAATTGCATTCTTCTTGAGAGCAAAATTTGAAGGTGTGCAGGTGTTTACAATGTCGTGATTATAAATAACATCTATTGTAGACTGCAATTCTTCAGGTGTTTCTGTGGGATAACAGAGAAGAAATGTACAAAGATTCCAGAGACCTGCATTCTGAGCATCTGTCAGAATTTTCTGTCTGTTTTTAACATCTATACCTTTATTGATAAGCTCCATTATTCTCTCTGATTCAGCTTCATAGCCCCACATAAAGAATCTTGCACCTGATTTATACAGATTCTCAAGCACTTCAGGAGTAAAGCCTTTTTCGAGTCTTGCAAACGAATAATAATAAATCTCAAGACCTCGTTTTATTATTTCGTCAGCAATTGCATTGTAGATTTTAGAAGGCACAGCCTCATCCACAAATGTAAAATGCTTAGCATTATATTTCTTTGCAAGATATTCAACTTCATCAACTGCTCTGCTGACGCTCTTTATATCAAACTTCTGCTGACCTGTATAAAAATCACAGAATGAGCATTTACCCCAGTAACATCCTTTGCCAAGTTGAACGGGTATTACAACATTGGGAGTGAAATACTTGGTAAAATCATAACAATCAAAATCAGGATATGCAACTGTTTCAAGATTCAGAAGTGGTGCTTTTTCATTTGTACGTACAACTCCGTCGGAATCCTTATATACAAGTGAATGGACATCAGCAATATCTCTCTTGCCTGCAAAATATTCAGCAAGTTCAACCGTTGCAATTTCACCGTCACCGATACTCATAAAATCACAGTATTCATCAAAAACTGCCGGAATATTCTTAAGGTCAGATTCAACTTTGAATATGTAGTTACCGCCAAGACAGATTTTTGCATCTGTATATTTCTTCAGAAGTCGTGCAAGTGTAAGACCGGGAACAATCTGACTAAGGTCAGTAATTGACAGACCGATGACTGTATATTCAGAAAAGTCCATATTTTTTATCTTGTTTTCAAAATAAGACAGGAACATATTCATATCAGCATTTTTGCACTGGTGGTCCACATCGCTGAAGTTATATGTCATAACAGTATCTGCAATGTAATTATCAAGCATAATTCTTGACGGTGCAAAAGGCAAAGATGCAATATCAAGAGCAGATTTCAGAATATCTTTTGCTCTGTACAATTTTTCTGCATCATAAAAAAGCTCCTTATCTTTAAGAACTTTTACAGAATACTCAATTTCATTAAGAACAGTTTCTATTGTTCCTTTGTCAAAACTGAAATAATCATCAATTATTCTTTTGCGAAGCTCCGCTGTTTTATTTCGTTTTTCAAGAATATCTGCAGAAAATGATGCTGAAGATGTCATTTTCTCAGGATCAAATGCTTTTGCAGATTCAAGACATGACAAAAGATAGTCCTTTGTAAGAACATCATTGAAAAAATCTATATTGAAGTCATATGTATCGGCTTCAAAGCCGTTTGCTTTAAGCTGCCCCGCAAGAAGTCCGCCCGCAAGATAGGGGCTCATCGGATACCATTGAGGCACAGATGCAAATAAAAATTTCATTCTTTTGTCACCCTGAATAATTTATTTTTTCGAGTAAATCTTATTCTTAACGCAGTTTTAAGGTACATAGCTGTCTGCCCTGCGGAGTTTTTTGATTCCCCTTCTTCTCTGCTGAAGCATTCTGCAGGAAATTCTTCAAATTTCATCCCCATACGAAGCGGCAATAAAACCATTTCAAGAAGATAGGGGAACCCCTCTTCCTGCCAGTTACCGTTTTTATGCACGTAAGACGGAAATGTCTGCACAGAGTTTGTGAAATCAGTTATATTTTCACGGAAAAGCAACCTGAGAAACACCTGAGCCATACTGTTGACAGCTTTTTTAGCATTGTTGTAACCGTGAAAAGCATCAGCTTTCATCCATCTGGATGTTTTTGAAATCACATCAGGTTTCTGTTTCACCCTTTTTATCATTTCAGGCACACAGTCAAGACCGATTGCCATATCTGCCGGCAGGAGCATAAGATGAGACGAGTCGGCAACATCAAATCCGTCACGGATTGCGCCGCCTACATATCTGCGTTTCTGAACCATTGAACAGATAACATCACCATATTTATTTTTAAGGCATTCTATTGCATTTCTGCAACCATCAGATGCATTTGTCGAAATAACGATTATAACCTTTGCAATGTCTTTCACATCACAGCTTTCCATTATACTGTCTACCGTTTTACGGAGTGTTTCGTCTTCGTCTGTTGCACCGATTATTATTGAAACCTGTTCAAACTGCATTTTTATTCTTCCGTATAAGTTATTTTTTCTCTGGGATTCACAAGCAGAGTTGCGCTGTATCGTTTACCGAACCAGATTACTTCTCTTGCATAAACATCCCAGGATAATATTTCTTTGTGAGCTTTGATACTAAGTTTATTTCTGACTTTTCTGAGTTTTTCATATCTGCCTTCATCAATAGCTGTGAAATACTCATAAAAACTGTAATCAGAATCAATCTCAACTTCATTTACAAAAGGCTTTCTTATAAGTGATTTCTGATAATTGAGAAGATTTTCAAAAATATCATCATCAATGCCGAATGACACAAGAAACGGTTTTATATCATTCCAGAATTCACCGCTGTGGTATGCCATTTCAAGGAAAGCACCCTCTTCAAAATACCACCCCGTTGTGCTGAAAATATCTCTCTGATATGTCCAGTCTGCTTTTTCGGAATCAAGCTTTCTGTTATAAAGCTCTTTGAAAAATTCATTAAGGAATCCGGTACTTACATCATAAATATAATCATAAAGCATATTATAAAAATCATAATATGAAATGCCTTTTTCTTTGTTGATATAAATAGCAAAATATCTGATGAGCCCGAGATGATGGAAAGTCTGAAGAATAACAGAAAACATATAAGCCTTTACCCAATCCTTATGGGGCATTGTGGCAGTTTCTGTTATAACATCAATATACTCACCTACTCCGTTGAATTCAGGATTATAATGAATACCGAAAAGAGGGATTCTTGCAGTTTTAATACCGTGCTTTTCTTTATATTCTTTATTACCCATAGGAGTATTCGGATAAACCTGACACTCATAAACAGTCATTGAATTATTCTGACCTGACTCAAGAAGACGGCACATACCACGGCAGAAGCTCTCATAAGTTTCACCGGGAAGCCCCAGAATAAGCTCTGTATAAGTGGGAATACCTGCCTCATTATATCTTGCATCAAGTGAAGAAAAATGCTCAAGTGTGAGATTTTTTCTGCCTATATTTTCAAGAGTGTGAGGGTCAAGAGACTGATAAGCAAGTGTAACACCTTTATCAGCATTGTTTTTATTGAGAATATATCCAGCTTCAAAAACAGTATCATCACTTTCCTTTGCATAGCAAGGCTTAAAAACATCAGGATATCCGTATTCTTTCTTTTTATCGATAACATACTGAGCAATTTCAACATCACGTGAAAATATACCGAAATTTGCATCTGCGCAGTAACAATATCTTATTTTATTTTTTGCAATCCATTCAATTTCAGCTTTGATTTTTTCCATGGGAAACTGACGGATTTTCTTAGTAAAACACCATTCACAATATGCACAGGCATAAGGGCAGCCTCTGTTTGTTTCAAGAGTTGCGTGAAATTCAATATCAGGAAATTCTTTTATAAGATTATCAAACACACCTGATGTATAAGGAGACGGATATGAAGAAATATCGCAGGGATGATAATCATCAGTTGTGATACAATTTCCGTTTTCGTCTCTGAATGAAAGATTCGGCACATTCTTAAATGAAGTACCGTTTGCAACCGCTTTAAGAAAAGATGCAGTTGTTTCTTCACCTTCATTATGCATAAGAAAATCTATGAAAGCATATTGTTCAAGAAATTCATTTCCTGCAGGGACACTGTGACCGCCGAATATAATTTTAACAGACGGAAATCTCTTTTTAAGAGCCTTTGCAAGAGCTTTGTTATACTCAAGATTCCATGTAAAGCAGGTAAAACCTACAAAATCAGGATTCTCAAAACGATTTATAACATCTTCTGTTTTTTCACGGAGACCTATAATATCTGCTATAACAAAATTTTCTGTAACTTCGCTGTCATTTTTAAGATAAGCGGCAATACAACCTGCTGAATAGGGTAAAAAACACGGTGATGAAAAAGTTACTCCGACCTGAACATGATAATATCTCTTTTTCATCAGTTTTCCTCCCTTTCAGTAAAATTGAGATTAAGATTGCCGAATTCTTTTCTGCCGTACCATACAGAAAAACGTGCATAATCAGCAAAAGAATTATATTGTCTGCCGTTTACCGCATAAACGGATTTTTCACGCTTTAGAGCAATTGAATCGTTCTTATATACAGCAGAAAAATATTCAAAGAAATTGTAATCAAAAGATGCCTTTGAAATTTTTACCGTCGGCTGTCTGAGCATCATTTTCTGAAACACAAGAAGCTGTGTAAAAATTTCATTATCAATATATTTTTTAAGAAATACTTCGGTTTCACTGTAAAAAGTATCAATATCATATACAAAATTCAGAAATGCATATTCTTCAACCGGCCATACAACATCACCGAATCTCTCATCAACAAAAGTAAGTGATCTGTTGTCTTTAACAACGGCATTGAGACTGTTTTCTGCCTCACTGAAGACTTTATATAAAAGTCCGTCTCTGTTTTCAAAAACATATTCAATGAATGCGTTGTAAAAATCCGTATATCTGATATCTTTTTCTTTGTAAAGATAAATTGCAAAAAAGGGCAACAAGCCACCGTGATGCAGACACTGAACAGCTAAAGCAAACATATTTATCTTTACCCATTCAGATTCAGACATTGAGTATGTAGAAGTAACTATTCTTGAAAATTCAGATATTTCATCAATAGAAGATGCCTCTCTGTGAGGTTGATTGAGAGGAATTTTTGAAACACCGATTCTGAATTTTTCTGAATATTCACGGTCACTCATTCCGGCACAAGGAAGATATTCGCAATTATGAATATAGATTGCGTGATGCTGACCTGCCTGCAGAAGAGTTTCAATTCCGTCAACAAAACTATCATAAGTTTCACCAGGAAGACCTAAAATAAGCTCTGTATAAGTTGCAATGGAATGCTCTGCATACCTGCCGAGAAGAGCCTTATAACTTTCAATCGATATATTTTCTCTGCCAACATTTCTGAGAGCTTCTTCACTCAGCGACTGAAAGGACAAAGTAACACCTTTATTCATTCCGCAATCATTGAGTTTCTTAGTCATATTAAAAACAATATCATTGCTGTTTTTTGCATATGATGTCTGGAAATTTTTAAGATGCCCTGTCAGCTTATGCACTTCAACCATTTTGTCGATATATTCTTCGTCACTCTTTACGATGCCGAAATTCGCATCTGCGCCTCCGAATGTATCAACGCCGTGTGCGGCAAGCCATTCAATTTCTGCAAAAATCTTTTCTTTAGGGAAGAATTTTACTCTTTTTGAGTCAAGATTTCCCCAGTCACAGTATTTGCATTTATAAGGACAGCCACGGCTTGTCTCAATTATCGCATAAAATTTAAGTTCGGAATGTTTCTGAAGAATATCATCGAAAACACCTGTAAGGTAAGGTGACGGATAATCCGTTGAATCTATGCATTGTCTGAATGTATAGAAATATTCACCGTTTTCTTTGTATGAAATATTAGGAATTTCTTTTATACTTCCCTCACCTGTCAGCGCAAGAAGAATTCGGCTGAAAATCTCTTCCCCCTCACCGAATATAAAGTAATCGGCATTCGGGCAATCTGAGTATACATCATTGTTCTCACCGATGTGATGACCACCGAAAATTATGATACAATCGGGATATTTATCCCTGACTTTCTGAGCAAGAACTTTGTTGTATTCATAATTCCAGAGATAGTTTGAAAAACCAACCACGGCAGGATTCTTCATTCTTGTGATAACGGAATCTGTATCTTCCCTGAGAAAAAAGATTTCACCGAAATTATAGAATTCATTTATTCTGTCATATTTTTTTGCATTGGCAATAAGAGTTCCCACTGCATAAGGGAAATATGTGGAATTACCGTGAAGATAATTTGCACCAACCATATAAATATTCTTTTTCACGGATTCCACCTGCCTTTTATTTTTCTGTAACATCGTCTTTATAAGACGACCAACCCATTCTGCCGTACCAGATAACGAACTTTCCGAAGTCACGCCAGTTATCGTAAACATCTGAATCACGCATAAGGAGTGTATGTTTTTTCTTTTCAAGAGGATTTACAACATTCACATAAACATTTTTAAGGAATGTGTGAATATCGTAATTGAGTTCAACCGTTTTTTCTGTATCTGACGGTTTTCTGAGAATGTTCTTCTGATAATTGAAAAGATCTTCAAAAATATCTTTTTCAATATCAAATGAACTGAGAAACGGTAACATTTCAGAATAGAAGTTATCAGTATCTTCAAGAACGTTCAGAACAACGTATTCATGGTCATCCCATACAACATCTTCACATTTATCAAATACCATTTTTCCCGTTTCAATACCGCGGGACAGTTCATCTGCGTGCCTTTTAACATCTCTGTAAAGCTTTGATATATAAAGACCGGGATTATTCTCAAAATAATCAATTGCCGCATCATAGAACTTTTCATAAGGTACATTTTTTTCATAGAAAAGATATATACCGAACGCACGGAGCAATCCGTTACCGTGGAAAGCCATAGTCATATAGTAAAAAGCTGTGGCACGAACCCACATTTCACGGCTCATTGTATTGGTTTCCACAATAAGATCATTATATTCGGGAATTGCAAATTCACCTGCATCTGCATGGAATCTGACAATTTCTGATTTGACACTTTTGATGCCGTGTTTTTCAATATAATCCTTCTGGCCCATCAAAGAATTGGGAAGAAGAATGCATCCGTATACAGCAAAGACAAAATGCTGACCGATTTCAAACAGTGTTCCGATACCTCTTATGAAACTTTCATAAGTTTCACCGGGAAGACCGAGAATAAGCTCGGAATATGTTTTCATATTCTCTGTATTGTATTTTGTCAGAAGATTTTTATAAAAATCAAGAGAAGTATTCTTTCTGCCAATATTTTCAAGCACAACGGGTGAAAGACTCTGAAATGAAAGAGTGGCACCGATTCTGTCAAATTCGCATTCTTTGAATATCTTTACGATTTCAAAAACTGTTTCAAAATTATTTTTTGCGTAATTCATACGCATTCTTTCAGGATAACCTGTTGCCTTTTTTACGGCTGCAAGTTCTTTTGCAATTTCAATATCACGACTGAACATACCGAAATTTGCATCTGCGCCCCAGACAAAAGCAATTTTATTGTCAGACATCCATTTGATTTCTTTTCTGATTCTTTCTATCGGGAAAAGTCGTGTCTTTGATTTGAGAAGTCCCCAATCGCAGTATGCACACTGATTAGGACATCCCCTGCTTGTTTCAAGTATAGCATTGAATGTAATTTCAGGATGTTCGGCAATAATATCATCAAACCAACCCTCAAGATACGGTGATGGATAATCAAGTGTAGTCTGCAGTTTTGTGGGAGTTCTTACAAAACTACCGTTTGCTTTTCTGAAAGAAATATTATTTACATTATCAAAAGGAGTGCCGAGTGCAACAGCCTCAAGCAAAGCCTTTATTGTGTCCTCACCTTCACCGTGACTCAGAACATCAATATAAGGATAATCTTCAAGAAAGCTGAAATTATCGGGAACATTATGACCACCGAAATTGATAACACATTCAGGGAATTTCTCTTTAACTGCCTTTGCAAGACACTTATTGTATTCCGTACTCCAGCAGTAGTTGGAAAAGCCGATATATGCAGGGTTTTCAAGTCTGTCTACGACTTTGTTTACATCTTCTCTAAGAAACAGAAAACCTTTGAAATTCAGATTTTCCCTGACTATTTCGCTTGTCCACGCAGACGCTATCAGAATACCCGCTGTGTACGGCAGATATGAATTCTTTGTGCCAGAACAAGCAGAAACATCAGCCTGAACAAAATATATATTTTTCATATTCGGCACCTCCCTTTATATATAAATTTTCAATATATAATTATACCATTGTATATATATAATGTCAATAAAACAAAAAAAGAAAAAAGGCCGGATTACTCCGGCCTGATTTCGCAAATTCAATTAAACAAGGTAATCTGCGTATTCTGAAGGAATAACGCCTTCAAGCATACTGATTACTTCATCAAGAAGACCGAACTTGTTAAGAGCGATTGCGAGCTTGATGATCTTTACAAGAAGCTTAATAAGAAATACCATTTCGATTTTCCTCCTATATAAATTATTACACCAATATAATATATCATTAAAAGGAAACAGTCAACAATTTTTGAAAATGTTCACAATTAATTCTTAATTATATCAACTTTCTGAAAACATTCATTTTTAATTCTGAATTCTCTTGCAAATTAATTGGTATTTACAATCAATTTACAGATTTTTTCTGTTATAAAGTCGGTTGCAATTATGCCGTAATACTTTTTTTCAAACTCAAAATCCAAAAGTTTTCTGTTGATGTATTTTACATTTATCCTTGGCACACAGATACGTGTGCAGCTTGTGTAGCACACATTGAAATCATCTTCTGAAAGATCGCTTGCAAGGAAACGTGTCACAGTTCCCCACTTTTCTTTCCCCTCGGTTTTGTATGAATCCTGAATAAAGCTGTGTGCATAAACAGTGCCGTCGAGTTTCTTTATCTCTCCTCTGCGCCAGTCATCAACATTGTGTGTACCGACATAAGGATAAGCAGTAAAATCAATGCCGCAATCCGAATCGCTGTATCTGTCTTTATCTGCAGAAACTGCTCTGAGAAGAATGATTCTGCCCCTTGCTTCACCCATTGTGGGGATTCTGTTTTCAGAAAACCACATCTGCGACTGAGGGCTTATGAATTTTTCATAAAACAAATTGAAAAAGTCATTTCCGGCATTGCTTTCAGCCTCTTTCAGCTGAAAAAGTATGGTTTCTGACGGGTTGTTTTTAAGAAAAGCAACGCAATCGTTGACAACATCTTCTGCTGTAATGATTTCATTCCAGAAACCTCTCTTTTTTCTGCAGAAAGTGATACTGTGATTCGCAAGGAATCTGCCGTCTGCAAATTTGAAACGAAGATCAAAATATCTTACACCTTTTTCAAGTTGCTCAGATACTGTCAGACGCTGAGTCTGACTTATAAAGCTGAAATCAGTATAACGGCATATACTGTCGTGTGTGCCGGGCATATTTATTGCTGTGATTTTTTTATCATCAGCTATATGTTTCATCCAGTTTTTCATATCATTCAAAAATAAGCATTGCATCGTAATCTGAAATGCCGTAGTTACCCAGTGAATGCTTCAGAAGCTCATACATATCAATTTGTTCACCCTGAGAGCCGTGAAGCTTTTTGTTGAGGATTCTGAAAACGGGTTTAAGTCTTCTGAAAACTTTAAGTACCGTATCACCTGTAGGTGTACCTTCAACAAATTGCTGGTCACCCTCAAATGCATTTCTTGCGATGTCAACAACAAGGTCAATGAATTTTCTGTCTTTAATGTCTTTATGAGCCTTTACAAAGAAAATCTTTGCTACCCTGCTCACAGTCCATGTGTTAAGAGCTTTGCCCACAACAGAAACGATCTTGTGAAGTTTGGGATTGTCACCACCGAATTTGCTGAGGATTCTTGCGGGATCATCCTGCATACTTGAAACAAGAGTTCTTATCATTCTTTCAAACTGTTCACGCATATATACAGTGCAGTCCTTGCCTTTTGTATCCCACTCAAAATCAGGAACGGGAATGCTCTTTATATGAACAGTAACATCGTTTTCAATTGTGCAAAGACGCATAAATGCTGGACAACCGATAACCGAACCGGTACAAACATCATAGAATATATTGCCGTTTTCGGTTTCAACCATATTGATGCTCTGATTGTGCATATGACCCGTAAATATAAGATGCACACCGTTGTCAGCAAGGAGTGTATAAAGCTTTTTGCTCTCTTTCTGTCTTGCATCGGGGATGAGTGTGAGTATGGGCTGTCCGGGAAGAACGGGATAATGTTCCATTGCAAACATCATCTGACCGTCTGCCTTAGCCTTATCCATCTGTTCTTTTGCCCATGCAAGAAGTTCATCTGTATATGCAATATTTTTCTGTTCAGCAGAATCGTTGCACAGCACAAGAAGTCTTACACCGTCTGTAAGCTGCGCCACATATGAAAGATTTTCTTTATAGAATGAAATTGCCTTGTCATAACCGAAATCACGATAATAATCGTAAAGCTCAGAGAATTTCACACCTTCTATATGGTGTCTGCCCTCGTCTGTATACTCAAAAGGATATTCCTCAATATCGTGACCTGCTGTTACAACATAAACATCCTTGCCTGCAGACTGAAGCTTTCTGAGAAGCTTTGAAAATTCTTCATGACTTGCCTTTTCACCGTTGAAAGACAAATCGCCTGTAATAAGAATTGTGTCTGCTTCTGTCTGCTTTGCAAGGTAGTCAAAAACAGCATCGTTTATGTAAGGAGTTTCGGCAAAGCACTTCTGCTCAAAATCCATAAAGTCTTCGTAATGTTCACCGCTTGCAGAAAGACTCTTTGCAAAATAATGAGTATCTGTTACAACGAAAAACTTAAAGGGCTTCATCAGTTGCCTCCGCAGCTTCAAGCTGTGAACTGTTGAGTTTTCTGAGTTCAACTACCTGATTATGGATATCTTCCTTTGTTTTGCCGGTAAGCTTGTAGAAGAAGAAAGGCACACCTGCAAGAAACATCATAATACCGTGAACAATTGTATAGAAGAAGAGAAGAAGAATCTTTGTATCAAAAGTCTGGTCAGGTGCGTTGGGAACATAGTGAATGATTGAGTCATCACCGTAAAGCACCAGGGGTGCAAGTGTGCTTGCGATTGTTCCGCTTATAAGTGTACCGATTGAAATAACAAAGGGCATTGAAGCGTCAAGTCTCTTGCCTGTTTTAAGCTCAATATCCTCAAGAACGTCAGCCTGAAACATTGAGGGAAGAAGGTTTGATGCACCAAACTGAAGACCGATAAGGAAAAGGAATGCAACAAACACGATCATAAGAACTGTATTGGGGTTCTTGAAATACATATAACCAACAGCAAATGCAATACAGTTTGCTGTTACAGAGTAAATACCGCTTGCAATGTAAAGAATTCTTGCATTGAACTTCTTGAGAAGGAAGTTGATAACAAGCATACCAACTGCTGTACCGATACCTACAGGAAGAACAAAGATGATTTTCTTTGAAGCTGAGCCGAGAACTGCAATTGCAAGGAATGTTTCCATATAAGTTGCAATACCTCTGAAGCTCTTGAGAAATTCAGAGAAAATAATTGTCCAAGCATACTTGTTGCTGATAATATCTTTGAAACCTTCAAGAGGATTCTTTTTCTCTGCTGTGTAAGGAATTCTTTCTCTTACAACATTCATACCGAGAAGAACAGTAATAACACCTGCAACACCGCAGATTGCAGAGCTGATTATGTACTGAAGACCTTCGTTATCTTTCCAGATAAGACCGACAACAAGAAGAACTACAAGAGGTGCTGAGTTGCCTACTGCAGATGAAATACTTCTGAATGAAAGAAGCTGGTCACGCTCTTTCATATTGGGAGTCATAACATTGGCAATCATATTGATTGAGTTACCGAATGTACAGATAATACCCCAGGCAATATTGATTGTGAGAACATAAATAATGAGTGTTGTACCTGCAATACCCTTAGGTGCTATGAAGTTGAGCATAAGCACAACAAGCATCGGTAATGCAATTGTGAGTACAATAGGTCTGAACTTGCCTTTTTTACCCATTCTTCTGCCGTCAATGTACATAACGATAAAGAAGTTGAGAATAAAACATGACACACTTGTTATTGCTGAGCAAAGTGAGTTCATATCTTCTGAAAGACCAAGAACATTAACAAGGTAAGCATTTCTGTTACCGCCTACCATACCTGTCATCATAGTGTAAAAGAATACACCCATCAGATACAAAATCCATTCATTGGTTTTCAGGTGCTTTTTTTCACCTGTCTGAGTTGCGGAATTTCCCATCCACAAAACCTCCTTTAATCTCTTACTTATTTTTGCAAAAAATAATAATTCAAGTTATTATAACATTTTATATAAAACAAATCAACAAATAAAATAAAAATTAAATATGTACTTTTTTTTGGACACTTTATGTGTTACAATCAGATTGCAAACAAAAAGTTCTGTTCGTAATATAAATTTGAAGGATTGATAAATATGGCAAAATCAGCAAATCAGAAACTCAAAATGCTTTATATTGCAGATTTTCTGTATCACAAGACAGATGAAAACCACAGTGTGTCAACAACAGAGATAATTGAAATGCTTAAAAAGAACGGAATAGATGCAGAAAGAAAAACAATTTATTCAGACATTGAGGCATTGAAGCTTTACGGTCTTGATATCATTGTTTCAAAAGGCCGTGGAGGCGGAATATCAATGGTATCAAGAGAATTTCAGTTATCAGAGCTGAAACTTCTTGTTGATGCCGTACAGTCATCAAGATTTATCACCACCAAGAAAAGCTATGAAATCATAAAGAAACTCGGCAGTCTTGCAAGTGCCTATGAAAAAGATGACCTGCAGAGAGAAGTATATATTGTTAACAGAATAAAGAATGATAACGAAAATATCTTTTACAGCACAGATACCATTCATCACGCAATACATACGGACAGAATGATTACATTCAGATATTTCAACTACGGTGTTGACAAAAAGAAAATGTATCACAAAAACGGTGAAAAAATCAAAGTCAGTCCTTTCGGTCTGCAATATGACAGCGAAAAGTATTATCTCATCGCATTTGACGGTTATGCATCAAAAATAAAACATTACCGTGTTGATAAAATGGAGAATGTTGAAATCATTGATGAATCACGTGACGGCAAAGGATATTTCAGAAAATTTGACATTGCAGAATACTCAAACGCAACCATCACAATGTATCAGGGCGAAGTGACTGATGTCACATTGAAGATTCCCGAAAAACTTGCAGGTGTTGTTATTGACAAATTCGGCAAAAAAAGCAAATTCATAAAAACTGATGACGGTGAATATACAGTTGCCGTAAAAGCCGCACTCACACCTACTCTTTACTCCTGGGTGTTCACATTCGGCGGAGAAATGAAAATAACTGCCCCAGAAAAGGCAGTTACTGAATATAAAATACAACTTCAGAATGCGATTGAAAGCATGAAAAACAAATAATTTATCAATTCACAATTAAGAATTCACAATGCACAATTTTAAGAGGAATGACTTTCACCCTTACCCATTTATAATGCAGAATCTGCCTTAATGGCAGCACCTGCTTAATTGTGCATTTTGCATTGTGAATTATGCATTAAGTTATTGTTTATCCACCGCTACAGCAAGTGAGGCATAGTCACCTATGCTGTCACCGAGCACAGCAGGAACAATTCTGCATACTGATGAAGAGGCTGAAAGAGCCTCTTTTTTTATTTCTCTCTCCATTGATTCAATCAGAAGTTCACTGCTGCGTTCATATATGCTGCCGATGACGACAACTTCGGGGTTGAGAATATCTATAATAACAGAAAGACCTCTGCCGAGATATTCACCGCAGACTTCGTAAACTTTTTTTGCAACGGGATCACCGTTTTTTGCAGCTTCGGCAACTGATTTTGCAGTTATACCCTCAAGAGAGTCAATTCCCTGACAAAAAGATACGCTCTCGCCACGCTGAATGGCCTCAAGAGCCATTGTTCTGCCGAGCTGAGCAATTCCTCCGCCTGAGCAGAATCCTTCAAAAGAACCTTCCTTACCGTAACCTACGGGTCCATGCTGAGAAAGACGGATATGCCCCACTTCACCTGCCATACCGTTTGTGCCCTCATAAAGTCTGCCTCCGAGAATAAGTCCTGCACCGAGTCCTGTTCCGAATGTGAGGAAAACAGCATTTTCGGAACCTTTTGCAGCACCAAACTGCCATTCTGCAATGCCACAGGCATTTGCATCATTCTGCAGATATGCCTTTACACCGAATTTTTCTTCACACATTGCAGTGATAGGGACATTATCCCAGCCGGGAAGATTCGGAGGTGACATTATTATGCCTTTCTTGCTGTCAAGAGGTCCTCCGCAGCTGATGCCTATTGAAACAATATCTTTATCTGAAAGAGAATTATCTGCAATCATTTTCTCAGCAGCTGAAAACATATTGTCTACAGCAAACTCCCAACCTTTTTCTGTTTGTGTGGTAAATGAAGTTTTATCTGCAATTGTCATATTGCCGTCTTTATACATACCGAGAACAACAGCACATTTTGTGCCGCCGATATCAAAACCAAGATAATATTCTGTCATAAAAACACCCGTTTCATAAACACTCCTGTAATTTCAAGAAGGGAGTTGAATTAACAACTCCCCTGAATTACAGATCATTATACTTTATTTTTCTGTCTCTGAAATAATACTCTTTGTCGTGGTCACCGATTTCTCTGAGGACTTTACAGGGATTTCCCACAGCGACAACATTTGCGGGAATATCTTTTGTGACAACGCTTCCAGCACCGATAACGGTATTATCACCGATTGTGACACCCGGCATTATAAGTGCACCTGCACCTATCCAGCAGTTTCTGCCGATATGCACCGGCATATTGTACTGATAAGCCTTTTCACGAAGCTCAGGAAGTATTGGATGACCTGCAGTTGCAATCACAACATTGGGAGCAATCATTGTGCAATCACCCACATAAATGTGTGTATCGTCAACCATTGTGAGATTAAAGTTTGCATAAACATTATCACCGAAATGACAATGCTTGCCGCCCCAGTTTGCGTGAAGAGGAGGCTCGATGTAGCAATTCTCCCCTATCTCGGCAAACATCTCTTTGAGCATTTTTTCTCTTAAATCGAGCTGTGTGGGTCTTGTGGCATTGAAATCATAAAGTCTGTCAAGACACTTCAACTGCTCATTCATTATTTCATCACCTGAGGGATAATATATATCCCCTGAGTGCATTTTTTCTTTATCGGTCATATAAGCTCCTTGATAAATTATTGTTTCCCTAACAATCTGAGTATTTCTCGTCTGCACTCTTCTCCGTCACGATAGCCGTTTTCGTAAAGGGTATTGACAGTATCAATATCCTTTGCAAGAGTAAATGCACCCGGTATATCCTCAGGTGAAAGCAATAATGCTCTGCCCTTGAGCTCATATTCTCTGATACAACGTATCATATAGTTATATACAGCCGGTCTGTCTTCCACAACATCATTTATTGCCGGATATTCTTTAAGAATAGCAGGTCCGAAAATGTTTGTACCGGGTATTTTTTCACGTCTTTCATAAGCTGTGGATGACAGCACAACAACAATATTGTCACACCCGTCATCAAAAGCCTTTCTGAAAGGTACAGGCTCTGCAAGACCACCGTCAAAATACTCAACGTTATCTATAACAATAGGTTTGCTTGCTACGGGAATACAGCAAGATGCACTGAGAATATCGATTATGGAGTCTCTGTCACGCATATCGGTTCTGTCAAAATAAATTGTCGCTGCGTCTTTTGCTCTTGTTGCTGCAACAACAAAAGGTTTGTCGGAATTTCGGAATGCGTCAAAATCAAAAGGGTCTGCTCCGCTTTCGGAATAGAAATCCTCTGCAACCTTTTCATAGTTCATATATGTACCGTTATGTACAAGACTTGAAAGACTGAGATATTCATTACCCTCTGCGGCAAGTCTGTACATTCTGATATTTCTGCCTCGTTCACCTGCTATGTATGATATGAGATTCATACTGCCTGCAGACACACCGAGGTAATAATCAAATTTTATTCCGTTATCCATAAAATAATCATACAGACCGGCTGAATATGCACACTTCATACCGCCGCCGACATCAATAAGTCCTGTCACAGCTTTATTCCCCTTTCAGAAAACAAATCAGACAAAATCTTTACCTCTGAGATACATCCATGCAGCAACATATTTGATTGCAGCTCTCTTCACATCGTGACAGCTTACATCAAAATAGTGTTCATCATTAACAACGATAAGTGAATCCTTTGCGGCAATCCATACTCTTGTGATTGAAGGCATAGGCATTTCAACCTTTTCACCGTCATCTTTGATGATAACAAACTTATCTTTATAAAGCTGAAGTGTTGCGTGATCTGCAACGGGAATTTTTGCATCTTCCTTGATTGTGCGGATAACCTGATCTTTATCTTCAAAAATCAGTTCACCGTCTTCAGCTGAAAGAACTTTCTTCTTCCATTCTTCACGCTGCCATTTATCCCAATCAAGAACGTTATCAAAAATAACTGTGTTATCTTTGCTGTGGAAGAATGCATCTGTACCGTATTCAACGTTGTATCCGCAATCATCACACTTGAAGAAATCGCCCTTACTGTGAAGAGTACCGATTTTACGGCATTTGGGGCATACATAAAGAATTCTTTCAAGATACTCGGCCATATTTTCGCCTGTATATATTCTGGGATTCTTTCTCTGCTCTTCAAAAGCGTTTACATAAGTATCACGTCTGATGATTTCGTTGATTTCATCAACTGTCATTGTTGCAAGCTCTTCTGCAGAATATTCGTTCACAACTTCACCGATAACAGGACCGATTTTATTAGTGTTTGCCCAACGGGGACTTCTGAGATAACCGCCTATGAATCTGTGTGTGATAAGAGCCTTGCCTGAATCCTTGACAAGCTTACCTGTGTTTGCTGACATAAAGCCAGTTTCACCGTTAAGGCTTGTGCTTCCCTCTGCAAAGAGACCTACGGGGATATCTGCCTTAAGAGTGTCAAGAATATCATTCCAGAGCACTTCGGGAGGATTACTTCTTCTCTTGACGATAACACCGCCGAGGTACTTGATAACAAAACCGAGAAGACCGCCTCTTGTTACATGGTCACTTGCAACAAAACGGATATACTTGTTGAATTCAAGCATAAGGAATCCGGGGTCAAGTGCGTCTGTATGGTTTGAGATAACAAGGAATGTCTTGTTCTTGGGTCTGTATGGTTTCATTTCCGCATGAAGTACGGGGAATGCGAAAGGTTTAAGAATTTTGAAAACAAGCATAACCATAAAACGATTACGGTGATAGCCTTTTCTCATTTCTTTTCTGCTTCTGCTCATTTGCCTGCCTCCTCTGCTGCAGCTTCCTCTTCAAGAACACGGTAAGCAACCTTGCCTACAAGTGTTCTGGGAAGTTCTTTTCTGAAAATTATTTCTCTGGGTCTTTCCATAACATCAAGATACTGTTTACAGTAATCAAGAATTTTTATTTTCTGCTCAGGTGTTTCGGGAACACCGTCTTTGAGAACAATATATGCACGAACCTTCTGCATCTTGTAAGCATCTTTAACACCGATAGCGCATGAATAATCGATATCGGGGTGCTTATCAAGCACTTTCTCTATCTGAGAAGGATATACATTATATCCGCTTGAAATAATCATTCTCTTGATTCGCTGTTTGAAATATACAAAGCCTTCTTCATCAACACAACCGAGGTCGCCTGTGAAGAGCCATTTTGCACCGTTTTCATCTGTACGGAGAGTCTTTTCATTTTCCTCTTCATTCTTGAGGTATCCGAGCATAATTGTAGGACCGGAAATAATGATTTCACCGAGTTCACCTGTTGCAACTTCGTTGAAAGTTCCGGGTTCAACAATTCTGAATTCCATATCACGAAGAGGAAGACCGATACTTCCCTCTTTATATCTGTCAACGGGAGTCAGACAAGTAGCATTTACACTCTCTGTAAGACCGTAACCTTCACGTATCTGAACCTTTGCATTATGTTCTTTGAAGAACTCATCACATCTCTTTTTAAGTTCAAGAGAAATTGAGTCACCGCCGCTGAAAACACCGATAAGGAATGAAAGGTCTGCACCTTTGAATTCATCAACATTGAGAAGTGCTTCATAAAGAGTGGGAACACCAGCAATAAAATTAGGTTTCTTTTTAAGCACTGTCTGTGCATAGGTTTCCTTTGTGAACTGAGGAATAAGAATACACATTGCTCCGTTTTCAAGAATTGTGTGAATGCCGATACCGAGTCCGAAACCGTGGAATATGGGCATAACTGAAAGGAATGTACATCCGTATGTAAGATTACATCCGCATTCCTCTGCAAGTTGCATACCGAGAGCGTTGAATCCGTAATCAGAAAGGCAGATTCCCTTGGGTGTACCGCTTGTACCACCGCTGTAAAGAATTACCGCAGTTTTCTCTTTATCAAACTCAACGGGAGGAAGTTCAACTCTTCTTGTGAATTTAACAAAATCACCCCATACTGTGCCTTTTCCCTTTTCGGGGAATCTGAGATACTTCTTGCCGGATTTGAGAATATAACCTGCTGCGAGAATGGGATTGAGCTCCTCCTGAATTCTTGCAACAAGAATTCTTATATCACGCTTTGATTCCTTGACAGCAGCATAAACCTTCTCATAGAAGTTATCAAGAGTAAGAATCATTTTACTGTCTGTGTAATCAAGGTAATATGTTATATTCTTCTGAGAAGAAAGAGGATGCACAACACTTGCGATTGCACCGATTCTGTTAAGTGCATAAATTGCCACAATAGCCTGAGGAATATTGGGGGTACAAATTGTAACAACATCATTCTTTCTGATACCTGCTGAGTAAAAAGCCATTGCTGCCTGTTCAATTTTTCTTATAAGAGATGTATAAGTGGTATAGCTTCCCATAAACTCAAGAGCAGGAGCTTTCGGGAATTTATCAGCAGCTTCTTTTATAGCACCGAACATTGTTGTTTCGGGATAAGGATGTCTGACACTTGTCATATCAATCGGGGGTAATTTCATTTTTTTCCTCCTTTATTAAACCAGCTTCAGAAGCACAGAATAATTCATTATAATCTCTATAAGTATAAACTATATTTTATTATTTTTCAATATAATTCTTATTTTTTTATCAATTTCATCAATATACGGCTATAAGTTTATTAAATTTACTGTAAATAATATTGAAATTTACACCTGAATATGATAAGATTTATGCGATTAAAAAGGAAACAGGTGCAACTCCTGTACGAGCCCGTCGCCGTGAGGCACATAAAAAATCTTTTTTCTATCCCTTTTTCACCGCAAAAAAAGGGAGACAAGTCATTGGAGAAATCTGAGAAGGCGGAAAAAGAGTGCTGAGTCGAAATACTTTTTAATCAATTGCTTCCTGAAGAACTGCGGGTACCGGTTACGGAAGACAAATAACAATATTTTTTCAAAGGAGAAAAAACACAATGAAAATGACAAACCTTAAAAAAAGTTTGTCGTTCTTCCTTTGTATTGTGCTTATTGCGGTTATGGCACTTCTTACAACAGGTTGCAACGGCAACAAAGAAACACCGGATGAAAATCCCTCTGAGATTTCATCACAGGAAACTGCATCTGCAGACAACGAAGCAGAAAGCGAAACTGATGAAAAAACCGATGGTGCTATCACCGTAGGTACAGGAAAAACTCAGTTTGCATTCACTGTAACTCACGCAGACGGCACAACAAAAGCCTATAATGTCCTCACAGACAAGACCACTGTGGGTGAAGCTCTTATGGATGCCGAGATTATAGCAGGTGAAGACGGACAGTACGGTCTTTATGTAAAAACTGTTGACGGTGAAACACTTGATTATGATACTGACGGCAAATACTGGGCTTTTTATGTCAACGGTGAATACGGTATGACAGGTGTTGATATGACAGATATCACAGACGGCACTTCATACGAATTCAGAGCTGAGTAATGAAACTTAAAGTTAAAGATATTGCAATTTTCGGAATGCTCGGAGCATTGATGTATGCTTCAAAATTAATAATGGAAGTACTTCCGAATATTCATCTTATCGGCACATTCATTGTTGCAATGACGGTTGTTTACAGAGGTAAAGCGCTTTATCCGCTTTATATATTTGTTATGCTGACGGGGCTTCTTAACGGATTCGGCACTTGGTGGCTTCCCTATCTCTACATATGGACAATTCTCTGGGGCATGACAATGCTTATTCCGAAGAAATTACCTGATAAAGCAAAACCGATTGTATATTCTGTTGTGTGCGCATTGCACGGATTCCTTTACGGAGTGTTTTATGCACCTGCGCAGGCACTTATATTCGGCCTTGACTTAAAAGCAACACTAACATGGATTGCAACGGGACTACCCTTTGACATAACCCACGGAATCAGTAATTTTATATGCGGATTACTAATTTCTCCGATAATAACAATACTCAGCAAAGCAGAAAAATACGCAAAATAATTTTTCGGGAGTTATCTTTTGGGATAACTCCTTTTTTTTATATTGAAAATATCGGATATTCAATGTATAATATAAAAAAATTCTTTTTGAGGTATAATATGAAATTCAGACATTCCTGGTGTACCGATAATAACGGTGTACCCCTTAACAACGATGATGTAAAAAGATATATCTCTGTGCGTCCTTCAGAAAATCAGCTCAGATTCCACGAAATGAAGTATTACAACTTCATTCATTTCGGAATGAACACTTTCACAGGGAGAGAATGGGGCGACGGCACAGAAGACCCTAAGATTTTCAATCCTAAACAGCTTGATACTGACCAGTGGTGCAGAATACTTAAAAATACAGGCTCCAAAGGTATTATTTTCACTGCAAAACATCACGACGGCTTCTGCCTTTTTGATTCAAAATACACAGACCACAGCGTTATGTACAGCCCCTACGGAAAGGACATTGTAAAAGAACTTTCAAAAAGCTGTAAAAAGTACGGCCTCAAGCTCGGCATTTATCTCTCACCCTGGGACAGACACGAAAAAACTTACGGCTCAGAAGAATATAATGATTATTTTGTAAATCAGCTCACAGAGCTTTGCACAAACTATGGTGAGATTTTCTGTTTCTGGTTTGACGGTGCCTGCGGTGAAGGTCCTAACGGTAAAAAGCAGGTTTATGACTGGAAAAGATATTATTCTGTAATTTCAGAGCTTCAGCCCAAGGCTCTTCACGCAAACTGTGCTCCCGATGTAAGATGGATAGGCAACGAAGGCGGAAGAACAAGAAAAGCAGAATGGAATGTTATTCCCTGGACAGAAGACACACTTGAGGACATTGCAAACAATTCACAGAAAACAGAAGGTTTCGGCATTGACTTCTTTGACAGAAAAGATGAAGACCTCGGCAGCCGTGAAAAACTCTGCGGTATGGCTAATCTCTGCTGGTGTCCCGCAGAAGCTGATGTACCTATCAATCACAGCTGGTTCTGGCAGAAAGATGAATTCTATGCAGAGCGTGAAGACGAACCCTGCAGAACACCCAAAGAACTTGCTGATATCTATTTCAGAACAGTAGGCGGTAACGCATCTCTCCTTCTGAATGTTCCTGCAGACAGAGACGGTCTTATCAATCCCCGTGAAATCAAGGTTCTCAAGGAGTTCACAAAGATTATTGAAGATATATTCAAAGAGAATATGCCCTTTGAGCTTTCTCTTGTTTCGCCCGACGGTGAAGAATGTATTCCCGGTGCAGACTCTTTTATGATGCAGGAAAATGAAGCTGCAATAAGACTCAGACCCAACGGAAAATTCAGAACTCTTGTAATTGAAGAAGATGTAAAATATTCACAGAGAGTGGAAAAATGTTCACTTTTTGCAGACGGTAAGCACGTTCAGGATTTCACAACAATCGGTTCGGGAAAAATACTCAGATTTCCCTCAGGTATTGACGCAGACGAAGTTGATATTGTTATCACCCAGTCACGTTCAAATCCCATAATCAAAAGTATCAGACTTTATAAATGATAAAAAATCCGTAATACTCAGGTATTACGGATTTTTTATTATTCAGATATCAATTATTCTTCAGGCAATTTGCAAACATCAACCCATTCAATGAAATTGGTTGAGTACTTCTGAAGTTCATCAATTGTAAGCTCAATTGCGCTGTTTGAACTTCCGCAAGCGGGAAAAACAGTTTCAAAACGTCTGAGCGATTCATCAAGATAAACTTCTGCACCGTCATTCACAGCAAAGGGACAAACACCGCCTACTGCATGGCCTATGAGGATCTCTGCCTCGTCAAATGCAAGCATTTTAGCCTTTGTATGAAACTGTGTCTTATATTTGGGATTGTCGATTTTAGCGTCACCTGCGGCAACAATAAGAACAACTTTACCGTCCACGTGGAATGAAAGTGTTTTTGCAATTCTTTTACCCTCACAACCGAGAGCCTGCGCTGCAAGGTCAACAGTTGCGCTTGAAACATCAAATTCAAGAATTCTGTCTGCTATACCCTGCTGAGAAAAATATTCTCTTACTCTTTCAATAGCCATTATTCAATATCCTCCGGAATTCCGCCTATAAACTGGCTGTTATAGAGTTTTGCATAAAATCCGTCCTGCTCAAGGAGTGAATCGTGAGTACCCTGCTCTACAATATTACCTCTGCGCATAACAATGATGTTATCTGCATTTCTGATTGTTGAAAGTCTGTGGGCAATAACGAAACTTGTTCTGCCCTTCATAAGCTCTGCCATAGCCTCCTGAATGAGCAGCTCTGTCTTTGTGTCAACTGAAGATGTGGCTTCATCAAGAATAAGAACTTTCGGGTCTTTGAGCAACGCTCTTGCAATTGTAATAAGCTGTCTTTGTCCCTGAGAAATGTTTGCACCGTCTTCGGTAAGCTCCGTATCATAACCCTTGGGCTGAGACATTATATAATCGTGAATATTTGCGGATTTTGCAGCAGTGATTATTTCTTCGTCTGTTGCATCGTCAACACCGTATTTGATGTTTTCTTTGATAGTGCCTTTGAAAAGCCATGTATCCTGAAGAACCATACCGAAATTATCTCTGAGTGCATTTCTTGACATTGTCATAATATCTGTACCGTCAAGAAGAATCTGACCTGACTGAATATCATAGAAACGCATAAGAAGGTTGACGATTGTTGTTTTACCTGCTCCTGTGGGACCTACAATTGCAACAATGTGCCCCGGTGAAGCTGAAAGAGTGAAGTTTTCAATAAGAGGTGTGTCTTCTTTGTATCTGAATGATACATCTCTGAATTCAACATTACCCTTAGAAAGACATTCAGGTTCATTTTCTGTGTTATCTGCTGTCTGCTCTTCTTCATCAAGAAGTTCAAAAACTCTTTCTGCAGACGCAAGTGCAGACTGAATACCGTTTATCATCTGTGAAATGCTTGTGATGGGCTGTGAGAAAAGTGATGAGAATGAAAGGAATTTTTCAATATCACCGATTTTCATTGTGTTTGCAATAAGAACACCTGTATTGAACCATCTGCCCATATAGAAACAGCCACCGATAATGCAGACTGATACATAGTTGATGTTCTTGAAAAGAGTCAGAATAGGATTGAGTATACCTGCAACCATATTCGCAGAAAAGCTGTTTTTTCTGAGATTGTTATTGATAGCTTTGAACTCATCAATTGACTGTTTTTCGTGGTTGAAGAGTTTTACAAGTGAATGACCTGAATACATTTCTTCAACGTGACCGTTCATTGCACCCATTGAGCTCCAGTATTTTGAGAACCATTTTTTAGAGATTTTTGCAAGTCTGAATGCAATTGTACCGCTGAAAGGAACAAGGAAAACCGCCGCAAGAGTCATAAGGAGATTTCCTGTTCTTATCATCATCACAAGAGCACCCACAACCTGAATTAAACCGGTCAGAATTGTAAGAAAACTGTTCTGAAGGTTCTGTGAAACATTTTCAATGTCATTTACGACTTTACTGATGATTTCACCTTTTGTGTTCTTGTCAAAATACCTGAGAGGAAGATTTGAAAGCTTTTTGTTTACCTGCTGTCTCAGACTGAAAACAAGTTTCTGTGTAACACCTGCACCGACAAACTGCTGAATAAATGTCATAAAGCCGAGAGCTAAATACACAAGACCGAGAGACAGTATCTGATATGCAATTGAAGATGTATCTGTGAAAGAGCCGAATTCAATTGCAACACCATTGTTTGCATAGTTTTCTATTGCAGCCTGAACGCTGTTAATGATATCACCAAGGTAATCAGGTGAAATAACATTTGCAAGTGTACTTAAAATTGATGCAAGGCACACAATTGCAACGCTGAATTTATAGGGTTTGAGAAGACTGAAAAATCTCAGCGCTGTGCCTTTTGCATTCCTCACATTCTTCTTATCGTCACTTTTGTCGTTATAAGAGGAGTATTTCTGCTCAAGATATAAAACTTCTTCATCAGTAACCGTTTTTACCGCTTTTTTACTCATACTGCTGCCTCCTCTTCTGAAAGCTGAGAAGCAACAATGCTTCTGTAAACTTCACAGTTTTCCATAAGCTCCTTATGAGTGCCTATGCCGACAGCTTCGCCTTCATCCATAACTATGATGCGGTCTGCATTGATAACTGTGCCTACACGCTGTGCAACAATAATAATGTTTGCATCGGGAAGATTTTCTCTGAGAGAAGCTCTGAGTCTTGCGTCTGTTGCAAGGTCAAGAGCAGAAAAACTGTCATCAAAAATATAAACTGATGCATTTTTGACAATTGCACGTGCTATTGCAAGACGCTGTTTCTGACCGCCTGAATAGTTTTTACCTGCCTGAGAAACAAAGCTGTCAAGTCCGTCTGTCATACTGCTGACAAATGTTTTTGCCTGAGCAATTTCGATTGCTCTCCAGACTTCGTCATCTGTTGCATCAGGATTGCCGAATTTTATATTATCTCTGATTGTGCCGCTGAAAAGATAACTCTGCTGCGGCACATAGGCTATCAGAGAATGAAGTGTTTCGAGAGAAAGTTTTCTTACATCAACACCATTTACAAGAATCTCACCTTCTGTTACATCATAAAGACGTGGAATGAGATTTATAAGTGTTGATTTTCCGCAACCTGTGACACCGATAATTGCTGTAACTTCACCGGGTCGTGAAACAAAGTTTATATTGTGCACAGCATCACGGTCAATGACTTTTTTGTCTTCTTCGGACTCACTGACCTCTGCCTTAACAGGTTCGGAAGGAGTCACATTGCCGTTTGCTTTGGCTTCTTTGCGTTCTTTTTTTGCTTTTTCTTTTTCTACACTCTTTTTAAGAAGTCTTGCGAATAGGCTTTTCTTACCTTCTTCGGGAGGAGGAGCATATCTGAAAGAAACATTTCTGAATTCAACCATACCCTGTGAAAAAGCATCAGGATTTTCAGGATTTTCGGGGTCTGAAATTTCAGGAATTGTTTCAAGAATTTCGTTGATTCGTTTTGCAGAAACTGATGCTCTGGGAATTGAAATAACAATACCTACAATTGAAATGATAGCACCGATGATAAGAGTAAAATATGTAATGAACATATACATATTCGGAATTGTTTCAATAATTTCTGTTTTTGTCATTCCCGGCTCCATAACAGCATTAACGCTCTGAAAAAGAATGTAACAGACAAGAGAATAAAGTGCAACTGTCAGCACGGGAAGAAGGCTTGAGAGTATTCTGTTTGCTTTCAGGCTCAGTTTTGTAAGCTTTTCATTGCTTTCATCAAAACGGCTGTCTTCATATTCTGACTTATTGAATGCTCTGATAACTCTGATGCCGCCTATTTTACCTCTGAGAATAAAATTGAGTTTATCAAGAAGTTTCTGCACTTTATTGAACATAGGAAGAATGAAAATAAGAAGCAGAGCGACAATTACAAGAAGTACAGGGAGAACAACAAAAATGAGTCTGAGCAAATCTTTGTTTGTCTGATATGCCATAACAAATCCGCCCACAAGCATAATGGGTACGGGCAGGATTGATTTGAGTGTACTGAGAATTACATCGTGCACCTGACGGACATCGTTTGTAGTTCTTGTCATAAGAGATGATACACCTATTTTGTCAACATCACACTGAGAAAGATGAGCAACCTTTTCAAAAACATTGTTTCTGATACCGTTTGCATAATTTACAGATGTCTTTGTTGAAAAATAAGTATTGAGAAGTGACATACATCCGCATACAACGGACATCACAAGCATAATTCCGCCGTACATCAGGATTTTATTCATATCTTCACCGAGAATACCCTTACTCATTATCTGTTTTGTAAAAATCGGAAGGGATATTTCAAGTATTGCATATAAAGCGGAACAGATCATTGAAAGTATCAATGTTTTTCTGTAAGGCTTTAACATTCTGAAAATTCTTATCATATTTTCACGTCCGTTTATAAAATCAAAAGCAATATGCCATAACTATTTCAATTATAGCATATTGCTTCATATTATTCAAGTATTTTAATTAATCAAGCTCGAATGCACCTGTGTAAAGCTGATAGTATTTTCCCTTTTCGGCAATAAGTTTTTCGTGGTTGCCTCTTTCAATGATTCTGCCCTTATCAAGAACCATAATGACATCTGAATTCTTGACGGTGGAAAGTCTGTGAGCAATAACAAAAACTGTTCTGCCGTGCATAAGAGCATCCATACCGCGCTGAACGATTACTTCTGTTCTTGTATCGATTGAAGAAGTAGCTTCATCGAGAATCATAACGGGAGGATCTGCAACAGCAGCACGGGCAATTGAAATGAGCTGACGCTGTCCCTGAGAAAGTCCGCTGCCGTCACCCTCAAGAACTGTATTGTAACCGTCGGGAAGCATTCGGATAAATCCGTCTGCATTTGCAAGTTTTGCAGCTGCAATACATTCTTCATCTGTTGCATCAAGTTTACCGTAGCGGATATTATCCATAACAGTACCCGTGAAGAGATTTACATCCTGAAGAACGATACCCATTGAACGACGCAGGTCTGCTTTTCTGATTTTATTGATATTTATGCCGTCATAACGGATTTTACCGTCTGCAATATCATAGAATCTGTTGATAAGATTTGTGATTGTTGTTTTACCGGCACCGGTAGCACCGACAAAAGCAACTTTCTGACCCGGCTCGGCATAAAGTGATACATTGTTGAGAACTGTTTTGCCTTCAACATAAGCGAAGTCAACATCATCAAGAACAATGTCACCTTTGAGAAGAGTATAAGTAACAGTTCCGTCTTTATGAGGATGTTTCCAAGCCCACTCGCCTGTTCTTTCTTCACATTCTGTGATGTTTCCGTTTTTATCTGTCTTTGCATTGACAAGAGTAACATAACCTTCATCTGTTTCGGAAGATTCATCAATAAGGCTGAAAATTCTTTCTGCACCTGCCATAGCCATTGCAATAGCATTAATCTGCTGTGAAATGTGAGAAATAGGCATTACAAAGCTTCTTGACATTGTAAGGAAAGAAGCGATTGCACCGAGAGTGATAGGTTCTTCTTCAAAACCGAAGAGAGTAAGGTTTGTGACCCCCTTGATTGCAAGAATACCGCCGAGAATTGCAAGTCCTACATAAAGAATATAGCCGATATTGTTCATAATAGGACCGACAATATTACCGTATGTATTGGCTGTAGTCATATTATGACACAGCTCACCGTTTCTTGAGTCAAATTCTGCCTTGTTTTTATCTTCGTGGCAGAAAACCTTTACAACTTTCTGTCCGTTGATCATTTCCTCAATAAAGCTGTTTACAGAAGCAACGGAACGCTGCTGTTTCATAAAGAACATACCGCTTTTTTTGCCGATAAAACCGATGATTCTTGTTATTACAAAAAGGAATACGACAACATAAAGTGTAAGCCATACGCTCTGACGGAGCATTGAGAAGAATATTGACACAATTGTTACAAGAGATGACATTGCCTGCGGCACAGACTGAGAAATCATCTGTCTGAGGGCGTCTGTATCGTTTGTATAAAAACTCATTGTATCGCCGAAGTTGTGAGCATCAAAATATTTTATGGGAAGAGTCTGCATATGGGCAAACATTCTGTCTCTGATTTTTTTAAGAATACCCTGAGAAACATTTGACATTATTCTGTTGTAAAGCAGACCTGCAAGGGCTCCGCCTAGGAAAAGACAAGCTATTTTGCAGAGTGCAACAAAAAGGTCTGAGAATCCTACCGCAGAATCGGGAAGAAGCATAGGTGCAATGTAATCATCAATAAGTGTTTCAAGGAAAAGTGAAGAAGCTACACTTGCAATTGAACTCAGGATGATGAAAACAAAAACAAAAATCAGATGAAACTTGTATTCACTGAAATATCCGAAAAGTCTCCTGACTGTATCTTTATTGATTTTCACATCGGGTTTTGCAACCATTCCGCCTCGTCTTCCGGGACCTCCCATTGGAGGCATCTGACGTGCTTTTTCATCAGCCATTGTTGTCATCTCCTTTCTTCTGTGATTCATATACTTCTTTGTAAATGCTGCTTGTTTCAAGCAATTCATTATGTGTACCCACGGCAGAAATTTTTCCGTCATCAAGAACAATTATTCTGTCTGCTTCCTGAACAGATGAAACACGCTGTGCAATGATGATTTTTGTGGTTTCGGGAATTTCTTCTCTGAAAGCTTTTCTGATTGATGCATCAGTTGCTGTATCAACAGCGCTTGTTGAGTCATCAAGAATGAGAATCTTAGGCTTTTTGAGAAGTGCTCGCGCTATACAAAGACGCTGTTTCTGACCACCTGAAACATTTGCGCCGCCCTGCTCGATAAAAGTATCATATCCGTCGGGGAATTTCTGAATAAATTCATCTGCACAGGCAAGTTCACAAGCCTTTCTGATTTCTTCATCAGTTGCATCTTCTTTACCCCAGCAGAGGTTTTCTTTGATTGTACCTGAGAAAAGGACATTTTTCTGAAGCACCATTGCAACTTCATTTCTCAGTGATTCGAGCGAATAATCACGCACATCTGTACCGCCGACTTTTACACTACCCTCTTTTACATCATAAAGTCTGGGAATAAGCTGAACAAAAGTTGATTTTGATGAACCCGTACCGCCGATGACACCGATTGTTTCGCCAGAGGCAATTGAAATATTGATATTGTCAAGACAAAGTTTATCTGCATTCTTTGAGTATGAGAAATCAACATTTTCAAAAACAATTGAACCGTCTTTTACAGTTGTTTCAGCATCAGCCTTTTCAGCAATATCGCTCTGCTCATCAAGAACTTCAACAATTCTTTCTGCACTTGCCTTTGACATTGTCATCATAACAAAAATCATTGAAACAAACATAAGGCTGTTAAGAAGCTGAGATGTGTATGTAAACAGACTCATAAGTTCGCCTGTTGTAAGCTCTGTTGCGCCTGTATCAACAATAAGTTTTGCACCGAACCAGGAAATAAGCATTGTACAGATATAAACACTCATCTGCATAAGAGGTGCATTGAATGCGATTGTCTTTTCTGCTTTTACAAAGTCATTGTAGATACTGCCTGAAATATTCTGAAACTTATCGATTTCAAAATTCTGTCTGTTGAATGATTTAACAACACGGATACCTCTTACATTTTCTTCAACAACTGAATTGAGTTTATCATAAGTTTTGAAAACTCTCTTGAAAAGAGGATGTGCTTTTCTGATGATAAGGAACATTCCGAGAAGAAGGAACGGAACAACACAAAGGAAAACAGAAGCGAGTTTTGCATTGATACCGAATGCAAACACAAATGAAAATACAAACATCATCGGGCTTCTTACTGCCATTCTGATAATCATCATAAATGACTGCTGAACATTGTTTACATCAGTTGTAAGTCTTGTGACAAGGCTTGCTGTTGAAAATTTATCGATATTTGAGAATGCAAAGTTCTGAATACTGTAAAACATATCGTGTCTTAAGTTTTTTGCAAAACCTGCACTGGCAACAGCACATGTTCTGCCTGCAACACTGCCGAAGAACATTGAAATAAGCGCACAGACAAGCAATGCAACACCCATTTTGAGAACATAGTTCATTCCGTCATCGCCGCCGACATTTATGCCGTTATCAATAAGGCTTGCCATAAGAAGCGGAATGACAACCTCCATAATAACTTCACCGATAACAAAAACAGGAGTAAGAATTGTGCTTTTCTTATACTCTCTGATACATTTTGCAAGTCGTTTTATCATATGTATTTTCTCCTTTGCCTATTTTATGTTAATATAACTATAAATCTGAATTTACTAAATTATACTCCTAAGGCTCGTAAGTGTCAATAAAAAACAAACAGCAGGATGTAAAAATATACATCCTGCTGATATTGTTTTTTGATTATGAATTACCAAGCAATGTTATAATATTTTGTTTCGCTGAAAAGAGTTGCATCAAGGTCAGTTGTGATAATCTTGATTTTAGCTTCCTTAAGAATAAGATTACCGTTAACAGTTGTCTGATATGAAACAACCTGACCATCGGGAGTGATTGTTGCTGAAGCTGTACAGTTTGTGAATTTGACTTCTACATTGCTTCTGTCAACAGTAGCACCCATACCCGGAGCATAGGTATTCATAACATCATCAATAGTCATAAACTGGAATATCTTACCGTAAGGACCTGACATTTCCGGGTTTGACATATCATTCATTGCAATTGTGATAACATAATTACCTGAGCCGTCAACACCGCCCTGAATTGACTTGATATCAGCAAGTGTAAGAGCTGAAACAAAATCTGCACCGTCAGGTGAAATATTGCTTTTTGCTGATGCTGTATCACCCTTTGCAATGGGGGTTTCAACAACTTCATTTGAAAGATATTTATCTTTAGCTACACCGACATAAGCATCACCGAGAGGATTTGAAAGCTTGATATCTACAGTCTGAGTTTGTTTTGACTTTGTCATTGCAGGAGTATCTGTCTTAAGCTTGTTTACTGCAGTATTGAAGAAATTGAGCCATTCTTCATCTGATGCAGGAGCTGTTGAAGGAAGATTTTCAGTATCAACATTCTGCATTGCATCACTTCCTGTTGAACCGCCCTGATTGACTGTTGCACCGGGAGTTACAGTATTGCCTGTATTAGTGCCTGCCTGAGTGCCGCCCTGCTGCATTGTGCCTACATTAGCCTGAGGTGCACTCTGCAATGAATTGCCGCCCATATTACCTGAAACACCCATAAGACCTACAATAGAAACTGCGAGAATACATAAACCTACTGCAAGAATACCCACAAGAAGACCTGTGGTTACACCGTCGCCGCCTCTGTTATAAGATTTGACATTTTTTCTTCTGTTCCCTGCCATTTTGTTCTCTCCCATAGAATTTCTTTTTTATTAAATGATATAATACCACATATTTTCTCATTTGTAAATTGTTTTTTTTATTTTCGTTAATAATCTGTATCAAATCTAAAATATTGACTTTAATTTTGATGTGATATATAATGTTTTAAGATATAATATAAAATATATGGAGAAGAAATATGGAAAACACCAAAAGCAAGGTTCTTTCAGGTCTTATCTGGAAGTTTGCAGAAAGAATATCGGCACAGGTTGTTACATTTGTTGTATCTGTTATTCTTGCAAGACTTCTCGCTCCCGATGCATACGGTCTTATCACACTTGTTATGATTTTCATAACATTTGCAAACTGCATTGTTACAAACGGTTTTGGTAATGCACTTATTCAGAAAAAAGATTCAGACAATCTTGATTTTTCTACCGTTCTGTATTTTCAGACGGGTGCTTCAATCGTTCTTTACGTGATTCTTTTCTTTACAGCTCCGCTTATTGCATCTTTCTACGGAGAGGGATACGAATTACTTACTCCTGTACTCAGAGTTATGGGTATAAGAATTCCTCTTACATCGATAAACAATGTTCAGCAGGCTTATGTCGGCAAAAAAATGATTTTCAGAAAGTTTTTCCTTTCCACAATCGTAGGCACAGTTGTTTCTGCTGTTGTAGGTATTTATATGGCATATGCGGGATACGGTGTATGGGCACTTGTAGGACAGTATCTCACAAACACACTTATGGGTACAGTTATTCTTGCTTTCACAATCCATTGGAAACCTGAACTCAGATTCTCCTGGTCAAGACTCAAAACACTCTTCAGATACGGTTGGAAACTCCTTGTTGCAGGTCTTATCGGTGAAATTTACAATGAACTGCGTCTGCTTGTTATAGGCAAACTTTACACAAACAATGACCTTGCATTCTTTGATAAAGGCAAACAGATTCCCAACATCATTGTAACAAACATAAACACAACAATTTCAAATGTTCTCTTCCCTGCCATTTCAAATGCACAAAGCAATCCCTCTGATGTAAAGAATATGGTAAGACGATCAATCAGAACAACCACATACATTATGTGTCCGCTTATGTTTGGTCTTGCAGTTGTTGCTGAGCCTCTTATTACATTGCTTCTTACTGAAAAATGGCTCCCCTGCGTACCTTATCTGCAGATTTACTGTATCGCATTCGCTTTTGAACCGATTCAGACAGCAAATCTTCAGGCTATAAAAGCAGTGGGCAGAAGTGATATTCTCCTTAAACTTGAAATCATTAAAAAAGGTTCAGGATTTGCAATTCTTTTAGCTGTAATGTGGCACAGTGTTGAAGCAATTGCATTAAGCCTTCTTGCAACAACTCTTATTGCTTCAATCGTCAACACTCTGCCGAACAAAAAGCTTATAGGTTACAGTTATAAAGAACTTGCCATTGATTTGTCAGGAGGTATTATTCCCTCAACAATTATGGCTGTGGCTGTTTACTTTATCGGCTCACTTCTGACTCTCAGCCCTCTTCCTCTTATGATTATTCAGGTTGCAGCAGGCGGTGTGATTTATCTTCTTATTTCTGTAATTTTCAAAATTGAAGCTTTCACATACCTGAAAAAAACTGCAATGGAATTTCTTTCTTCTTTCCTGAAGAAAAAATCAGCTTGAAAAAGGTGATATAATGAACGGTTTTTATAAACTTCTGAACCTTATAATGGTTCTGGCAACAAAATTTTTGCCAAGAAAAAAGATAATAATTTTTGAGGCAAATCCTGATTTTGCAGACAACACATACTGGTTTTTCAGATATCTTGCAGAAAATACAGATGTGCTCAAAAGATACAAATCTGTATGGCAGGTCAGTGAAGCATCAAAAGCAAAAGATGAACTCTGCGGTGTAAAAATCAAATGTTTTGTGAAAAAGCCTGAAACATTCTCTCAGTGGTTCGCACATCTCTACTACCGCTGTAATGCGAAGTTCATTGTAGACTGCAATGCTTACGTCCATAAGAAACACAAAAATCAGAAACGTGTTTTCCTCGGTCACGGTATGCCTCTTAAGATAGTCAAATCATACGATCTGCTCAAAGGTGAAGTTGATTTGAATACTATCACAACTTATAACCTTAACGAGCATTTCTATGATATCGGTGACAAAGACGAAGAAATGAGAAATTTCGGTTACTGCAGAACTGATATTCTTCACAAACACAAAGGGGTAAGAACAGACAGAGATAAAACATACATTGTATGGATGCCGACATACCGTCAGCACGCAAGTACCGGTCATCTGAGAATCGAAAACAACTTTCCTCTCGGGCTTCCCGTTATCAAATCTCACGAGCAGATGGCTGAAATCAATGAATATCTCAAAGAAAACAATACTGTTCTTTATCTCAGACCTCATCCTGCTCAGGACGTAAGCATTATGAAGCTTGACGAAATGAGCAACATCATAATTGCTGACAATAAATATCTCGGTGAAAAGCAGATTTACGATTTCCTTACAGAAACTGATGCTCTCATCACAGACTACTCTTCTGTTTATTATGACTATCTTATGATTGAGCGTCCCATTGCACTTGCGATTGAAGACCTTGAAGAATTCAGCGCAAAATGGCCGATGATGTTTGATGATTTCAAAGCAAACTACAAAACACCGTATCTCTATACAATTGACGACCTCAAACTCTTTATAAAGAATGTGGCAACAGACAATGATACACACAAAAAAGAGCGTGACGAAGCAAAAAACAGGTTTTATGATTACAGAGACGGCAAAACCTGCGAAAGAGTTTATAACTTTATGAAAACAGAATACGGCTTATAAAAAATTTCAGGACTGCAAAAATGCAGTCCTGATTATTTTATTCATCTTTGAAAGCTGTTGAATTCATTGCAAAACGAAGAACATTTGCGGCGCTTCTCTGAATCTCTGCAAGAGTTATGCCGCCCTTGTCAAGCTTCTTAAGAAGTGTGCCGTCAGGCTTTCTTCTGCCGTTTCTGCCACCACCGGGCATAAGCACATCAACCTGAGCACGGACTCTGTATGCCTGGTCACAGACATCTTTGAAATCGGGACTTCTGCCCTTTTTTGTCCACCAGTCTGTCATAACATTCCCCTGATAATTCCATTCACCTCTGAGAATTGAGGTGCAAAGATCGAAGTTAAAATAACTCCATACACCATTTATCTTGTTATATGATGTCATAATATTTTCAGGTGCTGCATCCTTTATGCAGATTTCAAAGCCTCTGAGATAGATTTCTCTGAGTGCTCTTTCAGACACTCTTGAATCGTTGATTGTTCTTTTGTATTCCTGATTATTACAAGCAAAATGCTTGGGACAAGCGGAGCCTCCCAGACTCTGAATTCCGCTGACAGCCGCAGCACCGATTTTACCTGTAAGATAGGGGTCTTCTGAATAATATTCAAAGTTTCTGCCGCAAAGAGGATTTCTCTGAATATTCATACCGGGTGCAAGAAGTACATCACTTCCCTTTGCCTTCATTTCTTCTGCCACAAGAGAATGAACTTCTTTTACAGCTTTACAA
Source organism: Acutalibacteraceae bacterium (assembly GCA_045636025.1). Lineage (GTDB taxonomy): Bacteria > Bacillota > Clostridia > Oscillospirales > Acutalibacteraceae > UBA1081. The sequence goes on along the minus strand of JAZTWP010000091.1, from coordinate 6,911 downwards.
TCGAATGTTGAAGCAAGTAGTGTACCGATGGGAATAAGTGAGCAGGATGCACGCAGTCTGATGCCTGAAGGCCCGTCAGATGTTGTGACAGCAGGAACACCTTTGTTTCTGAGTGATTCAAGGACACCGCAGAAAACAGCTGCATTGCCGGGGGCACCGAGGACACTGCCCATTGTATAGTCACCTCTTGTGAGTGCTTCAAGCTCAGTATTGTCAAGCTGTGCGATAAAATCATCCATTGAAACTTTACAGTTTTTTACATCAGCAAGTTTATAGCCTCTGTCACCTGTAAAAGGTATTGCATCGGGAAGATTGTCAAGAATTCTGACTTTAAGGTCTGTTGTTCTGCTGCTGCAAGGTCTGATTACAGCTTTGATTTCTCCATCTATTTCTTCTGATGTCATAACTCCGAAAGATTTTTCAGGCGGAAGACATTCTGTGTGCTGTGATACAACATAAGTTTTTTCGTTGTAGTATGAATAAACTTTCTCGGCATTACGTACGTCTGAGCCGAGGAAAAATTCATATTCACCCTCTTCTAAAACATATGCAGACTTAAAACCTGTTTTTCCGCTGTCATCATAGGATGCAAGCTGATAAAATGATACTTCCGATGTGAAGTTTTCACTTTCATCCGCTGCAAGAAGGTCTGATTTGCCGAATGCAACAAGCTCTCTTGAAGGATTGCCGAGCTTTCCTACAGGCTTTTTAAGATAAAGCTGATATACACCTTTACCGGCTGTTTTGCCTGAGTTTCTGACGGAAACATCAAACACAAAACCGTCATCATTACCGTTTACACCGTTGCATTTAAGTTCAAATTCAGTATAGCTGAGACCATAGCCGAAAGGATACATAACAGAGTCTTTGCAGAATGTTTCAAAATAACGGTAGCCGACATATATATCTTCTGCATAGTAATTGTAATTCTTACCGCCAAAGTGCTTTGCACTCGGATATGAGCTGTATGAGTCTGCAATTGTAGAAGTAAGTTTGCCTGAAGGTGAAACTTTACCTGAAAGCACATCAGCAACAGCATTACCGCTTTCCATACCGCCCTGCCATACAATAAGCACAGCACCGATTTTGTTTTTATATCTTTTCAGCCATGACATATCAATGAGGCTGCCGATATTGAGAAGAAGCACAACTTTATCGAATGATGCAGTTACAGAATCGAGCAACACTTTTTCATCATCTGTGATATAATAACTGCCCTTTTCAAGAACATTTTCTCTGTCTTCACCTGATGATCTGCCGATAACAACAACTGCACAATCTGATTTCTTTGCAGCATCTGCAACCATTATATCGTTAACGGGCATTTCGGGATAAAATCTGGGCCACATACCCCACACAGAGTCATTTATGATGTTTGATTCACACCATTTTTCGTATACTGCTGCAAGGTCTTCATTGAGTTCAAGATTTTCGCAATTTCTGATACCTTCAATAAGATTTACTGCATAAGGTCTGTTTACATCACCTCCTGAGCCGTATCCTGTATAGAACCAGTTATACTGAACTCTGCCGAAAAGAGATACTTTGCAATTCTTTTCAAGAGGAAGAATACCGTTATTCTCAAGCATAACAGTACCTTCTGCGGCAACTCTGCGCAATGTGTCCTGCATCTGCTTTGTATATGTTTTTTCTGCAGCGGCTCTTTCTGTTTTCTCCTGAGCTACACTGCTGAATCCTGCATATACCTTACCTGCAAAATCAACAATTTTAGTTTTAATATCAGACATAAAATCACCTATCTATAATTTCAGCACTCTCATTTTCAAGAGAGTGCCGTATGTTTTTTAATCAATTATTCCGAACTGACGGAGATTTGAGAGAAAATCGTTTACATCTTCTGTTACGGTTTCTCTGTCAACATCATATTCAAGAAGGAATTTTTCAATGATATATTCTTCATTATCAGCTTCGGGAAGAAGATTCCAGATAAAAGCTCCCGTTTCTGTCATGGGGAACAGACCCTTGAACTCTGCACCGGTTCTGCCTATGGGCACAAGAACATATTCGCCTGCTATTTCTCTGAGCACAAATTCTTTTTTAATTATCATTTCTGTCATCTCCGAATTCTTTTATAAATTCTTTTACAATGGCTTTCATCATTTCGCATACATAATCAGGTTTACCGTTAAAGGAGCCGGTTTCTGTATAGCACATAGCTGCACACACATTACATACAGGTTTATATGCACAGGAAAGACATTCAACGGGCAATCTGATTTTTGCTGTTTCTTCTACAATATATTTCCACGCAGATTCAAAACCGTTATCATTTAATGATATTGCAGGCTCTGTCATCATTCCGCAGGGCATCATTTTGCCGTCATATGTAATCCAGAAACTGCTTTTACCCGCTCTGCAACGGCTTCCCTCACCCTCTGCATCAGGTTCGCACTCAGGCGGATACAAAGACATCATAGATCTTGCTCTTTCCCTGAGTTTATCACCTGAAAAAGTGAGTTTTCTGCAAAGAACAGTATTTTTCGCAGCATCGTCTGCACTGAGTCTTGCTTCATTTTCACCCGTTTCTCCTTTTGCTCTGAGTGACGGGTACATATAGGATGCAGACTTGACTATAAGATTATGTTCCTTTGCGAAAGTGTAGATATCTTCAGTATCTGCACTGTTATATCTGTTGAATCCGCAATTGAGCCTTATCTGAATATCCATTTCTTTAAGTCTCAGAATATTCTTTTTTACAGCATCAAACTTATCATTCTCACAGAGATTTATATATGTATCTCTTTTTCCGCCATAGAGAGAAATATTGACTCTCGCAGGGGGATATTTTTCAAAAAGAGAAAAGATTTTTTCATTAAACAAACTTCCGTTGGAGTTAATGGAAATCATAAACCCCATTTTTGAAAGAGCTTCATAAAGCACATCAAAATCAGGTCTGAGAAGAGGCTCACCGCCCGTCAGGAGAAGAAAAAGAGTTCCTGCTTTTTTTGCATCTTCTGCAATACTGATCCATTCCTCAGTTGAAAGCTCCTTATCTTTTGATGTATCAGTACAATGAACATAGCACATTTTGCAATTGAAATTGCATTTACGTGTAAGCTCAAAACTACCTGAAACGGGCACACACATTGCGGCACCTTTATTGTGAAGATATGCCGATATACGGGGTTCAACTTCTGTCATTATGACACCTCCGAAGACACAATCTGCACAAACATAATGATGCTTTCACCGTTTTTATAATGCTCGGCAGGCATCTGCTTTATCTCATCTTCTGCAAGACCGCCTTGGAAGGTGACTCTGTATGTTTTGCCGCTTGTAAACTGAGCATCTTTATAATCTTTGAAATAAACAACTATATTTTCGGAAATATCATTTCCTGAGATATTTTTAATATTGATTATTCCGTCTGCTCCGCTGAATTCAAACTTATCTGAATGTACAGTGGGCTCTTCTGTAAAATATGCCTCTTTACTGATATCATAGCCGAAAAATCCTGCGTTATTGTCAAGATACAAAGCTCCGTTTTCTTCTGCAACGATGCATGATTCACCGGGAGGCAATGTTGTGACTTTATACAGATGTTCAATACCGCCTGAAAAAGATGCTTTTATTTCTGCATACTGAAGAGTTCTGGCTGAATTATTAACAACAACGATACCTGCAATGCCGTTTTCAAGGCTTAATGCTGAAGATACTGATATTCCCATTACTTCGGGAATATGAGGTACTGTTATTTCACTTACGATTTCTGCCTGAGTTGAAGGTTCTTCGTCAGGCTGACTTTTACAGGATGAAAAAGTCAATATAACAGCAATAACAAGAATTGCCGATGTAATATATTTTTTCATTCCGGTCACCTGCCTTGATCATTTATATTATTATATATTAATTTATACTAAAAATCAATATCATAAAAATTCATCTGCAATAGGATTTTTCACAAAAGATGTAGTTTCTTTTCCCATACTGATAGCAAGCCATAATTTTATATATACAGCAGGAAAACTGCACTCATATAAGGCATTGACACCAAGTTTTTCATACTCTTTTGATGAAAGATATGTTGTGCCCTTGGGTACATTCACAACAAACACGGGGACAGAGTGTTTGTTTGCATTTTCGCAGAAATTTTTCAGAGCCGACGATGATGTATTAAGCGTCCCGCTGTGATAAGGACGAAGAATTACTGCTTTATAACGTGAAACATCGTGCTTGAAAGATTCTCCCGGTAATACAGATACGACGAGAATGTCTGAATTATCAGAGAAACGTCCGTCTGAGATTTTTTCACCGCTATGTGACACTGAATATTCTGAATTAAGAGATATTTCCCCGTCAAAATAAGCATAGGGCTGTGAATCAACGCTGAAAACACAATCATCTGCTTCTCGATGAGAAATTACTCTTGTTGCTGAATGTATATGTGTGTATTCATTCTTGTTTTTATAACTTATAAAAACACCTTTACCTGCTTTTGCGGTTATAAATTCTGTTGCAGCAATGAAATTATCTGTGCCGTTTGCTCTTTCATCTTCAAGGGGATAATTGCTTGAAACCAGCACAACGGGAATTTCTGTTTTTACGCAATATGCTAATGCTGCGGCAGTATACTGCAATGTGTCGCTACCGTGAGTGACAATAATACCGTCATATCTGCCAACATTGTCTGAAACGCATTTTATAAGCTGATTGAGATTTTCGGCACAAAGATTTTCACTGAGAATCGAATAAGGCTCGGTTGTATCAAACTCAACATCGGAATTGCTTTTTTCTCTGAATTTTTTCAAAAGAAGATATTTCATATCGTCAGACGGAGAAATCCAGCCGTCTGAAACAGCACTTCCTATTGTACCGCCCGTAAAAACAACAAGAATTTTCATTTTATCACCACACACAGATATGCAAAATTTCGGGTAGCCGAAAGACCACCCGAAATTATTATTACATTTTAACTACAATATTAACGAGTTTGCCCTTTACATAAAGTTCTTTGACAACCTGTTTGCCGTCAATAATTTCTTTAACTGCGTCAACATCCTTTGCAGCTGCAATAGCATCTTCATTTGAAATATCGGTTGCAACATTGATTCTTGCCTTGATCTTGCCGTTAACCTGAACAGCAATTTCAACAGTTGCATCAACGCACTTAGCTTCATCAAATTCGGGCCATGACTGGTCTGTAACAGCACCGCCGAAGCTCATCTGTTCCCACATTTCCTCTGTTACGTGAGGAGCAAAGGGATTGACAAGAAGAAGGAGTGATTTGAGTTCAGCCTTGTTGATTGAACCCTTTGCATAAATCTGGTTAAGAAGAGTCATAAGAGCAGCAATAGCAGTATTGAACTTCATTGCTTCGATATCTTCAGAAACTTTCTTGATTGTCTTGTGCATTGAGCTTGAAAGTTCAGCTGAATACTCATCACCGTCTGTAACGATTTCAAGAAGGTTCCAGATTCTGTCTACGAATCTCTTACATCCCTTAACGCTGTCTTCACTCCAGGGAGCTGCCTGCTCATAGTCACCCATAAAGAGTACGTAAGTACGGAGAACGTCTGCACCCATTGAGTCAACAACTTCGTTGGGGTCAATAACGTTACCTCTTGACTTACTCATCTTTACACCGTCAGGTCCGAGGATAAGTCCCTGAGCTGTTCTCTTTGCATAAGGTTCTGCATAAGGAACTTCACCGAGGTCATAGAGGAACTTGTACCAGAATCTTGAATAGATAAGATGTCTTGTAACGTGTTCCATACCACCGTTGTACCAGTCAACGGGAAGCCAGTACTTAAGCTTTTCGCTGTCTGCAAAAACGTTTTCGTTCTTGGGATCGATATATCTGAGGAAGTACCATGATGAACCTGCCCACTGAGGCATTGTATCAGTTTCTCTCTTTGCAGCGCCGCCACACTTGGGACAAGTACAATTTACGTAACTGTCAATCTTTGCAAGGGGGCTTTCACCGTCTGAACCGGGTTCAAAGTTTTCAACATCGGGAAGACGGAGAGGAAGCTCTTCATAAGGAACAGCAACCATACCGCACTTGTCACAATGAACGATGGGAATGGGTTCACCCCAGTATCTCTGACGGTTGAATGCCCAGTCTTTCATCTTGTACTGAACACCGCCTTCACCGATGCCCTTTTCCTGAAGAACATCGATCATCTTTGCGATTGAATCTGCTTTATTTGTGAAACCGTTGAGGAAGTCTGAGTTAACCATTTCACCGTCGCCTGCATAAGCTTCAACTGAAATGTCGCCGCCCTTGATGACTTCAATTATATCAATACCGAACTTCTTTGCGAAATCATAGTCACGGCTGTCATGTGCAGGTACAGCCATAATAGCGCCAGTACCGTAGCCCATCATAACATAGTCTGATATGTAAACGGGGATTTCCTTTCCGTTTATGGGGTTTACTGCTGTAAGACCGTCAATGCATACACCTGTCTTATCCTTGACAAGCTGAGTTCTTTCAAACTCTGTCTTCTTTGCACATTCTTTTCTGTATGCTTCGATGTCTGCCATGTTTGTGATTCTGTCAGCATACTTGTCAATCATCGGATGCTCGGGAGCCATAACCATAAATGTTACGCCGAAGAGTGTATCCGGACGTGTTGTGTAAACCTTGAGCTTCTCGTTGTCTGAACCCTTTACATCGAAGTCAACAAAAGCACCTGTTGACTTACCGATCCAGTTCTGCTGCTGAAGCTTTACGTTGGGGAGGTAGTCAACCTTCTCAAGACCTTCAAGGAGCTTGTCAGCATACTCAGTGATACGGAGATACCAAACGTCCTTTGACTTCTGCACGATGTCCGAATGACAGATATCACACTTACCGCCCTGTGAGTACTCGTTTGAAAGAACAACCTTACATGACGGGCAGTAGTTAACGAGAGTCTTGTCTCTGAAAGCGAGACCGTTTTCGAACA
>JAZTWP010000090.1:0-3928 GCA_045636025.1 Acutalibacteraceae bacterium | reverse complement strand
CTGCTTTTTGTGATACCTCAGACACCGTCTGATTAATTTCAGCTTTTTCATCGTTGAAATCATCTTTTGTCAAGTGAGTTTTGCTAACTGTGTTCGTGATTTCGTCTGCTTTTATCGCAATAGCCGCTTCGGTATCAACCTTTGTGTAATAGTTGCCAAGCGTTTTTATTACTTCTTCTTTTTTTGCAAAAAGCCTGATTTCAGACTTTGTTTGTTCAATGCCTGTTTCAGCTGTTGTAACTCTCTTTTCAAGGGAATAAACAATACCGAGAGCCTTATCAACTTCGTCTTGTGCAGCCTTTGCTTCAACCTGAGCATTATCAGCTGCAGTTTTTGCTGTATCAGCCGCTGCCTGTGCCGCCGTAGCTTCAGCTTGTGCATCTTCAGCCGCCGTTCGTGCAGTTTCATAGTAGCCTTGTGCCTGTGTTGCAGCTGCCTGTGCAATTTCAACATCTGCGTAAGCGTTTGCAACCGCTTCTTCAGTCGCTTCAACATCTGCAAGAACTTCTTCAAGGTTTTGCTGAGCTGTTGCAAGGTCTGCAGCGGCTTTGTCGGCTTGCTCTCTTGCATTTTCTGCCTTGACTTGTGCAGTTGTAGCATCAAGAGCCGCCTGATCTGCTGTAGCCTGAGCAGTTTCAGCTTGTGCTTTCAATGTGTCTGCTGTTGCTTTTGCATTTTTAGCTGCTGCTTCAGCTTCATTTACTTTGTTCTGAACCTCAGTGACATTGCCCTTTGCTTCGTTTGCAAGCTGTTGTGCAATGTTTGCTTCGTTTGCTGCTTTATCAGCGTTCGCCTGAGCCTTTGTCGCAGTGTCAACCGCTGAATTTGCAACCTCTTGAGCTGCTGTTGCAGTTGTAAGAGCTGTCTTTGCGTTTGCTTTTGCGTTGTCTGCTTCTGCCTGAGCTTCGGCAACCAACTGTTGAGCCGCTGCAATTTCTTGTTCTGTTGCATCAACTCTGCCTGCAACTGTTGCAAGGTCTTCTTCAGCGGCTTTCAGATCGGCTTCTGCTTCATCTGCAACTTGTTTTGCTGTTTCGTAAGCTGCCTTTGCTGTGTTAGCTTCATTCTGAGCAGCTGTAGCCGCTGCTTGAGCTGTTGTGGCTGCAGCCTGTGCTTGTGTAGCAATTGCCGAAGCTTCATCAGCTTGCTGTTGTGCTAAAGTCGCAGCTTTTTGAGCTGCTTCAATTGTTGTTAAAGCATTGTTTGCCGTTTCGTCAATCACAGTAACACCGAGAATGTTCTGCTTAATGCTGCCCGCATTTCTGCTTATCTGTGACTGTAAGCTTTCTGTAGCTTCAGTGAGGTCCGTTTTTCGGCTGTATTCAGCTGACATAGTGTCAGTAACGGTTTTGAGGTTGCTTTCCCATTCAGCAATATCAGCTTCAGCTTGCAGAGCATCTTTTTTTGCTGCATTGGCAATAGCCGCTGCTTGTCTTGCTTCAGCTTTTGCAGTGCCTGCTGTTTCTGTTGCTGTGTTCGCTTTATTGATAGCTTCTTGTGCTTTAGCCTGAGCTGCACTATTTGCAGCTGCCGCTTCTTCGGCTTTTGTCTGAGCATTTCCCGCTGCTGTTTTTGCTTCTTCAGCTTTCTGTGTTGCAGTTTGTGCCGCCTGCTGTGCATTTTGTGCAGCTTGATTTGCATTGGTGATAGTCTGCTGAAGTCCTGAAACGCTTTGCTCAACCCTGCCTACAGCTTCAGTTGCAGCATCCGCTTTGCCCGCTGCCTGATTTGCTGATTCTGTAGCACTGTCGGCTGCCTGTTTTGCTTCTTCGGCTTTCTCAACTGCCCCGGCAATATCTCCGGCTGCCTTTTCAGCTTCTTCAAGTGCTGTATCTGCGTTTTCTTTTGCCGCATTTGCAACTTCAAGAGCTTTTTTGACTGATTCGGTATTTGCAGCAAACTGAGCTGCAAGGTCAGCAACCTTTTGAGAAATTCCGCTACCTTTGATGAGGTGTTCGCCTAAAGTCGCTTTATACTCTCGATCTGATTCAGAGCTTTCAAGCTTCAAAAGCCTTGTTGATAAGTAAAGCTCCCCGGCATCGTCAATAATATTAACTCTGTCACCGATTTTGACATTCGGGGGAAGTCTCTTGATGTCAACTTCATAATTGACTTCCATATCGCAGACTTTTTTAAGTTCTTCAATGGCTTTTTCGCAGAGGACCGCCTGACTTGTAGTGTCATAGCTGAAATGCTTTACAATGTGACCGCCTGACTGCTGCGAATCGTCACCTTTCCAAAGGTATCTGCTCCACTTCTGCAAAGCTTTACGGGATTTCAAAACTGCACCGTCAACATAAAAATCGCCGTCATCGTATTCATAGCCCAATAAAGTTACAGGTTTTTCTGTATGGTCGGGTATATCATTCGGTGTGCTACCTCTTGCCCTTAAAGCTGTTGCAAGATTTGCGATTGATTTTGTTGTTACGATACTGTCAATCTCTTTATTCAGTCGCAGCTGAACCCCTGTGTCTTTTCCTCTTTTTTCGTAGATGTTGATGTACTTCTTTGCAATTTGAAGCCCTTTAATTTCAAAACTGAAGGAAAACTCACAGTTATTGAAGGCTTGAGCTATGCTTATAAGTCTTGCTGATACAGTTTGTTCGCTGTCCCAACTCAGCTTACGGGTCAGCCCTTCAACCTCATTTATGCCGATTTCAAAGCCTGCACCGCCTGCGAACCTTTCAACATAGCTGCTTATCGGGTATTCCTGATCTGCTTCGTAAGCTTCGGCAATGTCATTGAGCAGGTCAAGCCCGTCATCCTCAGCATATACAGACACCTTTTGCTTTTTGGTGTCTACTATTGCATCAATAATGTTGTAAAGCTCACTTTCGTTGTCTGTGTTTTTCAAAATGTAGTTTCCTACTTCAGCCCATTTCTCGACCTTAGCTCTTGTTTTGCGGTCAAAGCCTATGTCACCTTCAAAGACTGATACACCTGTTTCTACATCTTGACTTTTAAGGTCAGAAATTAACCTCACACCTTTAGGAAGATGTGAGGTTGCTTGACCGAGAATGTTCAAATGTCTATCCGCAAAATATAAAATCATAAGAACACCTCTCTATATTTCATTTTGAATGAGGGTGCAAAATCCTCTGACACCCAATCAGAATATGAATACCCGATCTGATTTAAACCGGGGGAAAGATAAAAGTCTTCCCAATCGTTACCCAACGCACCGAGTGAGGGAACAGGGGAATCATTGAGATAAACTTCACCGTCTTTACAGTCAGCTGTAACAACATCGTTTGAGCTGAACTTGTTCGGAATATCTTCCCAAGTGTCACAGTTATTTTTCACGAATTTAGCCCAATATAAGCCGTTATATGACAGCGTGGGCTTGTTGTCATACTGAGCGAAAACAAAGGTTACTTGAGTTGCTGCAGTGTTTTCAATGCCACTGTCTTTGAAAGTCTTTTTTATGCCGCCGATATTGAATTCAATAGTCTTGCCCGTTTTGGTAATGGTTGAAGTCTTAACCGCCGTGATACCCTTTGCAGTGCTGTTGTTACCGAAATACTTGTTATTGAGCGACAAGTCTATTGACATCGTTTCAACTGTCTTTCCGTTGACATAAAAGCGTAATTTAGCCGTTTTTCCGCTTGACCCCTTATAGACACAAGCCCCTGCTAAAACCTTTCTGCTTGAGCCGCTGCCGCTTGCAATAATCACCTGAAACAGACCCATTTCCTGAGTTGCAGAACTGCTTGAGCCTATTGACATTTTCTGCTTATAGCTAAATGTGAAGTTTTTCGAGCCTACTTCACCGGAAGTATCAGCCGGAATTGTTCTTGTGATTGAAGGACCGTGCCAAGTAGAACCCATACCAAATGTTGCGGGCATCAAGTACCAAGAGCCGGCAACAGGTGTATTATAGGTGCTGATTTCAAGGTCTTTGCAGTTGGTTTCTTCGATAATGCCCACT
>JAZTWP010000089.1:0-3092 GCA_045636025.1 Acutalibacteraceae bacterium | reverse complement strand
AGCGATATAGACAGTCGCACTACAACAACCGGCAAAACAGTATGCAACTTCAGAATTGCGGTTGACCGTGCTTATTCCAAAAACGGCAACAAAGAAACCGACTTCATTACAATCTGCTGTTGGGAAGGTCAAGCTAATTTCGTTGAAAAGTGGTTTAAGAAGGGCGATATGATAGCTCTCAGGGGCGAAATTCAGACCCGCAATTATGAAGACAACAACGGCAACAAGAGAACGGCAACAGAAGTTCTTGCAAGAGAAGTAAGCTTTTGCGGCAGCAAGAACGAGACAAGCCCTGCACCAATGCAGACACCCGCTGACCTGAATCAGGTTACAGCTCCGGGAACATACACAATGCCTGCCGGTGATGACTTTGAAGAAATCCCGGATGACCTTCCTTTTTAAAGAAAGGCGGTGCAGACAATGATTAAAGACAGCGGAAATCGCAGAGAGTTTGACAGCGGAGCTTTAAGAGATGTTCAGGAAGGCAAGGGAAGATTTGACCTTGCACCGTGGGCAGCAATATGGGAAGTCGCAAAGCACTGTGAAAACGGGGCTAAAAAGTACGGTGAACACAATGTTGACAAAGGTATTCCGGTTCATTCTTTCATAGATTCAGCCTTCAGACACCTTGCAAAATATGTTGACGGTTGGACTGATGAACCTCACCTTATAGCGGCTGCTTGGAATATCCTTTGGGCAATTCAGACAGAGATTAAACACCCTGAACTGAAAGATGTACCGTGGGAAGGTGCAAAAGATCAGCCAAAGAAAAAGCGTAAGTTGTTCAAGAGAAAGGGTGACAGACAGTGAGCGACAATCATCGTTATATCTGCGGCAGTTGCGGCAACGAAATATCCGCAGAGGAAGTTATAACCGGGTGCTTGCATTGTAAAAGCAGACTTGCTTACAAGCCGAATACTTTTGCGAAAACCTTTGTCTGCGATTATGCAGAAGACCTTGACGAGATAGTCAATGACTATGCAAAAGAAAATAGGCTTGAAATCATATCAATAGCAATCTGTCACACAGATGTTTTTGTCGCAACAGTTGTTTTCGAAAGGGGCTGTGAATAATGGCAAAGAAAATCAACAGTAAACAAAAAGGTGCAAGATTTGAAAGACAGCTTGCATCCATATTCAGAGATTATGGCTACTCTGAAAGCCGCCGAACAGCTCAGTATTGCGGCAATACCGGCGATGCTTCAGATGTTGTAGGTCTGCCCGGTTTACATATCGAAGCAAAGCATCAGGAAAAGATGTATTTGTATGATTGGGTAGAGCAAGCAAAAAGAGATGCGGCTGCAAACGGTGCAATAAATATTCCGGCTGTATTCCATAAGAAAAACAATGCTGAAATCCTTGTAACGCTGACATTTGACGGCTTTATGCAGATTTATAGGGAATATGAAGCAGGGCTTGCAGAAAGGAGTGCAAACAATGAGTAAAAAAGCTGAACTCAGAAACACAACAGCCCTTGTCAAAGCTATTCTTGAAGAAGATGAGAGAGCGAGGAACAGCGACAGCTTTCTATATCTTCAGGTGCTTATACGGTTGGGAGAAGGCAAGGGGCTTGACCGTGTGCTGCATTATGTTTCTATCTTTCTGCTTCATATGGCAGAGTGGGGCTTCCCGCCTTTTGAAAGTGTCAGACGAGCAAGACAGAAACTTCAGGCTGAATTTCCTGAACTTTCAGCAAACAAAAATGTAGCTGAACAAAGGGCAGAAAATGAAGAAGCCTTCAGAGAATTTGCAAGGGAAGGGGTGTTGCGGTAATGGCTGAATTTAAACCTTGCCCGTTTTGTGGCAGTAAAGCAACATTACACGAAAGAACAAACGGTAAGTTTTATGTTGACTGTGCTATGCAGTTAGGATTTTGTGCGGTAATGCCTTCTACTTGGGAATACAAGACCGAGGAAGAAGCAATTGAAGCTTGGAACAGGAGGGCTGACAATGGCTGAGTGCAAAGATTTTTCCGAAATTAATAAACATATATCAGATATTATGGGTGTTTTATCAGCCCTTGAAAAGCAGATACCGAAAAAGCCGATTTTAGATACAATCTTTCCAAGCGGTATTAAATGGTGGCTTTGTCCTACTTGTAATCATAACAACATTGACACAAACGATAGATATTGCCACGAATGCGGTCAGGCTTTAGATTGGAGTGATATGTAATTAAAATCATAGTGATATGCTTCATTGCTTATTTAATTTATGACTATCTTCGTGACCGCAAGAATGAAAAGAAACTTGCAGAGGTTAAAGCCGAGTGTATGAAAAGGAGTGATACAGAATGAAAAAGAAACCATTTCAAGAACAGTTATCTAAATTTAGTTTAATAGGGCAATTGCCAAAAGTTGAAACAGGTCTTGAAGAAGCGTGGAAAAATCTTAAAAAATCTACCGAGCCTTTTACAGCACAAGACATTATCAAACAGCAACAGAATTGTGATTATTGTATTCACCAAGCCAAAGCCGAAGCGGTCAAAGAGTTTGCAGAGAGGTTGAAAGAAGATTTAAGAACAGGCGAACCAATAAGAGACTATGCTCTTAGAGATGTTATCGACAACCTTGTAAAAGAAATGGTAGGTGAAAGCAAATGAACAACAAACACGGTGTTTACGACATCTTCATCGAAGTAAAATGTGCTGCTTGCGGTAAAGGGTTTAAACCTGCACCTGAACACGCTCTGAAAATCGGCGGTGAAGGTTCAAGGAAGCTTGTATGTTCTTACAGCTGTATGCGGAAGTATGAAAAAGAACACGGCTTGCTGAGAAAAGACGAAATTCTTCAGCAAAGAGAAAAGAAAAGGAAGGGTTGACAATGTTACTTGAAAAAGAACTGACTTATAAAATCATTCAGTACATTATAACGGCAATAAAGGAAGGTGTGAGAAAGTGGCTGAGGTTAAATGGATCAAGATAACAACAGACATTTTTGACGATGAAAAAGTGCTGCTTATAGAAAGCCTTCCTGAAAGAGACAGCTTGCTTGTACTTTGGTTTAAGTTGCTTTGTATGGCAGGCAGGCAAAATAACAGCGGTGTGTTTATGTTGAATGACAGAATAGCCTACACCGATGAAATGCTTGCAAC
>JAZTWP010000088.1:0-88746 GCA_045636025.1 Acutalibacteraceae bacterium | reverse complement strand
CCGGCACGAATGTGCATTTTCCGAAGGAAAATAAAACGGCAGAGCCGTTATTGTTCGCTTTGCTCACAATCGGGCGTTGGATCAACGCCCCTACAAGCTCGATTTTAATTTCTTCAAACATTTCCGCTAAATTATTGTTTTCTTCATTTTATCAAAAAAAAATTTATATATCAAGTATTTCATTGACTTTATTGCTGTGATGCTGTAAAATACCTTTATATTATAAAAAACAAAAACGGAGGAGAGAAAAAATGGCAAAAGCAAAACCTGTGGCGCCTCATGCGGTAAAGCATCCCAATGCAATATCCGTGGGTGAAGCAATCGGTTATCTTTTCGGCGATATGGGCAACCTGTTTGTGCTTACATTTGTTTCAACCTATCTTAAAGTTTTCTATACTGACTGTCTTCTTCCCGGACACGGTGTCGATGCAACAAGAATCAGTACGGACCTTACTGTTTTATTCCTTGTTATAAGACTCTGGGACGCAATCAATGACCCGTTATGGGGCATTCTTGTTGATACAAGAAGACCGACCAAAAACGGTAAATTCCGTCCTTATCTGATGACGGTTTCTGTACCTCTCGGCATATCAACAGCGTTGTGTTTCCTTAATGTGCAGAATTTCATTTCTTCATATGCTGTACTTCTCGGATTCGCTTACATTTCATACTGTGTTTACGGTATGCTGTACACAGCAATCAATATTCCTTACGGCTCACTTGCTTCTGCAATCACAGATGACCCCAACGGCAGAACTCTGCTTTCAACAATGCGTTCAATCGGTGCAGGTGTAGGCGGTGCTGCAGTTACTCTTGTTGCTCAGTCAATCATTTATGATGACACAAAGCTTAACCCCGAAAAGACATTTGTTGCAGTATGTGTGCTTTCGGCACTTTCAATTGCAGCATATATGACCTGTTACAAGACAACAAAAGAGAGAGTTCTTTATTCTCCCGAAAAGAAAAAGGTCAACCTTAAACTTACATACGGCACTCTTTTCAAGAGCCGTCCTTTTATGACCGTTACAATTGCAGGGCTTGTTATCAGCGGACTTCTGCAGTTCGGTTCATTCAATCAGTATCTTACAAAGAACTATTTCGGCAACCCGGACCTTTCAATCTGGCTTACAATTTCAAACTATGCACCTATGGTTCTTCTTATCCTGTTCTGCCCCAAACTTGCTGCAAAATTCGGTAAGAAAGAGCTTTGCACGGCAGGTCTTGTTCTTTCAACTATTTCAAGCCTTGTAATGTGCTTCATCGGTCCTAACGAATATCTTCAGGCTAATCCCTGGCCGTTCCTTCTTCTTAACTTCGGTGTGGGTGCAGGTTATTCATTCGTTTCAATTCTCAACTGGGCAGTTGTTACCGATGTTATTGACTATCAGGAAAATGTCACAGGCATCAAGAACGAAAGCGCAATTTATGCCGTTTATACATTTGCAAGAAAAGTCGGTCAGACAATTGCAGACTCAGGCGGACTTCAGCTTCTTTACAAATATGCAAAATATGACCCTGAAAATTCAGGTGTTGTAGGATATCTTCCCGGTGTCGGAGACAGAATGTACAAGATGGTTACAAGAGTTATGGCAGTGGGCTATTTCATCATTTTCCTTCTTTTCCTTTTCTATCCTCTCAACAAGAAAAATCTTGCAAAGCTTCAGGAAGAGCTTACAGA
Organism: Acutalibacteraceae bacterium; assembly: GCA_045636025.1. Taxonomy (GTDB): domain Bacteria; phylum Bacillota; class Clostridia; order Oscillospirales; family Acutalibacteraceae; genus UBA1081. Next base: position 87,068 of record JAZTWP010000088.1, on the reverse strand, counting down.
AAAGAGAAAAGCAAATCTTGCTAAAATGAAAACTGCCGGTGAAGAGGCAATCTGATAAAAAATTAAAGGAGATAACTTCAGTTAAGAAGTTGTCTCCTTATTTTTTATACTGTTTCGAGATGACCGTCTTTTTCAATAATCTGAGTCAGAGCAGGTCTTTCGTCGGGATTTGAGTTGGGTCTGTGAAGCACGAGATAAGTCTTTCCGTCAAAGCCCGTGAAAATCATACCGTGACCTCCGTCTTTTTCCGCAAGCAGAGGCAGATCGTGAATAAAATTGCCGTCAATGTCATCATTATCAGAATAACATACAGCCTGAACATAACCGCTGTCTGTAAAGCTTGACCATATCATATAAAGTCTGCCACTTTCACCACGATACATAAAAGGACCGTCTGTAACCCAATGGTCACAATCTTTTCTTGCCCAGTAAGGGTCAGAAGCTTTGAAAAGTGTTCTCGGTTCGCTGACTGCCTTTGTCAGGTCGCGGCTGAGCTTCATTGTGCAGATTGTTCCGTCTTTTATCTGAAGATGTTCGTGACAGAAAACAATATGGGGGTCACCGTTTTTGTCCACATAAAGAGTGCCGTCAAGTGCCATCCATTCTGCGGGAGTAACGGGATATTCTGTGATGGGAGTGAATTCTCCGTCGGGTGTATCTGAAACGAGAATCTGTGTGCCTCTGTTTCTGTCTGCACTTTTGAAAGATGCAAACATATAGAATCTGCCGTTGTAAAAATGCACTTCAGGTGCCCAGAAATTGTGAGTGCCCCAGAAATTATCACTTGCTGAAAAAACAGCTTTCGGCTCTGTCCAGTTTTCAAGGTCTGAGCTTATGTAAACGTCAAATCCCATTCCGGGAGTTTTCTGACTTTCCCAACAGCCTTTTCCTCTTGTGCCGTACATATAATATTTCCCCTCATAGGGTACAATAAACGGGTCTCTTATGTTGATATCACTGAGCTTCATTCTGACAACCTCTTTTGTTTTTTAACAACATTATAGCAACAAACTGTGCAATCATCAATAGTGAAATGAAAACAGAGATAATGTTGAAGTAAGAAAAACCGAACATTATAAGCGGCAGTAATGATGTGAATACTGCAATACCTGATAAAATAAATGCAGGTTTAACTATTTTCTTTGCTTTCGGAGTAAAAAGAATAAGAGCAAAGATAAACAATAAGCAGGTGAGTATCGCTGTCATAAACGGTCCGAAGTTAGCGTAGCCGTAGGGTGTGAGAGAAAAGTAAGAAAAAGTTTTTGTAATTGTTTTCTCGGGTGTGGCAAAGTTGCAGACTGCACCTTTTGCAAAAATCTCAAGACAAAGTGCTGCAACATTTGAAATGATTAATACGATTTTTGAAGTTTTCATTGTGTATCGCTCCTTTCTGATTTCATTGTATCAGAAAGGTTTTTTATCTTCAAGTTACACTTTTGTAATCAGGAATTACAGCGTTGTAATATTGTGTATAAAACTTCGTATTTCTTCGGCATTCACAGTTTCAGTTTCTTTGCCCGTATGCATATAAGTTGTTCTTGCATTTGCCACAAGCAGACCTGTCAGAGTCAATGCGCAGAACGAAATCCATATTACAGAGAGTAAAAATCTTCTCACAATTCTTTTTGAATCAGTCATCAGCTTTCTCCTTTATAAGTTTTGCGAGTGCACTTCCGAGAAGTCTTGCAGAATAAGCCGCTTCTTCAAGTGTGTTAACATCAGTGCCCGTTTCAATCAGCAGAGAATATGGAGTTATGTCCATATTATATTTTCTGTTGCAGAAATAAATCGGTTTCATCAGGTCTTTGTATTGAGTATTGACATATTTCTGAAGATTCAACGCAAAACTTAAATTTGTTTGCCAGTCGGGGAAATCCGTAACCGTGCTTCCTTCTGCACCTGCAATAATCATGAGCTGAGCAGCTTTTTTACCGTCGATTTCTGCGGTGGGCTTTATTCTTGTCACATCATCGTAATAAATTGCATCACGGTGTATATCAAGCGTAATGATAATTGAGGGATATTTCTCAAGAATACCGTTTATTGTTTCTCTTGACCTGTCGTAAGCACCGGTGTATTGCTTGTCGTGAATCTTTCTGTCGTGAATTGTTTTGATTCCGTTGGATTCAAGAATATTGCATATTTCTTCGCCTATTCTTATCATATTTGCATTTTTACTGTCGTTGCGAGTAGGGTAGTCTGATGAAAAAATACCGCTGCTGACGGGCAGATAGCTTTCTGTTGAGTGGGTATGATAAATCAGCACAAGCGGCTCGGAAAAATCGGTAACCGGAAGTCTGAAATCATTGTTAAGAAGTTCTTCAATATCAATTTCGGTGTCTGCAGTGACATTTCTTACCGCAACATTGCCGAAAATGTCTGTTGCCTGAGATGTGCTGTAATTGTTTTCAATAACAACACCGTCTTTTTTGTGTTTGTCAGTCAGAAAATCTTCAGCAAGTTTTTTTTGTGTTTTCAGAATATCCTGAGGTGTGTCTGCAAGATTTATTTCATTGCTTTTCAGGATATCATTTGCAGAACCTGATTTCTGAAAAATATTGTCAGGCAGATTGTTTCCGTATTTTTTCAGTAATTTTGTTTTAAGTTCTGTAATTTCCGTATATATGCTTTCGTGCATTATAAAATAAGATGCGTATTTTGCAAATTGTTCGGGAATTGATATTTTTGCAGATATTATTGCTGAACAAATTGTCAGGCATAAAGACAGCATAAGCACAACGGGATATGAAAAATTGAAATGATGTCTGTGTTTTATTAATTTTGATTTTATTGTTATCACCTGTAAATATATATTCAGAAGGTGACTTAAATATAAACAAAAAAACGGTACGCTTTGTGCGTACCGTCTGAATGTGAGTTTTTATGCTTTGTTTTTTGAAGCAGCTCTCTGAATAGCCTTAACGATTTCAACAATGGGAATGATAAGGAATGCAAGACCGATTGCAGCACCGTAGTGTGCAATATCAAGAGCAACGAAATCAAACGCATTTGCAAGGAAGGGAACTTCAATAACAAGTGTTGTGAGGATAAGTGTTGCAACCATTGAACCGTAAAGAATGATGTTGTGGCTGCCCTTGAATGCCATAGCGAAGATTGAGCCTCTCTGTGAACGCATATTGAGTGAATGGAAAATTTCACACATTGACATTGTGAGGAATGCCATTGTTGTGCCGAGGTGAGCAGCATCAGTGCCTGATGCAATGTTTGTGAATGTCCAGTTTGCAATATCAAGGTTAAAACCGCCTACTGTGTTTACACCAACGAAGTATGCAAGCATAGTAAGAATTGTAACAAGTGTGCCCTGATAGAGAACATCAATGCCGAGACCGCCTGAGAAAATACCGTCTTTTGTGCTTCTGGGTTTTCTCTTCATAATGTTGCTTTCGGGCTTTTCAACACCGAGTGCAAGTGCAGGGAAGCAGTCTGTAACAAGGTTGATCCAGAGAAGGTGAGGAGCTTCAAGAATTGTGAAGCCGAGAAGTGTTGCAAAGAAGATTGAAAGCACTTCTGAAAGGTTTGAACCGAGAAGGAACTGAATAGCTTTACGGATATTGTCGTAAATTCTTCTGCCTTCACCTACGGCTGAAACGATTGTTGCGAAGTTGTCGTCTGCGAGAACCATATCTGCAACGTTCTTTGTAACGTCTGTGCCTGTGATACCCATGCCGACACCGATATCTGCACTCTTGATAGAGGGGGCATCGTTTACACCGTCGCCTGTCATAGCTGTGATATAGCCTTTTTTCTTCCATGCGTTAACGATTCTTGTTTTGTGTTCGGGCTGAACACGTGCATAAACAAATGTGTTTGTAACAACATTATCGAATTCTTCGTCTGAAAGCTTTTCGAGGTCTGCACCTGTCATAGCATTCTTTACATCTGAAATAATGCCGAGTTCTTTTGCAATTGCAACCGCTGTATCTTTGTGGTCACCTGTAATCATAATAGGTGTGATACCTGCGCTTCTGCATTCATCGATAGCATCTTTTACTTCGGGACGGACGGGGTCAATCATACCTGTAAGACCTACGAAAACAAGGTCATTTTCAATGTCTGCAGGTTCTGTTGATGCGGGAACTTCGGGATATTTCTTCATTGCACAGGCAAGAACTCTGAGAGCCTTATCTGCCATTCTCTTGTTTTCTTCTGAAATCTTTGCTTTTATTTCGTCGCTCATGGGAACAACTTTGCCCTCATACTGAGCGTATTTACAAAGACTTACAACGATATCGGGAGCACCTTTTGTGAACTGAACAATGCCGTTGGGTGTTTTGTGGAGTGTTGACATCATCTTTCTGCCTGAGTCAAAAGGAGCTTCAGCAACACGTGGCATTTTTTCCATAAGGTCATTTTTGTTGAGACCGAGTTTTATTCCGAAGTTAACGAGTGCAGCTTCTGTGGGTTCGCCTGTAACCGTACCGTCGCTGTTTACCGTAACATCTGTACAAAGTGACATCATTGTTGCAAGGTTTTTTTCATCTTCACAGAATGAGTCAACAACTGTCATAACATTCTGAGTGAGAGTACCTGTCTTGTCTGAACAGATAATCTGTGCACAGCCGAGAGTTTCCACTGCAGTAAGCTTTCTGATGATAGCATTCTTCTTTGACATTGTTGTAACGCCCATAGAAAGCACGATAGTAACAACAGCTGCAAGACCTTCGGGAATAGCAGCAACAGCAAGTGAAATCGCAACCATAAAGAAGTTGAGAATAACTGAGAAATCAAGTGCTGAACCGCTTACAAAAGTCTTAATAAGCTGGAAACCAAAAATGAATACGCAGATACCGATAACAAGGAATGTAAGAATTTTGCTCAGCTGTGAAAGCTTCTTCTGAAGGGGAGTTTCACCCTCTTCTGCAGAAGCGATAGCATCGGCAATTTTACCCATTTCTGTGTCCATACCTGTTGCAACGACAACAGCTTTGCCTCTGCCGTAAACAAGAGTTGAACCCATATATGCCATATTTTTTCTGTCACCGAGAGGTACATCATCACCGTTTTTGCCGTTGATTATTTCAATCATCTTTGTTACGGGCACAGATTCGCCTGTGAGAGCAGCTTCTTCAATTTTCATACTTGCGCATTCAATGATACGGCAGTCTGCGGGGATTGAGTCGCCTGCTTCAAGAACGATAACGTCACCTACAACAAGGTCTTCGCTCTTTACGGCAACAACATTGCCGTCACGAAGAGTTTTTGTTGTGGCAGCTGACATTTCCTGAAGAGCTTCAATAGCTTTTTCGGCTTTGCTTTCCTGATATACACCAAGTATTGCATTGATAAGAACAACAATAAGAATTATTATAACATCGGCAAATTCAGCTTCACCTTCAACAACACCTGTCATTGCAAGAATTGAGAGTAATGCTGAAATACCTGCAGCAACCAGAAGAATAATAATCATAGGGTCTGCAAGCTGAGCAAAAAATCTCTTCAGGAGAGAATCTTTTTCTGCCTGTTTGAGTTTGTTCTTACCGTTTTTTTCGAGACGGAGCGCTGCTTCTTCTGAAGTAAGACCTGCAGAAGAGGAGCCGACTTCGTTCAATACGTTGTTGACTTCTTCTCTGTAAAAATTCATAATTTTTCGCCCTTTCATTTTTTTCCTCAGAGGTGTTTTACCCGAAAACGGATATTAAAAAAACGCATACAGTTTCCGTTTGTAGAAACTGTACACGAGTCTGGTTTTTTAATTCGTGCCAAGCTGAGTGTACAGCTATGTATGTTGACACAGAAACACGTTTGCGTGCAAACTACTCCCTCATGAGGATTGATTAATTTTGTAGTTAAATATTAGCATATAAACCTTGAATTGTCAATAGTCGCAGAGGAACGTGATCTGTTATTTTGTTTGCAGAAGAATAATTACAAAAACGGTGTTTACAAATTCTTTTGTTTGAATTATAATAATCATAAATTTTTCTGAACGGAGATTATTGATGCAGAAGCTTATGAGCCGTATGCGTGCGGCAATGGAAAAGTATGATATGATTCAGGACGGAGACAGAATTGCCGTTGGACTTTCAGGAGGCAAGGATTCTGTTGCGCTTCTTGCTGCCCTTGCTGAAATGCGCAGATTTTATCCTGCAGAATTTGAAGTTGTTGCAATCACCGTTGATATGAGATTTGACAATATTGATTCTGATTATTCCGAACTTGAAAAATTGTGTGAAAAAATCAATGTTCCGTTTGTTGTTAAAAGAACTCAGCTTGCAGATATCATTTTCAATATCCGCAAAGAGTCAAATCCCTGCTCACTCTGTGCAAAGATGAGAAGAGGAATTCTTCACGATGCTGCAATCGAAAACGGTTGTAACAAAGTTGCATTGGGGCATCATATGGATGATGCAGTTGAAACATTCTTTATGAATCTGCTCAAGGGCGGAAATATCAGCAGTTTTTTTCCCGTTACATATATGTCAAGAAAAGATATACATATTATCCGTCCTATGGTTCTTGCATCTGAAGCTCTTGTTGCGGGTGCCGTGAAACATTTTGATTTGCCTGTTGTAAAGAGTAAATGTCCTATGGATCATACAAGCGAAAGAGAAAAAACAAAGGAGCTTGTAAAATCACTCAATAAGGAATATCCTCAGCTAAGGGAAAAAGTTATCGGCGCTCTGCAGAGAAGAGGGCTTGATAACTGGTAAAAAATTTTGCTGTCAGTAAATAATCGGCAGAAATACGGTTAAACTGTATATATCATAAACGGAAGGATGATATATAATGATTGAACAGGATACCGTAAAACTTCTCAGAGAATGTGATGCCGGTGTAAAAATGGGCACACAGTCAATTGATGATGTTATTGAGTATGTTGAATCGGACAGACTCAGAAAACTTCTCAGCGATTGCAAAATCGAGCACGAAAAACTCAATACAGAGATACAGTCATTGCTGGATGAGTATCAGGATGAAGGTAAAGATCCCAATCCCGTTGCAAAGGGTATGTCATGGATGAAAACAAATATGAAGCTTGCAATGAAAGAGTCTGATACAACAATTGCCGACCTTATGACAGACGGTTGTAATATGGGTGTGAAGTCGCTTAATATGTATCTTAATAAATACAAAGCTGCAGATGAAGTTTCAAAGGATATAACAAAAAAGCTTATCAATATCGAAGAGAAACTTGCCGTTGATATCCGTGAATTTCTGTAAAACAAAAAAGCTGTCTGACGACAGCTTTTAATTTTTATCTTATTCTGAAAAGCTTTCTGAACTTTTTCTGCCATTTTTTCAGATAAAGGGTAACAAGTCTTGTTATGCAGATATCATAAAGCACAAACATTGTGTTGCCGAGCCCCAGAAGAATGGGTACTGCCCATTTTCCGTATTCTTCAAACTCTTCAAGCGGCATACCGAAAACATAAGTTATAATACTGTATGTAGCAACTGCCACTGCATTGAAAAACAGTGCTTTAAGAGTCCAACATATAACATTATTCTGAATTTTGCTTTCGAGTACCGGTTTGAGAATAGGGTAGCAGCCGAAAAATGCACAATATACCATTGCTGCTTCCTTATTAGGAAGAATCAGAAAAGAAAGAATGCTTACCGCAACATAGGTGCACAGTGCCCAGCTTTTGCTGATTTCAATAACCATAAGAACCAGTAGTGCGCCTGACATAGCGGGCAAGGCATACTGAAGATAGGGAATAACTGCTGTCAGCAGCATAATTACAAGTGAGAGTGCTGCGGTCATACCGCCCATTGCTGTCTTTGAACTGTTTCTCATTGCAGTCACCGTCAGCAGCAGGGGATGCAGTCACCGCCCATACATTCACAGCAGCAGTCTGCACAGATAAGTCCCTGACAGATGTTGCAGAAACCGCAGTCTGAACCTGCAGATCTGCCTGATGCAGTTCTGTAGCCGCCGCTTCTCTGGTTGTTCATTGATTGGTATGCTCTTGAATATTCGGGATTCATTGAATCCATCTGATATGCACGCTCATAATTTTCATAAGCTGCGTTTGCCCATCCCTTTTTCTGCTGAATCATCCCCTGAAGGTAATACCACTCGGCAATTCGGGACATAGTGGGGATGTTATCAAGCATTTCCTGAGCACCGTTGAGATCGTTTCTGCGGATTTTTTCTCTTATTTCAGCGTATGTGGGAGGTGTGTAAGAGTTGTTTGAATATGTGCCGTAGGATCTGCCTGAAGAAGAATATGATGAACCGGTACGTCTCTGAGACATAATTGCATCATAAGCGTCATCAAGTTCTTTCATTTTTCTTTCTGCAATGTCAGAAAGCGGACTGCCTGAGTAGTCTGTTTCGTGAATTTTTCTTGCTTTTTCACGGTATGCAGTTTTTATGTCCTCATCGGAAGCATTGAGTGAAACACCGAGAATCTCATATGGATCATTCATTTGTCTTCCTCCTCTCATAAACTTTTAATGTTTCGTAATATAATCCGTCATAGATTACGTTTTCGGTTATGGGGCCGAATTTTTTTATATCAAGAAGTTCATATGCCTTTGTCAGCTCGCCGACTGTCATCAGCAGGTCACCTTTGATTTTTTCATAATTATCCTGCCCTGCAAGAAGAAACGGGTTGTAATTTCCTGATTTTCTGTCCTTTTCAATATCATCAAAGGCATCAATCATATATACCCATCTGCCAAGGCAATATCCGACTCTTTTTCTGACAGTTTTTTTGTCTTCGTCAGTCTCATTTTTTGCATATAATTCAGAAAGAAGTATTGCTGTCGGCTCTGCAGCTTCATCAACAGAGGGCGATTGCTTATCTTCCACTGTTGATTGCATTTTCATATACTCTTCAATTATTATTGCCGCATCGGGTCTGTTTTTTACAGCCTTTTTATAGGAATGCAGAATCATTACCATTAATATCCTATAGAAAAATGCTTTAATAAAAATTGAATCTTTTATATTATCTCTTATTTTGTGATAAAGGAGTAAAACAGAGATATCCGCAGCGTAACTGATATCTTCCTGTTCATTTTTGCAGAAATTGCATTTTTTTGCAGGATTGAACGGGCATCGTTTCTGCTCAAAACAGACTTTTTCATCAGAAAGAGCCATAAGAGCAAGTGCAAGGAATGTTGAATCATAACTCAAAAAAAGGCGTGACATAATGCCATACCTTTTTCCGAGTTCTTTGCATAAAGAACAATAGATACCTTTATAAGTTTCGTCCTCTTTTACTTTGAGTTCGGGACGGTGAGTTCTTATGTAACCGAACATCAGAGAATAACTTCGTGACCTGTTTTTGCGGATTCGTAAACAGCGTCAAGAATTCTCATCATATCAACACCGTGCTGTGCGGGAGCAAGACATTCTGCTCTGCCGAGGGCACAATCAACAAAGTGGTTGATTTCATTCTGGAAAAGACCGTCAAATGAGAGGGCAGTATCTTCGTCAAAATCAACATTGACAAGATAGTTGTTCATTTCTGTGTAAATCTCAACCTGAGGATCAAGTTTGCAACCTGCTTTTGTACCGAAAAGCTGAATATCGCCTTCGGGTTTTTTGATGTTGAGGCTGAATGAAGCTTCAATGCTGAGAACTGCACCGTTGTCAAAACGGATCATTGCAGATGCAAGGTCTTCAACGTCGCAGATATCGCCTTTCTTTGCGTCGGCAGCTGCATAGCCCTTTGTCTTGATAACGTCGGGGCGGTTGAAAAGCTTCTGAAAAGTTGCACCGTAAACAGATATGGGCTGAGGACAGCCGAGAAGATATCTTACAAGGTCGATAACGTGAACACCAAGGTCTATAAGTGGGCCGCCGCCTGAACGTGACTTGTCACCGAACCAGCCGCCGGGATTGCCGTTACGTCTGAGATATGTTGCCTTTGCGTAATAGATATCACCGAAGTTGCCTGCGTCAATAAAGTCTTTTACAACCTTGCAGTCGTTGCCGAAACGTCTTACAAAACCGATCTGAAGGATTTTTCCGTTTCTGTCTGCAGCTTCTTTCATTGAACGTGCTTCTTCTGCGTTCATAGCCATAGGCTTTTCGCAGATAACGTGTTTACCTGCGTTGAGAGCGGCAATTGAACACTCAGCATGCGCACTGTTCCATGTTGTAACGCTTACAATATCGATTTCGGGAAGTGCTCTGAGCATTTCATCCTTATCTGTAAAACATCTTGATTTGTCTACACCGTATTTTTCTGCTTTCTGGTAAAGTCTTTCTTCATTGATATCGCAGAATGCATAAAGTTCAACATCAGGATTGTTGATGTAACCGTTGATATGCTCCTGGCTGATACTTCCTACGCCGATAACGGCAGCTTTTAATAAACTCATAGTGATTTCCTCCGTTTATATACTGAAATTATATTAACAGAGAACAGAATGTATTTCAAGTTTTTTTTGAATTATTATTGAAAAATAAAAATCAAAATACTATAATATACTGATGAAAAGAGGTAGATTTTGATGAAATATATTTATGAACCGCATTTTCATACTGCAGATGTAAGCACCTGTGCTGAAATTTCTGCGGCAGATGCAGTTGAACTTTACAAAAAAGCCGGTTATTCGGGCGTTGTTGTAACAGACCATTTTTCACTTGAGTGCTTTGAATGTAAATATCCCGGTGAAACATGGGCGGAGAAGGTTGATTATTTTCTCAGAGGTTACCGCAATGCGAAAAAGTGCGCAACAGATACATTTTCTGTTATGCTCGGCATTGAGCTGAGATTTCCTGACAGCGAAAATGACTATCTTGTTTACGGTCTTGATGAGCAGTTTCTTTATGACCACGAAGAGATAATAAAAATGACTCCCAAACAGTTCAAAAAACTTGCGGAAGTCAATAATATTACGGTTATTCAGGCTCATCCTTTCAGAATAAATTCACATATAACAAATCCCCGATATATTGACGGTATTGAGGTTTATAACGGCAACAGAAGACACGATTCTTCTAACAATATTGCAGAAATGTGGGCAAAAAAACACGGATTCCTGACAACATCCGGCTCAGATTTCCATGAGTATGAGGATATTGCAAGAAGCGGTATGATATGTGACAGATTTATTGAAAATGTTCATGAATTCAGATCTGTTCTTCTTACAGGCGGATTTGAACTCAAGAAGCCTTAATTAAAGAATTTTTCGGCAGCAGAAAGCACTTCATCCTGTTTTTCTGCTGTCATTTTTTCGCAGAAATCGGTGCCTGAAAACAGACATAAACCTTCAAAAGAAGCCTCAAGTTCCATAAAGGCCATGCGTGTCTGTTTCTCCATAATTTCAACAGAATATTTTCCGCTTTTGCCGCAGCTAAGGAGTAAAAATCCCTTGCGTCTGAAAGTGGGATTTTTATATTTTTCATCGCTGTAATAGGGCTGAAGTCTGTCAAGAAAAGCCTTCATCGGTGCAGGGAATGAGTAACAATAAACGGGTGATGCAAAGATGATATAGTCTGAATCAAAGATGCTTTCAATGATTTTTTCCATATCATTGTTGATACATTTTCCTGATTTTTCGCAAAAATTACATGCCGTACAAGGTGTTATGTTTTCATCATAAATATTATATGTGTTGATTAAATAATTACACTTGTTTAAGAATTGTTCAAGAATCTGTGCTGTATTTCCGTTCTTTCGAGGTGACGCATTTATGACTGTGACTTTTTTCATTTCATAGACTCCTTGGCGGTGTTGATTGAGGCAATCAGCATAACACGAATACTTGTGCACGCGGAGTCAAGAGCCTTATATTCTTCTTCGTTTATGTAATCAGTCTTAAACAGCAGCTCTAACCAATATCCTGTTTCGTTTGCTTCTTTAAGCGCAATTTGAAGTTTTGCGATAAAGTCCGCTTTTCCGTGCGCATATTGTGCTTCGCGGATATTTGCACCTATAGAGGTGCCGCTTCTGCCAATCTGATTAGAGATAATAGATTCCCGTTTTTCTTTTAAGTATTTGACGAGATTGATAACAGAAACTGCGAAATCCATAGACTGTGTTCTTAATTTGCTTTCTGACATATCCGTACCTCCTATTTGTGCCATTCTATCATAAACGTCGGTGATAATCAACCATAAGTGAAGTTTGGGCTTCGCCCAAGTGAAGTTATGCCTGCGGCATAGTGAAGTTTCTCCTTCGGAGCAGAGAAGTTAAGTGTTCCGCATATCGTGCCGAAGGCTCACTTCACGCACGAAGTGCGCTTCGTTTCCGAAGGATGCTTCACGTTCCGCAAAACGGAACACTTAGTTCGAAAAAAAGAACGTATTTGTCACAGACAAATAAGGTCTTTTTTCGTGGTGCCGGTGACCGGGGTCGAACCGGTACGGTATCGCTACCACCGGATTTTGAGTCCGGCACGTCTGCCAATTCCATCACACCGGCGTACACCATTTATGAATAATACTATGTTTCCGATTAAAAATCAAGGGGTAAAAAACTTTTTTGTCATAATGCATAAATATTTTCGGGGATTCTGTGTATTTATTCAAAATCGAAAATTATTCTTAAATTTTTTATATTTTTCTATTGCATTAATTTTTATTATAATATATAATAACTCTGGACTATGTTAAGGTGGTGCCGTGTATAGTGAACGTATATGTGCATCGCCTGTCAATTTTTCCGAATTTTGAATCAGAAAATCAAAAAAGGAGGATGAAATATGAAAATGCTTAAAAAGACTCTGTGTGTATTCATGTCTGTACTTATGCTTTTCTCAGCACTTTCTGTAAGCCTTTATGCTGCAGCGGCAGAAGTAAGAAGTGATTCAGACTACAGAGCACTCGCTTATTCATTTTTCAACTACACGATCAAGTCATCGGCTCATTCATCTTCATATGTTGTAACAAGAGATGAAAACGGCAATCCCGTACGAAGCCTTGTCGGTGACCTTAATCAGTACACTATATCCAATGCATCCGGTGAATACGAATATGCGGATGATGAGGGTATGCCCATCCGTGCTGTATCATTTGACCATCAGGTAACAGCGAAAGATAATTCAGCAGGTATTATCAGAGGCGCAGCTACTGCTTATCTTTCAATTGTTGACGGAATTATGAGCACAGAATACGGTGTAGGACTTTACACTGTTCCCATGATTGCGGATGCAGTTTCAGAAACTCTTAAGTTCACAAAGGGTGATGACGGCGAATACCTCTTCCTTGACGGTTACACTTATGCTGTTGACGCTGTTGGTAACATAAAAGCACGTTCACCTGAAAAGACATACGATGTTGTTGACGGTGAAATTGTTGAACTTGAAACAGATGATTCATGGGCAGAAGAGTTCGATACTGCTGCATACACTCTTATGGATCTTTTCGAGTTCTGCCACGTTTCAACAGTTATTGATTACTTTAGCGGTAACTGTACATCAATCAACTCAGGTAACTGGTTCCACACATACACATTTATCTGTGAAACAGACCTTGAAACAGTTCTTGTTACAGAATCACTTGTAAATAAACCTGTTACAATGAATTCAATGACAGTCAGCTGGAAGCTCAGAAGACAGTATGACGAATCAGGTACAAAAGCTCAGTATTACAATGCAGGCTATTCTTTAGAAAATGGTGTTGTAGGTACAGATAATACAAGAGTTGATCTTGTTACTCTTCAGGGTGCACTTGACAGTTATTTCTCAGACTACCTTTCAGCAGATTCAAACGGATCTGTATTGCTTGACAGACTTACAAACACAAATCTTATTAATTATCACTATGATTATATCACAAGATATTATGAGACATTCTCAAGCATTTCAAATGCTGCGAAACTTGCTGTTTTCGGTCAGGCTGCATACAGCTACGTTAACCTTGTAGCTCAGCTTACTCCTATTGTTAATACAAATAATCCCGCGGACAGTTCATACTGGCCCAAGCATACATATTCAAAATATCAGGATGCTCAGGGCAACGATATTGTATATCAGGTTGACGCTCAGAAGGTTACTTCAATCGTCAGCACAATTGACGGTCTTCTCAAGAGTGAACGTGTAGGCACAATCCTTACACAGTTCTTTGATTATACTGATCCTCAGTATGAGAATATGGCATACTATGATGATGCTCACAATGCAAAGACAGCTCAGGACGTTCTTAAGATCGTTATTGCTGATTTTGTATATCAGGACAGCATAATCAATATGCTTCTTGAACTTGTTTATCCTATGGTTGCAAGCCTTCTTGACGACCTTATCACTGACCAGTTTATTGAAGAAACACTCAGCGGTCTTGTTGACGGTATTAACCTTGGCGGTCTTATCGACGGTGTTGTTAACCAGGGTGAAGGCTGGCAGGCTACTATCTATGCTGCACTTGCAAGTATCGGTGTTACACTTACACCTGCAGGTCTTGCATATGTATGGAACAGATACGGATATCTTAACGATTCATACGGCTACACAACAACATTCCCTCAGTTCAGAGCAATGCATGACCATCTTAAGGCTGCAAAGGGTGGTATCACAAAGTCAGGTCTTCATAATACAGGCGATTACGCTGCAATCGGTTCTGAACATGACGGATACTGCGGTGACCGTTGGAAGGACGTAGACTTCAGTAAGATGGTATGGGGTATCAACGGTGACCAGACAAAGTTCCTCAAGGCTCTTGATGCTGTTCTTGCACCTCTTGCTCCCTTGCTCGGTGTTCTTTTCGGTGATACAGACTCATCAATTGAAGTTGCCAACGTTCTTGGTTCAAAGCTTACTCTTATCCTTAACGATGGTGACATCACTCATAACTATTACAACACAATTCTTCTCCCCGTATTTGAAGTTCTCGGTCTTCCCGGACTGCTTTCAGGTAAAGAGTTTGAAGCAAGATCAGAAGCTATCCGTTCTGACTCAAGCAGAAACCCCAACACAATTTCTGCTTTCCTTAACGATGGTCTTCTTAATCCCATTCTCAACTGGGTAAACAACGTGCTTCTTCACGACCCCATCGGTACAATCCTTAACCTTCTTCCCAACCTTTCATACTTCCTTACATCAGGCGGTGTTCTTGCTGCTGTAAAGACTCTTCAGGTTCCCATTAAAATCAAGCATCTTATAGCTCTTAATATTCCTATCACGGTATATACTCTTGATGTTCTCGACCTTATCGGTGAAGATACTATAGCATTCCTTGATTCAGTTCAGGGTATCCTTAATCTTATCGGTTTTGATGTAGACACAGGTGTTCCCGTTATCGGTTACCACGAAAAGGGCGAATCAATGGTTTATGCTCCCGGTATGGACGGATACAACAAGGATGTTCATACAGAACCCGTAACAGAGGCTTACATCAGTGCTTTCGGTTCAATGAACCTGTATCAGAACGATGAGTTCACAACATTTATCACAGGTCTTGATGAAAACGGTGAATTCAACCAGTATGCAGTCCGTAATGAAATCGGCTGGGCTAACTCAGCAGGTATTGTTGTAACAGAACATACTGACACTGAAACAGAGGATGAATACAGCAATCCCGTAAAATTATATTATTCATATGTAGAGCGAATCGAAATTGAAGGCGGAGAAGGCTCAGAACCTGCTGATGGTGAAGAAGCTACTCCCGAATATGAAGAAATCGTTCACAGAGTTCTTTATGAATCAATGATTCCTCAGGATTTATATGAAGCAGGCGAGTATGATGTTCATGAGAGTATCGTAACTAAAGAAGAACCTGCAACACTTCCTCCCATTATGGACTACAAGCTTCAGGCTGTAGGTACAGTTACAACTGTTGCTTCAGGCAGATATACAGAGTTTGTAATGACAAACAGAGAAGGTAGCGAGGAAAGATGGGCAGCAGGTTACAGAAAGTACATTGATGTTCAGGTTGGCGGTATGGAAACAGAAGGTCTTGTTCTTCTCTTCCTCTTCCGTTACATCTTCTCAGCTCTTATGTACAGAACTTACGATCCCGCAATGCAGGATTTCGCAAGTAAATACACACTCCTTGATGCATTCGGCCTCGGCGGCGACATGCTTACAGATGAGCTCTTCGCAGGTCTCAGACTTAAAGATATTATTGATAATGTCGTTCTTAATCCCGACGGAGCTATCGCAGCTCTCTACGAATTGTTCTACAAGAATGAATTCGGTTCACTTTACAAAGTTGTAAACGGTATTGTAACAGACGGTGATGATTATTCATACGCTCCCGAAGAAGTTAACTATCATACAGAAGAAATCTTCGGTTATGCTGATGAATATGAAGATTACAACTACGGTAGCAGCGTTCTTTACACAGAACACTGGACAAAGGAAAAGGCTTCATATATGGCTGATAATCTTGATGACATTGCTGAAAATGTATTCAAGATGCTCAAGCTTGAAAATATGGGCTCACTCAGTGAGTTCCTTGAAGACCTTATCGGTGACCTTCTCTTTACAAATGATATGCTCAGCAACCTTGCAAGTATGCTTTACGGTCTTCTTGCAGACCTCGGTGGCAGCATAGACATTCCCGGTATTCTTGATGCCGCACTTGACGTTGATATGTCAAAGGCAAACCTTGCAAATGCTCTTGTATACGAATTCGGTGAAGCAGCAAAGGTAAACGGCAAAATGACAACTGAAGACGGTGACGAAATCGTTGTTGTTTCAATTTATAATAAGCTGATGAATGAAAACTCTATCACAGCAAAATATGAAACAGATGCTATGAATGCTCAGGCAGCAGGTGACTATGATGCATACAAAGAGTACAAAGCTCTTGCTGTTGAATCTGCTAAGTTCAGTGATAAGACATTCTATCAGGTTGACACAAATGAAGAAGGCGAAGAAGAAAATCTCTACGCATTTGACTGGGGTTATAACAATGAAGCTATAACATCTCAGTTCTCAAATGCAGAAATTTTCCTCAGAGCACTTTCAGCTATTGCATCACCCTTTGCATTCCTCTTCAAGTTCCTCTTTGCAGGTGATGACCTCAGCGTTCTTAACCTTATCAATATCCCCGGTTACGAAGCTTACTACTATTCATGGATTCCTCTTATGGAAACTCTCGGAGCAACAGACGGTCTTGTTGACTTTAAGACATACTATACAAAGATCTTTGCTGGTGAATCTGCTCTTTCTCAGAACTGTGATACAATTTACTACACAGTCAAACCTCTTATCGGCTTTGTAGAAAAGGTAATTGCCAACCCCATCGAAGTTGTTCTTAATCTTCTTCCCAACCTGTTGTTCTTTATCTCACTCGGCGGTCTCAACGATGTCCTGAATAACCTTATCCACTTTGCATATGTTCTTCTTGATATCCTTGCTCCCGTATTTGATGCATATCCGCTTGTTAACAATCTTCTTTCAAACCTTAATATCGGCGGTATGCAGCTTAACCTTTCAGTACCTCTTGATTTCGACTTCAACCAGCTTGTTAACCAGCTTCTTGAAGGACTTCTCGGTGAAACACTTTCATTTGATATCGAAAACAAGAACATCGTTCTCGGTACTGATGAGGTAGAAAAAGAATTCTTCATTCCCACTCTTGATGAAGAAGGCAACGAGCAGTATGACGAAGAAGGTAATGTAATCGGTGAATATGAGATGAAGACTGTTACAGAAGAAATCTATGCAGTCGGTACTCTCAACATCGCTCTTCCTTACATTGACTTCTCAACACTCTGTGCAGGTACAATTATCAAGAAGATGTCTGTATCAGGTCACAACTATGTATACCTTAACGGTGCCGGCGGTGCAGATCTTATCACACTCATCTTCAGAATTGTTACAGATACGTTGTTCTTTATGGATAATTCAGTTAACATTGCAAACTTCCTTATAGGCTTCTGTCAGCTCGATGATGAAGAGGGAAGTGATGAGCTTCTTCTTGAAATCTTCACATATCTCAATGTGAAGGCAAATGAAGCTGAAATACCTGACATTATTCTCAACCTTATCTACACAATTTATCAGCTTCTTGTTCCTGTAGCTGATATGCTTGGTTCAAGATTTGCGAATGTTGACTTCAGCATTACAGATCTCTTTGAAGATATAGATGATCTTGATCTTACTAAGGACAGAATAAGTGCTCTTCTCAGCGCAGGCGGAAAACCCAATCCCACTCTCAGCGGATTTGCAAGACTTATCGATCTCCTTATGCAGTTCTTCGAAAAGATCAAACTCTTCTTCGCAGGATTGTTTGGTTAATCCTTAAACTCAATACGGGCGGATGTCTATGACATCTGCCCGTTTTTGCTTTTCATATTAATATATATAATGATAAGTAAATGGAATCATTTTTACTTGACATTGAGCCCAAAATCCGTTAATATAAAATTGTATATTTATGTGATATGTAGGTGAATTATGTCTAAATCTGTTAAATGTTTACTTGCTGTTATTTTAACACTTTTGACAGTATATACTCCTGTTGGTTTTATCTTTTCGGATATTACAGCTTACGCTGCAACCGAAGAAGAACTCAACAGACCTAATGTTTTTCTTAAACAACAGACTTCTGTTACATGTACACTTGCCAGTGCTGCAATGCTTATGCGCAGAACAGCTATCTGTGCGGGAATGGAGACCTGGGCAGAGATAACAGAAGAAAATATTCGTCCCGTTGCCTGGACAAACGGTGTAGGTCTTCGTTGGAATTTTACATACAATAATATTACTATCGGTCACGGCTATTTTGCAGGTGACGATAATAAAACCGAACTTCTTAATCTCCTTGAACAGTATCCGCAGGGACTCGTTATATATAATGCAGGTAATGAAGATCAGACTCATGCTGTGTTTCTTTGTGATTACGATGAATTCAACGATATTTTTTATGTAGCTGACCCTGCAATGGGTTCACCTGAAGGCAGAATCCCTCTTATTGAATCAACAATAAAAGGTGAGACTCAGGAAGATCAGATCAATAACCTTGATGCATTCTGGTATGTTGTTTCTCCCATTGTAACAGTTGAAGACGGTGTTTATCTTGCTCCCGACGTTTCATCAGGTTCAACAGATGTACCGGGTGATACCGTGACTTTCAATCAGACAAAAAAGGAAATCGGTGCTTACTATGTTGTTCCCGACGATGTAACAGAAGGTGCTGCACTCAGATATTATCCCAGCGGCAGCAGTACTGCATATACCAGAGTGAATAAAGGGGCAATTCTCTTTGTTGATTCAATAGGCAAAAACAATTTTGGTGCAGAATGGTATAAAACCGAATCTGGATATTATATTTTCAGCAGCAACCTTGTCCCATATGAAGAATATTCCGATGAAATTGTAAAATTCAGAAATACTGCAGTTTCTGCGGTGGGTACTTACACTGTGTCATCTGCAGACGGTGTTGCTGAGCTTCGTCTTGAGCCTGCAGAAGGAAATAATATCGTTGCAAAGGTTGAAAAATCGACAAAACTGTATATAAAACAATCAGGTGTCAATTCTGTTGGAGCTAAATGGTATCTGACTCAGGAAGGTTACTATATAAAGGCTTCAGATGTTGAATTTGTGTCATCAGAAAAGCTCAGCGGAGCAGATTTCAAAGGCGAATTGTCATCTGTCAGAGGTGAATACCGCGTTGAGCCTGTTGAGGATGATGAATTACCTGCAGAAATTGAACCTGTTGAATACAAAATAACAGCATCTGCACTTAATGTCAGAAAATATCCTGTTGACGGTGATATTCTTGGAATGCTGTCAAAAGGTACTGTTGTTAAGGTAACTGCTATCCTTGGTAACTGGGGCAGAATTGAGTATAATTCCCGTGAGGCGTGGATTTCTCTTGAATATGCCGAAAAAATAACAAACGTTATCACGCCCATCACCATTGAATCAATCAAAATCAATAAAGATATGGTTCAGACAGGTGAGGAAATCGAATGTGTTGTGAAAATCAACTCTGACGTAGCTTGTATGTACAGATTCAGCGTATATAACAGCGACGGTGAAAAGGTTTTTTCAAATGGATCGTTGGTTGCAAACAATACATTCAGATATAAAACCGACAATCCGGGAATGTATTATTTTTACATTGATGTTGTTGCAGGTGACGGAAGAACCATCAACGGATACAGCGGAAATTTCTCTGTTCATAACAAACTTCAGATTGAATCTGTAAAGAGCAATGTCGATGACAAGGCTTTTGCTGATCAGGAAATCGTGTGGACAGTTAAAACAATTTCTGAATCATCAACATCAAAGTTCAGATACACTCTGTACTTTGACGGCAAAATTCTTCTTGAAAAGGATTCTTTGCTGCCTACATTCCGCTATGTGCCTGAAAAAGCAGGTGTATATCAGCTTAAAGTATATCTTGAAGACGAATATTCATCTTCAGAAGAAATTGCATCAGAGCAGATTACAGTTGTCCGTGAACTGAATATTGAATCTGTCACAGTAAGTGCATCAACAGCTTTCGCAGGTGAGTCTGTGGAATGCACCGTTAACGCAGTTGGCGGTAAAGGCGAATATAAATATGTATTTTCTGTTTTCAAGGATAATCAGCCTGTGAAAAGCGGTTCGTATGTGACAAATAATAAACAGAAAATCGTTCTTGAAGAGGCAGGTACATACAGAATTCTCTGCGCTGTAATGGATAGTGAATCAACAATAGTATCTGCGTTTTCGTCTCCGATTATTGTTGCTGAACTTCGTCCCGGAGACCTTGATAATGACAAGAAGGTAACTGCAATAGATGCAAGAACCGTTCTCAGAGCTTCTGCCGGAATGGAAACTCTTACACCCGGTCAGAAAATTGCAGCAGACGTCAATAATGATGCCAAAGTCAATGCAATTGATGCAAGAATTATTCTTCGTTGTGCAGCTAATCTTGAAAAGTTATAAAATTTAATATTTATTAAATAAACCCGGCATATAATTATGTCGGGTAATTAAATAAATAAAAAACCGAATGCTTTATTCAGCATTCGGCTATGTATTCAGATTAATCAAATAACGGTGTTGAGAAATATCTTTCTGCAGTATCGGGAAGCACGGTAACAACAGTTTTTCCTTTGCCGAGTTTCTTTGCAAGTTTCAGAGCTGCAGCAACATTTGTGCCGCTGGAAATTCCGCACATAAGACCTTCTTCTTTTGCAAGAGCCTTTGCTGTGCCGATTGCTTCTTCGTCTGAAATAATGCAGATATCGTTATAAATCTCTGTATTGAGGATAGCAGGGATAAGACCGTCACCGATACCCATCTGAAGGTGTGTACCGATGTTACCGCCTGCAAGAATTGCAGCGTTTTCAGGTTCAACTGCCCATATCTCAATTTCGGGATTCTGAGCTTTAAGAACTTCACCGATACCTGTGATTGTTCCGCCTGTGCCGATACCTGAACAGAAACCGTGAATGGGACCTGCTGTCTGCTCAAGAATTTCAAGAGCTGTATGGTGTCTGTGTACTGTGGGGTTGGCTTCATTTTCAAACTGCTGGGGGATGAACACATTTTTGTCTTCTTCCGCCATAGCCTGAGCTGTTGCAACGCACTTTTCAATACATTCACCGATATTTCCGTCATCGTGCACGAGAATAACTTCAGCACCGTAGTGCTCAACAAGTTTTCTTCTTTCAACACTTACAGAGTCAGGCATAATAATCTTGGTTTTATAACCTTTGACAGCACCTACAAGTGCAAGGCCGATTCCCTGATTACCGCTTGTGGGTTCAACAATGATTGTATCGCTGTTGATTTTTCCTTTTTTCTCAGCATCCTGAATCATATTGTAAGCAGTTCTTGTTTTTATTGAACCGCCAACATTAAGACCTTCATATTTAACAAGGATTTCGGCAGAATCTTCAGGCACAAGTTTTGAGAGCCTGATAAGGGGAGTGCTGCCCATTGCTTCAAGTATATTATTACAAATCATAATAGCACCTCATAAAACATTTACCGACTAATTATAATATTAATTTTCATTAAAGTCAATTATATAATATGAACATATTTAAGAAAGAGTGAAAAGAATGCGGAATTTTATGATAAAATTAAGAAACTTTATGGAAGGACGAAACGGTCCTGACAAGCTTACTTTCGTTTTGTTGCTTGTTTATTCGCTTTTGTCTTTTGTCAAAACACCGTTCCGCAACATAATTGCGGTTTATGTCATAGTTTCCGTTCTGCAGTATGCGGTTCTGATTTTTGGTCTGTACCGTGTCTTTTCAAAGAATATTCAGAAACGATACCGTGAGAATTTTAAGCTTGAGCAGTTGCTGTCGCGATATAATCCGATGATAGAAAGAACAAAGTTTCGTGTTCAGTATTTCGGCACACATCGCTTCAGAACATGTAAAGGCTGCGGAGAATTTCTGAGATTCAGAAAAGGCAGACGTAAGAAAAAGACAGTCTGCCCTAAGTGCGGCAAAGAACTCACATTTCACTTTCTGTTCTGAACAGACACCAAGGATATTCTTTATAATCAGGAAGAGCTGTTATACACAGCTTTTCTTTTGTTTCAGGGTGAATAAATTCTGCTTTGTGTGAGAAGAGCGCTACATTGCATTTGTTGTCACGGCTGCCGTATTTTCCGTCGCCGCACAACGGGTGTTTTCTGGAGGCAAACTGAACTCTTATCTGGTGTGATCTGCCTGTTTCAAGTTCAACTTCAGCAAGAGAAAGATTTTCAGCAGAGTCAAGTATTCTGTATTTAAGCGATGCCGATTTTACACCTTTTCTCATTCTGTTAACAACAAAAGTTTTGTTTTTTCTTGAGTCTTTGAAGAGAAGGTCTTCCATTCTTCCTTCATTTTCTTCAAAAGTACCGTTAACAACAGCGAGATAAATTTTAGTCAGTTTGTTTTCAGCAATAATTTTAGAAAAAGAAGCAGCGGCTTTTTTTGTTTTTGCATAGATAATCACACCACCTACAGGCTTATCGAGTCTGTGGAGTGTATACAGAGTAATACCTTTTGCTTTTTTTATTTCAGATGGCAGACTTTCAGGCGAGTCAGATTCTTCTGAAATCATGCCTACAGGCTTGTTTACTGCAATAATGTGATTGTCTTCATATAGTGTTTCAAACATTTTATCACCCGCATAATAATACCATAAAAGAAATCCCGGCACAATATGTTTTTTCATTTTCGGTTGACTTAATTGATATTGCGTGTTAAAATAAATCTGAATACGGAGGATGATATAAATGAAAAGAATGATAAAGTATTCCGTTGTTTCAGTGTTAGTGCTTGTGTGTACAGTATTATGTATTTTTTCTTCGGCAGACATTTTTACTGTTGAAGCTGATGCTTTGGCTGATTACGGCTCATGTGCATCACATATATACCCTGACAATGGTGAATATACTGTTGTAGGTAATGCAACTTGTACTGCAACTGCCACAATGTACCGTAAGTGTGTTGTATGCGGATACAATGATGTTTTCGTAACTCCCAAAAATCCTGATAATCATACACTCGTTTCAAGTGATTGGGCATACAGTCCCAAGCCCAATTGTACAAACGGCGGTATCAGATATAAAGTATGTTATGACTGTAACGAAGTTGTTGAAAAGGAAGAGCTTCCCGCACAGCCCGGTGCACATATTGCAGGTGAAATCAATGTTGTTGTAACAGAACCTACTTGTTCAACAGAGGGAACAAAGGCAAAGAAGTGCAGATATTGTTCTGAACTGTTTGAATATGAAGCAATAGCAGTCAATGGTGAAAACCACGTTGTTACAGAAAACTGGTTTGTTTCTCAGCTTCCCACATGTAAAGATGAAGGTACACTTACAGGTATATGTGATGAATGCGGAGTGAATGCAGATACACGTCCCATTGCTCCCACAGGTGCACATACTCCCGGTGAAGAATGGTTTGTTGATGCAGAGCCTGATTGTGTGAATGAGGGTTCAAAATCTCAGCATTGTATAGTATGTGATACCCCTTGTAATATAGAAAACATTCCCGTAACTCCCGAAAATCATAATTTTTCAGACGAATACACAGTAGACGTAGCTGCAACCTGCTCAGCAGAAGGTTCAATGTCAAGACATTGTCTGAGCTGTGATGCAAAAACATCAGTTTACCCCATTAATATTGACCCTTCAGCGCACAACTATACTGATGAATGGATTGTAACAAAGGAACCTACATGCAGTGCTTCAGGTCTTAAGCATAAGGTATGTACAATCTGTTCTGAAAATTCAGTTTCCACAATGATTGCTACTGTTGAACACTCATATCCCGAAGAATATGAAGTTTTAAGAGAATCAGCAGACGGTTTGTCCGCTCAGGTAAAATATATCTGTGAAAACTGCGGTTATGAATATATTACCATTGTTGTATTCGGCTCAAACACCGGCAACGGTGATGTGGGTGATGGTTCAATGAACTATTACGTAATCATTCCCGTAAGTAATACTGTAGTAAAAGTCGATTATGATAAGCTTGAAATTACCAATGTAAAAAAAGGTATGACTGTTGGTGAGCTTATGAATAAATTCACAAACAGCTCTGTATTTTCAATTTATGATGCTGGCAATAAATTCATCAATGAAGAAGATATTGTCACAACAGGCTGCAGATTCAATTATTCAGTAATCGGCGGAATAAACACAAACTACTATATAAGTGTTACAGGTGACCTTGATTCAGACGGCAAAGTTACTGCCGCTGATGCAAGAATCATCATCAGAGCAGCGGCTAAGCTTGAAACGCTCAATGGTGTTTACTTCACTGCTGCCGATGTGAATTCAGACGGAAAAATTCTTGCAACAGACGCAAGAAAAACATTGCTTGTTGCTGCAGGTATTGAAAGATTTGATGAAACATATGGATATTAAAGACACAGAACATATTGAATATATAAACAGTGAACTTAAACTCATAGTCTCGAAGGCTCATACCTTCGGGACTGATGCTCTTTTACTGGCATCTTTTGCTTCACCATCAAAAAAAGCACTTGCCTGCGATTTTGGTACAGGTTGCGGAATTATTCCGTTTTATTGGGTGCGCGAAGGTCTTTGCAAGGAGATTTATACTGCAGAGATTCAGGAAAACGGCTACAATCAGCTTTGTCGTTCACTTGAAATGAATAACCTTGATAAGATAAAACCCTTTAATTGTGACCTGAGAGAGCTGCCTGCGGATTTTCCCAAAGGTCAGTTTGATGTTGTCACAATGAATCCGCCTTATACAAAGTTGAATTCAGGTATAGAAAGCTCCTCAGAGAGTGCAAAGATTGCCCGTCACGGTATAACTTGTGATTTTGATGACGTATGCTCTGCTGCAGCAAAGCTTCTGAAATTCGGCGGCAGACTCTGTATGTGTATCCGTCCCGAAAGGCTTTTTGAGCTGACTTGCGCAATGCAGAAAGTGAAAATCGAGCCCAAAAGACTCCGTTTTGTTTCTCAGCGTGACGGACTCAGCCCGTGGCTTGTGCTTGTTGAGGGTAAACTCGGCAGAAATCCCGGTGTGATAGTTGAGCCGGAGCTTCATATTGAAGGCTCCGACGGTAAAGAATCACCCGAAATGCTTGAAATTATCGGCACTTACAGAAAGGGTTGAGTCTATGCCAAATTACGGTGTGATACTTCTGTGGGTTGTAATTTTTATTTTAATTATTCAAAGAAAAAAAGTTCAGCGATTATTTAATATTCTTCGTATAAAAAGAAAGAAAAAGGGAAGTGCAGATATGAGCCATATGATTGAAAAGTTTATCGGCAAAGATTGTCTTATAAATTTAGGTTCAGGTTCAGTTGCAGACGGCATTGTTAAATCTGTTTCAGACGGTTGGGTTGAACTTGAGGGAAAAGACGGAAATCTTCAGGCTGTGAATGTTGATTACATAAGCAGAATAAGAGAATATCCGAAAAATAAAAAAGGTAAAAGGAAAGTTGTTATAGAATGAGCGGAAAACTTTATGTTGTGGGTACTCCCATAGGAAATTTAGGTGATTTTTCTCCCCGTGCGGTGAAAACTTTTGAAGAAGTTGATTTTATCGCAGCAGAGGACACCAGAGTCACCGTAAAGCTTCTAAATCACTTTGAAATAAAGAAACCGATGGTAAGCTATTATGAGCATAACAAGGCTCAGAAGAGCTCTCACATCATTTCCCGTATTCTTGACGGAGAAGACTGTGCTCTTGTAACCGATGCCGGTATGCCTGCCATCTCAGACCCCGGCACAGACCTTGTAGCCCTTTGTCATGAGCACGGAATTGATGTTGTTTCTGTGCCCGGTCCGTCCGCAATCATTACAGCTGCCGCAATCAGCGGTATGGATGTGGGCAGATTCACTTTTGAGGGGTTCCTTACGGGTAACAAACCCAAGAGAAGAGAGCATCTTGAAGAAGTCAAAGATGAAAGACGCACTATGTTTTTCTATGAAGCACCTCATAAGCTTGCAGCAACTCTCCGTGATATGCTCGAATTTTTCGGTGACAGAAAAATTGCGATAATCAAGGAGCTTACAAAAATCCACGAATCCGTTGAACATACAACACTTTCAGAAGCCGCTGAAAAGTATAATGGTGTGAAACTCAAGGGCGAATATGTGCTTATTATAGAGGGTAAGAAGAAAGAGGAAACTGCTGAGGAGGAAATTGACGGCATAACGCTTGCAAGAAATTATCTTGAAGAGGGTATGTCCGCATCCGAAGCTGCAAAAAGAGCGGCAAAAGAATCAGGAATGAAAAAGGGCGATATCTATAAAGCTCTTATGGAGGATTAATAATGCTTGAATCAATAACGGAATTCTGGTATTTATGGGTTATTTTTCTTGTTCTGTTGGTGATTTTCATTTTTGTTGCAAGAATGGCATCAAAGGCAGTGAAAAAGAAAAATGAAATCATTGCAAAACAGCACGAGCAGCTTAAAAGATATTCTGATTTGATACAGAATTACACAGACCTTACTGCTGAAAAAGCTCAGAATGCCGATGCAAAAGAACTTGCAGAGGGTGTAATGTGTGTTTTGCAGCATCAGGTTGAAAAATCAGCTGCCCCCGATACAGAGTATGAAAATGCAGAAAAATGGAGAAGGGAAGTTTATGCACTCTTCTATTTTGACGAAGACGTGACTACTGAATCTCTTTCATTCTTCTTCAGAAATAACGGTGGACCTTTGCCGAAAGAAGCCGTAAACGGAATACAGAGCATCGGCTATGATAAAATTCAGTCTGTTGTCGGTCAGATGTACGCAATGTGCGACGACAAGAATGAAAATGTTTCATTTGATAAAAACAGGATTGCAGAACTCGATGAAAAGTTCAGAAATTTGTATAACAGCGATGAATTTTTCGAAAAAGTAAAATTGTATATATTGAATGTGGTATAATTAATTGTGCAGAATTGATTTGTTGATTCTGCACAATTTTTTTGTATATTTTTATACACTCCATATTTTAATAAAAACTTGATTTTTATTTTTTATTGTTTTATTCTATAAGTGTATAATTTTATCCTGAAAGGATGTTGTTTTATGGACAAAAAAGTAAGAATCGGTGTTGTTGGTTGCGGTGGTATTGCAAACGGTAAGCACATGCCCAATCTCGCAAAAATTCCCGAAGTTGAAATGGTTGCATTCTGTGACATTATTCCCGAAAGAGCAGAAAAGGCTGCTAAGAAATTCGGCACTCCCGATGCAAAGACATATACAGATTACAAAGAGCTTATAAAGGACGAAACAATTGATGTTGTTCACGTTTGTACCTCCAACCGTTCACACAGCTTCATTTCTATTGATGCAATGGAATCAGGCAAACACGTTATGTGTGAAAAACCCATGGCAAAGACATATGCTGAAGCAAAGGCTATGTATGAAGCATCTGTAAGAACTGGCAAGCTTCTTTCAATCGGCTATCAGAACAGACAGTGCGGTGAAAACCTTTATGCAAAGGCTGTCTGCGATGCAGGTGAAATCGGTGAAATCTACTACGCAAAGGCTGTTGCTATCCGCAGAAGAGCTGTTCCCACATGGGGCGTTTTCCTTAACGAATACGAGCAGGGTGGCGGTCCTCTTATCGATATCGGTACTCATGCTCTCGACCTTACACTCTGGATGATGAATAACTACAAGCCCAAGATGGTTGTAGGTAACACATTCAGAAAACTTGCTAATCAGACAAACACAGCTAATGCCTGGGGTGACTGGGATCCCGAAAAGTTCACTGTTGAAGATTCCGCTTTCGGCTATATCGTAATGGAAAACGGTGCTGTTGTTACTCTTGAATCAAGCTGGGCACTCAACGTTGCAGAAGCACGTGAAGCTTGCTTCGTTCTCTGCGGTGATAAAGGTGGTATTGACACTCTTGATGATATCCGTATCAACTATGTAAAGAACGGCAGACAGTGTATTGAAACTCCCAATATGGATTGCGGCGGTGTTGCATTCTATGAAGGCGATTCAGACGACAATGCATTCATCGATCAGAGAATCTGGATTGATGCAGTTCTCGGCAAACGTGAACAGTGCGTCAAGCCCGAACAGGCAATGGTTGTAACTCAGATTCTTGAAGCTATTTACGAATCAGCAAAGACAGGTAAGCCTGTCTATATTGATAACTAAGGAGAAATTAAAATGATGACACTCGGAATGATTGAATACTGGAGTGAAGAGGGTTTCAAGCATCTTGCTGACCTTGGTCTCCACGCAGTTGAATTCTGCTATAATAACGGAAATAATCCCGATGACCTTATTGCACTTATTCCCGATATCAAAAAGTGGAGTGAGCAGTATGACGTAAAGGTTATGTCAATCGGCAGATGGGGTGCAGATAAAATTGACGATAACGGTGAAATTATTGAAGAAGAACTCAATAATTCATATAAGCTCATTGATGTCTGTGCAGAGCTGGGTTGTCCCGTTTTTGTTACAGGCGTAAATGAAGTTGAAGACAAGTCTTTCTTCGATAATTGTGACTATGCAGTTGCATATCTTTCAAAGGTTTGTGAATACGCAAAGGAAAAGGGCATTAAGGTTGCCTGCTACAACTGTGACTGGTCAAACTTCGTAAGAGAGCCTAAGGCTTGGCTTGCAATTATGAGCCGTGTCCGTGACCTCGGTATCAAATACGACCCCTCACATTGTATTAACTCAGGTTCAGGCAAGTATCTTGAAGAAATCAATGCCTGGGCAGACAGAATCTATCACTTTCACATCAAGGGTACAATCAATATAAACGGTGACCACGTTGACGATCCCCCTGCAGGTCTTGATATGATTGACTGGCGTCAGATTATGGGACTTCTTTATGAGTATAAGTATGACGGAATGCTCTCAATCGAACCCCACTCAGGCACATGGCAGGGTGATATGGGCGAATGGGGTATCAAACTTACAATTAACTACATTGACCCGATGATTTACAAAGGATGATTAATATGAAATACGCAGTACAGTTGTATTCACTCCGTGATATGGTTTCAAACGGAGATGATTTTCTTAAAATTCTTGAAGAAGTAAAAAAACTCGGTTTTGACGGTGTTGAATTCGCAGGTTATCACGGTCTTTCAGCAGAAACAATAAAGGCAAAGCTCGATGAACTTGATCTCGTACCCGTAGGCTGTCATATCGGTGTAGACAGCTTCTCTGATGAAAACATTGAAGAAACAGTTGCATTCCACAAGACACTCGGTGTTCTCAATGTAGGTACAGGCGGTGCTCCTCACGATACGGTTGAAGAGTGTGAAAGAGCTGCAGACCTTCTTGCAAAGGGCAGTGCAGCACTCGGCATTCCTGCTTATTATCATAACCATACAGAAGAATTCACAGTGTTTGAAAACGGCAAAACAGCAATGCAGATTTTTGCTGACAAAGTTAAGCTTGAGCTTGATACATACTGGAGCTTCTGTGCAGGTATGGATAACTACAAGTACATCACAGAAAACAAGAATGATATCATTCTTCTTCACATCAAAGACGGCATCGACGGAAAACCCAAGGCTCTTACAGAAGGTAACAATGACCTTGATGCTGTTATCAGAGCTGCAAAGGATAACAATATTGAATGGGTGATTCTTGAAAACGATGATCCCGTTCCCAACGGACTTGAAGATGTTACAAGAAGTATGAAATATCTTCAGAGCGTAAAATAAAAAATAGCAGAGCGGCTGTCTTCAAGCCGCCTGTATAATTATTGAGGTGTAATTATGAAACTTGGTGTATTTACAACACTTCTGAGCAATCTTCCTTTTGAAGAAGCTCTTAAATATTTTAAGTCTCTCGGCATTGAAGCAGTTGAAATCGGTGCAGGCGGATATCCAGGAAATGCTCACGCAAATCCTGAAATTCTTCTTAATGATGAAAAAGAGCTTGATACATTCAAAGGTCTTATCAAAGATTATGATGTTGAAATCAGTGCTCTGAGCTGTCACGGCAACCCCGTACATCCCGACAAAGCAACTGCAAAGTATTTTGATGATGCAATCAGAAACACAATTCTTCTTGCAGAAAAGCTTGGTATTCATCAGATCAATACATTCTCAGGCTGTCCCGGTGACTGCGAAACTGCAAAGTATCCCAACTGGGTAACTTGTCCCTGGCCCGATGATTTCGGCAAAATTCTTGACTGGCAGTGGAATGATGTGCTTATTCCTTACTGGAAAGATATGGTTGAATTCGCAAAGGCTCATGGTGTAAACAAGATTGCATTTGAAATGCATCCCGGCTTCTGTGTTTATAACACAGACACAATGCTCCGTATCCGTGAAGCTGTTGGCCCCGAAATCGGTGCAAACTTCGACCCCAGCCATCTTATCTGGCAGGGAATGGATCCCGTTGCTGTTATCAGAGCACTCGGTGATGCTATTTTCCACGTTCACGCAAAAGATACCAAGATGGATAAGTATAACACCGCAAGAACAGGTGTGCTTGATACAAAGCCCTATGGTGACGAAATCAACCGTGCATGGATTTTCCGCTCTGTCGGTTACGGTAATGATGAAGTTTACTGGAAGGATATCGTTTCAAATCTTCGTCTTGTTGGTTATGATCACGTTCTTTCTATTGAACATGAAGACTCACTTATGAGCCAGAATGAAGGTCTCTCAAAGGCTGTAGAAATGCTTCAGAGAGTTCTTATTAAAGAAAATCCCGCAGAAATGTGGTGGGCATAAAAATAATCCGACAAGTTTTTACTTGTCGGATTATTTTTATCCATTGCGAAAGCAATGGCATATCATCAGCCATCAGGCTGTATATCATCAAGGGAGGCGGTGCAACCCTTGTATCTCATTTTATAAGAACTCTTGAATAATTCAAAAGTTCCTTGAAATTTATTCAAAGAATGGTTTATTGTTTTTTCTGATTAAAGGAGTTATTATATGTACAGATGCATCAATCAATTGATAAGCGGTGATTAAAGTGACAATCTATTTAGGTGAAAATATCAAAAGGCTAAGACGTAAAAATGAGCTTACACAAGAAATGCTTGCAGATTTTCTCGGAGTGACTTTTCAGAGTGTCAGCAATTGGGAAAGGGGAGAGAGTTATCCTGATATTACAATTCTGCCTGAAATCGCAAGTTTTTTCAGAGTAAGTGTTGACGATCTTCTCGGAATGAATGAAGCTGCGGCTCAGATAAAAATCAATGAATACCTCAGTTTTTATGATAATATGCGACTTTGTGATGCTCATCTGACATTTGAAAAATTTCAGCAGGCTGTAAAGGATTTTCCGTCAGATTTCCGTATACTTGTAAGATATATGGAATTGCTGATGTATGAAAAAAATGTAAAAGATAATCCCGATCTGGAAAAAGATTCACGTGAACTGATGTCTGTATATGAGAATATTCAGAATCATTGCACCGATGACAGCATAAGAATGTGGTCAAAGCGCTTAATCTGTCAGCATCTTCATTCAAAATCGCATTTTACGGGTAATGATGAATATCAGCTTCAGGCTGAAAAAATACTTTCAGAAATGCCTGATATGCTAGATACAAAGGATTATCTGTCAACAATGTTGATTTCAGATAAAGAGAAACATTATGCTGCGTGCAGTAATCTGATTGAAAGAACACTGGTTCTGCTCAATAATACAGTCAGTCATTATTGTTATTATGATGAAAAATTTTCTGCTGAATATAATATTGAAGCAATAACAAAACTTATTAATATAATCAATATGCTTTGTACAGACGGAAATTACGGCAAATTGTGGCATAATATGATATATAATTACGGTCATCTCGGACGTTTTTATTTTGAAACCGGTGACTATGATAATGCATTGAAGAATCTCAGGACAAGTGCATCTTTGGCAGAAAAATATGATGCTCTTCCTGACGATTCCGAGAGATCAGCACAGTTTTTTGAAGGTATGCATTATGAAAAGACGCATCAGGAAAAGACAATGCGTGAACGTATGAAATATCTTATGAAAGAAAAATATCCTCTGTCTGATGAATTCAAATCGTCTGACGAATTTTTAGAAATTCTGTCTTTGCTGTAATAAAAAAAGGTATTGCGTCTGCAATACCTTTTTATCATTTTCTGAACTTAAGAAATAACGGCAAAAAATGTTTCTGAATGAATGCAACAGCAAATGCGAAAAGAAAATTGATGTTCACATTTTCCGTTTTTATTATTTTTCTTATAATTTCATTTGCGGTGGAGTCCTGCTTTGACTCCATCGCATTTTTTACGTCTTCGTCCGTTATGATTTCTTTTATAACTGCCTTTTTCTCTTCTGTAGTGAGTTTGCAGTTTTCAGCAAAAAGAACAGTCATGCATGAAACTATATTTTTAAGGAACATATAATCAGCTGTTGAGTTGTCTTCACAAAGTTCACCGAAATAACAGTTTATTTTCTTACACGCATCGAATTTTTCGGGGATATAGCCCGAAATAAGGCTTACTGATTTATCAATGTTATAGTTATAAAGCACATCGGAAATTGTTTTTACACGAGGGGAGTTTTTCAGCACTTCTGCATTGAAAATTCTGTCTTCACCGTATCGGTAATCCTTGAAAATGATATTGTTGTTTATAAGAAACTCTCTTCTGTATGCTTTGTTCCACACCTGATTGAGAAGATTGTTACTGTAATATTCATCAACATTGAAAGGGGAGTCAAGTGAGTAAACTTTATCTTGAGCTCTGCCGAGAAAATTCTGACAGAAACCGAAAATAAGTAAATCGGTGTCTGCTGTCAGATGCTGTGTGACAGCCTCAAAGGTATTTTTTCTGAATGTGTCATCACTGTCGATAAACATCACAAAATTGCCCTGAGCAGCTTTTATGCCTTCGTTACGGGCATTTGCAGGACCTTGGTTGTATATTCTTTTTGAAACGATACAACTGTATTGCTTTTTAAGGTCTTCAATCACTTCGGGAGTGGAGTCTGTTGACCCGTCATCGATGATAATGATTTCTGTATCCTTAAAATTTTCAGCAACCGAAAATACGGCTGCTGAAAGAGTTTCTTTACAGTTGTATGCAGGAATTATTACGCTTAAAAGCATATTTTTTCCTCCGTTACTTGTCAAACAGTTCATAAAGACTGTTTTTGATTCTCAGATTGTAATAATCAAGACTGTCAGGCGTTTTGATATGCTTTGTCTGCCTGAGAATAGCCTGTTCAATATCAAATTCACCTGTTATACCGTCATTGTATTTTTCAAGACGTTTTTCAAAAATCAGGTCAAGTCCCAGAGCTTTTGCTTCCCAGAGAACCATCCCCTGACCTTCGTGGCGGGAAGTGAGCACAAGTGCATCCATCTGTGCCATATAGGGATAAGGATTATCAACAGCAGGGAGAATAGTAACAAAATCATTGAGTTTCTGTTCATGAATCTGCTGTGCTATTTTAAGTTCTTCAGGACCTGAACCGAGAAGATAAAGGTGAATATCATGTCTTTTTTCAACAGCTGATGCAAAGTAATCCAGAAGAATATCGATTCCTTTCTGATAAGTGAATCTGCCTACAAAAATGAAATTTGTAATGTCAGGTTCAGTTCTGAAATCGATTTCTTCACGGCTTTTGAGTATAAGCTGATGAGTGTTTATGATGTTGGGAATAACAGTGATTTTTTTATCGTCAATTCCCGTCATTTCTCTGAAAGGTTCAACAATGCCCTTTGAAACAGCAACAAATTCATCATAATATCTGAATTTGTTTTTGAATGCAGACCAGAGAATTCTGTATTTGCGTGAATTTTTGTATTCAATCGCAACATCGTTGTGGATCCACATTATGCGTTTTTTTGCATTTACAGCAAAAGTGCATAATGCACACTCATTGCTGTAGCTGTTGAAATCAATAGCAAGATCATATTCTTTATCAGGCAGATCATATCTGAGCATTTTTCTCAGAAAATCAATACTGAAGATTCTGTTCAGATAGAAAAGCGGTCTGAGAATATAAATATTCACATTTGGAATCTCTTCAATATTGCAGATTTCAGGTTCGGCAAAAAGGAAAAGGTCAACTTCATAACTTGACATATCCATATTTGTCAGCATATTGACAAGCGAACGCTGAATTCCGCCTATTGAAAGATCTTTCTGAAAAATTGCTATGCGTTTCATTCTAATGTATAAACACCGCTGATCTGCTGATGGTTACCGAAACCTGTTGCAGTATCATACCAGAGTACACGGTCTTCACCGTTCTTGTCACGGAGATTGAGGATAATCTTCTTGTTGTTTGCGCTGTAGTTTGCGTCAACAACTGTGAATTCTGACTTTTCATAGAATTTGCCTACAGCATTGATATCTTTTTCTTTGTATTCTTCCATATTGTCTGAAACAAAGAGAACGTCACCGCAGATGTGGTTGATGAAACCGAGAAGAATTTTCTGTTCATATGTGAACTTGAGGTTTGTATATCTGAAGAAGAAAACGTCAGGGTCGTTTGTGAAAACTCTGCCGTTGAGCTGACGACGGAAAATAGAGTTATTCATCGCATTCTGAGCAGACATAATTTCGTTGTTTACGTGAAGAGTGTTGTAAATTTTGGGTTTATATGAAAGGTCAACGTCACAGCTGATACGGCAAGCATCAACCTTACCGAATGCAGCACCGAGAGGTACACCGCAGCCGAGAATGAGCTTGTCGCCGCAGCATTCACGGAGGAATTCCATAGCTTCGCACATAATTGTGCCTCTTGTCTTGTTGTTTCTGGGGAACATACACTCGCTGTAAAGGAAGTCGAGTTTTACAAGATCATAACCCCAGTCATTGAGGATAACATCAAAGAAATGCTTGATGTATTCTCTTACTTCGGGATTGTAGATGTCGAGAGTGTAAGCACCGCCCCAGCCTACGCAACCGAGAACAGGCTTACCTTTTTCATCTCTGATAACCCAATCGGGATGTTCTTTGAATGTTCTTGATTTGATCTGAACGCTGAAGGGAGCAATCCAGATACCTGCCATATAACCCTTGTCGTGGATACGGTCAGCAACAGCCTTCATACCGTCGGGGAACTTTGCAGGGTTGGGGTCAAGCCAGTCACCTACGAATGTTTCATAACCGTCGTCAATCTGGAAAATATTGCACTTTTCTCTGAGTGCTGAATCCATAGCTTCAAGGTCACGATAGATGATATCCTGATCGATTTTCTGGAAGTAGTTGTACCATGATGTATAACCTGAAAGATGGTCAATTTTGGGCTTTGATACACCCATAAGTTCAAAGTACTTGTCGAAAACATAGTCTTCAGTACCATTGAGAACAACAATATCATAAAGGGGATAGTCTGTATCGATTGTAAGACCTTCAACATCCTTAGCGATGCTGAGTCTGTTAAGATTCATATCTGCGTGATAGAGAGTGTAACCCTGCTTTTCTGAAAGAGAACCGAGGAAGAAGAAATCCTTGCCGTTTTTTACATATGTATAGCAATGGCTGCGGAAAACACCTTTCTTTTCTTCGTCATCACAGAACCATACATCTGATGATGTGCCTGCAAGTTTGATGAAGGGCTTTGTAAGAGCAAGTTTGTTGATGCCGAGGTGAACATCATTCTTTGTGTATTCTCTTGAAGTTGTCCATGACTGGTAACCGTTTGAGAAGAATTTGTCGTTATCTTTGAATTCATGGCTGAAGTCAAGTGAAGCCTTGACAAGTTCAACCTTTGCCTTGGGCTTGAGAGTAAGTTTTACTGCATCAGCTGTAATTGAGTAGTCTGCATCAAGATATTCGGAAGTTGAGCCTTCAAGGAACATGGTCTGTCCGTTATATCTGTACTCACATCTGAAAATAGGATTTTTCACGATAATCTTTCTCCTTTATTTAATTCATTATTATTTACTTTATTATGCAATAATTTTGAATGCTTGTCAAGGTTGCTGCCAGAAATATGAGAATGCTGTGTCATAGAGACTTTTCAGATCCATATATCTGCCGTATTTTGACGGACAATTATAAACAACCGCAACAAAAGTTTTTGTTTTGCCTGTTTTTGCTATTTTCTTTTTACCCACAGTAACAAGGCACTGTCCTGCTTGTGAGTGAGAGCCTGTTTTCATACCTACAATATATGAAAGATATCTTTCACTGTAGGGATTGATAAGTTCATTTGAATTGGTGTAGTTTGCACTTCCGCCTGATTCGAAATAAGCGGTAACCCACGGGTCAGATACTATGTCACGGATAAGCTTGAATGAATAAGCCTTTGTTGTCATAATTGTCATATCATAAGCCGAAGTGTAATGATTGCTGTTGGGATATCCGTCCGGGTTTGCAAAATGAGAATCATTCATGCCGAGCTTTTTTGTGTATGTATTCATCATATTTACAAAGTAGTTGAGAGCTTTCTGCGCTGACATATTTTTGTCACCTGAAGCAACTCTTGCAACGTGTACAGCTATTGTATATGCAGCATCACAGCCCGAGGGAGCAAAAAGGCACTTGAGAATCTCTTTGAATTTGATTTTCTGACCTTTGTAAATTCCTGCACGGCTTGTGTTAGTTTCAAGCAGATTCAGTTCGTTACCGACTGTAAGTACATAGTTTTCTGAAAGATATTCACAACCAAGTACGGCAGTTATAACTTTTGTTGTGCTTGCAGGATGGAGTTTGCTGTGCATATTCTTGCCGTAAAGAATCTTATCGTTGTCGTAATCGTAAAGAACTGCATATTTTGCATAACTTGTCTTGAATTTATTGCTCTGTTCAAGCTTATACTTTCTGTTTGCATCAGTAAGTTTTGTTGTGGTTTCAGGAGCTTTTGTTGTGGTTACGGGAGCCTTTGTTGTGGTTTCAGTTGTTGTTTCAGGCGCAAACGGGTCAAGCTTTGCGCTGTGTCGAAGAATGAATCTTGCATCGGAAGCATTGACTTTTGAGTCCTGATTATAGTCAGAAACAGACATACGGTAACTGTCAAGTGTAATCAGATGTGCAGCAACACGCAGAACAATTCGTGCGTCAGCCGCTGTTATGGTTCCGTTGAGGTCAGCATCTCCGAGAGGGTGTGTATAGGGAGAAGTTGTGATCTCCGTTGTTGTTTCTGTAGTAATAGCAGTTGTAGATTCTGTTGAGAATTCGGTGGTGAATTCCTCACTGCTGTCCGTTGCAAATGAGGGAAGTGTTGTTACAGCCAATAGCAACACCGTAAGAAAAACGGATATGATTCTGTTTGTTAAATTCATTTTATTTCTCCGGGATTATTTTGTTAAAAGAATAATATTTTCTATGTGTTTAGTGTGAGGGAACATATCAAAAGGACGGCATGCTTTGACTTTGTAGCCGTTTTTTGTCAGGTGGAAAACATCTCTGACCTGAGTTTCGATATTGCATGAAATGTAAACTATCTTTTCGGGTGAAAGTGCAATTGCCGCATCAAGAAATTCCTTTGAACATCCTGCTCTGGGAGGGTCTGTGAAAAGCACATCAATATGTTCACCGTCTGCTGCAAGATTCTGCATAAATTCGCCTGCATCAAGAGCAAAGAAGCGGATGTTTTTTGTGTCATTGAGCTTTGCATTCACAATAGCGTCTTTTACAGCGTCTTTGTTAAGCTCTGTGCCGATAACTGTTTTTGCTTTGTCTGCAGCGGCAATACCGATTGTGCCGATTCCGCAGTAAGCGTCAATAACAGTTTCATTGCCGGTAAGTCCTGCAAGATTTATTGCACAGTTGTATAATTTTTCTGTCTGCACGGGGTTTATCTGATAGAAAGATTTTGGTGATATCCTGAATCTCTTTCCGCAGAGAATATCTTCTATGTATCCGTTGCCGTAAAGGACTTTCTGTGCATCACCGAGCACCATACTTGTGAATTTATTATTTATATTCTGAATAATTGTAGTGATTTCGGGATGAATTGAAACAAGCTTTTCAATAAAATGGTTTTTGCCGGGGAATACGGGAGTTGCGGTAACAAGTACAACCATGACTTCACCTGTTGAAAAACCTCTTCTTATCAGTACGTGCCTGAGAAAGCCTTTTTCGATACGCTCATTGTAAGCAGTAAGCTTGAATTCTTTAAGCAGATTTCTGATTGTGACAATTATTCTGTCTGCAGTTTCGTCCTCTAGCATACAAGAGTCGATTTTTACAATATTGTGAGTGCTTGACTGGTATACACCTGAAATAATCATTCCGCTTCGTGTTGTGCCGAAAGCCGCACTTACCTTATTTCTGTAGTGATACGGATTGTCCATTCCTTCAATGGGGGCAACGTGACAATATCTGCCGAAAAGTTTTATAACCGAAGCCTGTTTGAAAGCTTTCTGACGGTCATATGACATATTCTGGAGCTGACAGCCTCCGCATTTTCCCGCAACGGGACACATATTTTTTTTCTGTGTGTTGTTTTTTTTCATTAAAATTTTCCGTTCGATAATATTTTTATTAAAATCTCAAAATTAACCATTAAATAATATATCATAAATTTTATAAATTTTCAATTAAAGAAGTTGAAAAAAATATCAGCATATGTTACAATATTTCAAATTGCCGACGGAGGTACTTTTTATGAAATATACATTACAGAAGAAAAATTACAGAAATTTCAAAGTTTTCAGAGATAATATAACTGAACCTAGAGCTTATTTTATCCCTTATTCAAAACTTGATGTACTTAAAAATACAGATTTCAGACAGGAAAGATATTCTTCAGATATCGTTACCTGCCTTTCAGGCGAATGGGATTTTAAGTTCTATCAGCATTCAGCAAAAGTGCCCGATACAATGGACACTTCATATATAAGATTTGACAAAGTGACTGTTCCTTCCACCTGGCAGAGAACAGGTTATATGGAACCCGTTTATCTTAACTGTCCTTATGAGTTCCAGATTACTCCTCCCGGTATTCCCGAAGATATGACAGCCGGTATTTACAGAAAGAAGTTTGAAATCACCGATATGTCAAAGAAGTATATTCTTTCATTCCTCGGTGCTGCAAACAACATTGAAGTTTATCTCAACGGTGCATATATCGGCTATTCAGAAGGCTCACACAATACTGCTGAATTTGATATCACATCAAAGGTTGTCGAAGGCACAAATGAACTTGTTGTGCTTATGTACAGATGGTGTAACGGCACATTCCTTGAGTGTCAGGATATGTTCCGTGAAACAGGTATATTCAGAGATGTTCTTCTTTCTGCGTATGATGAGTCATATATCTACGACTATTATGTATCATCCGTTAAAAACGGCGATAAGTATGATATGAATTGTGAAGTTGAAGTGCCTGTATACGGTGCAGGATGTACCGTAAAGGTATCTCTTTTTGACGGTGAAAAGGAAATTGCTTCAGAAGAACAGAAAGCTTCACAGAAAATGAAGTTCAGCTTCAAAGCTCTTAATGTGAATGAATGGAATGCTGAAGTTCCTTATCTTTACACAGTATATATAACTCTTTATCAGAACGGTGAAGAGGTTATGTCTCTTCGTAATCTTACCGGTTTCAAGACTGTTGAAATTAAGGGTAACGTATACCTTTTCAATGATAAGAAAATTAAGTTCAAGGGCGTAAATCATCACGATTCACACCCCGTAACAGGCTATGTTATGAGCCACGAAGATCTTGAAAAAGATGTTAAGCTTATGAAGGAGCTTAATGTCAACTCCGTCAGAACTTCACATTATCCGCCTGATCCTTTCTTCATCACACTTTGTGATGTTTACGGTCTTTATGTTATTGATGAAGCAGATATTGAAACTCACGGTGCGTGGGAAGTCTGCAACCAGAATGACAACGGTATCAGTGATGATCTCAAGTGGCAGCATCATTATGTTGACAGAGTAATGAGAATGTATAAGCGTGACAGAAGCCATACATCAATTGCTTTGTGGTCTCTCGGTAATGAAGCAGGCGGCTACAAGTGTCAGGATAAATGCTATGACTACCTCAAGTCTCAGGGCACACCAATTCCCGTTCATTATGAAGGTGTATGCAGAACAAAGAGAATCGCATATGATGTTGTTTCAGAAATGTATCCGCATCACGACGAAGTTGAACAGGTCGGAAAAGGCATTTATAACGGCAAAATCGGCAAGCACGCAAATGTTGTGCGTGGCGGTAAAAAGAATATTATCAGAAACTACGGAGAGAAACCCTATTTCCTTTGTGAATACGTTCACGCAATGGGTGTAGGCCCCGGAGGAATGGAAGAGTACTGGGATTCATTTTATAAATACGATAATCTCATGGGCGGTTGTATCTGGGAATGGGTTGACCACGCTGTTTATCACGAACCCGGTGATACAAAATATCCCTTCAAATACACATACGGCGGTGACCATAAAGAAAAGCGTCACGACGGTAACTTCTGTGTTGACGGTCTTTTGTATCCCGACAGAACACCTCACACAGGCGCACTCCAGATGAAGGAGATTTACCGTCCCGTAAGAGTATCCTGCAAGAATGATAATATTTTTGTTTTCACAAATACAAACAGATTCAGAAATGCTTCATATCTTTCAATGGAATGGATTCTTGAAAGAAACGGTGTAGCTTATGACAAGGGTAATGTTGTTCTTGATATTGAACCTGAAGCAACAATGGAAACAGAAATTGACTTCAGAGAAATCAATAAT
Organism: Acutalibacteraceae bacterium; assembly: GCA_045636025.1. Taxonomy (GTDB): domain Bacteria; phylum Bacillota; class Clostridia; order Oscillospirales; family Acutalibacteraceae; genus UBA1081. The sequence continues at coordinate 46,232 of JAZTWP010000088.1, read as the reverse complement.
GATAATGACTTCATTATTACATTCGTCTGCCGTGACGGTGATATGGAAGTTTCAAGAGAGCAGATTGTTCTCAATGACGTTTCTGTTTCTTATGAACTTCACAAAACAGGTAAAATCACTGTTGAATCAGACGGAGCAAAAGTTAAAGTCAAGTTTGACGGTGGTGAAGCTGTATTCAAGGCAGAAACAGGCAATCTTGTTTCTTACAAAAAGGGCGGAAAAGAATACATTAACCAGAAACCTGCGGGCGGAACAAAGGGCTTTGTACCTTATGTTTTCAGAGCTCCTCTTGATAATGACAGACCTTTCACCGAAAAGTGGGAAAAACTCGGTCTTGACAATGTGAAAGTTGTTCCTGATGCTTTTGATGTATGTATTGATGGTAACTGTGCATCAGTTCTTTCTGTATACGCTCTCAAGGGTAATAAGAAAGACCTCTTCGAATGTATGGTTGATTACACAATTTCTCCCATCGGTGAAATCAAGGTAAGAGCTGTACTTAATAAGGTTATTGATGAAAAAATCGATCTTCCCAGATTCGGTATGACAGTTGAGCTTCCTGCTGAATTCACAGAAGTTGAATACTACGGCAGAGGTGCTGCGGAAAATCTTCCCGATTTCAATGCACAGTCTCCCATCGGAATTTTTAAGTCAACAGTTCACGAAATGCACGAACCTTATATTTATCCTCAGGATAACGGTGAGCATTGCGGTGTCAAGTGGCTTGATGTGTCTGACAATGCAGGTCATTCTCTCCGAGTTTATGCTGAAGAGCGTTTCGCATTTAATATTCACGATTACACTCCCGCAAATCTTTATGCTGCAAAGCATCAGGAAGATATTGAATTTGTTGATTCATCAGTTCTTACAATTGACGGTTATGTAAGAGGTACAGGTACAGGCAGCTGCGGTCCCGAAACTCTTCCTGCATATGAAATTGATGAAGAAAGTATGCTCATTTACGAATTTACCGTTGTAACGGAGTGATAATATGTCAGAAATAAGACTTGTTGAGGGTAGTGCTGTCAGCGGACTGAGAAAAACAGTTTTTGCTGATGAACAGGGTTACCCTGCAGATAAACTTTTTGATGATAAAGAAAATTCAGCCGATTTTCTTGCCTTTTTTGATGAAGGCAAGGCAGTCGGCTGCGGCCGTTTCTTCAAAGAGAATGAAACGGATTACCATATAGACAATATTGCATTCGGTAAAGAGATGAGAGGCAAGGGAATGGGTAAAAAACTCGTACTTTCTCTTGTTGACGAATGTAAGAAAAAAGGTGCGGAAAGAGTTACCGTCAACGCAAGGGCAGACGCTGTAGGATTCTATGAAAAATGCGGTTTTGCTGTTTGTGGCTGTGAATTTACAGATGAGAATTTCAGCCGTGTGCCTATGGTGACTTCATTTGAGTTTGACGGCTGCAGTTATGTTTTTACTGAATCCGGTGTTGAAGCTTTCTATGTAAGAAAGACATTCAGTTGTGAGAATGTAGTGTCTGCAAAAGTCAGAATCAATGCTCTTGGCTTTGTTGAACCTTATTTCAACGGTGAAAAACTCACAGACGAAATGTTTATTCCCGCCTGGACAAATTATGAAAAACGTGACCTTTCACGTGTGTCTTTCCCTATTTATGACACAATGACACAGAGAAGATATTATCTTGAATATGACATCACCGGAAAACTCGGTGATAAGAATGCACTTGTTCTGCACGTGGGCAACGGTTGGTACTGTCAGACGGAAAATCATGCGGAATATATGCCGAAGTGGGGCGACCCGAAGGTTGTTTTCAAGATTATCCTCACAATGAAAGACGGTACTGTCAGTGAAATTAATTCAGACAGCACAGCTCTTTACAAAACAAGCTACATCAGCCGTACAAACATCTATCTCAATGAAACAATGGACGGCAGATGTTACGATGAAAGCCTTCTTTCTGCAGATTATGATGACTCATCATGGCTGAATGTCAGAGAAACTGAAGCAGGACCTTGTGTAATGGTCAAGCAGTTTTTCGGTGGCGATAAGCTTGATTATTCAATTGAGCCTGAACTCATCGCAGAAGATTCAAGAGGCAAACTTTATGACCTCAATGCAGACGAATCAGGTCTCTGGGTTATCCGTTTTGATGATGACGCAAAACCCGGTGACGAAGCAATTGTAGTTTTCTCGGAAATCGCCCTTGAAAACGGTGATTTCCGTCTCCGTCATACAGGCGGTGAATGGAGAAAGCAGTGTGACAGATATATCTGCGGTGAAACAAAGAGGGAATTCAGCCCCGTATTCACATGGCGCGCAGGCAGATATATCAGAGTGACAGGCAAGGCAAGTCTTATAAGATTTGATGTTGTTTATTCTCCCGTGCCTGTAACAGCAACCCTTGAAACAGAAAATGAAAACCTAAGATGGTTCTTTGATGCATACTGTAACACTCAGATGTGTAACATTCACGGTATGATTCCGTCAGACTGTCCTCACCGCGAAAGACTCGGTTACACAGGTGACGGTCAGCTTTGCTCTGCGGCGGGAATGACTATTTTCGATAGCGAAAAGATGTACCGTAAGTGGATGGATGACGTTGCAGACTGTCAGGATATCTATAATGGTCATGTTCAGCATACAGCACCATTCTACGGTGGCGGCGGCGGTCCCGGAGGCTGGGGCGGTGCAATGGTAATTGTGCCCTGGAATTTCTATAAAAAATTCGGTGATAAAGAAATACTTGCAAAGTATTATAACCGTATGAAAAAATATCTTGACTATATGCAGTCAAGAAGTGACAATAACATTGTTATGAGAGAAGAAGAGGGCGGTTGGTGTCTTGGTGACTGGTGTGCACCTGGTAACATCAATCTTATTCCCGAACCTTTTATCAATACATATTTCTTTATCAAGTGTTGTATTCTTACAAAGAAGACAGCAGAAATTCTCGGCTTCCGTGAAGATGCTGAAATGCTTGAAGAAAAGATAAAAGTTCTTTCAGAAGCTTTTTGTCGTGAGTATTATAACAGCGAAACACATTCATTCTTTGACGGTGTTCAGGGCGCAGATGCATTTGCTCTTGATATCGGTCTCGGTGATGAAAAAACTCTCGGAAATCTTGTGAAACATTACGAAGATCTCGGTGAATATGACACAGGTATCTTCGGTACAGATATCGTTACAAGAATTCTTTTTGAAAACGGATATGCAAGCCTTGCTTTCAGCCTTATGACGGGTGAGGGGGAAACTTCATTTGCAAATATGAAGCGCACAGGCACAAATACTCTCTGGGAAAACTGGGACGGTTGTGACTCACTTTCTCATCCTATGTTCGGAGCCGTAAGCGAATATATTTTTAATTATATTCTCGGTATAAAGCAGACAGAGGATTCTGCAGGCTATGTCAAAGTATCAATCGACCCTGCCTATATTCCCGAAGGCGGAAATATTTCAGGCAGTATTCTTACAAAGAACGGCAGAATTGCCGTTGAGGTGAATTATCGTGACGGAGAAAGAATTGTTAAATATACTCTTCCCGAAAACGTTGAACTCTGCAAATAACAAGACAATTGACATTTATGAGAGGATTTGAAAAATGGCAAAAAAAATGAAAGAATATCAGATTTTCACTTGTCCGCATTGTGCTTGTGAGTATTATGACAGCACGGCACGTGACGGCAAAAAAGTGGGAAATCCGATGATGGTGTGTCCTAATTGTTCTGAAAAATCATTCAGAAGTTCAATTTATGAACCTGCCCTTATCGGAGGAAAAAGATATTTCAATATTAAATTTTCATCTTTTTACGGCAATATCAGAATTGTTCTTATTCTGATATATGCAGCGTTCCTTTTTGCGATTCTCGTAACAAGGGATATGACATTATCAATAACTCTTGTTTTGTCAGCAGTGTTGCTTTATCTTCTTTATGAAGTTGCAAGAGTTGCTCACAGGAACATTGTGCTCGGTTCTGATGAATATGATTATGAGCTGACAGAATCACTTGAGCGTCTTGCTGATGCCGAATATGCTCACATTGTTGTGTCGGCACAAGGCATAGAAGAAGATAGTGTATATTTTTATGAATTGCATAAAACGGAGGAATGAAAATGAAAAAATTTGCTATATCTCTGATTTTTGTATTTGCGCTTATGATTTCTCTGTTTATGGTTTCGGCAAATGCATTTGAACTTGATAAAACAGACATTGAAATTGTACTCAATGATGACGGTACGGCTGATGTAACAGAAAAATGGACTGTCACTTATTCTGATTCTGCAGATTATTTTTACAGAGATTTCGATATCTATTCAGCAGATAATGCAGTTTCACTTATTCAGAAATACGGTGAAATCAAAGATGTGAAAGTCCTTGTTGACGGTGAGGAGATTGCAGAAGGCCGCGGAAACAATGAATACACATTTGACGTTGCAGATGACGGGAAAAGTTATGTTCTTGCCATCAAATGCCCTTCAGCGCAAAAAGTAAGAGATTATGAGATTTCATACACAATCACAGAAGCTGTAAACAAGAGCGGAAAAGATGCAGTCTTTTCATATATGGTTATCGGTAAAACATTCCGTTACACAAGTAATAATGTTGCTGTTAATCTTGTTTTTCCTGACGGAGTCAAGGCTTCTGACATAAAAGTTGCTGACGGTTATGAAGAAATCGGCTGCGAAGTTGAAGTAACTGATAATTCTGCAAAGTTTGAAAAACGCAGAGTATATGATACTTTTTCAGTTGAAGCTTCCTGCGATAAATCTTTCTTTGATGCAGAATCTCTTGTGAAATATTCTGCAGCGGCAGACAAAGCAGGTAATGCATTCCAGTCATTTCTTAAAATTCTTCCCTATATTATTGCTGTAGTGGCTGTTGCACTTATTATTCTCTTGGTTCTTCTTCCGGACAGACTTGCAAGATTCACAATTGAAAATAAGGTTAAGAAACAGTCAAAAATTTCAGAAGAAAATAGTCTTAAAATTCCTGAAAACATTTCAGCCTGCGAATGTTATAAAATAGTAAATCCTCCTTCAAGAATCAAGCCCGTAGCATCAGCAAAGCGCATTCCTGCACTTTTTGCAATGGCAATTCTTGAATGTATTGAAAAGGGATATATTGTTGCAGACGGTGATAAACTCATTGTCGGTACTCCCAGACAGGAAGTACCTGCATATATCACAAGTGTGCTTAATTTCCTTAAGACTTTCAGCAAAGAAGAACATAAGAAATATGTTATTGATAAGAATTTTGCAGAAAGAGTTGCTCTTGAATGTGAAACAAATTATGATGTGATAACAAATTATCTCTCAACTTTCTATTCACTTGTAAACGGAGCAGATCTTAAATTCTTTATCAAAAAAGAAAACAGAGAGTTCTACAAAGTTCTTTACACAGTAAAACTTGGTGCTTCAGATGTTAAAAAGAAGCCTGATTTTGCACAGTGTGTGGGAGAAGTTCTTTCAGGTGCAAAAACAAAAGATCCTGAAATATTCTCAATGATGTATTCATCTCCGTCACCCGATAAGATGTTTGATAAGGGCGGCAGAACAGGTGAAGCAGAGCTTTGTGAAGCACTTGCTGCAATGTACAAAGTATTTATAAAATCAAAGTAACAAAAAAGCGGTCGGGAAACTGACCGCTTAAACAATAGGGTGATAAAATGATTCAGAAAATCGTTGAATGTGTACCGAATGTAAGTGAGGGCAGACGTCCCGAGGTTGTTGCTGAATGCGTCAGCGCTGTTGCATCTGTTGAGGGTGTAAAAGTGCTTCATTTTACATCAGACTATGATCATAACAGAAGTGTCATAACTTTTGCAGGCAGTCCCGAGGGGGTTACTGAAGCCGCTGTAAGACTTTGCAAAAAGGCTTCTGAGCTTATTGACCTCACAAAACATACGGGTGAGCATCCGAGAATGGGTGCTGTTGATGTGTGTCCCTTTATTGCGGTTAAAAATGTTTCAGATGAAGAAGTAATTGAAATTGCAAAAACTGCAGGCAATCGAATTTTTGAAGAAGCAGGAATTCCCGTTTATCTTTATGAAAAAGCCGCATCTGCACCCCACAGACAGAATCTTGCAGATGTAAGACGCGGTCAGTTTGAAGGTCTTCCCGAAAAGACAAAGCTCCCTGAATGGCAACCCGATTTCGGTAACGGTTATCATGAAACTGCAGGCATAACAATTGTCGGTGCGAGAGAATTTTTAATTGCATTCAATATTGAGCTTGATACTGATGATGTTGAAATTGCAAAGAATATTGCAAAGACAATCCGTTTTTCGTCAGGCGGTTATCCTTGCGTAAAAGCTCTCGGGCTGATGCTCCATGAAACAAATACGGCTCAGGTTTCGATAAATTTCACCGATTACAAAACAACATCTCTTTATACTGTGGTTGATAAAGTACGTGAAGAAGCAAAAAAATACGGCACAGCCGTGAAATGTACAGAGCTTATCGGCTTATCACCAATGAAAGCACTTATTGAAAGTGGAGTGCACTATCTTAAAATCAGAGATTTTGATTACGATAATCAGGTTTTTGAAAATCATTTTTTATGATTTCAGGCATATCAAAAGGACACCGCAAGGTGTCCTTGATTTTTTATCAGTTTGATGATGAATATTTATATTACAATTAACACAAAAAAATAATTACAATGTTGTAATTTATGTTGAAATGCAATAAATATCGCAGTAAAATTTAATTGTAAAGGAGTTGATGAAAATGAAAAAAATGACGATTGTTATAATGATTTTTGCAATTGTACTTTCTGTGCTGACAGGCTGTAACCCCGTTACCCCTGAAACAGAAGAAAACTCAACCGAAGCGATTGAGCAGACTGCCCTGTATGAGAGCTATACAGACCTTGATGTTGATGTCATGCTGCCCGAAAGTGTCGGTTTTTCATGGTATAAAAAGCCGTTTTTCAGGGCAACGGATATGCGTATTCCCGCAAATGAAATATACAATTGGACCATATTCAGCCACAGTCCGACTGATTACGGCTATCATCCCACCGAGTATTTGGCATATTACATAGGTGATAAATGCGGAGTTATTAACAGTTACGGTGATATTCTCACCGATGCGCTTTATTCCGACCCGTATTTCTGCCCTAATTCAAAAGGAATGGTGTTCAGAGATCAGAGCCTTCTCTATGAATACAAAACAGGAGAGATTATCCGCGGTTGCGGTCACGGCGGAGGCCCCGATATATTCTATTATGATATCAATTCAAATGAATTTATATGCATCTCTGGCAGTGAGGGAGAAAACGAGGCTCTTGAATATGATAAAACCGCAGCATACATAGTCATGGAAGCATATATGGAAAAATCAGAGCAATATGTGAATTTTGATGCATACGATATTGAAGAAACAGGAAAACTCGGTCTTTACAACAACGGAAAACTCGTTATTCCCTTTGAGTATGTTGCAGCCGCTGAAATCTGCGAGGATGTTGTCGCAATGTATGACGGCAACATGTGGACATATTTTACAGTTGCCGGTGATGTTATTATGGATGAAGTTCCTGTGAGCAGTGACACATTCAAATATTATGAAACTATTTATTCTGAAAACGGTGAGTGTATCGACACCAAGACTTATGAAATCAACACGGTTTACAGTTATTCCTGCGGCAGTGTGCCCGTGAAAAAAGACGGCAAATGGGGTTATATGGACAAAAACGGAGATATGATAATTGATGCTGTTTTTGATAAGGCTTTACCTGCATTTGAAAACAGATCATGGGTATGCGTTGACGGCTATTGGGGTATAATTGAAATTTAAAATTAAAAACATAAAAGCGGCTTGTTCTCAAGCCGCTTAAAATTATTTTTTATTGCGTTTACGCTTTCAGCAGAACGTCTTTTTCGCCTTCTTCTGTATACATCTGAAGCTCTTCAATACCGAACTTCTTCATAATTCTTGTCCAGCGGAGAACCATATCTGTGTCGTGATTTACAGGTACCCAACCTGCTCTGAGATAGCTCTTGCAAGCAGCGATTCTATGATCATCAGTTGTAAGAGTAGCTCTTTCAACACCGTTATCGTAGAAATGCTTTTCAGCGAGTGCGCAAAGAATAGTTCCCAGTCCCTTGCCTCTTTCTGTATCAGCAACGGAAACCATATGAACAAGGCCGAGACCTGTTGTGGGGTATTTTCTGACTGCTGTGATTGTTGCGACGGGAAGATTTTCTTCATTACAGATAAAGAAGCAATCTTTGTAAACATCAATATCTTCCATGCAGTTTGTGAATGATGAATTGTCAGCACCATATCTTACAAGACCGTTGTTGCATATTCTGATCCAGTGGGGGATATCCTCTTCACCCTGATAATTTCTGATGCTGTAACCTTCGGGAAGTGCAGGGATTTCTTTGTTCTTGGGGAAGACGTTGAGCTTGAGCTGTTTGCCCTGAGCTTCTGCACGGGGCCTCCATGTTCTCTTGTGCTCTTCATAGATTTCCTGAGGGATTTCAGGGTTACCCTTTGAGTATGAGGGGATAAGCATATCTCCTGCAACCTTGGGATCTGTACAAGCTGTGTCGTTTCTGAATGCTTCTCTTTCTTTCTTGTTTCTGAAGTTGGGGATAGCAACGGGAATTCCGCCCTGAAGAATTGAACGGTAACCGAGAAGACCGGGAAGGAACATATCAAGTGCTTCGTAAATATCAATATAATCAGCTTCAGGATTTCCCTTGATTGCTTCAACTGCATGATACATTGTATAGAAGTCTGAGTTGCCGTGGCCGAATTCTTTTGCGATGTCGTCATATTCGCCCTTGGGTTCATAGCATCTTACTGAGAAGTTATCGGGATTATTGAGGTAAAGTGTACCGAAATCACCCTTCTTTGCATCTTCTCTTGCGCTTTCCATTCTTCCGTCTGCACCGTAAACAGAATACCAGATAGAATCCTTTGAACAGCCTACGCCATGAAGACTCTTGATGATTGCACCGTTTTCAAGAGTAATCATTTCAACAGCAGCATTACCTGCTTTTGCACCCATTCTTGCCATTCTTGCATTGAAAGGCATTTCAAAACCTGTTACAGAAACAGGACGAAGACCTGTGATATGGATAAGGGGACCGATTGAATGTGTACAGTAATATGTTGCATACATATTGTTTCTCCAGTGATTTTCGTCACCGAGAGTAATCATATCCCATATGCTTTCGCAGTTGTGCATATATTCGCCTTCGCCGTATTCGAATTCACCTACAGCACCCTGCTTGTAAAGCTTCTTCATTTCATATGTAGCGGGCATATAGCAGTAGTTTTCAGCGTAAGCATAAATCTTGCCTGATTTTTCAACTGCTTCACAGAGTTCAACAGCTTCTTTCATTGTCTGGCAGGGAAGTACTTCGCTGATAACGTTGAGCCCTTTTTCAAGGCACTTGATAGCAAAGGGCGCGTGTTCTGTTGCATAGTTTGCAAGAACAACAGCATCCATATCGTGATTGAGGAATTCATCAAAAGATGTATAATATGCGATTGAATCATCGTTGAGTTTGTTTTTTACTCTTTCAATCTGAAAATCAGAATAATCACAGATTGCAACAAGCTTTGCATTTTCAGCTTTGTTTGCATACTGTATCATTGATTGTCCTCTGCCTGCGCCGAGAACACCTATTTTTACAATATTGCTCATAATTAAGAAAGTCCTTTCTTTTTTTGCTGATATCATTATATCACTCACAAAAAAAAGTTCAATATCTTTTTTTGAATAAAAAAGAATTTGTCAGGGATGCTGACAAACTTCTTTCTTTTATTTGTTTTTTGCAATTATAATTTCAAGCAGTTCATCTTTTGACGGAAGAATATGTTCATCTTCTGTTATGGTTGTGATTCTGTAAACCGTGCTGTCAATAACTGCAATAAGGTTTTCATCGGAAATATATACTTTACTGAAACCCTCAGCCGTAATTTCAGTGTAATTTTTGTATTCATCCTTTGACAGAAGTTCAGCCGCATACATTGCCGTCTTTTCAGTTCTGTAACTGATTATATCCTGATAAATAATAATTCGTGTGTCGTTTATGTAGTAAGATTCCTCAGTTATGTGCATTTCGGCTGACAGAGTTTTCCTATGTTTTATCTTGTTCGGATAATAATCACCGCCGATTTCAGTGCCTTTTTTCGTTATCATGTCTGCAATGCCGAAATCGTGAATATCAAGATACAGTCCGTCCGAAAACTCGGGTATATCCTTTTCTGCAATTGAAGTGTTGCTGAATGAAAAAAGTGCAATAAATACAGCCGAGAGTCCGATTATAAAGAGGCTTACAATGTACAGTACCTTTTTTCTGTTTTCGTCATCGGGATTTTCATCGTTCTGAAAAGTTTTTACTGCCTTTTTCCATCTTATGTATTCATATATTGAAAGGAAAATTATATAAGAAGCAATTATGAGCATTGCAATATAGAGTTCAGGGACAGTAATGATTTTATAAATGAGCTCTTTGGAAGATGGCAGTGATTCAAATGCATTATATGAGATGTCTCCTCTTCTGAAATTAGTCAGAAAATTCATCAGAAGAACTAAAATCAGCGAAACAGGTCGTGTTATGCTTTTGTTTTTCAGGGGGATTATTGCCTTTGCCGCATCTTCATTTGATTTTATAACAGGCGGAAAATGTGCACTTACAGGTGAATATGAAACATGGACATGGCTTCTTACTTCTACGATTGATCTGCTCTTTGAATTAAACTCTTGTCTTTCTTCTTCGGAAACATAATTGTCTTCGGAGTAGTAAATGTCAAATTTCAATCTTTGAGGCTCTGATTTCTCAAACTGACTCAGATTGCCCCACCGTTTTTTCAGCATCCAACCGTCGAGAGCCATTTGCTCATAAAATTTTTCATTTGCCCTTTTGCCATAATCATCGGGATGAATTTTAAAGCAAATTTTCATAATACCCCCTCCATAGATATTATAGAATACTCAGGATTTTGTGTCAACGATATTATTGTTTAATAAACAGTTGAATTTTTCTTCACTATGTGATAGAATTATAAAGATTTAATATAATTATTATTCGGAGGGGTTCAAAATGACAGAAGATTACAGAGGTTCTGTTGCTATTGTTCTCGGTCTTACAGATACAGATGAAAAAATTCCTGCCGCATCAGGCAGAATTTCAACTCAGGAGGGTAATGCCACCGAAATTTTTGAAAAGAGTCAGGATAAAGAGAAAAACGCAAAGCTTATTTCAAAAGTTACCCGTTCAGGCCACAACTCAACAATTGAGCATACCGTTTTTAATCTCGCTTTTCAGGATGTTTCCGTCTTTGTTGAGCAGTTCCTTATCGAATTCCGTCTTGCTTCATTCACGGTTAAATCAAGAAGATACGTTGACTTCCGTAAGTGCGGATTCTATGTTCCTTTCCTTGGTAAAAAAGAGCTTGAGGATAAGTTCAGTGAAACAATGGAATACCTTTTCAATGAGTACACAGCATTTGTTGATGCAGGTGTACCCAAGGAAGATGCAAGATTCCTTCTTCCTTATTGCCTGAGAAGTAATTTCTATTGCTCAGTCAATGCGAGAGAGCTTCTTCACATGCTTCGTTCAATGCTTTTCGGCAGAGGCAGTGAATTCAAGGAACTTTATGACCTTGGTATGCAGATTTTCGAGCAGATAGAAAAGCTCACGCCCGGTATTGTAACAGATTTTTACAAGAGAAGACCCGAAAAGAGTGACAAAATTGCTCTGGGTTATATGTTCAATAATTATGAAGATAACTGTGCTGACAGAAAGGCTGTTGAACTTATTTCTGTTTCTCCCGATGCAGAAAAATGCGTTGCACGTTCAGCTCTTATCTGGACAAGACAGTATACACCCGATGCTGTTGAAAAGATTATTGCAGATGATGCAAATGTCAATAAAATCATTGATTGCGTAATTGATTCTGCACGCCCCAGACCCCTTGAAACTGTAAGCTTCACATTCCGTATAAACGGTGTTTCTCTTTCAACAATCACTCATTTTGCACGTCACAGAATGCACTCTCTTATGGTGCCTTCACTTACACTTACAGACAGAAAAAAATACATAATCCCCGAAACTGTTAAAAATGCAGGTCTTCTTGAAAGATATGAAGAAGCATTCGCAAAGATGAATGACCTCTATAACTATCTTAAGGCTGAAGGCTGCACCGAAGAACAGGCTGTTTACTGTCAGCTCAGCGGTAACACACTTGACATTGTTTCCTGTATGAACGGCAGAGAGCTTATGCTCTTTATGCGTCTTCGTACATGTACACGTGCACAGTGGGAAATTCGTGATTTTGCTATTGATATGCTTCGTCAGCTCCGTGAAGTTTCACCCGCAATATTCAATAAGTACGGTCCGAGTTGTTTTGTTACAGCTTGCCCCGAGGGGGCTATGTGCTGCGGAAGAACTGCAGAAATTAAAGAATATTTCAAGAACTTATGATATAATTCACGAGAGGAAAATAATAATGAAAGATTCAGTTAAACAGGAAAATGTAAATATGCTTTTCAAAGCAATACTCTCTCTTGAGAATGAAGAAGAATGTGCAGGTTTCTTCAAAGACCTTTGCACAGATACAGAGCTTTTCTCAATGGCACAGCGTTTTATGGTTGCAAAAATGGTTGCTTCAGGCAAGAAGTATGACGAAATTGAAGATGCAACAGGCGCATCTCCCGCAACAATCAGCCGTGTCAAGAGATATATGGAAAACTACAAACAGTACGATATTTTCACAAGGCTGGGCGAATAATGAGTTATTCTTCATTGGCAGAAGTTTATGACAAACTGACAGAAAATGTTGAATATGAAAAAAGAGCAGAGTACATACACTCTCTTCTCCTTAAAAATTCAGGTGACAGTGGTGTTCTTCTTGATCTTGCCTGCGGTACGGGAACTTTGTCCCTTGAGCTTTCAAAATTCGGCTATGATATGATTCTTTGTGATCTTTCGGCTGAAATGCTTGTGTTTGCAAGAGAAAGAATTCCGGAAGCTCTTATTCTCTGTCAGAGTATGACCGAGCTTGATCTGTACGGCACAATTAACCATGCAGTATGCTCACTTGACAGTATAAATCATCTGCTTAAGCCATGCGATGTCAAAGCGGCTTTTGCTTCTGTTTCACTTTTTATGGAAAAAGGCGGAGTATTTGTTTTTGATGTGAATACTCCTTACAAACATGAAAATGTGCTTGGCAATAACACCTTTGTTTCCGAAAAAGACAATGTCTTCTGCGTCTGGCAGAATTCATACAAACGCAAAAGTAAAACAGTTGATATAAATATTGATATTTTCATTGAAGAAGAAAATAAATATGAAAGACTGCGTGAAAGTTTCTCAGAGAGAGCATACTCAATTGATGATATTAAGAAGTGGCTCGGAGAAACAGGCTTTGAAGTAACGGGAGTGTATGATGATATGACTTCCTATGAGCCTACAGATACAAGTGAACGAGTATATTTCACAGCAGTAAAAAAATAAAGAGGTAAATTTTAATGGGTAAACTTGTTAGATGTATTTCAGAAGACGGTACACTTCTTATTATGGCTTGTGATACAACAGATATTGTCACAGACGCTTATGAAATACACGGTACATCAAAAGTATGTACAGCAGCTCTCGGCAGACTTCTCACTGCAGGCGCAATGATGGGCAGTATGCTCAAAGGCAAAAAAGATACATTGACACTTAAAATCAACGGCGGAGGTCCTGCAGGAAGTGTTCTTGCTGTTGCAGACAGTTCTTGTCACGTAAAGGGTTATGTTGTAGACGGTAATGTTGAACTTCCTCTCAATAAAAAAGGCAAGCTCGATGTTGGCGGAGCAGTTGGCAGAAACGGTTTTGTTACTGTTATCAAGGACCTTGGTCTTAAAGAACCTTTTGTCGGCCAGGTGCCCATCGTTTCGGGTGAAATCGCAGAAGATATAACCGCATATTTTGCTGCAAGCGAACAGACACCTTCAGTATGCGGTCTCGGTGTTCTTGTGGCTCAGGACGGCACAGTGCTCACAGCAGGCGGATTCCTTATCCAGCTTCTTCCCACAGCTGATGACAGCGTAATCGACAAAGTTGAGCAGGATATACAAGGCATCGATTCTGTCACAAAAATGCTTACAGACGGTCTCACACCCACAGAAATATGCAAAAAAGTCCTTCCTTCATTTGATATTCAGGAGCTTGATGTTATGTATCCCGAATATAAATGTGACTGTTCTGTTGAAAGAGTTCAGACAGCGCTTATTTCAGCAGGCAGAGAGGAACTTCTTGATATGGCAAACGACCCCATAACAGAAGTAAAATGTCAGTTCTGCAACAAGGCTTACAGATTCACAGGTAAGGACATTCTTAAACTTATAGAAGATTCACAGGAGAATATAGATGAACAGTAATATGTTATGCTCAAAATGCGGTAAAAGACCCGCAGTTGTGTTCATATCAAAAATTCAGGGCGATGACTCAACTCAGGAAGGTCTTTGCCTCAAATGTGCAATGGATATGAATATCGGCCCCATAAAGCAGTTTATGGAGAAAATGGGAATAACTGAAGAAGAAGTTGAGGCAGTCAGCGAACAGCTCGGTGATGCTATGGATGCAATGGGCGATGCAGACGGCTTTGAATTTGGCGGTGCAGGAACATTTCCGTTTATGCAGGGGCTTATGAACGGTATGGGCGGTATGCCTATGTCAAAAAAAGATGAAAATGATTCAGTTTCAGCAGATAATGATGCGGTGAAAGATAACGGCAAAAAAAAGAGATTCGGCAAAGATAAGAAACATGCTCCAAATAATGAAAAGCAGAGAAAATTCCTCGGACTTTATTGTACTGACCTTACCAAAAAGGCTCGTGACGGAAAAATTGATGCAATCATCGGCAGAGATGATGAAATTTACAGAGTAACACAGATTCTTTGCAGAAGAACAAAGAATAATCCTTGTCTTATCGGTGAACCCGGTGTAGGTAAAACAGCTATTGCAGAGGGTCTTGCTCTTAAAATTGCCGCAGGTGCCGTTCCTGCAAAGCTTCAGGACAAGGAGCTTCATCTTCTTGACCTTACAGCACTTGTTGCAGGCACTCAGTTCAGAGGTCAGTTTGAAAGCCGTATAAAAGGTCTTGTTGACGAAGTAAAGGCAGAGGGTAACATTATCCTTTTCATTGACGAAGTCCATAATCTCGTCGGCACAGGCGATGCTGAAGGTTCTATGAATGCCGCAAACATTCTTAAACCCGCACTTTCACGAGGTGAAATTCAGGTTATCGGTGCCACAACATTCACAGAATACAGAAAATATATCGAAAAAGATTCTGCTCTTGAAAGACGTTTCCAGCCCGTAAAGGTTGAGGAGCCTTCAATCGACGATGCATATAAAATGCTTCAGGGAATAAAGGGCTATTATGAAATGTATCACAGAGTAAGAATTTCAGACAGACTTCTTTATCTGACAGTCACTCTTTCAGAAAGATACATCAACGACAGATTCCTTCCCGACAAGGCTATTGACCTTCTTGACGAAGCATGCACATGCGCAAACCTTCGCAACAAGGCTATAAGCGACTGCGAAATTGCAGAAAATAAGCTCAATGAATTAAAGGCTCAGGAAGAATCACTCATGCAGACTGAAGACGGTGCAGAGCCTGATTATGAAGCACTCGCACAGGTTCGTTCAGAAATTATGAACCTTGAAAATGAACTTCCCGTTCTTCGTGAAAAAGCGTCAGATAATGATGTTACGGAAGATGATATTGCAAAAGTTATCAACTTATGGACAGGTATTCCCGTAAGAAAAATTATCGATTCAGACCTTGATAAACTTGCCGATATGGAAGCTCATCTGAAAGCCAGAGTTATCGGTCAGGATGAAGCAGTTGAAGCCGTTTCAGCCGCAATCAGAAGAAATAAGATTCAGATTAATCCCCAGAAGAGACCTGCATCATTCATTTTTGTAGGCCCCACAGGTGTAGGTAAAACCGAGCTTGTAAAACAGCTTGCAAACGAGCTTTTTGACACTCCCGAAACTCTTATCAGACTTGATATGTCAGAGTTTATGGAGAAGCATTCAGTTTCAAGAATTATCGGTTCACCTCCGGGATATGTCGGCTACGATGAAGCAGGTCAGCTGACAGAAAAGGTCAGAAGAAAGCCCTATTCGGTCATCCTTTTTGATGAAATCGAAAAGGCACATCCTGACGTAATGAATATTCTTCTTCAGATTCTTGACGAAGGCAAAACAAGTGATGCTCAGGGCAGAACAGTTGACTTCTCAAACACAGTCATCATTATGACTTCAAATGCCGGCTCACAGAACCGTGAAAGTGCTATGGGCTTCGGCAAGAATGATAACGATGTTTCAAAAGATAAGGCAATGAAGGGACTTCGTGAATTCCTCCGTCCCGAATTCATCGGCAGAGTCGATGAAGTTATTGTGTTCAATAAGCTTGACACAGAATCTTACACAAAGATTGCTTCACTTCTTATTTCAGACCTTGTGCCCGGTCTCCGTGACAAGGGAATCACTCTTAATATCGAAGAAAATGTTCCCGCAGTTGTTGCAGAAATGGCAGTAGGCGGTGAAAGAGGCGCAAGAGATATCAGAATCGCAATCAGAAAGAATATTGAAGATGCGATTGCAAATATCATCATAGCAAACAGAAATATGAGCATTGATAAAATCAATGTCACAGCAGAAGACGGAAAGATTTTCTGCAATAAAGCTTAAGATTAACGGGTACCCCGACGGGTGCCCGTTTTTTTGCAATAAACCAGAATTTGTCGACATCTTTACACGACAAATTAAACCTGACACTTTAGAAATCACCATAGCAGAAGTTCCGAAATTTTCCGCAAATTTTTTTACAATTGACATTACATTGAAAAAGATATATTATAAAATATATATTGCTTGAAATAACAGGAGATATAGTTATGGCTATTTTTAAGTGTAAAATGTGCGGCGGCGACCTTGACATAGCAGAAGAAGTCAAGGTAGTTGAATGTGAATATTGCGGCACAAAACAGACGGTGCCGAATCCTGATAATGAAAAGAAAGTCAATCTTTTTAACCGTGCAAACAGACTCCGTATGGCAAGTGAGTTTGATAAGTCTGCAAGTATCTATGAAAGCATAATTGCAGAATTTCCTGAAGAATCAGAAGCCTATTGGGGACTCTGCCTTTGTAATTACGGTATTGAATATGTTGACGATCCCGCAACCGCAAAGAAAATACCTACCTGTCACAGAGCATCATTTGAAAGTCTTCAGAAGGATGAGAATTTTGAGCTTGCTCTTGAATATGCAGATGTTGTGGCACAGAAGATATATCGTGACGAAGCAAGAGAAATTGACCGCATTATGCAGGAGATTCTTGCTGTCAGTAAAAATGAAAAGCCTTATGACGTTTTTATCTGCTACAAGGAAACAGACGAAAACGGTCAAAGAACCGTTGACAGCGTTCTTGCCTATGATATTTATGACGCACTCACGGCAAAAGGCTTCAACGTATTTTTCTCAAGAGTATCACTTGAAGATAAGCTCGGCAGACAGTATGAGCCTTACATATTTGCGGCTCTCAACAGTGCAAAGGTTATGCTTTCTGTAGGCACAAAATTTGAGTATTTCCACTCTGTATGGGTAAAGAATGAGTGGTCAAGATTCTTAAAACTTATGGCAAAGGATAAATCAAAGGTGCTTATCCCTTGCTTCAGGGATATTGATGCTTACGATATGCCGGAGGAATTCAAAGCTCTTCAGGCGCAGGATTTAGGCAAGCTCGGTGCCGTGCAGGATATTGTGAGAGGTATTGAGAAGATTATTCCTAGAAAAGATAAAAACAATTCAATAGGAGTTGACGGCTCAGGCACTGAGTTGAATATTCAGGCTCTTGTCAAAAGAGCGTATATGTTCATTTATGATTCCGATTGGAAAAATGCCGATAAATACTGCGAAAAAGTGCTTGATATTAACCCCGAAAATGCTGAGGTATATCTTGCCAAACTTCTTATTGAATATAAAATCACTGAAAAGGAAAGTCTCAGAAACTTAAAGAAATCTTTTGAGAACTCAAACAATTTCAAAAAGCTTAAGCTTTTTGCCGATGCATCACTTGTTGAAGAGCTTTCGGAATATAATAACTATATTAATGAGAAAAGTTATAATGACAAAAACACTGCGCTTTATAACGACGCGGTAAAAAAGATGAACTCTGCAAGAACTCAGATTCAGTTCAACGATGCGGCGAAAATATTCAATCAACTTTCAGGCTGGAAAGATGCATCAAAGCTTGCCGAGGAATGTATGAAAAAGGCTGAAGTTGCAAGAAAAGATAATATTTATGAAACTGCTTCACGAGCTATGTTAAGTGATGATGTGACTCAGATTGAATCTGCAAAAAAGGCTTTTGAGTCAATATCCGGCTGGCGTGATGCAGACGAAAAAGCAGCACAGTGTGATTCATTGAAAAAAAGTGCAAAAGTATCTAATCTTGTCAAAAAAATAGTGATGATTCCTGTTGCACTTATTGTGATTGTTGTTGCGATAGTTGGTATTAATGCCATAGTGAAAAATACTAAAGCTCCTGAAGTTTCAGCTACTCCCGTATCGCCCGCAAGCACTGTGGCGACAACCGCAAACGGATATACACCGGGTGATTCAACGACTGGCTCAAATGATTTTACCGACAGTGCAAATGTTGTAACAACTGCGCCTTCTTCGGAAGTGAAAATAGTAGACATTAAATCTGCTAAGGTCGGTGACCATGTGTATTTTGGCTCATATGAACAAGACAATAATACTTCAAACGGTAAAGAAGACATTGAATGGATTGTTCTTGAAGTGAAAGACGGTAAATCATTGTTAATCAGCAGGTATGCTCTTGATTGCAAAGAATACGGTAACGAGATTACTGCTGTAACATGGGAGACCTGTAAACTTCGCGAATGGCTCAATAATGATTTTATAAATACTGCTTTTTCTGCTGATGGAAAAGCTATGATTCCTGCTGTTACGGTAACGGCAGATAAAAATCCTGATTACAGTACAAATCCCGGTAATGCAACGCAGGATCAGGTATTTTTGCTCAGCATTACGGAAGCTAATAAATACTTCAGCTCCAATAGCGAAAAACAGTGTGAGGCTACGGAGTATGCAGTTTCTAACGGAGCGTATGTTAATAGTAATAACGGCAACTGCTGGTGGTGGCTGCGGTCGCCCGGCGCACGTCAGAATCATGTCGCCAGAGTCAACTATGACGGCGATATATACAGTGATGGCAATGGTATCGGCTACATTTATGGTGCCGTCCGCCCGGCATTATGGGTTGATCTGAACGGTTAAGTGTATCTAAAAAACAACTGAATTTATTTGCCAATTAAAAGTCGTTCGCAGATGCGGGCGGCTTTTTTTAATTCGTAATGCGTAATTCGTAATTAATAATTAATGTAGGGAGCGATGACCACATCGCTCCGCGAGGTCTGATGTAAGCTTGGGACGGAACGATGTGGGCATCGATCCCTACATTTTTTTTACTGAAATTGGAATCAGGACGGTAGGGGCGATGATTCATCGCCCGCTGCGAAGCAGAACCGCATTGCCGTTCTTTTCCTTATGGAAAACGCACTTCGTGTGCGGGCGTTAGGTTAACGCCCCTACTGTATATATTTTGATTTCTGCAAACAACGGACGACCAATGGCTCCCCTTACGGGCTTAATAAATATCCGACGCTTCTGTCTTGACACCTGTGAATGTTTAGTGTAAAATATATAAAGATAATTAATCAGGGAGTGAATTTTTATGAATTCCGATAAAAAATATGTTCTTTCTCTTGATCAGGGTACAACCAGTTCAAGAGCAATTCTTTTTGATAAACAAGGTCAGATAAAATCAAAGGCTCAGTTTGAGTTCACTCAGATTTATCCCAAGCCGGGCTGGGTTGAACACGACCCTCTCGAAATTCTCAGAACAGAATACAGAGCCATTGCAGATACTCTTATTGTGGGCGGTGTTGAGGCAAGAGAAATTGCCGCAATCGGTATCACAAATCAGCGTGAAACAACAGTTCTGTGGGATAAAACTACTGGTGAACCCGTTTACAATGCAGTTGTGTGGCAGTGCAGAAGAACTGCAGATATGGCAAAACGTATCAATGAAGACGATGAACTCCGTGAATACATAAAAGAGCACACAGGGCTTGTTGTTGATGCTTATTTCTCCGCAACAAAAATCAAATGGATTCTTGATAACTGTGAAAAGGCAAGGGAAGTTGCATCAAAGGGTAATCTTCTTTTCGGCACAATCGAAACATGGCTTATCTGGAAACTTACAGGCGGCAAAGTTCACGTAACAGACTATTCAAATGCCTGGAGAACAATGCTTTTTGATGTTGACAAGCTCTGTTGGGATGAATACCTCTGTGAAAGCCTTGGTATTCCCGTTGAAATTCTCCCTGAAGTTGTTCCCTCAAGTCAGGTTTACGGTGAAGTTGCATCCGGCATCCCCGGTCTTGAATCTCTTGCAGGTATTCCCATTTCAGGTGCTATCGGTGACCAGCAGGCGGCACTTTTCGGTCAGGCTTGCTTCCGTCCCGGTCAGGCAAAGAATACTTACGGCACAGGTTGTTTCCTTCTTATGAATACCGGTGGTAAGCGTGTAAAATCAGAGAATAATCTTCTCACAGGTATTGCATGGGGTATCGACGGCAGAGTAGAGTATTGTATTGAAGGTTCTGCATTCAACGCAGGTTCTGTTATCCAGTGGCTCCGTGATGAACTCAGGATGATCAAATCTGCTCCCGAGTGCGACAGACTTGCAGAAAGTGTTCCCGACTCAAACGGAATCTACTTTGTGCCTGCATTCACAGGTCTCGGTGCTCCTTACTGGGACGCATACGCAAGAGGTACAATTGTCGGCATCACAAGAGGCGCAAATCAGCAGCACTTTGCAAGAGCCGTTCTTGAGAGTATTGCATTCCAGATGACAGACCTTCTTGAAGCTATGAAAGCTGACTCAGATATTGATCTTACAGAACTTCGTGTTGACGGTGGTGCAAGCGTAAGTGATATTATGATGCAGATTCAGGCGAATATGATAGGCACAACAGTTAATCGTCCTAAAGTTGTTGAAACAACAGCTCTTGGTGCGGCATACTGTGCAGGTCTTGCGGTAGGTTTCTGGTCAGGCAGAGCAGAAATTGAAAAAATCAGAGAAGTTTCTCACGAATTCGTGCCTCAGCTTCGCAAGGAAGAAAGAGACATAATCTATGCAGGCTGGAAAAAAGCCGTAAAACGTTCAATGAACTGGTCAGAAGAATAAAAAATGAGAGCTGTGAACACCGTGATGTTTACAGCTCAATTTTGTTGGTTTTTTTATTCTTTTGTGATGATTTTATAGAAATGGATAATGTTCATATCCTCTTCCATATCAAGACCGTGAGAGCCGCAGTCTCCGTCAATATCGTGGCAGCCGTGGTCAGGCATAAATCCGCAGAAAACATCGTGATTTTTCCATTCGTTTGTGATATTCTCAACAAGTTCTGAATAAAAATCTATATTGTGTCTGAGTGCAGTTATTGCTTCAGGAGCTTCTGTGCCTGTCTTGTGCATTGTACCATCGTAATTGCCGTTGTATATAACAATCAGGTCATAGCAGTCTTCTTTAATCAGCTCAAGAGCTTTTGTGTTGACATCTTCAACAGAGTCATAGATGAAATAATCCATTTCTCTCTCGAGGAAAATCATTGAAATGCTGTCACGTGATGTTGAAACGATTGCACACTTTTTACCTGCGTTGATAAAATGGTCAAAAAGAGTTTCTGTTTTAAGAACGGGCTTTTCATATTTTTTAATGCCATGAATGTCAGGCATAACACCTGTATACATTGATGCAAAACATACCGGAGTTACGCTTGGCATAACAGAAAGCATCGGAATCGCAAGGTCAGATGCAGCAGCCGCATCTGCAAACATCTCTGTGTATTTCTGATAAAGCCAGAGAGCCACTGCGTCAGGATTATAAAGAACGGCTCTGTCAATGTTTCTTCCGCAAAGCTTTTTTTCTGCCAGTTTTGTTATAAGACTGTTTGAATCTGCAAAATCTTTGTAAGGCTCAAGACCAAATAGCTTACAGACAGTTGCAGGGACACTTGTTATACATATTGAATTATAAATATCGGACATATTGCGTTACCTCTTTTCATTTTCTTGATTTTAACACTAAATAAACCGTTTTTCAATATATTAGACAAAATTTTCACTTTAACTTTGTGAAGTTTGAAACCGATAAATCGTTGATTTTTATAATTTGATATGTTAAAATTATAACAAATTATTTTTTTAATTATATAAGAAATTTATAATTGTTTCTCAATTATATTGGAGGTCTTTATTATGGCAAGAGTATTCAATTTCTCAGCAGGTCCCTCAATGCTTCCCGAGGAAGTGCTGAAAAAAGCAGCAGAGGAGATGCTGGATTATCAGGGCAGCGGACAGTCTGTTATGGAAATGTCTCACCGCTCAAAAGTTTTTGATGCTATCATTAAGGACACCGAAAAGCTTTTCAGAGAACTTTACAATATCCCCGAAAACTATAAGGTGCTTTTCCTTCAGGGTGGCGCATCAACTCAGTTTGCAGCAATTCCCCTCAACTTTATGAACGGGTCAGGAAAAGCAGATTTCATCATCACAGGTCAGTGGGCAAAGAAAGCTTATCAGGAAGCTGCTAAGTACGGCAACGCAAGAGCTGTTGCTTCATCTGCAGACAAAACTTTCTCATACATTCCTAAGACAACAAAGGCAGACTTCGATCCCGAAGCTGACTATGTATACATCTGTATGAACAATACAATTTACGGTACAATCTTCAAGGATATTCCCGACACAGGTGATGTTCCCCTTATTGCAGATATTTCATCATGCATTCTTTCTGAGCCTCTTGATATCAGCAAGTTTGCTATGGTTTACGGTGGCGCTCAGAAGAACGTAGCTCCCGCAGGTGTTACAATCTGTATCATTCGTGAAGATATGCTCGGCAAGGCAAGAGATATCACTCCCACAATGCTCGATTACAAGGTTATGGCAGACAATGATTCTCTTTACAATACTCCTCCCTGCTGGAACATCTATATCACAAAGCTTGTTCTTGAATGGATCAAGGATATGGGCGGTCTTGAAGCTATGCAGGCAGTAAATGTAAAGAAGGCTAAGATTCTTTACGACTTCCTCGACAATTCAAAGATGTTCAAGGGTACAGTTGTTCCCGAAGATCGCTCACTTATGAACGTTCCCTTCGTTACAGACAGCGAAGAACTCAATGCAAAGTTCATCAAAGAAGCTACAGAAAACGGCTTTGTTAACCTCAAGGGTCATCGTTCAGTCGGCGGTATGAGAGCTTCAATCTACAACGCAATGCCCGTTGAAGGTGTTGAAAAGCTCGTAGCATTCATGGCTAAGTTTGAAGAGGAGAATGCATAATTATGTTTAATATTCTTACACTCAATAAAATCTCAGCATCAGGTCTCTCAAATTTTGATGCTGCAAAATATGCTTGTGCAGATGATTTTGCTGCGCCCGATGCAGTAATCGTTCGTTCTGCTTCAATGCACGAAATGGAAATCCCCGCATCAGTTCTTGCAATCGCAAGAGCAGGTGCAGGTTACAACAACATTCCTGTTGACGCTTGCACAGAAAAGGGTATCTGCGTATTCAATACTCCCGGTGCAAACGCAAACGCTGTTAAGGAACTTGTTATCTGCGGTCTTCTTCTTGCTTCAAGAAGAGTTGTACCATCAATCGACTGGTGCAGAACACTCAAGGGTGAAGACGAAATCAGCAAGAAGATCGAAAAGGGTAAGTCAAACTTCGCAGGTCCCGAAATTATGGGCAAAACCCTCGGTGTTATCGGTCTTGGTGCTATCGGTATCAAAGTTTGTAACGCTGCTGTTGCTCTCGGTATGGATGTTATCGGTTTTGACCCCTACCTTTCAGATGCAGGCAAGGCAGCACTTGATGCTTCTGTTAAGGTTACAGCAGAAGTTAACGATATCTTTGTAAACAGTGATTATATCTCTGTTCACGCTCCTCTTACAGATTCAACAAAGAACATCGTAGGTAAGGAAACACTTGCAATGGCAAAAGACGGCGTAAGAGTTCTCAACTTTGCTCGTGGCGGTCTTGTTGATAACGAAGCAATTGTTGAAGCTATCAAGAGCGGCAAGTGTGCAGCTTATGCAACAGATTTCCCCACAGACGAACAGCTTTGCCTTGACGGTGTTATAGCTCTTCCTCACCTTGGTGCATCAACTCCCGAATCAGAAGAAAACTGTGCAGTTATGGCAGTTAACCAAATTGCAGAATACCTTGAAAAGGGCAATGTTGTGAATTCTGTTAACCTTCCTTGCATTTCAAAGGAAATGACAGGCGGCAAGAGACTTACAGTTATCACAAAGGGTGACATTTCTGCGGCTGTTATTGCTGCTGCAGGCAGTGCAGATGCAGTTTCAGCTGTCAGAAAAGACGTTGGTTATGTTATCGTAGACGGTGCTGCTGACGGTGCAGAAGATGCTGTAAAGGCTGTTGACGGTGTAGTTGCAGTAAGAGCTGTCTGATTTTCAAATGCATAATTGAAAGACCGAGTAAAATCGGTCTTTTTTTTGTTTTCAAACCGCAATTTCGGTATTATTGATTTTTATTCAGAATTGATATATACTGTAAATATAAATTTAACAGAGGTGCTTAATAATGATTCTTGATTCATATATGCCCGTGCAGATTTTCAGCGGCAAGGGTTGTCTTAAAGCAAATTATAAAGAGCTTTCAAAACTTGGCAAAAAATGTCTTGTTGTAACGGGCGGAAGCGCTGCAAAAAAGAGCGGTGCGCTGGATGATGTTGTTTTCTGCCTTGAAAATCTCGGCATTGAATATGCTGTTTTTAATGAGATAACAGAAAATCCCTATACAGCCGATTGTCACCGTGCAGGTGAAAAGGCAAGGGAAACGGGTGCTGATTTTATAATCGGTATAGGTGGCGGCTCACCCCTTGATGCGTCAAAGGCGATTGCAATCTATGCCGCAAATCCTGAACTTTCTCCTGCAGATATTTATCTCAGAAAATACAATAACAAACCTCTTCCCATTGCACTTGTGGGCACAACTTCAGGCACAGGCAGTGAAGTAACAGGTGTAGCTGTGCTTACAGACAGCAGTGTAAACCTCAAAAAGAGCATTTCAGGTCACGATTGTTATTCAGTAATGTCATTCTGTGACTACACTTACACAATGTCTATGCCTTATGCTGTTACTGTTTCAACAGCACTTGATGCATTTGCTCACGCATCTGAGTCTTATTTTTCATCAGTTGCAAATGATATGAGTGATTTTTATGCAGAAAAAGCTTTTGCAATGCTCAGAAACGGTCTTTCTTACTTTGCAGACAATTCTTTATTGCCCGATGAAAGTCTTCGTGAAGAGCTTTACAACGCATCTCTTTTTGCAGGTCTTTGTCTTAATATAACTGGTACTTGCTTCCCCCATACAATGAGTTATCTTCTTACAGAGAATTTCGGCATTGCTCACGGCAGAGCCTGCGCTGCATTTATTCCTGATTTTATTAAAAATGCAGCAGAAAATATGCCTCTCAAGGCTCAGAAGCTTTTTGATATAATGGCTATGTCTTGTGATGAAGTGTGCGCATTAATTGAAAAACTTGCAGATATCGACATCAGAATCAGTGATGAACAGATGGCAAAGTATGAAAACAGATGGGTTGACCCGGTAAAAAATTTCAGCCGCACCCCCGGCAATTTTACCTCGGATACGGCTGTGAATATTCTTAAAAGATACCGTTAAACTTTCATACCTGTTTTTGCATTTATGAAGTTTCTGAAAACTGCAACCTGATTTGCAGAAATGTATTTGTCAGTATGCATACTGCCGAAATACCATTTTTTGTATTTGCACTGAACAGAAAGTTCATCAAAGAATGCATTCAGGGCAGAAACGGTGAACTGCTCATTGCTCTGCATAAGAAGAAACTCTCTTGTTTTTGAAGGCGGTTCGTGAGTGATAATAAGATCAACATTATAATCCTGCTGCTCGAGGCGTGTAACCGCTGCGAGCAGTTCTTCTTTTGTGGGAGTTTCAAGACGGTCATAGTCTTCATCTTCAAAACGAAGCTCAGCTTCGGGCGATTCGCCGCCGCCCATTGTAAAAACTTTCATTCCTTCAATTGTGTATATTTCACCACGCATAAGGTGATAAAGATTACCAGTTATATTTCTTGCTTTTCCGCCATTCCAGTCAGAAGAGGGGAATTTGTTCAGAATTTTGAAATTCTCATGTGTTCCGTCAACAAAGCAGATATTATATCTTCTTCTTCCGAGGTTTCGGAGAATTTTATCTTCATTCTTTGAGTCATCCCAGATAAAACCGAAATCACCGCAGATAATGAGTGTGTCGTGGGATTTCATAAATTTGAGTTTATCCGCTGAGAGACGGGATAAATCACCATGAATGTCACCTGTGATGTATACCATTATTTTTCCTCCGTTATTTTGATGTTTTATATTTACATTTGATGCGTTTACTTGTATAATTATATATATTATAGCACTAATATGGTGGGTGTGTCTATGAAAAAATCAATAATTTTTATGATTATTTTTATAATGACCTTTGTTTCTTTGTTTCCTGTGTCTGCATCTGCAGAATATTATAATCTTCAGCTTGAAAGTGATGCTCAAAATGCAGGTAATCCTATAAAATCACAAGCTTATTATCTTGTTAATATTGATACTGGCGCAGTAATATTTTCTCATAATGCAGATACTCCGTTGCAATGCGCATCACTTGTCAAAATTGCAACAGCTATTCTGACGGTTGAAAAATGCGATAATCTTGATACCGTTGTAACTGTATCAGAATCTGCATTGAAGCCTCTTGTCAACACATACAGCGCATCTGCTGATCTTAAAGTCGGTGAGCAGATAACTGTAAGAAATCTTCTTTATTGTATGATGCTTGAAAATGCAAATGATGCCTGCAATGTACTTGCCGAATTTATTGGCGGTACAATAACAGATTTTGTTGGTATGATGAATGCCAGAGCAAAAGAACTCGGCTGTACCAATACAAATTTTGTGAATACACACGGACTTGATGCAGAAGGAGCATATTCTACAGCGTATGATATGTATCTTATCACAAAAAAGGCTCTTGAATATTCTGTTCTTGCAGATATGTCTCAGGTTGTGGATTATGTTGTACCTGCTACAAATATGTCTGAAGCGAGAGAGCTTAATAACTGGTTTGATATGATTGAAGAGGGTACCCGTTATTACTATACGTACGCAAGAGGATTCAAATGTGGTATGACAGATGCGG
This sequence comes from Acutalibacteraceae bacterium, assembly GCA_045636025.1. Taxonomy (GTDB): domain Bacteria; phylum Bacillota; class Clostridia; order Oscillospirales; family Acutalibacteraceae; genus UBA1081. The sequence continues at coordinate 18,894 of JAZTWP010000088.1, read as the reverse complement.
CACAGCGCTGTGCAAGTTTTGTTGCCTCAAAGGATGCTTACACTTATGTAGGAATAATACTCGGTTGTCCGAATGAAGATACTGACGGTTGCGGATATAAAGACAATACAGCACTTTTTGAAGCAAAGAGAATGCTCAGATGGGCTTTTCTCAATCTCAAAATGATAGTCCTTGCTCAGCCTACAGATACTCTGACTTCAATTCCCGTTGAATTGTCAACAGATGCAGATTATGTCCGTTTGTTGCCCGAAAAACAATTGCAGGCACTTCTTCTCAGTTCTGTAGATAAAACAAGTCTTGAATATGTGTATAATATTCCCGAAAAACTTCAGGCTCCCGTTGAAAAAGGGCAGATTGTGGGAACACTTCAGATAAAATATGCTGAAAACGTCATTTCAACGGTAAATCTCGTTGCCGGTGATAGCGTTTCAAGAAATTCTATAATGCATCTTGGAAGTCTCATTAAGAATCTTGTGGTTTCACCCACATTCCTGATTGTTGTGGCTGTTATCGTTTTTGGTGTTCTTCTTTATGTTATGGTTATCTATCTTCTTCATAAAAAGAAAATGAAAGAGGACAGAAAACGCCTCCGTGCAATAAAAGAAAAGAATCTTTCAGAATTTTCTGATCTTAATGAAACAAATGTGAGATAAAAATAATGCTTGTGCAGTACCTTTTCGGTAATGTACAAGCATTTTTGTTTGTTTTATCAATGCCCTGCAGGGGTTATGTCAATAAGATCTTTTTCTTTTGTTCTGTCTGCAATCAGCAGATCAATGAAAACTATCCCCAGCAGTATTTCAACAAACCATATAGTTTTTGTGCCGAAATAACGTGCAAGGAGAGCAGCAACCAGTGCGCCTATAGTAAAACAGAGAATAAGACCTGCGTGGAATACACACATTCTGAGAGATGCGCTGTCTTTTCTGTTTCTGAGCCATTTTGCAAGATTGATTCCCAGTGAACGGGTATGAGCAGAGCAGAAAGTTGTTGATGCCGGAATGTTTTCTGCATTTCTGAAAGTGTTGTACTGCATTGCGCATACAAAATTTATGATGATATGGCATATCTGAACCGGTGCTGATTCCGGAATAAATCCGACAATTACCATAATGACCATTTCAAACAGCACAAAAAGAGTATCCCAACGGATGTGAGTCATCTTTTTGACGGGTTTTGGCAGTATCTCTGAAATAATTGTACCGCCTACATATGAAATCATAGGAATGACATAATAAAGTGCTGTTTTCCAGTCTGCTGTGCCTACAGCAATGCCGAAAAGTACAAAATTAGCAGTCTGTGCATTGCAGAAAACACCGCCACGGCAGGAATAAGTGTAGCCGCCGTAAAATCCAGCAACACATATCATCAAAGCAAAAATCCACCAGCGTTCACATTCAAGCAGTTGTGATTTTTCTTTTTTTAATTCTTTTTTCATTCAATCTGTCCTTCTGTTAATGAAAAATAATACACCGCCCGAAATAAGGCGGTGCTTTTTTCATTATAAAGTCCGCTGTATATACACGCAGATAAATTATTTTATTGAGCCGTCAGGATTGAAAAGGGGAAGTTTTTCAAGATAAATAAGATCTTCTCTGTCCTGAGCGTCACCTTCTGCGAGAATAGCCATTCTGCCGCAGATTTCACCGCCTGTCTGATTGACAAGCTGTTCAAGAGCTGCAAGTGATTCACCTGTTGAAATAACATCGTCAATAAGAAGAATTTTTTTGCCTTTCATCATTTCTGCATCGGCAGTGTCAAGATAAAGCTTCTGTTCACCTTCTGTTGTGATTGAGTTAACGGTAACTTCAAGAACACCTGTCATATAAAGCTTGGGTTTCTTTCTTGCAACAAAATATTTGCTGTCACCATTCTGTCTTGCCATTTCGTGAACAAGGGGTATGCCTTTAGCTTCTGCAGTAATGAGGTAATCATACTCGGGAGCTTTTTCAAGAAGTGCCTTTGCGCAGGCAACTGTGAGTTCAGCATCACCGAAAATAACGAATGCACCGATATAAAGGTCATCAGTAACTTTACAGAGGGGGAGTGCTCTGTCAAGACCTGCTATGTTCATTTTGTAATCCATATTGATTCCTCCATAGATTTATCAGTTATATTATAACTCTCTGCCTGAAAAAGTCAATCAAAGTTAAATAATTTTCTTAAAAAGTATTCACATTATAAAATAATATGTTATAATAAAATGAATTGATAATCGGAGAGTGAAAGAAATGGGTAGTATTAAGATTATTTCACACAGAGGTGCAAACAGATATGCACCCCAGAATACATTGGTTGCTTTTGAAAGAGCTGCGCAGCTCGGTGCAGACGGCTTTGAAACAGATATTCATCTGACCAAAGACGGTGTTCCTGTTATATGCCATAACTACACTATCAATGAGACAAGTAACGGAATGGGAAGTATTGCATCATATAATTTTGATGACCTGCGCAAACTTGATTTCGGCAGCTACTATCATCCTAAGTTCACAGGTACATTAATTCCAACTCTCGATGAATTTCTTGAACTCGTAAAGCATTATGATATTGAAGTTATGAATATCGAACTCAAAGGCCCTAAAAACAAAAAAACAGATATCGTGCCTGTAATTATCGATAATGTAAAACGTCATAATCTTTCTGACAGACTTCTTCTTTCAGGTTTTGACACATATCTGCTTAAGGCTGCAAAGGAATATGACAATGATGTCAGAACCGCGTATCTTTACGGTATGCCCCATTGTGATAACTATGCTAATATGCTTTTCCCCATGGTTCACGCAAAGAGAATCGGTGCATATGCACTTCATCCTATGTCATGTTTCGTAAATAAAGCATATGTAAAAGCGGCACATCATGAAGGACTTAAAGTAAATGTCTGGACAGTCAATCCCGAAGACAGAATTGAATATATGATAAACTGCGGTGTTGACGGCATTATCACAGATTGTCCGGACAGAGCATTGAATATTATGAAGAAAATGGGAGTTTAATAATGAATATTAATTTTGTAGTTCCGTGTTTACTCGGACTTGAAGCACCTATTGCCGAAGAACTCAGAGAAATGGGCGCTTCTGATGTGAAAGCAGAAAACGGCAGAGTCCTTTTCTCAGGTGATGAACACATTCTTGCGAGAGCAAATATCTGTTCACGTTTTTCAGAAAGAATCCAGGTTCTTGTGGGCACTTTTGAAGCTCATACATTTGAACAGCTTTTTCAGGGTACAAAAAAACTTCCCTGGGAAGAATGGATTGGTAAAGATGATAAATTCCCCGTTAAAGGTTATTCACTCAATTCAGATCTTTTCAGCGTCAGCGATTGTCAGGCAATCATCAAAAAAGCTGTTGTGGAAAGACTGAAGACAAAGTATAAAGTTGACTGGTTCAAAGAAACAGGTTCACTTTATCAGATTCAGTTTTCAATAATGAAAAATCAGGTAAGTCTTCTTATTGATACATCAGGTCCCGGTCTTCACAAGAGAGGTTACCGTCCCGAATCAAACGCAGCACCTATCAAAGAAACTCTTGCAGCAGCACTCTGCTATTTTGCAAGACTCCGTGATTTTCATACACTTTACGATCCTATGTGCGGTTCTGGTACAATTCTCACAGAAGGCGCAATGATGGTTAAAAACGTTGCTCCGGGTGTCAACAGACGTTTTACTGCAGAACAGTGGAAGCAGGTTCCTTATGATGTGTGGCGTGAAGAGCGTGACCGTGCAAGAAGCCTTGAAAAGCCTGAAATTCCTTTTAAGGCATACGGCTCAGATATAGATGAGTATGCTCTGAGAATAGCTAAAGAAAATGCAAGACGTGCCGGAGTAGGAGAGTATATAACTTTCAAGAAGGCAGATGCAGCAGATTTCAAACCCGAAACTGACAGAGGTACTGTAATTATCAATCCGCCTTACGGTGAAAGACTTATGGATTCAAAATCCGTGCAGGAGCTTTACGGTAAGCTCGGCAAAGTTTTCACTCCTCAGAGAGGTTGGGGCTATTACATAATAACAGCCGATGAAGAGTTTGAAAAAGCTTTCGGCAGAAAAGCAGACAAGCGAAGAAAACTCTATAACGGTATGATAAAATGTCAGCTTTATATGTATTTTAAGTAAAAGAAAAAGCACTCTGACGAGTGCTTTTTTTGTGTGTAAATTAAGCTGTGATACTTGAAATGAGAGAAATCATTGCTTCTGTTGATGCAGGCTCTGCAGCACCGCCTCCGATAAGTGCGGGAATGCCGTAAGAAATGACAGCCATTATAACACCTGCAATAAATACGCCAAGGGCAATGATGGGGAATGATTTCTTGATATCAATATCAAGAAGAGCCGCAAACAGTGCACCTGTCCAGCCGCCTGTGCCGGGAAGAGGAATTGCAACAAAAAGAAGAAGTCCCCACTGTTTGTATTTCATTACCTTATCTTTATTCTTTTCTGTTTTTGCTTCAAGCTTTGAAATGAATTTGTCAAATCCTTTGAATCTTCTCAGGAATGCAAAAATCTTTTTGATGAAAAGAATAATAAACGGAATGGGAATGATGTTTGCAATGTAGCAGATAATAAATGCCTTCCATAAAGGTATACTGAGAATTGAAGCGACTATAAGACCGCCTCTGAGTTCAAGTACAGGCAGAAGTGAAACTACAAATGCTGTAAGCTCTGCGGGAATTTTTGTTCCGAACAAGTCTACAAAAATTGCAGCTATTTTTTCTGTCATCAGATTCAACTCCTATATATTATGTTCTTCAAGATATGCTTTTGCAGCAACGAGAATGCTTTTGTCATTCTCAAATTTAAGTGATGCATATGCTTTGTCGTATTCAAGCCATCTGTATCCTTCAATTTCTTCTTCCTGGATGATTGTTTCTTTGTCATTTGTCATTCCGAGGAATATTGTTACACGTTTTTCAACTCTGCCTGCGATTTTGTATTCTGAGGTTGAACTGAAATTGTCATATATATCTATATGCAGACCTGTTTCTTCCAATACCTCACGTTTTGCAGTTGCAATCTCTGATTCACCTTTTTCAATGTGCCCTTTGGGGAATCCCCAATGACTGCTTCTGTTATTTTTAATCAGCAGGAAACGGCGCACACCGCTGTCATTTCTGAAAACGACTGCACCGCAGGAGCTTTCATAGAGACAATCAATGGTATGCTGTTTGTTTTTTTCATAGAACTTTATTGCATCTTCGATTTCAAAATTGATGTATCGTGATTTCTTAGGTGCAACAACAATGTAATTCGGTCTCTTGTCCTGATGGCGGACAATAGCAATGATTTTGCCTTCAAATATATTGACAGGATGGTTGATTCCCAATACGCAGGCGGAATAGATGAAAGACTTTTTTTCCGTCTTTATTTCGGCTATACCGAAATTTAACATATAGCGGGTATTTGTTTTGCTGTCAAAAGAATTGAAGGGTTTGGTTATTCGTACTCTTACGTTTTTACCCAACATATATTCTCTTCCAATCGCATAATCTGAGAAATATTATACATTATTTTTATATATGTTGCAAGGTTTTTTTTGCATTAAATGAAAAATAGTGAAAAATATTTTAATATATTGTAAATTCATAAAAAATAAGGAGCTGTGTTGCAGCTCCTTAAATGTTTAAGAAAAATTATCTTTTCTTTTCCCAGCCTTCGAAGATTTCATCGAATACGTAAACGTTGTGTTCGTCTTCTCTGTGTTCGCAGTACCAAACCTGAGCGAAGAAGGGGTTTGTCTTTGCAACTTCATCGTAGTTCCACTTTTCTGTGGGGATGAAGCAGTCGGGACACCAGTGACCGCCCTTGAGGATAAGTGTGGGGCTTGCTTCAAATTCCTTACCGCAAGTGCCGCACTTCCAAGTGAGCTTTGTTCTCATATCACCCTTTGTCATCTTCTTGCTCAAGCATTCGCCGCCTCTGAATTCAGCAGCTTTCTTCATATCCTTGAGATCAAGTTCTGAAGTGGGCTTTGTTTCATCATAACCGTGGTCAAGCTTGTAGTTAGCAGCATCTGATACTTTCTTGTTGTACTTTTCAAGAATATAAGTATCCCATGATGAACCGATTGCCTGCCAATCTTCATATGTACCGTAGTATGATGTAAGTCTGTTCTGATCCTTATTCTTGATCCAGTCAAGAGTACCCCATCTGGGAGTTGTGGCAATCTTCTTCATAAAGGGCTTTGCACAAGCACCGATAAGTTTCTTGGTGGGGATGTATTTGGGAATTCTGAAGTAGGGTTCAACCATTGTAGCCATTCTGTCGAAGTACATTTCAACAGGAAGGTTTTCACGGAAGTGAAGGTAATTATCAAGCTTGTCAGAGTCTGCATAGAACTGACCGTGGAAGTTCTTGAGTGTGAACCAGTTGGGATCGAAAAGTGTTTTGGGGTCGCCAAGACCGATACAGCCGAGGAGAAGCTGTTCGAATTCGTAGTTTGTAAGTCTGTAGTCTTCACCTGAACCGATGTTGTAGAAGCTGTTCCAGAATTCTTCGGGAAGATCTTCTGCTGTAACAAGGTTGCACATAAGACGACCTGAGTCTTCAACAGTTGCCCATTCAAGAACACCGTTAAGAGGAACGTGGTACATAATGGGTTCCATATTGTGAAGAAGATCGGGGTAGAGAATACCTGACTGTCTCATAACAACCCAGTTCTTGATGCCGCTTTCAACAAATGTCTTTTCAGCAATTGTCTTTGAAACAGCATAGTGGTCGTAGATTGAGATTTTGATGGGGTCACCTGTACGTCCCCAGTGGATGGGATAGCCACGGTTACCTGTTTCAGCAACAGTACCGATGTAGCAAACTTTGATATCGTCAGCGTTGGGCTGAGCGAGAACTGCCTTTACAATGTATTCAGCAGCAGTTGTGTTTGTTTTAAGTGTTGAGTAGGGTTTGTAATCAGCAGCGGGAGAAACCATGCCACCGATGTGAAGAACATAATCTGCACCTGTTACACCCTTAAGGATTGAATCGTAATCAAGAAGGTCGCCCCATACAACTTCAACGTTGGGGTATGAAAGATAAGGTCCGAGAAGTTCATAGTTCTTCTTACCTTTTCTTGCAAGGAGCTTGATTTTGATTTCGTTGGGTTTCTTGAGCATTTCCTGAAAAGCAGCCCAGCCCATTGTACCGGTACCGCCGGTCATAAATACGGTTTTCTTCTGTGCCATTTATAAATCCTCCAATTTGATAAGATTTTAACATTCATGATAATTATATATCAAAATCAATCTTAAATGGTTATCTTTTTTTTAACAAAAGTTATCAAATGTTAACAAAATGTAAATAAAATTTAATTTATGCAACATTTGTCGGGAAATATCAAAAAATATCGGCTGAGTTTATCAGCCGACACCAAGACAAAATATGTTTTGATTATTTGAAAGCTTCCCATTCAAGGAATTTCATAAGATATTTGAAAAACATCATAAAAATATCATAAAATGACATATTAGTGCCTCCTCTCAAAATTGTAATTTAATTTTATCACAAAAAAACAGCTTTGTAAATGATTTTTTTGTAAACTTTTATAAAGATTCAGATTCTTTCAATTTTATCTGAGTGCCGTTGTTGTCTATTGTGAAATCGGAATTGTAAATAAGTTCACTTGCCGTAACGGGAGACAGATTCTGAGATTTGAGAAAACTGAGAACCTGCGGTAACGCCTCTGCTGTGTGCTCAGTTCCTGTGTGTAGCTGAATAATTGACCCGCTTTTTGTCTTTTCGGTCACACGTCTCATAATTTCATCTGCAGAAATATTTTTCCAGTCAACAGAATCCCCACTGGCAACTATTGGAAATGGCTATTCTTCCATGTTTTGCTGATAGTTAAATATCCGAATGTTTTCTTGTTGCTGTTGATATAAAACGGATTGTTTTATTTTTATGTCAGCACAAAAATCTCTGAATGTTGTAGAATATTTTTTTTCAGAATCTGCTTCATTTTTCTTCATATCTTCATCCTTGACAGGTTGCGGATTAATTTTTGTTTCATCAATCTTGATACCTTTGAAGTAATATACATTGCTCTGACCTTTGTAATGAGGTCTGTATTTCTGCAGATTAGTAACAGCTGCAAATGTTTTAGTAAATTTTATTTGTGTAAGATAATCATTACCGTAAAATTTCTTATAAAAATCGCAATATGCTGAGTAAAGTTCCTGAATAGGACAATTATATTCTTTGCCTCGGATACAGACTGTCTCAATGAAGTCTTCTATTACATCATCCTTAGTAACCTTAGCAGGTTTTTGGGGATGTTTTTCTGTTTCTTGTATATTGCACATTCCCAATGATATAAAATCATTCCGAAGCCACAAAAGAGCTTGTGGTGAAATATAAGGCATTTCGATATTTTCGGAATGAAATTCTAATGCAGTAGCAGAAAAGATATTTTTCATTCTTTGAAAATTATTTCGGTTCTGTGTTAAATAAATCATTGGGATTCTGTTGACTATTCGTAAATCAACAGGATAATAGGCATCTTTGACGGTTATAATGTTACCTTTCATTACTTTTTTTAACGCAGTTGCAGTTGCTGTTGTATCAGGTATGGGTTCATCAATACAAACAAGACCTAAACCGGCGTTATTCATACTCGCATTTTGTAACTCAAGAAGTACTTGTTTCTTTCTCATTGATTTAAATGAACACGGTTTCAGCAGTTTATTAGTTGCAGCTCCGATGAAAAGTATCAATGCATCATAAACAGTCGGATCTGCGTATATTACAAATGCTTTATTCTTTGCTTTTGTATCAGCTATTTTTGCACAGAATCGTGCTAATTCATAAAACTTTTTTAAATCTCCTTTTGTCAGATTATAAAGAAATGTTATTAATATAGGATCAGTTTGTATATTGAATATTGCTCTGTCATAATGAACGGGGAGCTTATCACAACGCTCAATAAGATTTTCATATCTTTTAATCTTATTTTCTAATGTAAGATACTCTTTGATAACCTTGTATTGTTTGTATGATTTTTTTATACACAGTTTTTCTTTCTTCTCAGTTATTTGAATATCGTCATATAATTCACTGTCGGGCGGTTCAAGAGAGTATGTTGATGTGCCGTTTTCTTCATATTCTTCAAATGCTTCTAATGAATCGAAATAAAGAGTTGGTTTGTGAGGATAAGTCTCATGTTCTGTATCTTTTGAGGTCTGTCTGTCGTTCAATACATCATTATCAAAATGCACAGGAGATAAAAAATCCAAAGTATTATCCGTTAATGATCTGAAACATAAGTTCATATCAACCAGTTCACATTTTCGGTATTCCGGTTTTATTGTTGTGAGAGCATATTCGTAATATGGGGTTAAATCTTCTTTAAGTTGTTGATATTTCTGAAGACGTTGTACATATTTATTTTTATTTTTTTTCAGGGCCTCACGTTTTTCTTCATCAATTCTGTGCTGCTTGAAATCATCCTTGTGGTTTATGAAATAATTAGTATATCTTTCACCGATGGACGTTGATTGTATTATTATGGGGGTAGACGATTGTGAGTTGTCAATTCTGAAATAATCTTTGTATCTTTCAGATAATGATTTTGATTTTTTGTCCATATGAAATCCTCCGATTTGTGTACCAAAAATCTTATGTACCAGAAATATTCTAAAGAAAGATTTTCAAAAACCCTGAAAAACTGCAGTATATAGCCATTTATTTACCCTACATATTTTATACTATTTATATTATATCATATGTGTCATCTATTGCAAGTATCATTTTATAATTTATTATAATCTTTTTTAATTAACAGAACACTCCCATAATGCATACCGTAATATTAAATTCGGTCAGATGCATATTATTAATTCGAGGAGGTTATACATATGAGTATTGTAAACACTTTTAAAACCACTAATAATAAAGACAGACTTACCCGACAGTCAGAGCTCCATAGACGATGCATTTTGATTCTCACTGCATCACGTAGGAGGTAATATAATGAACGCTATATATACTCGACAATCAATCGATAAGGAGGGCAGTTTATCGATCGAAGGACAGATTGATCTCTGCCGTAAATATGCCGGTGAGGATGCCCTGGTCTTTCAGGATCGGGGCTTCTCCGGTAAAAATATTAAACGTCCTGCTTTCGCGGAATTAATAAATGCCGTAGAATCAGGTTCAATTAAGAAGATTTTTGTTTATCGTCTGGACAGATTCAGCCGATCTATAGCTGATTTTTCTCGGCTGTGGGAGCTTTTGGAAAAACACTCAGTGGAATTTGTTTCAGTGACAGAAAATTTCGATACTTCGTCTCCTATTGGCAGGGCCATGCTCAACATAGTTCTGGTCTTCGCCCAACTTGAGCGCGAGACAATAGCCGAACGTGTTCGGGACAACTACCATCACCGTTTTAAGCTTGGTGTGTGGCCGGGTGGTCCCGCACCGTTCGGTTTTTCTCTTTCAAAAATTGAGAGTGATGGGCATCAGGCATCATCTCTTATGATTCACACTGAAAATTCACAGATTGTGCAGATGATTTTTTCTGAGTATGCCAAGCCAGATGCATCACTGAGGAGTGTTGCTAAAAGACTCAATGAACAGGGAATTCAAGGTCCTAAACGTGAGTTGTGGGACTCTGTCACATTGTCGCGCATTCTGCATAGCCCTGTTTACGTTAAAGCCACCCCTGAGGTATTTTGGTATTATCTAACCAAAGGGCTCAAAACAGAGCTTTCTGTGGAGTATTTTGACGGTATTCACGCGTGCAATATCATTGGTAAACGCGATCGTTCTAAAAACAAATACAATGCATTAGAGGATCAGAAGCTGACAGTTTCAAATCACTTGGGATTTATTGATGCTGATTTGTGGTTGCGTGTTCAGGATAAGCTTTCAAATAACAATCAGATCAGTCGTGCCAATGCAGGGAAGTATACTTGGCTTACAGGACTTCTGAAGTGTGATAAATGCGGTTATGCACTGAAAATCAATCACAGTAAGGCAGATGACAAATTGCATTTGCTTTGTTCTGCTCGCTCGAATTTTGCAAGCTGTGATTGTTCGGTTGAGGTTGATGTGAAAGAGCTTGAAGATTATGTTGCATCACAGATTGCTGAGATGCTGAAATCATCTCCGCCAATGGAGATTATCCCTGATTCAAAGGAGTTATCCACAGAGGTACTTGCCCTTGAACAGAAGATTGAACGTCTTGTTAATGCTATTGCTGAATCTGATGATATTTCTGTGCCGTACATAACTAAACAGATTACAGCACTTCACAAACAACGTACCGAATTGCTTCAGAAACCGAGGAATGAAACTCCTACAATACAAAAGATTGATTTTGCGAAGCTGAGTTTTGAGGAGAAGAAGCTCATTGCCGCAGAATTCATTGAGAAAATCAGTATTTCAGGTACAAATGTTAATATTTTATGGAAGATATAATCCTGCGTTGTTGTTACATAAACGTAGGATTATTTTTTTATATTTTTTTAGGAGGAAATTAAAAATGAGTAAATTTGTAAAAGTTAAAACCAAAGGTGTTTGTGAAACAAACAAAGAGGCATTACGCCTTATCAGACAGCTGAAAATAGAATGTGCAGAAGAGTCATTTGACGGATTCAGTCAGAATTGCTGTCCCTATGTACTCGGACTGGGCGTAATTGAGATGTATCGCTATTTTAGAATACAACATGGTACTCGTCTGACGCATTATGTATTATTTCTTGAACCGACAGAAGTTTCAGATTTCCGTGTAGCCGTTGATATTGCCCGTGATGTCTGTGCATTTATCAGCAGAAAATATCAGACGCTTTTTTACGTACATTCAAGGAGGGGAAGAGTTCATATACACTTTCTTGTGAATAATTTTAACTGTTTTAATGGGAAACGGAATAAGAAGTTAAGTGCATTATCTGAAGCGATACTTGAAATAGTTCGCAGAGTTCAGAAACATTATGGTGTACAAGAACTTTGTTATCTTTCAAAAGTAAACAAACAGGATAATTCAATCGCATCTGAAATAACAGTTATTGAAGTCCAATAATTTATCAAAATTCAGAATAAATGAAAGAACACTTTTGTAAGGGCCCCGGGGAGGATTTTTCTTCCCCTGGCGAAATTAACACAGGATACAATATTTATTGTTTTTATTAAATAATTAAGGTTTTGATATAACTAATTATTTTGATTAATTATATCAATTATCTATATAAAAATTAATATTATAAGGAGTGATTCTATGGCAACCATCAGATGCATAAATGCAAAGGGGAAATATCATGACGATAAAGCCAAGCATGACGTTATTAACTACATTCTGAATCCGGATAAGATGATTCACGGGTATTTCGGTATGGAGCATGTGAATCCTGCCAATCCGGATCTGAGTATGTGGGATACTTCCATGAGCTTCGGTCAGGAACATGGTGTCCGAATAAGACATTATGTTGTAAGTTTTTCAAAGACAGAACTTAGAAATCCGATGATTGCAAAATTGATAGCTGATGAAGTTATAAAAGCTGTCGGAGGTAAATTCGAATGTATTTACGGAGTTCATGAAGATACCGATGAATTACATTTTCATTTCGCATTTAACACTGCAAGTTATCTTGACGGTTCAAGATTCTACGGTACCAAGGCTGAGCACAGGGGACTGATGAATATCATCAAATTCGCTTGCAGTCATTACGGATGCATTGCACATTATGTGAGGAACAGGGATTCTGATTAATATCCCGTGAACATAGTATTTTAAAACAACAGAAGCAATACCTTTGTGGTATTGCTTCTATGCTTTGTCAGATGCTTGTGTTTTCTGTTACAAAGTTGATGACGGATTGTTTAGGGATGCGCCACACACGCCCGTTTCTGTAAGCTCTGAGCTTGCCTGAATTTAAATTTGCGTATATAGCGTTATACCCAATGCGGAGTATCTCACAAGCCTCATCAACCGTTAATATGTCAGGGTAATCGTCAAACATTTAGTATCGCTCCTTTGTTGATTGTTGTTTAATACTATGTTTGATTATTTATCCTAGTATTCGATTTTGCATCCGACCAATTTGACAGTCATTTTGGTTGAATGTGATCCTGTTGCGGTTTAATGTAATACTTGCAATGAATATACCCCGAGAATTATATCTCGGGGTATCGCTTATTCAGTTTCTTATTTTTCAGCTGTAAGTTGATGATTGAATTTGCATCCATGCACCAGACACGCCTGTTTCTGCATCCTCAGAGCTTATATTTTTTTAATTTTGATTGTTTTTCTTTATGCCAGTGTGTATGGTCTTATTTGATTCAAAATATCATTTATTGCTATACTTTTCAGATTTTTAGTAACTTATTTGTTTGTTTTTCTGGCTTTTACAATGTTGTTGATAGCTACTTTTTCAGCATTTGAAGAACTACTATAGAATCTTTCTTTTAATTCTTCATTTGAACGGTTTGATAACCGCTTTTCATATGCATTCACTTGGCGTTCATTTTGACGTTGTATTTCTTCTGCTTGTTTGTTTGCACGCTCTGCAACTTTGTTACAATAACCGATTGCACCTTTTAAAAAACTACTGAAATTTGCCATATTTTTTTAATTCCTCCAATAGTAATAATTTTTTAGTTTAACAGATTCTTATTCATCATCGTCATCAGATTCATCTTCATACAAATCATCATAATTCAAACCAAGTGCATTGCAGAGTTCATTTTCGTTCATATACTCGCCACTGTTTAACATTCTTTCGTATTTCTTGTACATTTTTGCCATGAGGAGTTCTCCTTTACAAAATAATTGATTTGAAATATAAAATGTTGTTGTTTAATTCTATTGCTAAACACAAAATAGAACTAACAACTATAATTTTATATCTGATAGATAGTATATAATATTTGATCGTTCCTGTCAAGATGTACTTTGTTTTGATAAAATACTATATATAAAGAGGTGTTAACGAAATGAAACCGATATATGAATCTGAATATTTACAATTAGGATTGAAGATAGCATATTACCGTAAGCTCCGTGGCTTGACACAGGAACAGCTTGCAGAACAGATTGACCGTACCCCTGCATTTATCGGTCATGTTGAAGCACCCAATATCAGCAAAGCAGTATCTCTTGATACACTTTTCGATATAGCTCATGCCCTTGATGTCCCGGTATATAAATTCCTTATGTTTGAGGACGACTGATTCTAATTTTTGCATAATTTTATCCTGATACAGACGCTGGTTCTGTATCAGGATTTTTTGTTTGGTTGCGGAGATGGGATTTGAACCACATGACCTCCGGGTTATGAGGGTCTCTGTGAAAATTACAGATATTTTTTGTGTCCTAAATACCTCAAAATCAATCGAAATAGAATGCTTAAATCTGAAAAATTATATAGCTGAACTAAACGTGCCTATTTCAATCAACTTAAGCTGGGGTCAAAATGGGGTCACAAATTTATATGGATATGTTCACTTTTAGATATACTAAATAATTTCCATTTTGCTTTATTTTTTTCTAAGTCAATGTTGTATTTAACTAAGAATACGATTTTGTATATTAAAATTGTATTTATTAATTATGCGCACTGAATGTTTTTTTATAGTGTGTTTTCTAATATATAATATTTCTAGACAAACAGCAGATTTTTGATTTAATTATGAGATAGTATTGAATCTATTATTTGCTCTAATTTTGCAATTTTTTTATTGAGCTGCTCTGTATGGGTACTATGTTGGGGGTTCTCTCTAAGTATTAACAGTAAAAAAGATCGATAGCCACACAAATAGTTCAAAAATTCTTCCTCCGTATTAAAAATTTTTTTCTGCCCGAAATGTCCTTTTAATCCCAAAGTGTTTATTTGAGTAAGCCAATTTCTAGAGGAAAGCATTGCTTTATTAAGACGATATTTTTTATGAGAGTGTTCATCGGCCTTGTTGAAAAAATATATTACTTTATTAAGCTCATGCAATTTATTTCTTGAAAGATGAACGTCGGCTCCTAAAACAAATCCTGAAAACGAGATTTCATTCGTACTACAGCGAGTTTTTGATTTATTGATTGTAAATCCGTTTTCTTTTAAAATAGAAATTATCATTCCCATGAAGAATGGATTTTTAGAGAAGTTGATAACATCGCTTGAAAATAGTAAGTCATCTGCATATCGAGTGTATGTTATTGATTCTTTCTTTGGTTTTTTACTATTATAAACGTTATCAAAGTTTTGGCAATATTTTAAAATGCGTTGATCAATTCGACGAAAAACTACATTTGAAACTACCGGAGACGTGACTGCTCCCTGTGGCAGCTTGCCATCTATTATACACAAATCGATGAATGTATTTAAGGCTGTATTATCTGAATTAGGGAAAAACTCTTTAAAAGTTTTTTGTAACATTTTTCGATTGATTGTGTCAAAAAAGCTATTTATATCTAATCTTAAAAAATATCGTTTACCAATATGATGACTTAAAAATCGCACATAGTTTTCATCTTTTACAAATCCTATGACTGGTTGTGGTAGAGGTATTGCATCTAAAAAATGCAAACATAGATTCTTTTGTAATGTATATAAATCAGAATCTTTCTTTATTGCATGAATGATACGTTCACCATTTTTTTTAGGAATTTTGTGAATTGTGTAGTTTGACTTAATATCCTTTTGTACATTTTTTAAGGTCGATTCGGAGGTCTTAAGTACGCCGTTTATAAAGTAATCATATTCATTTATAAACATTTAATTGTAACACCTCCAATAAAATATAAGTAGTCTAGGCAACAAGCACTCTCTTAAATATTCGCTTGCGTATTTGTATCTGTTGTTTTAATGATTGGCCTTTCGGACGGCAGGGATATAAGTCATATTGCAACAAACTTACCTCGGATCATCTCGCTTCTTCTGCGTCACGAGGAACGATTGACTATTATGTACAATCGAAATTCCTGCTTGTCGCCTAGACTAGATTATATACTTTTAAATGTATCTTCTATATGATTAACTATTTGATACAATTCTGGGAAATTGCGTTCAAAAGATAAGCGTAGCTTTCTTCGTTGGTCAGAATCTTTAATTACAACACTGAACTGCTGTAATGCTGTTTTTTCTGTATGTGGTATACCAGTTTCGTTAAGGAAAAAAACAGATAACCATTTTGATACCCAACCAGATGTTTTTGAAACCGAATTTTGAGTAAGCAAAGCAGACATTTCTTTATCAATTTTTGTATTAATTTTTTTGATTTGTGATAGGGATAAAATGAAATCGCTTTTCCCATTAAAAAGCAGTCGTGCAAAATTTAACTTTTCTCTGTGAGGTAACGTGTTATATTTTTCATTTAATTCGTTAAATACCTCAGGTTCTGCTATATGGTGTTTATAAAAATTCCAAAAAATATCCAAGTTTTCGTATGTAATTAAAGAGCCTTCTATAGTTGTTGAAACAATAAAAGTATCATACTGTAGAGCATACTGCTTAATTAGTGAAATCAAAGTAGAAAAGTTTACATCGCTAGAAGAAAAGAATGGGTAGCGATAATGAAACTTGCATTTATTAGTCATTGATAATACGCGTTTGCGTCTTAAAAGGTATTCCTTTCTGATTGGCGTATAGTAGTAACTTTCATCTAGTTTTCTTGCTGGCGAAAACAGTTTTCCAATAGTTTTAAACTGGTTTTTTGATTCTGAATATTCCAAAATTTTATCCATATCCATCAGTAGAAGAATGTTAGTTCGAAAATGTCGTTGTTTAGGTGAAATGATTCTTTGAACCACATCATCACTTATACCTTCCATTATATCTACCTGTTTTAATATTGGGAAAAGTTCTCGTAAGTAATCATTTATAAACAGTTCTGTTTCGGTTGCACCTTCGACTGATAATATATATCTTGAAAAATATGCACAAGCATGTTGATCGGTGATAACTGTACGATAGCGGTCATCATTTTCATTTGAAAATAAATTGATGGTAGTTGCATGTGTATAATTTTGATGCACAGAAATATGGAAAACTTGAGATTCAGTTTGATCCTTACGAATAATGTTTTTTAATAATCGAGGAGAATGAGAGGCTGAGATGAATTGAATATATCCTGCATAGTTAAATATTCTATCTGTTAATGCATCAATTAATTTATGATGTAAACTGATTTCAGGCTCGTCTAACATAACAATGGGATCTTTGATTTTGTATTCAGAAATTAATTTTAATATTTCAATAAGCAAATTGGTATAATTCGATGCATTGGTACCATTAGAAAGACGCTCCAATTGATTTTCTTGAAGAGAAAAGATGTTTCCGCGAAACAATAGTGTGGATATTGTTGTTGCGTATTGTTTTGGGGTAAAAGATTTGACTTGTACATTTGCCTTGTTAAATGCATCTGAAAGTTTTTTGAATCTGTTACTAATTTTAAATTTATCGTCTTCTTTAATCGTTTCAATGGTAGAATTTATTTCATGCTCTGTTTCAGCATGTGTTTTCATTAAATCTCCAATGATTTCCCACAATTTACTCCAATCCGTCAAATTAACGGAACGTGAATCAACAAAATACAAAGGAAATAAATTGGCAATGTTTTGCCTATATTGCCATTTGTGATTCCACCTAATACTTTTACCTTTTATCTTTTTTAGAGTTAAGGTTTCTTGATTTTTTCGCTGACTTATCCATCCATAATAATCTGAAAAATTCACTTCGCCATCTTCACGATAGCGATTGTGTTTGGAAATCTTTTTTAAACGCTCAAAATTAAAAGTTATTGATATTGAAAACTCATTGTAAAAAAGATTTTTATCGTTATAAATTCCGTTATCATCTTGTTCCTTGGTTAAGCTGTCAAAAAAATATCTTATAGCGTTTAAAATATTGCTTTTACCAGTTCCGTTTTCACCTATAAACAGATTTATGTTTTTAAAGTCCAATACGCAGTGCTTGATGGATTTGAAATTATTAATCTCAATTTTAGAAATACTCATAACAAATCCTCCTTACACTAAACTTTAATAACATTTTACCACAATTTTCTACATTTTTCAATATCAATAAGGGGAGGATCAGATTTTTAATTTCAATATTCATTTTGCCTTTTTAGTGGTACCAAACTTCTTAATTACATAGGATAAATTTTGCTCTCAAACAAGTTTCGTTTTTTGTCCTTTTATGACTGATTATATTAATAAAAGGATAAAAAATATGATATTTCATTTTTCTTCAACCATATATTATCCCTATGAACACCCGAAGCTTTGATTAGCTTCGGGATATTTGTTTTTACGGAGGTAATAAATGATGAAAGAAGAAAAAGCATGCACCAACTGTGGTGCTGAGTATCCTGCGGAGCAGTTGATTCAGTTCGGTGATGCGCTGATGTGCAGAACTTGTCTTAACAGGGAAACGGTTGTGTGTTATCACTGTGGCAAGAGAATCTGGCTTGACGATAATTGTGGTGATATTGTCATACCACTTTGTGATCATTGTTATGACGAGTATTACACGAACTGTTCACGTTGTGAGCGCGTAATTCACCGCGACGATGCGTATTACGAAGATGACGACGATGAACCGTACTGTTCCGATTGCTACAACCGTTGTTCATCGAATTGTGTCATCCACGATTACTACTACAAGCCTATTCCCAAGTTCTATGGTGAGAACGGTCGTTACTTCGGTGTGGAGCTTGAAGTCGATGATGCAGGAGAAGATGATGGATGTGCAGAATCGGTAATTGACATTGCAAATGCATCTGATGAGCATATCTACTGCAAACACGATGGCTCACTTGATAACGGATTTGAGATTGTCACTCATCCCATGACATTGGATTATCAGGTGAATAAAATGCCCTGGCTTGAAGTCGTGACAAAACTCAGAGAGATGGGGTATCTCTCACATCAGGCAAACACCTGCGGTCTGCATGTGCATGTCAATCGCAGTTCACTGGGCAAT
>JAZTWP010000087.1:0-2831 GCA_045636025.1 Acutalibacteraceae bacterium | reverse complement strand
CATTAACGCCACTTTTATTAGAAATTTTTGTTATAAATAGTTTGACAACCCTAGCAATCGTTTGACAACCTTGTTACATTTCGTAGATAAATACATTTTGGATGCTTACACAATTTAGCACCTACCTATATATACGCCTTTTAAGAAAACTGTGCAGTTCCCAAGATGGACTCCGAATCAATATCGAGGTGAATTCAGCATATAAATCAGTCGCAAAAAGCCCTCCGAGGTTTAATCCCGGAGGGCTGTGCTAAGACATAACAAAGCCTGCCGAGGCAATCACCCCGGCAGGCTGTTTAGTTTATTTGTCACCATTACCCTTTCACGGTTGTTCCTGTTTCTATCTGTAAATCGGCAGGCTCCAATTTTCTATCTCTTCTTTATCACCGTAGAACAGATATTTTGTTTCGCCGATTTCCGCAGAGAATGTGACTGAATCCACATCTGTATACCATTTATTATTAAAATAGTCCCATACATCAGTCTTGCCTTCAAAGGTGACGGCCTTCTCCCCTGCCGTGACAGCGTGGAATACCACCATATTCTGATTTGCCATCAGCACATCCTCTGAATCGGAATAAACATGGATTCCGCAAGCACGTGCAATGGCTTTCAGATTGTTGACTGAAATCAGCGAATCACCGTAATAAATAGTGGTATAGTCTTTCTGTCTGTTGATTGCAAAGCCGACAGAGCCGTCGGAATATTTACCGAGAGTCTCGGTCTGTCCGCCGACAACCTTCATAGCACGGGAGATAAGCGCAGTATGATTATCGCTAATCAGACCCGGAACGGCAGACTGCTTTGTCATTTTTATTCCAGTTTTGGATTGTAATTTCTTTACCTTGAATTCCATACCCGTGAGTGCTTTAGCCTGCTGAGTGGTCATGCTTCCGAAATTATACATAAAGAGCGTTGTCTTGCCGTCTTTATGAAGTGCTGTCTGAAGCTGTTCTATCTGCTCATCCGTCATATCAAACGCAGATGTGATGATATACAGTTTTGCATCGTCAACACGTCCCGCAAGCACATCTTTAAGCTGAACATAGCAAGTTGAGAGTCCTGCGTGATAGAGATTAAGCTGCATCTCGCCCAGCAGTTCATCACCCACAGGTCCTTGATTTGCCATGCGGTGAAGCGAATATTCATCTACAACAAGTGCCACATCGAACCGAGATGCCTGACCGTACCCGTTCTGATATGCCTGATACAGATTCGACAGCTTTCCGAGGTTTTCCCATATTGCCGAATCATCCAGCCATCCCCTCGCCCATAAATCCATTGCCCACAAGCCGTTGCCGTGGATAATGGTATCGCCCAGCTCTCGCTTATGCACTTCAATAATGTCACTCAGGCTTCTTATGGGAGTTAAAAAAGTATCTTCATACGGCTCATCGGTGTGATTGATAAATGTCCGCTCATCACTTTCCTGAAACCATATTTTTCCGTTTCGCTGAATTGAGTCAACCGTTGACATATATGCGCCCGTAGCACCCACAGGTGAATTCGGAGCGTATGAACTGACGTTACGGTCTCTGTAACTGATTGGCCCTGCAAAGCCGTCGATATTTTTGTCAGACAGCAGCCAATTCAGATTATGGTGTCCTGAAAGAGAGCTGTACAGTTCAAACTGATAACCGTAGAAAGAAATTACGATAGCGCGGTTTTCTGTCCGCTCTTTGATAATACGCGCAAGATTCGAAATGCGTGCTGCCGTAAGGTCACAGATATACTGATGATAATCAACATATTTCTGCGTTTTTGTTCCGTAAAAGAGAATATCTTTATACAGCTTGCTGTTGTCATAAATGTTGCCGGGGAGATTATTCGGAATAGTCACTGTGGAAAGCTTCACGAAAGAATTCCCCCACGCTTTCTGCAAATCCCTGTCTGTCGGATATTTCACTTTCAGCCACTGGGCAAATTTTTCATTGTTTGCGTTTGAAAAGTCCTGTCCGTTTTCACGGTACAGATACTGAAACCATTCATTATTTTCAAGATGATATCCGATAATATGCTTCGACAGCTCACCGTTGGAGCTGACATAATCGACCAGATGAGCAAGCCTTCTGCTTGATTCTTCATTGAATAAATCTGACGCCATTGATACAACACCGGATTTTATGCTTTTATCTTTATACTGTATTATTTCGCTTTCGGGTATGGAGCCTGTATCGGGCATTGTTACCTTGACACGAAGCAGAATTTTTGCGTCTGGGTCCCCCTCTAAAATACTCTTAACACTCTCGTGAAGATGAGAGTATAACTATCTGTATTCCGCCTCGCTGATGCTGTCAAGATCGGCATAATAATTGATATTTTCAATAATGGAGTGAAGATGTATTCCCGCATCAGCGGCAAATCCTGCCTGACTTGTTGTGACACCGTTGGGATTCGGGAAATCCGTATTGCCGAAAAAGAGGACGGGAGATGTAAGTTGACCGTTGATTGAAAGTCGTGATAATCCGTTAACCGAGATAACCTCTGATTCCGGCATATCCGCCGCAAAAACAGGCTTCGGTGTGTCAATCGCAACACTTTCATTTTCAGCGAATTCTGCTGTTACAGCAACCGCCTCTTTGCAGGTGTATTTCACCTTGTTGTTTGCGCACGGAAGAATTGAAAAAATAAAGGCAAGAATGCCAGCAAAAAACCTTTTAAACATACATCATATCCTCCTGCTTTTTTCACAATAATATCACAAAAGATTCAAAAACTTATTAAAACTTAATTGAAGATTATTTTAACAAATTACAACAATAATTACAGGGGCTTACAATAAAGGATAAACTCATTATTCTTCGTGTAGTATAAATATCATCGTTCTTAAC
>JAZTWP010000086.1:0-28519 GCA_045636025.1 Acutalibacteraceae bacterium | reverse complement strand
ACAAAGCCTTCGGATTGAATAAAAAAAACGACAATCTTCAATAGAAGACTGTCGTTTTTTGGTGACTCAGCGGGGATTCGAACCCCGGACACCCTGCTTAAAAGGCAGGTGCTCTGCCGACTGAGCTACTGAATCACGGTTATTTATAATTTTCACTTAGGAAAGTGCACCCACAACGAGTGTAGTAACCAGAGTGAGAACGATAAATGCTGCTGAAAGAACTTTTGTGAGCTTTTCAAGCTTAGCTTCTGCTGTACGACCTTTATTCTTGCCGAAGAAAGTATCAGAACCGCCTGCGATTGCACCTGAAAGACCCTGCTGTTTGCTCTCCTGAAGAAGAACGAGGATTATGAGAAGAATTGAAATAACGATTAAAACGCCACCGAGAATATATGATGCTACAGTCATTTTTCTTAAATCCTTTCTGATATTTTTACGCAGGATAACCCTGCAACGAACATTGCCTATGTATATTATCACATCAAAAAACAAAAATCAAGTCTTTTTTGAAATTTTTTCAGATTTTTTTAATTTCCTCGCAAACCGACGGAAATTTTATGAAAATTTCACTATTGACGAAAACTCAATATATTGTATAATAATATAGTATAGTTCCAATATAATGGAGGAAGACATGGCAAAGAAAAAAGATTACGGCAATGAAGACATAGTTGTTCTCAAAGGACCGGACAAAGTAAGAAAACGTCCTGCTGTTATTTTCGGTTCAGACGGAATTGACGGCTGTCAGCATTCCGCTTTTGAAATTATTTCAAACTCAATAGACGAAGCAAGAGAAGGCTACGGAAACAAAATTGTTGTTACAAGATTTCTTGACAATTCAATTGAAGTACAGGACTACGGACGCGGTATGCCCGTAGGCTGGAATCCAAAGGAAGAAAGATTCAACTGGGAACTTCTCTTCTGTGAGATGTATGCAGGCGGTAAATACGACACAAACGACGGCGGTAACTACGAATATTCTCTCGGTCTTAACGGCCTTGGTCTTTGTGCCACACAGTTTGCATCTGAATATATGGAAGCTGAAATTCACCGTGACGGAATGTGTTATACTCTCCGTTTTGAAAAAGGCTGGCCCGTAGGCGGTCTTAACGAAGAGCCCTACGCAAAGCGTGACACGGGTACAAGAATAAAATGGCGTCCCGACCTTGATGTTTTCACGGACATTGACATTTCCGCAGATTATTTCAAGGAAGTCCTTGAAAGACAGGCTGTTGTAAACAACGGTCTTAAGTTCATATTCAAAAATCAGCTCACCGAAACAAAGTTTGAAACAACTGAAATTCTTTACGAAAACGGCATAAAAGATTATGTTGACAACTACTGCGGTGAAGAGGCTTTCACAACAACCCAGCTCTGGCAGACAGAGAAAAAGGGCCGTGACCGTGAAGACAAGCCCGAATACAAAGTTAAAATCAATGTAGCTCTCGCTTTTTCAAAAACAAAACAGCTCAAGGATTACTACCACAACTCAAGCTGGCTTGAACACGGCGGTGCACCTGACAAGGCTGTAAGAAGTGCTTTTGTCGCACAGATTGATGCTTACCTCAAGCAGACAGGCAAATATGCGAAGACAGACGGAAAAATCACTTTCCAGGATGTTGAAGACTGTCTTGTTATAATTGTTTCATCTTTCTCAACTCTGACTTCATATGAAAATCAGACCAAGAAAGCTATCACAAACAAATTTATTCAGCAGGCAATGACAGACTTCCTCAGACATCAGCTTGAGATTTACTTTATAGAAAACAAGCTTGATGCAGACCGCATTGCTGACCAGGTACTCATCAACCTGCGAAGCCGTGTCAAAGCGGAAGCAACACGACTCAATCTTCAGAAAACTCTTGCCACATCAAACAGCATGGCAGACAGAGTTGAAAAATTCGTTGACTGCCGAAGCAAAGATATTGAAGAAAGAGAAATCTTCATAGTAGAGGGTGACTCTGCATTGGGTGCCTGTAAACAGGCAAGAGACTCTGCATTCCAGGCTATTATGCCCGTAAGAGGTAAGATTCTCAACTGTCTTAAGGCTGATTATACAAAGGTATTCAAATCTGAAATCATCACAGACCTCATAAAAGTGCTCGGTTGCGGTGTTGAAGTCAAGACAAAGGCAAACAAGAATATGTCCACATTCAACCTTGACAATCTCCGCTGGAGTAAAGTCATCATCTGTACCGATGCCGACGTAGACGGATTCCAGATAAGAACACTTATCCTTACAATGATTTATGCTCTTATGCCTACACTCATTGAAGCGGGCAAAGTTTTCATTGCCGAATCACCGCTTTACGAAATCACAGCAGGCAATCAGACCTGGTTTGCATATAACGAGCAGGAAAAAGCAGATGCTCTCAAAGAAATCGGCGATAAGAAATACACTATCCAGCGTTCAAAAGGTCTTGGTGAAAACGAACCTGATATGATGTGGATGACAACTATGAACCCGAAAACAAGACGTCTTATCAAAGTTGAGCCCACAGATGCACAGATGACAGCAGATGTTTTTGATCTGTTGCTCGGTGACAATCTTCAGGGAAGAAAAGATCACATTGCTGAGGTCGGCAGCCAGTACATTGACCTTGCAGATATAAGCTGACGGAGAACTGATTATGGCTAAGAAAAAGAAAAATGATGAAATAAAACAGGATTCGCTCAATCCCAATGCACATATTCTCGGTGCAGGTATTGTGCAGCCTCAAAGAATAACCGAAACTCTTGAAACAAACTATATGCCCTATGCAATGAGCGTTATTCTTTCAAGAGCTATTCCCGAAATCGACGGTTTCAAACCCTCTCACAGAAAGCTCCTTTATACAATGCATCTTATGGGGCTTCAGAACGGTGCAAAAATCAAGTCTGCAAACATTGTAGGCCGTACAATGCAGCTCAATCCCCACGGTGACGGTGCAATTTACGAAACAATGGTACGTCTTACAAGAGGTAACGAAGCACTGCTTCACCCCTTTATTGATTCAAAGGGTAACTTCGGTAAAGCATATTCAAAAAATATGGCTTATGCGGCTTCACGATACACAGAAGCAAAGCTTGACAAAATCTGTAGTGAGCTTTTCCGTGATATCGATAAAGATACTGTTGATTTTGTTCCCAACTACGACAACTCAATGATGGAGCCTACACTCTTCCCTGTTACATTCCCATCTGTACTTGTGAACAATAACACAGGTATCGCTGTAGGTATGGCAAGTAACATCTGCTCCTTCAACCTTAACGAAATCTGCGAAACAACAATCGCACTCATAAAGAATCCCGACCACGATATTTCGGAAACTCTCAAGGCTCCCGATTTCAGCGGCGGCGGCATTCTTCTTTATGATAAAGAAAAAATCGATGAAATCTACAAAACAGGCAGAGGCTCAATCCGTGTCCGTGCAAGATACGCATATGACAAAAAGAACAACTGCATAGATATCACAGAAATTCCCCCCTCAACAACTGTTGAAGCAGTTATTGACAAGATAATTGAACTTTCAAAGGGCGGCAAACTCAAAGAAATCAGCGATGTGCGTGATGAAACAGACAAGTCAGGTCTTAAAATCACAATCGACCTCAAGAGAGGTGTTGATGCTGATGCTCTTATGCTCAAGCTCTTCAAAAAGACTCCCCTTGAAGATCCCACAAGCTGCAACTTCAATGTTCTTATCGCCGGTGTACCCAAGGTACTCGGTGTAGGTGAAATTCTTGAAGAATGGCTCGGTTTCAGAACAGAGTGTATCAAAAGAAGAACAGCCTATAACCTCGGCAAGGCAAAGGACAGACTTCACCTGCTCTTAGGTCTTCAGAAGATTCTTCTCGACATTGACAAGGCAATCAAGATAGTAAGAGAAACCGAAGAAGAGGCAGAGGTTGTCCCCAACCTTATGATCGGCTTCGGCATTGATGAAATTCAGGCTGAATACGTGGCTGAAATCAAGCTCCGTCACCTGAACCGTGAATACATCTTAAAACGTCTTGAAGATATTGAAGAACTGAAGAAGACAATTGCTGATATGGAAGATATTCTTTCAAGCCGTTCAAGAATCAAGAACATTATTGTTTCTGAGCTTAAAGATGTTATGAAGAAATACGGCAAGGAAAGACTTACCGAAATCAACTATGATTTTGCAGACGAAGCTGACGAAAATGATGATGCTGTGCCTGACTACCCTGTAAGACTTTTCTATACAAACGACGGTTATTTCAAGAAGATTACACCTCAGTCACTGCGTATGAGCGGTGCCCACAAGCTTAAAGAAAACGACTTTATCACAATTGAACTTGACTCCACAAACGCAGCAGAGCTGTTGTTCTTCTCTGATAAATGTCAGACTTACAAATCAAAAGCAAATGACTTTGAAGATTCAAAAACAAGCCTTCTCGGTGATTATATCCCCACAAAGCTTGAATTTGACCAGGGGGAAAACAGCATGTATATGGCTGTAACCACTGATTACAAAGGTTATATGCTCTTCTTCTTTGAAAACGGTAAAGTTGCAAAGGTTGATATGGCTTCATATGCTACAAAAACAAACAGAAAGAAGCTTATCAATGCATACAGTGACAAATCGCCACTTGTTGCTGCATATTATATCAATGATGATACTGATTTTGTAATCAAATCAACATCAGGCAGACTTCTTCTTTTCAACTCAGGTGCAATTGCATCAAAGACAACAAAAAACACTCAGGGTGTTGCTGTTATGAGCCTGAAAAAAGGTCACAGAGTTGCAAGTGTTGTATATTACAAAGATGAAATGTTCACAAAGCCTCAGCGCTACAGAACAAAAACTCTTCCCTCAGCAGGAGCAATTCTCTCTGCCGAAGATGCAGGCGAACAGATGTCATTCTTAAAATAATAACAAACAATTCAAAAGACCGCACTCAGCTGAGTGTGTTCTTTTCGGATTCAGATGCAAACGCGTTTATCTGTATCCGTTGTTTGTATTATCTGCATTTCATCTGAATTATATAAGATGAAAATTATGTAAATTATTTTGCAATATGTTCTGAAATCAGATTGAATTCTCCTCCGTCATAGGATGCATAAAGTGAGTATGTGCCTGTGTCGGGATTAAAACCTGCACCGTAATACATAACATCTTGCTGTGACTTGCAGAAATTCACGTTTTCTGCAATTACATCACTTCTTCTTACACCGTTTATGCGATACAGTTTTCGGTCTGTCATTATTATATACAGACTGTCATCAGAATGAAGCATAAATCTGTAAACACCAGTTGCAAGAAGCTGATTGTTTGTATTTTTAAGAGAATATACATCTCCTGCAGTTGTCATATAATATATGTATCTGTTTTTTGCAGTAGCATAAAACTCATCAACACCCGATGCAACAGATTCTGTATCCGTGCCGTTGTATGCGTATACACTTCCCTGAGTGTCAAGGTATGCAATTGTTTCATCGTCTGTAACGCTGAAACTTTTAACATCTGAGCAAAGCTCTTTGACTGCAGATTCTTCATTCACATAATACAACAATGTTTTGCCTTTTTCGTTGACAGAAGTATAAAATGCAGACTCAAGAGAAGCATTGATAACTTCTGAATTGCCCTGCGAATCAATACGAAGACTGTCCTGCATGTAAGTATGAGGTCTGCCGATGCCTGCAAAAAGTCTTACTCTGCTCTTGCCGTCAACAGACATATATGTGTATTCACCGTCGCTGAATACAACAACAGATAAATCTTCTGAAAATACAAATGAATCTGCCAGAACAGACTGACCGAGTTTACTTTTCATTGTGCCGTCTGCACCAAGTATGCAGAATGAATTATCTGAAGAAAGTGTATAGACATTCTTACCGTCCGAGCTTACGGCAACAGGCATATAACCTTCTCCGACTTTCTCGGCTTTACCTTTCATATAAAGGTACAATGACTGTGAATTTTCTTCTCTTTTCACATAAACAACTGCATTTGCGTCAGGTGAAGAAGCAAAGGACTCCACAGAATCTGCTATTTCTGTTTTATCAATAAAAAGAACATCATCAGAATTGAGATATACAACTTTTTTACCGTCTGAAGAGCAGATGAATTCACCGGTACAATTCGCATTAAGTTTTACAAAATCGCCATTCTGCACGTGATAAAGAGTATATGTTGATCCGTCTGCCATAAGCACGGCGGATGAATCAGAAGCAAAGCTGTTTCTGACACATGAAATACCTTTTCCGGGAATATTTTTCCCCGTATTTTCTCCTCCGCTGAGCACAATTGCTCCTCCGCTTGCCGGAGAATAGAAAACATCTGTCTGAGCCTTTTCAACAAAGAATACTGAAATAAAAATAACTGCCGCTGCAAGCACTACAGATACAGCAGAAAATATATATGCACGGTTACTGAGGCGAAAAACCTTTTTCCCTTTCATAAACATCACCACATTAAGATTACCATTTAGAAACACATATTGTCAAGAAAACAAAAAAAATATATAAAATATTTTTAATTTTTCTTAAAATATCTTTTATTTTTATTTACAAAACTATTTTTATATTGTATAATACCTTTGTATAATTTTCCGGACAGGAGGACTATTTTTATGAAGTCTGTAAAAAAAGCAATTGCATTGATTCTTACAATGCTTCTCATCCTTTCAGTTTCTCCCGTGGCTTTCGCTGAAGAAACAGCTGCTACCGAAGCAGAATGGTTCACATCATTCGGCATAAAAAAAGGCAGCGGTACTCTTGCAGAAGCTGTCGCAAACTGTGTTGCATCTGGTAAGATTTCTCTTCTTAAAGACGTTGATGCATCTTCAACTCTTTACATAACAAAGAATGCAACAATCATCGGTAACGGTTACTCAATCACAAGAAGTGACGAAAATGCCGGCGCAATTTTTGTTATCAACAATGCAGCAACTCTTACATTGAAAGATATTACTGTTGACGGTAACGAAACAAACTTCCCCGGTTATGTAAACTCATTGATTTCACTCACATCAGGCGGTGTTGTACTTGATGCAGGTGCTGTGCTTACATCAAACAATGCAAAGACAATTAACGGTGGTGCAATTTCTGCAAATGCAGAGTCACTCTCAGCTAAATGTTCAATCACAATGAACGAAGGTTCAAAAATCGCAAACTGTACAGCTAACTCAGCAGGTGCTGTATACCTTGGCACAAATGCTTCAATGACAATCAACGGTGGTACAATTGAAAAGTGCAAAGCTCTTTATGACGGTGGCGCTGTTGTTGTTGCAACTGCAACATCTAAGCTTGCAGTAAACAACGGCACAATCACAGGCTGTGAAGCAAGCTCAGGTTATTCAGGGTTCACAGGCAGTGCAATCTATGCTCCTTACGGAACTGTAAATCTTGCATCAGCAAAAATCACAAAGAACACAAACAAGTCTGATTTCGGCGCAATTTTCTTCTCAAGTGCAACAGTTTTCGCTATCAGCGGTGATACATATGTATACGACAATGCAGGCAGCGCAGCTCAGTCAAACATCTTTGTTCCTGCACACGCAAGCATCATTGTTGAATCAAAGCTCACAGAAAATGCAAAAATCGGTGTTACAATCTCCTCTTACATCGACAATTCAGGTGCTGTTGACATGAGATTCATCAATGCTGATCAGGATCTTATGGGTTATGTATTCAACGATGAAGACGGCAAGACTTTCTGCAACATTAACGGCACAATTACTCTTATCAAGTGTATCTTTGTTACATTTGATGCAGGCAACGGCAACTGCTCAGTAAAGAGCAAGCTCTATCCCGTTGACAAAGCATACGGTGAACTTCCCGAATGCGATTACAGAGACGGTTTTGATTTCCTCGGCTGGTACACAGAAGACGGTAAACTCGTTACTGCTGACACAATTCTCACAGCAGACGAAGATATCACTCTTTACGCAAGTTGGGAAAATCTCAACAAGCTTGACACTAACCCCATGGCAGTAATCGGTCGTTTCTTTGAAAGAATCGGTGATCTTATGAGAATCGTTTTCGAATTCCTTGAAAGCTTCTTCACAGGATCAGGCAATGCAGACCTTGAAGAAATCAAGTAATTAAAAAATCAACGCACGGTTTTATACCGTGCGTATTTTTTGGAGAAAATATGGATACTTTATTTATATCAGACCTTGACGGTACTCTGCTCAACGGCAATGCTCTGCTGAGTGAAGATACAATTAACGGGCTAAACAAAATCATTGATAAAGGAGTCAATTTCACGGTTGCAACAGCAAGAACAAACGCAACAGTTGTGCAGATGTTCAAGGATGTGAACCTGAAACTCCCCGTTATACTGATGAACGGTGTTGCGATTTACGACATCGGCAACAAGAATTATATTGCAACGGAAAATATCAGCCCCCAGGGTAAAAATGTGCTCATAAAGGCTGTCAGAGAGCACCTTACAGACGGATTTTTCTATTGTATAGATAACAACACTCTGTCAGTATATTATGAAAAAGCTGACTCTCCTGCTGCGCAGAAATTTATTGAAGAGCGTGAGCGTGTTTACGGCAAGAAGTTTACAAAAGTGAAGTCATTTGAAGAATGTGCGGACAAAAACATTGTCTATTTTTCAATTGATGCAGAGAAAGAAAAGCTTGAAAAAGCCTACAACATCATCAAAGAGTGCAAAGAGCTTCACCCTGAATTTTACAGAGATATCTACAACACAGACCATTGGTATCTTGAAGTTTGTTCACACACCGCATCAAAGAAAAATGCCGTTAAACGCCTCAGAAATCTTCTTGATGCAGAAAAGGTTATATCATTTGGAGATAATCTTAATGACATACCGATGTTTGAAGCAAGCGATGAAGCATATGCCGTGGCAAATGCAAAAGACGAAGTCAAAATGAAAGCAGACGGAGTTATTGAATCAAATCTTAACAACGGTGTAGTGAAATTTATTGAACAGAATTTTTGATTACACAAAAAAATTACGGAGCTGTTTTCACAGCTCCGTTTTGTATTTTAATCAAGTTGTGCGGCTTTGCGGAGAATAAGTCTTGCATCTATGGCATTGACTACTCCGTCACTATTTGCATCAGCATAAAAATTCTCAATATATATATTCATTTTTCTGAGTCACCAAAAACAATCCGTGCATCGGACTCACCTCAATTTTATCACTTTATTATAAAGTAGAACAACCATATCAAAAATGTAACACATTTTTTCAAAAATTTTTAATTTTGTAAAATATAACAAAAAAAATCACCATTCCTTTTGTGTGGAATGATGATATAATTCTTAATTTATTCAGTTTCAATAAATTGATTTTTCACAATCGAACGGTGTTCCACCGTTATTTGTCTTCGACAAATCGGGCGTTGAATCAACGCCCATACAGATTCTTATCAAACATTCTGCAAGACAAAAAAACTCCCGTGAAAAACTTCACGGGAGATATTTTTATTCAGCTTTGCACTTTGCCACAAGTTCAGCTACAAGGTTCTTTACAGTCTGAACTGTTTCCTCAACGGGAACTTTTGCGCTGTAAGTCTTATCTCTTGTAACAACCTCACAAACATTCTCTTTAAGGTTTCTGGGGCTTACGATAACTCTTACGGGAACACCGAGAAGGTCAGCGTCTGAGAACATAAAGCCTGCGCTTACCTTACGGTCATCGTAAATTACTTCAAGTCCTGCATCCTGAAGGTCTTCATACATCTTGTCTGCTGCTGCGTGTGCTTCTTCATCTGCAGCCTTCATACAGCAGAGGTGTACCTGCCAGGGAGCGATTGACATAGGCCAGATAGGACCGTATTCGTCGTGGTGCGCTTCGCATACTGATGCTGCAAGTCTGCCGACACCGATACCGTAGCAACCCATAATGGGTGTATGGCTTTCGCCCTTTTCGTCAAGGTATGACATACCCATTGACTTTGAATATTTTGTACCGAGCTGGAAGATGTTACCTACTTCGATACCTCTTGAAACTGTGATTGCCTTCTGTTTACATGAAGGACAGATGCCGCCTGTGATAATCTTTGCAAAATCGTGATATTCAGCATCGGGGAAATCTCTGTCCATATCAAGACCTGTGTAGTGGTAATCAAGCTCATTTGCACCGCAGCAAAGATTATTGCAACCCTTTACTGATGCATCGAAAAGTACTGTGCATTCAGCATTCTGATTTACGGGACCGATGAAACCTGCAACAATGCCTGATTCTTCTGTAATAACTGCAGGGTGAATATTTTCACCGAGGAAGTTTGTGAGCTTTGTTTCGTTTACGTCAAGGTCACCTCTGATGAATACGATAACATATTCATCTGTCATATTCTTCTGATATACAACAGCCTTGAGGCTCTTCTTGGGATCTGCCTTAAGGAAGTCACATACTTCTTCAATTGTATGCATATCAGGTGTATGTACCTTTATAAGCTCTTCTGATATATCATCACGAAGAGGCTCAATAATGCTCTCTGCAGCTTCCATATTAGCTCTGTAGCCGCATTCGGGACAGATTGCGATTGAATCTTCACCTATAGAAGTAAGAAGCATATATTCGTGAGAGATATTACCGCCCATCATACCTGAGTCTGACTCAACAACGATTGTTTCAGGAATACCTGCTCTTGCAAAGATTCTTTCATATGCGTGATAGCACTTTGCATAGTACTGCTCAAGGTCTTCCTGAGATGTATGGAATGAATATGCATCCTTCATTGTGAATTCACGTACACGGATAAGACCTGCTCTGGGTCTTGCTTCGTCACGGAACTTTGTCTGAATCTGGTAAATCATAAAGGGATAACGGTTATAAGAATTTGCGTATTCACGGACAAGCTGAACAGCAGCTTCTTCGTGTGTCATACCAAGAACCATAGGTGCACCGTTTCTGTCCTTAAAACGACAGAGAGAGTTGTCAATTGACTGATATCTGCCTGATTCCTCCCAGAGAGATGCGGGCATAACAACAGGGAAAGAAACTTCCTGACCGTCGATTCTGTCCATCTCTTCACGAATGATATTTTCAATTTTCTTTGTTATACGGCGAAGAGGCATAAATGAAGAATAAATACCGTTTGAAACAAACTTCATATATCCGCCTCTGACCATTAACGCATGGCTGTCTACCACGCAATCAGAGGGTTTTTCCTTAAATCTTTCGCCGACGAGCTTATCAAGTTTCATACTAAACTACCTTCTGTTTTATATTTTGATTCC
Organism: Acutalibacteraceae bacterium; assembly: GCA_045636025.1. GTDB lineage: Bacteria > Bacillota > Clostridia > Oscillospirales > Acutalibacteraceae > UBA1081. The sequence goes on along the minus strand of JAZTWP010000086.1, from coordinate 17,352 downwards.
TTTATTTCTTAACTTCTCTCGAAGTACACTTACATCTTCAAATGACGGGGAGAAGACTATTCCGTCCATTCCGCAGTCAATACCGCCCTGAATATTTTCCTCCACATCGTCAATAAAAATACATTCTGACGGGTCAAGAGAAAATGTATTGAAAAGGATTTCATAAATCTCTTTTTCGGGCTTCAATACTTTATGTTCACAGGAAATGATTTTACCGTCCATAAGAGCTATGGCAGGTTTGTGAGGTGAATACTCATAGAAATCATACCCTGCATTGCTTAAAAGATATGTTTTATAACCGTTTGCCTTAAGCTCGGTTATAAGGTCATACATTTCAGGGAAAGGCGGCATTTCTGTTACACCGTAGCCCTTTTCAAGATACAACTCTTTGAGCACTCTGAGCACGTGAGGAGGAAGCTGAGGTGCAACATCTTCAATAACATCGGCATATGTTCTTATACCTCTGTCACAGTCTCTGTAAATTCCGCTTTTGTAAAATACATTGAGAATCAGATCCACATCTTTTTTATCGGGAAGATACTTTGAAAAAGTTTTTTCGGGATAAAACATTATGAGGACATTTCCCATGTCAAAAATTACATTCTTAATCATAAATTATCCAAATCAAAAGGGCGGTTGCTGAACATCCGCCCCAGAACTCTTAAAAATTCTCAAGAAAAGCTACAACATCACCGATTGTGTTGAATTTCTCAAAATCTTCATCCTGAACTTCAATATTGAAATTATCTTCAATATCCATAACAAGTTCAACAAGGTCAAGACTGTCAAAATTCAGGTCCTGAAACGATGTAGTCATTGTGACCTCATCTTCAGGAATGTCATACGCTTCGCAGATGATTGCTCTTATTTTTTCAAATTCCATAGCAAACTCTCCTTTTATAAAAAAATCAAAGCAATATCATTATATTATGATATTATTTAATTTTTTACTCTTTGTCAATACTTTATAAAGAATTTTTGCAAAAGGAGTATTTTCAGAAAAAGCGATGCCCGAAAAGACACCGCTCTGAAATATTTTAATCGGTTATAAAATATTATTTCTTGCTTCTGAACATTTCGAAGATATCACTGAGGTCTTCATCATTTGTTCCGAATTCAAACTTTGAGGGTTCTGCAACAGGCTTTGCTTCAACCTGAGCTTCTTCCTTAACTTCTGCCTTTGCAACGGGTTTGATAACGTTGGGCTGTGAGCCGAAACCTGTTGCAACAACAGTGATGATCATTTCATCATCAAGAGTGGGATCAAGAGCAACACCGAAGATGATGTTTGCATCGGGATCTGCTGTTTCTGAAATAATTGAGCTGGCAACATCAACAGCATCAAGAGTGATATCTGATGAAGCTGAGATATTGATGATGATACCCTTTGAACCCTGAATTGATGTTTCAAGAAGGGGGCTTGTGATAGCCATTTTTGCTGATTCTTCAGCTTTATCCTTACCTGTAGCTCTGCCTACACCCATATGAGCATAGCCTGCATCCTTCATAACTGAAGTAACGTCTGCAAAGTCGAGGTTGATAAGTCCGGGAACTGTGATAAGTTCTGCAATGCTTCTTACGCCCTGACGAAGAACATCGTCTGCAACTTCGAATGCATTTGCAAAAGTAATCTTTTCGTCTGAAACAAGCTTAAGTCTTTCATTAGGAATAATGATAAGACTGTCTACATGCTGAGAAAGTTCTGCAATACCTTCTTCAGCCTGAGCCATACGACGTCTGCCTTCAAAGTTGAAGGGCTTTGTAACGATACCTACTGTGAGGATACCCTTATCCTTTGCCATCTGAGCAATTACGGGAGCTGCGCCTGTACCTGTGCCGCCGCCCATACCTGCTGTGATGAATACCATATCTGCACCGGTGAGTGAATCATTGATTGCATCCATGCTCTCTTCAGCAGCTTTCTGACCAACATCGGGACGTGCACCTGCACCCTTACCGTCTGTAACCTTTTCACCGATCTGGATCTTTGTTGTTGCCTTAGAATACATAAGTACCTGTTTATCTGTGTTGATAGCGATGAATTCAACACCCTGAACTCCTGCTTCAACCATTCTGTTGATTGCGTTACCGCCGCCGCCACCTACACCGATGACTTTTATTTTTGTTACTTCTTCACGTTCATTTGCAATTTCGAAAGCCATTTTACATCCTCCGTATATTAATTATGATTATACTACTATATACAACAATACTTATATATAATAACACGTAACTGAATAAATTTCAATACGTAAACTGCAATAAATATTGTCAGATTTATAATTTTTTTGAGATTTTAAGCCATTTTTCAGCCTGAGTCTGTTATCAGCCGACTGCTATTATTTCTTCAGGTTCATCTGAATTATCATCAACGGGAGAATTATCTGCTCCCACATAAGCACGTTTCGGGTCAACTACATTGATAACCTGTCTTGAAGCCGAGCCTTTTTCATTTTCTGCATTTATAGCATTTACAGCTGCATTGAATTTTTCGTCAAGGTCTGTCATACTGCCGAGCACGATTGTATATCTGTCAGCAACTGTAAAACTGATATTGACAATATTGACAATATCAATTTTTGTGATAGGCATAAGACCTGATTTTTCGCAATATTCTTCTATTGAAGACAATTTAGATTTACAGCTTTCATCTTCAAAGGCTGCAAATTCACCAAGTTCCGCAGATAAAAGATGTACACCTATAAGCTTTGCACAATATGACGGAATATCCTCTGTTCTTTCAAGAGCTTTGAAATTCTTGTCAAGCAGCGTGTATCCGCCACCTGCGTCAACTGCATACTGCGCGTGTGTATCTTCAACTATAATTTTAAGAGTTGAAGGATACTGTCTCTTCACTTCAACATTACCGATGTAAGGAAGAAGCGTTTCGATTGACGCTTCAATATCTTCTTTTGAAATCAGCACAAGACTTTCACCTTCACCGACTCCGCACATTTTTATAATTTCTTCATCTGTATAATAACAACTGTTTGTATGTTTGTGAGTGCCTTTGCAGAAATCATCAGCAACCCCTTCAACCGTTATTGTGCCGACTTTGAACAGCACATATGAACAGAGAAGAAAAAGAACAACACCAAGCCCGATGCAGAAAACTGCACCGCGCCTGAATTTTTTAAGCTTCAGCTGAATCTCTTGCTGTTTCTTCTTATCTGATTCTTTTTTAACATTACGGGATTCTGCCATCTGAGGGCACCCTTTCTTCTTTTATAATTTCACATCCGAGCGAAGAAAGAACTCCGCTCATATTCTCATAGCCTCTGAGAATATATTTTATATCATCAACGGTGGTTGTGCCCTGCGCCGCAATACCTGCAAGCACAAGTGCCGCACCGCCTCTGAGGTCAGATGCAATAACAGATGCACCCGTAAGGTCAGGTGTGCCTTCTATAACTGCCATTCTGCCGTCAACTCTTATTTTTGCCCCGAATCGGAGCAACTCGCTTACGTGTTTATATCTGCTTTCAAATATTGTTTCTATTATAACACTTGTGCCGTGGCACATTGTTGTCATAGCAAGTATCTGTGCCTGCATATCCGTAGGAAAACCGGGATACGGCATTGTACGAACTGTTTTGATTGCCCTGAGATAAGGCGGAGCTGTCAGTGTTACCGATGTAGCCGAAATTGCTATATCGCAGCCAGCTTCTTCAAAAACGGGAATACAAGGCGAAAGATGTGCAGGAATAATGCCATCAAGTCTTATTTTTCCGTGTGTCATTGCAGCAGCAGCCATATAAGTTGCAGCAACGATTCTGTCGGGGATAACCTTATACTGAACAGGATGAAGCTCTTTTACTCCCTCAATGACGATTGTGCCTTCTCCCGTGCCGCTGATACGTGCACCGCAACTGTTCAGAAAATCTGCAAGGTCGCTGATTTCAGGTTCACGTGCAGCATTTGTAATAACCGTTGTTCCCTTTGCCGTGCAGGCTGTAAGTATTATATTCTCCGTTGCGCCTACGCTGGGAAAAGATAGTGAGATATTAACGCCTTCAAGTTCTTTTACGGCTTCAAAATTGATTTTTGCAAACTCTTCCTGAATATTCACACCGAAACGCTGAATTGCATCCAGATGAAGATCAATGGGTCTGAGTCCTATTTCGCACCCTCCCGGGGTTGAAAGACTTGCTTTTCCTGTTCTTCCGATAATGGCACCGAGAAAAACTACAGAAGAGCGCATCTCACGCATAAGATCATCGGGAATATCGTATTTCACGATATCTGTGCTGTCTACGGCAACGCAATGACCTTCCCTTTTCACTCTGCAACCGAGATGGCTGAGAATTTTTATTGTAGCTTCAACATCTGTTATATCAGGACAGTTTGTTATAACCGTTTCACCTTTTATAAGTACTGTTGCCGCAAGAATGGGCAACACGCTGTTTTTGGAGCCTTGAATCTGCGTTTCACCATAAATTCTGTGACCGCCGTTAATTACGTATCTGCTCACTTTTTTCCCACCTTTCATACACATTGTATGCGGCGGAAGATGTCCTTGTTAAACGAGACCTGTTATAATATCTGCAATTATTTTCTGAGAATCTTTAACCTCAAGTTTTTTTGCATTTCTGCCCATTTCTGCACAGAGATTCTTATCTGCAACAAATTCACCGAGTTTTTCGGTAAGCTTCTCGTGTGTAAGGTCTTTTTCTTCAATAACATATGCTGCAGAAGCATCTGCAAGTGTCATAGCGTTGTGATACTGATGATTTTCGGAAACATTGGGAGAAGGAATAAGAATTGAAGCCTTTCCCACTGCCTGAAGCTCGGAAAGTGTACTTGCACCGCTTCTGCAGATTACAACATCTGCTGCGGCAAGACATTTGTCCATATCGTAAATATATTCACGCACATCAATATTGCCGTTTGTGATATCAACACCCTTTTCCTTAAGAGCATCGGGTACCCATTTGCCGTACTGACCGTATCCGTGAATAAATCTGATTTTGTTTTCATTCTTATAAGCTGCAATAACATCAACCATTGCAGTATTTATTGTTTTTGCACCGAGACTTCCTCCGAATGAGAAAACAACTGTTTCATCGTCTTTGATTCCCATTTCGGCTCTTGCAAAATCTCTGTCTGCTCTGAGGATTTCATTTCTCACGGGAAGACCTGTAACAACGGGAGGATTCTTGCATTCAAGATATTCCGTTGCCTTGGGTACTGCAACCATAACTGCATCTGCATTCTTTGCAAGGAGTTTGTTTGTAACACCGGGGAATGCATTCTGCTCGTGTATAGCTGTTTTTATACCCATTTTAGCAGCTGTTCTTACAACCGGTCCGCTGACATATCCGCCAAAGCCGACAACTACATCGGGACGGAATTTCTTAATTATCTTTTTTACGGCAAAGCCTGAAAAAAGCACTCGCCAGACTGTTTTTATATTTTTGATGATATTTTCAACGCTGAGTTTTCTCTGAAAACCGCTCATTGAAATACCTGCGAAATCAAAACCTGCCTGAGGAACAAGTTTTGCTTCCATTTTATCCTTCGTGCCGACAAAAAGAATCTGTGCATCGGGATATCTTTCACGGATTTCACCTGCCGCTGCAAGAGCAGGATTAATATGTCCGCCCGTGCCGCCTGCGGCAAAAATTATTTTCATATTGATTACCTACTTTTTAGTGATTCTGCTGTCTCTTGAAACAGAGAGAATGATTCCCGCTTCCGCAAGGTGAACCATAAGTGCCGTAACACCGTAACTGAAGAACGGCATACTGATACCCGTGTTGGGAATAAGCTCCGTGGCAACAGCAATATTAAGAAGAGCCTGAACACCGATGAGAAGCGAAAGTCCCATAGCAAGAAGGCTTCCGAATCGTGTTCTTGCATTTATTCCTATTTTTATACCTCGTGTAACAAGCATTGCATAAAACAGTATGATTACCGAAGCTCCGAGAAAACCGAGTTCTTCACAGACAATGGTAAAAATCATATCATTATGCGGTTCTGAAACATACAGATATTTCTGCGTGGAGTTTCCGAGTCCTTTACCGAAAAATCCGCCTGAACCGACTGCATAAAGTCCCTGATTCTGCTGCCATCTTGCTCCCTGAGGAGAATAATCTTTATCAATCCAAGCAATGATTCTCTTTACCTGATAACCTTTGATAAAAGGAATCTTTACATTTTCAACAACATAGTTATCAGCTTCTTCACCTGCGCTGATTTCACCTGAAGCAACAAGGGCATTCTTTTCGTCCACCGTCATTTTAACGGGCACACAGACGATAAGCACCGCAACAGCAACAGCAGCAAAAACAGATATAAACCAACGTGCTCGTACACCACCGAAGAACATCATTGCGCCACCGATGAGACACATAATGATGAATGCTGACAGATGGCTGCCCACAACAACAAGTCCTGCTGTTGTAATAAAGAAAGCTACGTGATAGATTGTGGGAATCCAACCTTCATGAAGATATATTTTTTTGCCTTTTTCCTTGAAAGATTCGTTTATGGCGACATTCAGTCTACCTATATAACCGTCCTTATACACACGGCTTGAACTCATTCTGCTGTAATACTTTGAATAAAGATATGCACCGACTAGAACGATAGCAAATTTAGAAAGTTCTGATGGCTGAAAGCTGAAGTTACCGATATAAATCCATCTTTTGATATCACCGCTACCTGCAAGAACAATGCCGAGCAAAGCATAAGAACCTGCTATTACCCCTGCGATGATAAGCTTCTTTTTCCAGAATTCGGTACTCAGTTTTGAAAGCCCGAACATTGCAATAACACCAAGAACTGCACCTAATGCCTGTTTTTTGATATAGTGAACGGAGGTTCCTGTTTCTGCAAATGATGAAGGATAACTTGCTGAAAACATCATTACAAGTCCCATTCCGAGCAATGCAAGAACTATAAACAGAAAAGGAATGTCTATGCTGCCGCGCTGAATATAATTTGCAAGAACTGATTCTTTTTTGACTTTTTCAGAACGGTTTGTTTTATTTTTTGCATCTGAAGCCATCTGTTTTACCTCCGTTTTATTTCGGACGTCCTGCATAAACAAGAAGAATTGCCAAAAGGACACCGATTATATTTATTGCCGAAAAGACATAGACAATTTTCTTCTCTTTCCAGCCGCATTTTTCAAAGTGATGATGAATAGGAGCCATTTTGAAAATACGTTTGCCGTGTGTTGCTTTGAAATAAGCAATCTGAATAACATCTGAACCGAATTCTATTACATAAATAATACCTGTCAGAAGAATAAGCCATGGCATATCAAGACAATATGAAACTGCAATAACAAGTCCGCCAAGGAACATTGAACCGGTGTCGCCCATCATAACTTTTGCAGGATTCCAGTTCCAGATAAGATAACCCAGCATACTGCCAAAAAGTGCACTTGAAAGAAGACTTACTCCGAAAACGCCTCTGAGAATACCGATTACAATACCTGAAACAGCAAAAACTGCCGTTACCGATGCACAAAGTCCGTCGATACCGTCAGTAAAGTTTACAGCATTGACGGTACAATACATAACAACGGGACCGAGCACCCAGAAAAACCAACCGAGATCAACATTTCCCACAAAAGGAACAAACATATATGTTGCCCCTGCAAGATGCATAGAGAAAAGATATCCACCGATAACAACTATCTGCGCAATTGATTTCTGCTTAATTGTAAGACCGAGATTGCGTTTTTTTACAACTTTGATGTAATCATCTGCAAAACCGATAAGAGCATAAGCAACAGCCATAATGACACCGCTGAAGAGCTTTATCTTCTGCGAATCTGCATCTATATGACCTGCTCCGACAATATCTCCGCCGAGAATTTTATCTGTAAACAGCACCACAAGAAGTGATGTTATGATTCCTGCAATAAAAAGGAAGCCACCCATTGTAGGAGTTCCCTGCTTGTTTTTATGCCAGGAAGGACCGATATCAAGAATTGTCTGACCGAATCTGAGCTTGTGAAGCCACGGAATAACCACATAACCGAGAAGATATGAAATACCGAATCCGACAACTGCCGCAAACGCAAAAGCCAACCATGTATTCATAGCTCAAATCCCCTTTCATAAAAATCAGATATTTTCGTAAACTATCTTTAATATATTTTCGAGTTTCATTCCTCTGCTGCCTTTGAAAAGCACTGCATCACCTTTTTTAAGATACTCACAAAGTGCTTTGCCGAGTGCTTCTTCAGAAGTGAAATGAAAAACTGCTGTCATATTGTTGTTTTTTGCCTCATCATAAGTGAATGAGGAAGCATTGCCGTAAGCAAAAAGGGCATCTGTGCCTTTTTCTGCAGCATATCTGCCTGATTCACGGTGTGCTGTTTCAGAATAACTGCCAAGTTCAAGCATATCACCGAGCACAGCAATTTTTCTTGCCGCAGACATACCTGCAAGAGTGTTTATACCCGCTTTTACCGAATCGGGACTTGCATTGTAGCAATCCTCGATAAATGTAATACCATTTTTTTCAACAGTTTTCTGTCGCATTCCGGCGGGTACATAATCTTTTATTGCAGAAGCCGCCTTTTCGGGAGAGATTCCTGTTTTTACACCTGCCGCAAATGCAGAAAGCGCATTATAAACATTATGTATACCTGCTATTGGAATAAAACAAGGATATTTTTTGCCCTCATAAAGAATATTACAATCTGTTGAGCTGTCACTCATAACAATATCTACAGCTCTTACGTGGCATTTTTCATTTTCAATACCGAAGAAAACAATGTCATAATCATCATTTTCAACACCAGAAAGTAAATCGTTATCACCGTTTATAATAAGCGGAGAGCCTTTTTTCATACCCTCAAGAATTTCAAGTTTTGCATTTAGAATATTTTCTCTTGAGCCAAGATTTTCAATGTGTGACACACCGACATTTGTAATAATCGCAAGGTCAGGTCTTGAAACCTTTGTAAGTGTTGAAATTTCACCTTTATGATTCATACCCATTTCAATAACTGCAGCCTGAGTGCTGTTTTCAAGATTAAAAAGAGTAAGAGGCATACCGATGTCATTATTGAGATTTCCCTGAGTTTTTACAGTTTCATATTCACTTGCAAAAACAAGAGCTGTCATTTCCTTTGATGTGGTTTTGCCTACGCTGCCTGTAAGACCTGCCACGGGGAATGTAAAGAGTCCTCTGTAATATGATGCAAGATCAAGCAGAGCCTTTTTTGTATCCTCAACATAAATCACGGGAAGTGACACATCTGTTTCTTTTCTGCAGAGAACGGCTGCAGCACCGTCGTTTACAGCATTCTTTATAAAATCGTGACCGTCAAATTTTTCACCCTCAAGAGCGATGAAAAGACCGCCCTTTACAGGTTTTCTTGAATCGGTGTAAACTCCTATGAAGCTGCCTTCACCGATAAGTTTTCCGCTGACAGCTTCTGCAGCTTCTTTCAATGTAAGAGTTTTCAAATCAATCAACCTTTACAGTTTGTTTTGGAGTAATTCCTTTACGATTTCTCTTTCATCGTAATGAGTCTTCTCTGTGCCGATAATCTGATATGTTTCATGGCCTTTACCTGCAAGGAGAACGATATCATCTTTTTCAGCTTCCTTGAGTGCTTTTGCAATTGCCTTTGTTCTGTTGCACTCAACAATTTTCTTTATTTTTATGCCCCTGAGACCTTCGAGAACATCTTTAATGATGCTTTCGGGATCTTCTGTTCTGGGATTGTCTGATGTGACAACAACAACATCAGAAAGCCTTGCGGCAACTTCACCCATAATGGGACGCTTTGTTTTATCTCTGTCTCCGCCGCAACCGAAAACAGTTATAATTCTGCCGTTTGCGATTTTACGCAGAGATGAAATTATATTTTCAAGTCCGTCGGGAGTGTGTGCATAGTCGATAATTACGGTGTAATCAGTATCTGTGGGCACAACTTCAATTCTGCCCTTTACACCTTTGCAAAGTGACAATGCATAAAGTACTGCGCTGAAATCAAAACCGAGTTCAATAAGTGTTACAGCCGCAGCCATTGAGTTGTAAACAGTAAATTCACCGGGAATGCCGACTTTTACTCTTTCAACATATCCCATTGTTACAAGCTCGTATTCAATGCCTTCGTTTTTGTATCTGATATACTTTGCAGTATAGTCTGATTCATCCTGATTTACGGAGTATGTGACCATTCTGCCGTCTGAATTGCGCATCATAGACATTGCACGGTCATCATCAAGATTGAGAATACATATATCTGACTGAGCAAAAAGCATTGATTTTGCCTCGGCATAATTCTCAAATGTACCGTGATAATCAAGATGGTCACGTGTAAGGTTTGAAAATACACCTGCTACGAAATGAAGGCCTTCTACTCTGTACTGAGCAAGAGCCTGAGATGAAACTTCCATAACGCAGTATTCACAGCCTTCTTTAACCATCTCATTAAAAAGACCGTGAAGCTCGAAACTCTCGGGAGTTGTGAGCGCTGCGGGAAACTCCTTATCGCCTGCCATATTTTTAACAGTACCGATAAGACCTGTCTTTTTGCCGAGTTTTTCAAGCATATCTTTTATAAGAAATGCTGTTGTTGTTTTGCCGTTTGTACCTGTAATTCCGATAAGTTTAAGCTTTGATGCGGGATTACAGTAAAAGTTGGAGCAGATAACAGACATTGCGGCACGTGTGTTGCTTACAACAATCTGATTGGGAAGACCGAGATCACGCTCACAGACAACGCAGACTGCACCTTTTTCAAGCATTTCTGCAGCTACTGAATGACCGTCAAATCTTGCACCTTTTATGCAGACAAACACAGCACCTTCTGTTACCTTACGAGAATCGTCAGTAACAAACTGCACCTCGGCATCTTCATATATATCATATGTCTTAATTCCGTCTAAAACTTCAGATATTTTCATATTGTTACCTCCCGTTTAGTCTGCAACGCCTTCCGTTGTCTTGAATGAAACATTAATGATTTCACCCATATAAACCGTTTCACCGACTTCTCTGCTCTGCTTGTAAGCATAAACAGTACCGCTGTTGAGTGAGCTGCCCGAAATTCTGATATTCAGACCGCTGTTAAGTGCAAGTTTATTTGCCTCTCCCACGGTAAGTCCGTTGAAATCAGGAACTGTTACAGTCTGTGTTTCATAGTCTTCCTGAGTATAAATTACAACCATACCCTCTGAAGGCAATCCTCTGCCTGCTTCGGGATACTGAGCAACAACTTTATCGCCCTGTCCGATAATCTTGACTGTGAGGTCTTCTGCGCTGATGAGTGTATGAGCTTCTGAAACTGTTTTGCCCACAAGGTCAGGAGTATATTTTACAAGGTTTTCACGTTCTGCGTTTGTATAAGAACGGTCAACACCGAGATATTCCAGTACCTGTTCAATAACATCACCTGCAAGAGGTGCGGCAACAGCACCGCCACCGTGTTCACCCTCGGGATCGTCAACAACAATTATGACCGAAATTTCGGGATCATATGCAGGAGCAAATCCGCAGAATGATGCAATGTATGCTTCTGTATCATTAAGGTTATTCTCTGCAAGTTTTTCAGATGTACCCGTTTTACCTGCAACGTGATAACCTGCAACGTAAGCGTTTTTACCTGTACCTGTTGAAACAACTTCTTCCATGCACTCGCTGATAAGCTGTGCGGTTGCTTCTGAGATTACCTGACGTCTTACAACGGATTCTGTTTCTTTGATTGTGTTTCCGTCTTCGTCAAGCTGTTTGCTGACAAGATAAGGAGTCATAAGCTTACCGCCGTTTGCAATAGCGGAAATCGCTGTTATCATCTGAAGAGGTGAAACCTGGAAAGACTGACCGAATGAATAAGAAGCAAGGTCAGACTTTGTAAATTTATCCCTCTCCATATAAAGGACACCTGCTGTGGGAGTATAATCACCTGAAGTGTCTATACCTGTCTTTTCGGTGAATCCGAATGCTTCAAAATAATCGTAGTAAACATCTGTACCGATACTGTCTGCAAGAGTAACAGCAAAGGGGTTACATGAATTCTTGAGAAGGTCAACAAATGTTTCTGAGCCGTGACCTCCTGCTCTCCAGCAATGAATGTTTCTTGTTGCGTAATTGATTACGCCTGTACAGAAATGAGAAGTATTCATATCTGCAACACCTTCTTCAATTGCTGCTGCGGCTGTGATTACCTTAAAAACAGAACCGGGATCGTATGTAGTAAGAACATTCTGATTCTGCCACTGTTTATTCTGGTAATACGAAAGTGATTTCTGTTCACTTGTGTATTCTGAAGAATCTTCGGGAGCTGAAACTGCTTCCTGATATGCATCAAGAAGATTCTGGCTTACAATAGTTTTGGGGTCATTCAGGTCATAGTCGGGAAGAGATGCCATACCGAGAATCGCACCCGTATCAACATCCATAACAATACCGTAGACACCCTGCGCTTTTGTATCCTCAAGCGCCTGAGAAAGCACATCTTCAAGGATATACTGAATCTGGATATCGAGAGTCAGAACAAGGCTTGTGCCTTCCTGAGCATCATAAACAGTTTCATACTGATTCGGCATTATACCGCCGTTGCCCTTGAGTGCAGTAAGTGTTCTGCCTGCAACACCTGTGAGAATATCATCATAGAAATACTCAAGACCTGCTCTGCCGACACCACCGTCACCTGTAAAACCGATAACTGTTGATGCAAGTGATGAATGGGGATAATATCTTTTTACATCGGGATCGATTCTGATAAGGCTGCTAAGGTCAATACTGTTTTCTTCTCTGTTTGCATATTTATCGATAAGAGCCTGAACTGCATCTCTCTCTGTCTTCTCAACCTGACCTTTGACTTTTTCGTATGAAGAGTTTGTTCTGTTGAGATATTTTATCATTGTTTCCTGCTCAATGCCGAGTATCTCTGAAAGTTCGGAAACAACAATAGTTCTTGCTTCGTCACGGTTTTTCTCTTTGATCTGAGAAATACTTGAGGGGTCAAGGAATACACACCATACATCTGCACTCTTTGCAAGAACATTCATTGTAGCATCGTAGATAGTACCTCTTTTTGCGTTTATGACTCTGTCACCAAGCTGCTGATTTTCTGCAATTGCAGAATACTTATCACCATTTACAAGCTGAAGGATGCCGAGATTGAATATAATCAAAAAAACGAGAGCATAACATAAACCTGTTACAATATGTCCTCGCTTATTATTGTTGATTTTCATCTTCATAGTATGCTCTCCTTCCGCATAAACGCATGTTTTCTGTAAAATTTCAATACCCCTGATTGCCATAAAAAGGGCGAATATACTTCGCCCTTTTTATGATAGCTTTGACAAGCATTTATGTCAAAACAATCCCTGATTATATTTATTATTTCACCTTGAGAAATATTCTTTTATCTTAAGTAATTTCATTGAAAAAGAATTATCTTCGTATGATTTGCCGCCTGACAGCACAACGTGATTATCCTCGCTGTTATTTATGTATGTGATCTTGTAGTCCTCAAGTTTTACCATACCGAGAACATTTACAGCATAATCATCGAGTCTGTCAATGGAGACAAGTGAATCAAGCTGTGATTCAAGTCTTACCTGCTCACTCTTTGATTCATCTATCTGAGCCTGAACCATATTGATTCTTGTAACCTTTTCATCAAGTGCGCTGTTAAGACTTATTGTTCCTGCGAAAAGCGCAACAACAATAACTGCAACTGACATAATAACAGCAGAATAAAGAGCTGAGCGCTTTGATGCTGCCTTCTGTGAAGCAGATGCTTTCACATTTGTCTTTTTTGCAGTTTTTGCGGTTTTGGCAGGAGCCTTTTTGCGTGAAGGTGCTTTTACAGGCTCAATTTCAGGAATTATCTGCGGCGCAGATGTTCCGTAATCAAGTGAATCAAATAATGAAAAATTGTAAGCATACTGATTCTGCGCCAATTCAGACCTCTCCTTTTAGTAAAATTATAATTTGATTACAGCCCTGAGTCTTGCACTTCGGCTTCTGGGGTTGTATTCAAGCTCCTCATCTGTGGGAGCCTTTGATTTGAAAGGCAGTTCACCTTTCGGTTTATTTCCGCATATACAAACGGGGAATTCGGGGGGACAAGTGCATCCCTTACAGAATTCATTAAAAGTGTTTTTGACAATTCTGTCTTCAAGTGAATGGAATGTGATGATTGCAAGCACTCCGCCCGGTTTCAGACATTCAAACATATCTCTGAGTGCGCCCGGCAGCATTTCAAGTTCACGGTTTACATAAATTCTGATAGCCTGAAATGTTCTTCTTGCAGGATGACCGTCTCTCTTTGCCTTTGCAGGCATTGAGGCAGAAATTATATCGCACAGCTCAAAAGTTGTTTCTATGGGCTTTTCTGCCCTTTTCTTTACTATATTCTTTGCTATACTTCTTGCAAACTTCTCTTCACCGTAAGAAAAAATTATGTCTGCAAGTTCTTTTTCGCTCAATTCATTGACTGCATTGTATGCGGAATAGCCTGTCTTGCTCATTCGCATATCGAGAGGTGCATCTTTATGGATTGAAAAACCTCTTTCTGCAGTATCAAGCTGATAGGAGCTGACACCGAGGTCTGCGAGAATGCCGTCTGCACCGTCTATACCGTTTCGTTCAAGAACTGACTTTATATTATCGAAAACATCATTTACTATTGTGACATTTTCTTTACCCTTAAATCGTTCGGTAAGTACTGCAATAGCGTCGGGGTCACGGTCAATAGCAATCAGTCTGCCTGAATTATTGAGCGATTCCGCAATTTTGGAGGAGTGACCCCCGCCGCCTGCAGTCGCATCGACATAAATCCCATCATATTTGACAGACAGCGCATCGACTGCTTCCTGAAGCAGAACCGACTTATGGTTGAATTCCATAGCGCACCGCCTTTCGTCAAAATCTATATTCGTTCTTTAGATATAACCCATTTTTTTGTCCCAGGTTTCCCTGTTCCATACTTCGATACGGTTACCCATACCGATTATTGCAACTTCGCCTTCAATACCTGCATGCTTGAGCTGAATGGCACTGAGAGTGATTCTTCCCTGCTTGTCCATTTTAAGATCATCAACATATCCGAAGAAGCTTCTGCTGATTTCGGCTGCTGCTTCAATCTCTTCAACCGTGAGAGCCTCGTCTTCCATATCGTTGTACTTCTGAGCGAGTTTCTCAAAATGCTCTGCAGTATAAAGTCTTAAACAGTTGTCTGTTGCACCTTTCTGTCTGAACACGTAAACGACTTCGCCGAGCGAATCACGGAATCCCACAGGAATAAATATTCTGTTTTTAGCATCAAGACCGTGGTATGATGTTGATGAAAATCTGTTATTCATCGCCCGACTCCTTTCTTAGTATTCAGAAAATGCAAAAAACAGGGTGAATGTAAATCATTTCCCCATTTGTCACCACTTTAGTGTTATTCGGGTGCAAATCCGCACCACTTGACTTTATTATACAAGGTAAAATACTAAAATGCAATAGTAAATTCAAAAAAAATGCGTGTTTTTTCAAACTTTTTTAATACTTTTTCGGAAATATAAAACCTCTAAAAACGGCTATATTGCGTGGTTTTGAGCCCCCTAACCCAAACGCTTGCGACAAACATATGTACGCGCACAATATATTGTATTTCAGTACAATTTTTTGTACATTTTTTATATTTTCAATACTCTTTCCTCCACCTGACTTTCAAAATTGTCTTTTTCTCGTTGCTTTTTTATTTTTGCTGTGCTACAATCGTTTTATCAATCCACAAAGGAGAGAATCAAATGAAAAATATCAAAAATGCACAGTGGATAAAAAGTCCCAAAATCTTTGATAATGCGTCAACTGAATTCAAAAAAGAATTCAGCATTGCAAAGCCCGTAAAAAAAGCAACTGTTGAAGCAACAGCTTACGGTGTATATAACATCATCCTCAACGGCAAAAAAGTCGGCAATTACATATTTGCACCCGGTTGGACAAGTTATCACAACCGCCTTCAGGTGGAAACATATGATATCACCGATTTACTTATAAATAATAATACAATTATATTGGGTGTAGGTCCCGGCTGGAAATGCCCTAACTTCTTCAATTCATCAAGACTCCAGCACAGATTCCTCGGCGTTGGTGAAATGGCTGTTATTGCAGCAATTGAAATTGAATATAAAGACGGCACAACAGAAATAATAAACACAGATGAAAGCTGGATAAACACACTCGGAAAAACAACATATTCTCACCTTTACAACGGTTATACATACGATGCAACATTCTCTGATAACTCCCCTAGCAATGCTGTTGTAATTCCTATGAACAACAACAATCTCATTGACCGTGACGGTGAAAAAATCATTGAACACGAGCATCTCCCCGTAAAAGAAATCATAACAACACCCAAAGGCGAAACAGTTCTCGACTTCGGTCAGAATATGACAGGTTATGTTCAGTTCAGAATCAAGGGTAACAAGGGTGAAAAAGCTACAATCTATCACGCAGAAGTTCTTGACGGTGACGGCAATTTCTATAACGACAATTACAGAAGCGCAAAGGCTGAAGCATCCTTTATCTGCGACGGTGAAGAACACATATGCAAACCCGATTACAATTTCTTTGGTTTCCGTTATGTAAAACTTGAAAATTTCAGCGATGAAATCAAAAAAGAAAACTTTGAAGCAATCGTTGTTCATTCAGAAATGAAGAGAACAGGCTACTTTGAATGTTCAGACGCAAGAATCAATCAGCTTTTCAGCAATATTATATGGGGTCAGAAGGGTAACTTCCTTGATGTACCCACAGACTGCCCTCAGAGAGACGAAAGACTCGGCTGGACAGGTGATGCTCAGGTTTTCGTGTAGACTGCTTCCTACAACTACGATGTTGAAAAATTCTTCACAAAATGGCTTGCCGACCTCAGAGCTGACCAGACACCCTGGGGTGCCGTGCCTCATGTTATCCCCAACGTTTTCGGGCCCGACGACGAATGCTCTGCTGCCTGGGCAGATGCGGCAACAATCTGTCCCTGGCAGATGTATCTGACATACGGAAACAAAGAAATCATCAAGGATTCACTCAAGTCAATGGCTGACTATCTTGAATATATCGATTACCATACATGGGATGATATCTGGGCAAGAGGACACCATTTCGGTGACTGGCTCAATCTTGACGGTTCAAGCCCCGAAGACTGCAGTAACGGTACAGATAAAGACCTTATTGCAACAGCATATTTCATTTATTCAAGTTCTATTTACATCAAGGCTTGTGAGCTTTGCGGTGAAGATGCAGGTGATATTCCTGCAAAAAGAGAAAAATCAATTGAAGCTTTCAGAAACAAATACATGAAAGACGGCAGAATTGCTCCCGAATACGCTACACAGACAGCTTGTGTACTCGCATGTCATTTCGGTA
>JAZTWP010000085.1:0-71318 GCA_045636025.1 Acutalibacteraceae bacterium | reverse complement strand
CCTTAAAGAAACCTTCAAAACAGTAGGTAAGAGATTTACTTTCGGTGGTGATGCAGGCAGAGACCAGAGAGTTTATTATTTCAACACAAAGAACATAATGAACAATCTCTTCGGTACACAGACTCCCATTCCGTTCAGAGTAATGATCGATCAGGCAAGAGGAATTGACTACGATGCAAGTATCCGTTGCAACGGTACATACATTTTCAAAATTTCAGACCCTCTTCTTTTCTATTCAACAATCAGCGGAAACGTTACAGATGAATACAGAACAGAAGAAATCACACCTCAGCTCAAATCAGACTTCCTTAAGGCTCTTCTTCCCGCATTCGGAAAGATTTCAGAGCTTGGTATCAGATACAGCGCAGTACCCGCACACACAGCAGAGCTTTATGAAGCAATCAATGAAGTTCTTGCTCCCAACTGGGGTGCAATCAAAGGTCTTCAGCTCGTTGATGTAGCAATCAACTCAATTTCAATGCCCAAGGAAGATGAAGACGAAATTCAGCAGCTCAAGAGAACAGTCATTATGACAGACCCGTCAATGGGTGCGAGCTATCAGCTTACACAGAATGCCGAAGCACAGAAAATTGCGGCAGGTAACACAGCAGGTGCTATGACAGGCTTTATGGGAATGGGTATGGCAGGAAATATGATGAATGCCGCTCAGGTGCAGAACCTTTATCAGATGGGTATGCAACAGCAACAGATGCAGCAGCCCACTCCTGCCCCTGCAGCTCCCGCTGATGGCTGGAAGTGTGCTTGCGGCTCAGTAAATCAGGGTAACTTCTGCAATAACTGTGGTGCAAAGAAGCCTGCTCCTGCAGATAGTTGGCAGTGTTCATGCGGTGCTGTAAATCAGGGTAACTTCTGCAACAACTGCGGTGCAAAGAAACCTGATGCAGGCTGGACCTGTTCCTGCGGCAATGTGAATCAGGGTAATTTCTGCAACAACTGCGGAAAACCCAGACAGTAATAAAATGAAAGTAAAAGTTGTACTCATTACAATAATTGCAGTTGTACTGATTGCAATTGCCGTGCTTGTCATTTTCAGAGATAAAATATTTCAGGTGTATGACAAAGACGGAATGATTTACAGTCAGACAACTGATACCTGGCAGACGGGAGATGAATGATATTGGATACATTGCTTGAGAGAAAATGTCCTTGTTGCGGTGGTGCCGTAAAATTTGATACGGGGTCACAGAAACTCAAATGTCCTTACTGCGACACGGAATTTGCCATTGAAAATACAGACGTAAGTGCAGATGTGCCCGAAGTTGAACAGATTGAATGGAAGTCTGATAATAACGAGTGGGCAACAGGCGAAACAGACGGTATGAAAGTCTATGGCTGTAACTCCTGCGGCGGTGAAATTATTGCCGATGACACAACGGGTGCAACAAGCTGTCCTTACTGCGGTAATCCCGTTGTTATGAAAGGTCAGTTTTCAGGCGAACTCCGTCCAGACCTTATCATACCTTTCAAGTTTGATAAAAAAGCCGCAAAAGAGGCTCTTAAAAAGCATATCGCAACAAAGAAATTTATTCCGCAGGCTTTCAGGGATGAAAATCATCTTGACGAAATCAAAGGTGTATATGTTCCTTACTGGCTTTTTTCCTGCGATGCTGAAACAGCCATCAATTACAAGGCTGAGCACGTAAGAACCTGGTCAGACAAGAATTATAATTATACTGAAACATCTCATTTTGATGTTTTCAGAAAAGGCAGTCTGAGTTTTGACAACATTCCCGTTGACGGCTCAACAAAAATGCCTGATGACCTTATGGAATCAATCGAACCGTTCAATATGAATGATGCTGTAGCGTTCAATACAGCATATCTTGCAGGCTATCTTGCAGATAAGTACGATGTTGATTCCGAAACAAGCATTGTCAGGGCAAATGAACGTATCAGAAGCAGTGCAGAAGAAGTTTTCGGTGAAACTGTGGAGAATTACACAAGCGTTGTGGCTGAAAACGTGAATCTCAATATTGCAAACGGTTTATGCAGATATGCTCTTTATCCCGTATGGATACTGAATACCAACTGGAACGGCAATAATTACATCTTTGCAATGAACGGTCAGACAGGTAAATTTGTCGGCGACATTCCCACAGACAACAATACAATCAAAAAGCTGTCTCTTATTATCGGTGCAGGTGTCGGTGTTGCGATTTATGCACTCAGATGGCTTGTTGAACTGTTGTAAGGAGGTGCCGGTATGAATAAACGTATGATTTCTGTTCTTATTGCACTTTGTCTTTGTTTTGTGCTTTCCGTTTTTGCTTCGGCACAGAATAGCGACAGAACACGAAGTCTCATTGAAGACTATGCAGACCTTATGACAGATATGGAAGAAGAAATCCTTCTTGCAAAACTCAATGAATTCTGCGATAACTATAATATGGAAATTGCAGTTGTTACCATAACTGACCTTGACGGTAAATCAATGCAGGATTACGCCGATGATTTTTATGATTACAACGGTTACGGCTATGGTGAAACCAATGACGGTCTTCTCGCATTGTACAAAGACGGTGATGCAGGCGACAGAGAAATTTACATAACAACCTGCGGTAATGCAATCAATGAATTTTCAGATTCAGACATTGATTATCTTCTCGATGTTATGATTTCTTATCTTTCAGAGGGGTACTACGCAGACGCTTTTATTACTTTTGTCGATGAAGCGGAAGATATTGTGAAAGTCAGCGTGTCTCTTATATGGATTCCTCTGAGTCTTGCAATCGGTATCGGTGCGGTGTTCTTTATTCTTAAAATGATGGCATCTGCAAACAACTCCGTGCACAGCAAAGCAGACGCAAGAGATTATGTAAAAAAAGGAAGTATGGTTGTGACAGAGAGTTATGATAAATTCCTTTTCAACAATGTAGCACGTGTTGCAATGCCCAAAAACACATCAGGCAGTTCAACTCATACTTCCTCTTCGGGTACAACCCACGGAGGCGGAGGAAAGAGATTCTGATACAAAGCGAATTATAAAAAAATCAACCATCGGAAAAATCTTCCGATGGTTTTTTCTATTTGCGGATAAGCTCAACAGCGTGGGCAATGCCGGGGATTGACTCTTTTTGCATTGTAGAAACGGGGGAGAGCAATGCACCCGTTGCCACAGCAAGAACTTTTTTAAGTCTGCCTCTTTTCATCTCTTTGATGATGTGTGAGCACAGCACACTTCCCATACAGCCGCAACCTGAACCGCCTGCGTGCACATCTTGTTCTCTGCGGTAATAAATCATTTTTCCGCAGTCGTTATGAACGGCTGAAATGTCAATATTTTCACGGTCTTTAAGGAGCTTTATAAGAAGCTCTGACCCCACAAACCCGAGGTCGCCCGTGAGAATCAGGTCATAATCTTCAGGTTTTGTCTTTGTGTCCGTCAGAAAATCTGCAATGGTACGGGCAGCAGCAGGGGTAAATGTCAAGAGAAAACCATAAAATTTTTCGAAACCTCAAAAGTGCCTATTTTACTGGGTTTTCGGAGCTTCAATTATGGGTGCGGCTATGGGGTGGTTGCAATGAAGGGAAGACTATAATGGGTGTTTTGTAGACAAATTTAATAAAAGTGTTGCAACACAAAAAAAGAGAGGCTACCATAAAAGTAGCCTCAAATTCGATAAATATTTATTCAATTGTAAAACTAAACATTTCTTTGAAACCATTAAATACTCTTTCTGAATTATTGTAAAATGCGATATTCGACTGATTTTTATATACAATATATATCAACATCTTCAGGTTTGTTATATCTGGTTAAAGGACACAATATTTCGTATGTATATCAGATTTTATATGAATCAATATTTTCGTTGTAAAAAGTATGAATTTGTTCTTTTGCATTCCAATCTTGCGGTGCAGGATTTCTTGAAAACCAATTGCAACCATTATCAATCCATTTTTTTCGCCATTCTATAAATGATTTCGGCTTGTCAGGAAAATCATCACAACCGAATTCAAATCCGCAACAAGGGCATATCTCAAAAGATGCGTTGCCTTGTTCATCATATGGCTTAAAATCAAGATTATTGTATCCGCATACGGGACAATTATTTTTCATAAAAAATTTCTCCTTTACATTATTTGCCGGGTTGACTGTCAAAATATCTTTGACCATGGCTTGGTTTGAAAAAAGTTATTGTTTCACCATTTGAATTATACA
The DNA here is from genome assembly GCA_045636025.1 of Acutalibacteraceae bacterium. Lineage (GTDB taxonomy): Bacteria > Bacillota > Clostridia > Oscillospirales > Acutalibacteraceae > UBA1081. Next base: position 67,135 of record JAZTWP010000085.1, on the reverse strand, counting down.
CACCAAAAGTGTTTGTTTGTGCATCATATATTCTTATAACATTATTTTCATCTACTTTAACCTGATATTTATCACGATTTAAATAGTGTTGATGTGCTTGCTTTGCATATTCTGCTTCATCTGTTATTGAAAAAGCTTTGGCATGACGGTCAAAGTGATCTTTTAATGTTGTTGGATTTGCCCAAGTCTTTTGATTTGAAGCAGCACTCCCCATACCTTTTTCATTAAACGAAAGAATATAACCTATATTTTTCTTTATGTACGCTCTGTCATTTATGCTTTTACTGTTTAAGTTGTTAGTTTCAGCATAATCGATCGCTATGATTTTACCTTGCATTTCCTCAAAGGGTTTACCGTAACAAATAATAGCTTTAGGTTTAACTTTTCTTATCATTTCGTTATAACCTTGCATGAACAGTGATTTTTCTTTCCTTACACCTAATGTTGAAACTGCAACTACACTACCTTGTGCAATGCCGTCAAAACAAAACCAAAATGTATTCGGTTCTCCCCATACAACAGTTGGTATAACCTTGATTCCTTTAGCTTGCAAGTATGCACCGCACCAACGACTTCTGAAAGTGTTATACACCTTTAAGGATAACGGCATTTCCGTGTAAATGCTATAGTTTGGTGCAAGAACAGCTTTATATTTTTTTAACTTTTCAATTCTTGGCTCAGGGTCATTCCATATTGCCTCAAACTTGTAATCATCCAAAAAGAAGTGAACAATTTTATCAGTTTCGTTTTCACTAAGCTTATCATACCCGATTAACTCAATATTTTCAAGTTCTATTTCCTCCTTTTCGATTTTAGGAATTTCAAAAACTCCATCTCCTTTAAATTGATTTCTCAGAAACATAGGATTCGTTCTGAATTCTTCACTTGTCATTAAATACCTCCACAAAAATTAAAGTAGAGCGAACAAATGTTCTCTCTACTCTTATATTCTATACAATATTTTATGACATGTCAATAGTTTTTTATTTTTTCTTAAAATTGAACAACAACAGCGTGCAGATTTTACTCTGCACACTGTTGTTTATTGGAACTTCTTTATTCTTCTGTAAAATGTGGATACACTGATATTCAGCAGTTTTGTTGCTTCTTCAAGTGAAATCTTCTTACTTTCATACTTGCGCCATACTTCGTAAAGCTTTGTGTCATCAACACTGATTGACTTTCTGCCCTGATACTTACCCTCGCTCTTTGCCTTGCTTATACCGTCGCTCTGAAGCTTTCTTAAACGCTCGGATTCTCGTCTGAATAAACGGTAAATCAAATCATAACAGGTCTTACGATTACTGTCATTGATAATTAATCCGTCATATTCAACATTGAAGCCTGCACAGATTCCGTCAAGCAGCTTCTTGTGAATATCATAAGACCTTTTTAACTTTGATATTTCATTGTCAAGATTAACTGTATCAGAAAAGCTTTGCGTGTAAGGCTTTCTTACATATAAGCGGTCACCGATATACTTTGTGTCCGTTCTGATTAACCATTCAAGCTGATTAAGATATTGCATATTACAATCTTCAAGCAGCTTCCAAAGCTCCTGTCTGTTAGAAGCCGGTGCTCTTTCAGAAATAAAGGTAGGAACAGCATTCTTTCGTATGTATTCCTCCTTCCTCAAATCTAAATCAATGCCGGGAATACCCTGAAACAGAGAAGTTTCTAAAAGGTCAATAACAGAATAATTCGGTCTGAATCTGTACTCAAACTCTTCGTTCTTCCATATCTTATATTCAATTTCCGACACTACATACTCTATACCCAGGTCATCCTTAAGGCATATTAGAGCATCAACCTCGTAACAGTTCATTTTTTCACCTCTTAATCAGATTTTCAAAAGATGCTTCGATGATTTTCTCAAATCTGTTTTTTATCATATGCTTATAAAACTCTTTTTGTAAGTCAGTAATAAATATAACATCATTATCAATAAATTCGTTTATTTTTTCTATGGAAATACGCTTATATACATTTACCAATGCTTTGTTACACTCTTCAAATTCAAGGCTGTGAATAACATCATAATAAGAGCTTTTCTTGCCTTGAAGCTTGATTTGAGATGTAGGAAATGTAAATATTCGTTTGTCGGTTTCTTCCTGTGAACCAATAATCTCTTTCATTTCATCTTCATCGGTCATTGCCGGGAATAATGATGAGCCATTATCAAAAATAGGAGCAAGTGTGTATTTGTTGTCTTTCTTCAAAAAGCCCCAGTTAGCACCGTGACGGTCAAAGTTACCGAGAAGAGCATCAACAATAAACAATTGCCAGAATGCCTCAATGGTTTCATCAACATTTGTAAGCTTTGAATTATCACGGAGCATTTTCATAATATCCGTATAAGAATACTGATATCTTTCCTTATCCTGGTCTAAAGTGCTCTCACCTACATCATTGAAAGGAACAAACTGATAACCGTCTTCTATAAAGCTTTTACAGGCAACAACCTGCTCACCCTTATATGTGCCGAGATAGGTTTCCTGTACCTTAAAACCGAGAAGCTCAAAAATATGAGAGCCAATATACTCTGATATATGATTGTTCCTTTTACCGAACTCCGTTTGCTTCTGAAATTTAATCATATATTCACTGCCGCTGATAATCAGTCCTATTTTCTTTTCGCTTCCGCCAAAATATGTATTACTAACTTCGTAGTTTGAAAAATCCATTATAACAACTCCTTGTTTTATAGTATAAATTATAATTTAATTTTTGTCAATAGGGTATATTGTCGCATTTTGATAAATATCATTATCATAAATAATAAATATACCCTATTGATAATATTACGCAGACTTCTTATCTGCTTCTTCAACGATTTCCTTATTCATTTCAATATAGTTAACTACATTTTCGTAAGCATCATTGAACTTGAATTTAATGGTGATATTACCGCCCTCGTGAACAAGAATCTCATCAATCAGCTCAACAACCATAGGTCTGTTAAGTGACTCAATATTGCCGTACTGCTTGAAGTGTGAAATAAACTCATTCTCACTATTCAGACCTTGAGCATATTCTTCAGCCGTCTTTGTAAGGCTTTGAATTGTACTGTCTATTGACTCGATTTTCTCGGTAAGGTTGGCTTTTAACTGCATATATTCTTCCCTTGTAATTACACCTTGCTTCCAGTCAGGGTATAAATCAAGGGACATTTTTATGCACTTATCACGCTCGGCAGATTGAGATTTAATCATCTTCTGAAGATGTGTTGACTCCTTTTTTCGTTTACTGCTTTGATTGATTATCTCAAGAATTTCATCAAACTCTATAGCGGTATCAATCATTTTCTGCAGGGTAACAAGTACTGCAGTTTCGAGCTTATCTATACGGATTGTGTGATTTGTACAAGCATCCTTGCTCATTTTTCTTGACGTCATACATCTGTAATAGCGATAAGTGCCGTAGGAATGGTTGTTGGTCTTCTTGTTCATAATGCGGTGGCAGTCAGCACAGCGGACAAGTCCCGAAAACAAATCAACCTCTTTTTTGACGGGCGAAGAACGGATATTCTTTCTGAAAAGTGACTGTGCTTTATTGAAGGTATCTTTATCAATAATCGCCTCGTGTGTGTTTTCAACAATAATCCACTCATCTTTAGGTATAGCTCGACATTGCTTGATTTTGTAGCTGATAGTCGTGTTCTTGCCTTGAACCATATTGCCTATATACATTTCGTTCTGCAGAATTCTACGTACAGAGCTGTCATGCCACAAGCCATCATTACTCTTGCCCATTGGGTGACGGTAATTAAGACCTTTCAGCTTTTTGTGCATTGACGGGTTGGGTATGCCCTCATCATTCAAGGCTTTTGCAATACCGATGATACTTTGTCCTGCTATAAATCTTTCAAAAATCATTCGTATAACAGGTGCAGTTTCTTCATCGATAATAAGCTGATGATGATCATTCGGATCTTTTAAATATCCGTAGGTCGGAAAAGAGCCGATAAACTTACCCTGTGCTCTGTTTACATTGAGAGTACCACGTACGTTCACAGAAGTAGTTGCAGCAAGGCTTTCATTTATAACATTGGTAACACCTACGGAAATACACTGTGTTGCTGCGTTCATACTGTTTGAAGCAGTATCAATTCCGTTATTAAGAGCAATAAAACGCACCTTTAATCTTACGAAAACATTATCAAGATAATTACCCGCATCTGTGTAATTTCGTCCGAAACGAGACAAATCCTTTACAACAACACAGTTAACCGTACCCGCATAAATATCTTCCATCATTCGTACAAAACCGGGACGGTCAAAGTTAGTACCGCTCCAACCGTCATCAACATAAAAATCGTGTGCTTCAATATCGGGATGAAGCTTAAGATATTCCTTTAATATTTCACGCTGTGATGTGATGGAATAGCTTTCTGATTTATCTCCGTCCTCACGGGACAGACGAATATAAAGAGCAGCCTTCCAGGTTTTAAGTTCCCTCTGAGGCTGCTCTAAATAATCCTTATATTTTGAATACATTAGTATAACCTCCACTTGTTTATCTATATAAACAAAGCGGAAGCACCACAAATCTTACAAATGAATTGTAGCATACTTCCGCTTGTATTTCAATAAAAATTTTAATTTAGCTTTTGGTAAATATTTCAGCAGGAACAAAGAGCACTGCTCAGAGCCCCTGAAAAATCTTTACCGCCGCTATATGCTACTTTTACGATAACATCTCCTACCTTAAAGAGATACGGATTCTTTACCTGACCGGTAAAGTTTTCTATTCTCTCCATAACGCTTTTGCTTTTATCTACAGTAATATCTCTTAAATCAGTCAGAGTATTTTTATCGCAAAGAGCTATCTCTGCAGCTTTGCAGAGATCAAGCTGGAATTTTGTGAGCATTAAGTTATCACTTCCTCTCGTTAATAATTATTGGCAATTTTATTGAATTTAATCCAAGATTTTCCTTGGAGTTTATCTGCTTCTTTGTATTGTTCTTATTTTCTTCATTTCTGTCTGATGCTCTTTCTGCAAGAGCTCATACAGATGAGGAGATTTATCAAGAATATCCTCCGCCTGCTTGAGCTTCTTTCTCAACGGCGTAATTTCTTGTGTTATCTCCTTACGCAGGGTTTTGTACCTATCCTTATCTTCAGGAGTACTTGCTCTGTGCTTTTTGTTGTCTGCCTTGCTTCGCTTTTCTTCAAGCTCGGCAATTTTTGCTTTGGTTTCATCAATAGTAACTGCTAAATCGTCAGTAGTCTGAATCTGATTGTCGGTCAGAAAATGATAATCAGCTACATACTGTTTAATATCCTTTGCTGCGTGCCTCATTTCCGGAGTTAAGAGCATTGCATCAGCTACCTCTTTCAGCAGTTGAAAAACCAAGATTATTAAAAGGAACATTGTGTTTACATAAATAACCTCAGGTCGTTTGCCGTGCTCAATACCGAACTCCAATTTCTTTCTGACTGTTTCAAGAGGAAAGTATCTGCGCCTTGCATAGAAGAAGTTGTTCCAATCTGCAAGGTGATGTCCGCTGTAATAGGTTTCATTGAATCTTTTTTCAATGCCTTCTACGGTATATCCAAGACCTTCAACCCTGACACCTCTTTCCCAATCCTTTGCTTTGATAGTGAATCGTCTGTAATCCACCTCATATCCCATAGTGAAAAGAACTCTTCTGAATTCATCCCAACTTGTTGCAACAGTAAGGCAAATTTCAATATCCTCTCTGAGCATATCTCTGTGAGTTTTGTTGCCTTTCCTGTGAATCCAATATGCGGCCTTTTCACCACCATAGAAGGGTGCATTTTCAAGAACTGATTTGCCTCGTTCTTTGCAGATAGCATCAGAAATCTCACGGAGCTTGTAGTGGTCTGAAATATGATTTTCAAACTTTCTGCCAGTTCTGAAGGAAACAGAATTAACTACAAAATGATTGTGCAGGTGGTGATGTTTATCTAGGTGAGTGGTTACAACAATCTCATATTCATCACCCCACATTCGCTTCGCAGTTTCAACGCCGATACTGTGACACTCTTCAGGTGTTACTTCATTTTCTTTGAAGCTCTGAAAGCCGTGATAAGCCACATTACCGCCAAGCTTTCCGTAATGGAGCTTGGTTGTCATCATATGCTCATAGGCTCGTTGTACGGGACAGTTAATAGCAGACACATAAAGCTTCTCATCGGTTTTCTTATCGTTCTCGCATATTGCAGTGTTTGGTACAAATCCTCATCAAGATACTTTTTATCAATTGTTTTATCAGGATTTTCAGCATACTGAATAACTTCTTTAAGTCGACTCTTTACGGGCCAGAATCCGGTGGTGGCAATAGGTCATTCACCTCCTTTTTTGGGCGAGAGTATTTCGCTGTGGATTTCATCAATGAGAGCGAGTAGCTTTGCTTCAGTTTCGGGTGTCATATCCTTATTGCAGATTTCACAGAGCTTTCCGTAGAAATTAAAAAAAGCATCAGGCGACACCGTTCTTGGTGTAAATCCCAATGCTCTTTTTGTTACATATTCAGTTGTAGTTAATCCGCATTTTGAAGCGTAACGTTCAATCTTCTTTTTGCTTTCAGGCGTTACCCTGATTTCAAGCCTTTGTGTTTTAGCTTTTGGTGTAGTATTCATATCACCATTCCTTTCATTTGATTTTAGGGATTAAGGGACCCTAAAGAATTTGGAACTTGCCGTACAAGTTCCCTGCTCGCTACGGTGTAGGACAGACATCCATAGGATAGTTAAGTGCTTCGTCTGTCTTCCTTCACCGCTGATAAGGGCGCCCTTAATCAAGTGCTTTTTGTGGCACCGTAAGTAGCATCACTTTTTTCTTTGTTTATAAAAGTGCTGCCAAAAGTGGCACCGTTTTTGAGCCAAAGTGGCTCAGTTGAATTTTGTGTTGAGCCAAATATTGAGTTTTTGGCTCAGATTGTGGTTTGTGCTAAATCATATGTTAAAACTCCTTTCATAAAAATATTTTTGATATATAAAGTTGGTAGGTCCCCAAAATGGGAACCTACCAGAATTACATGATGCGAAGATTCCAATGGGCACTTGTTTCCCATTGGGAAAACAAAGTAAATTATAAGTTGCTAAAGGGTCACAACGACCCTTTTACCAAAAATCTAACGCAGTATTCATATACCGGAATTTAGGATTTTGGATATAAAAAAACACCTGCTACTGTTGAAGTAACAAGTGTGTATGTGAGTATGTATTTTATATAAATTTGTATAGTTGCTTTAAATCGTTTATTACTTTGTATCCTTTACCAATGCTTTTGACTTTTTCTGTAATATATGCTTGCTTGTTCCTACAAAGGAGAACGGTATTTATACTAACCACCATAGCACCCATGCAGTTTTTCAAGCTGTCATCAATAAATATTGCTTCTTCGGGTTTTACATTTAATTCTTGAAGAGCAGTGTTATACATTTTACTGTCAGGTTTTGATGTGCCGAGAAAAGAAGATATAACAATTGAATCAAAATATGAAGTCATATTGCTTTCATTGTAAACATCTAAAAGTGACGGCCAAGCATCTGACACGATTGCTAATTTATATTTGCCCTTTAGTTTGTGAACTATCTCAAGTGCGTCATCGTAGAATGAATACTTTTTAGGATTGAAAACCAAATCTTTTGCAATGTTTTCAATTGCGTCGGAGGTAAGTTTTAATTCAGGTAACTGTGATGAAAATATTTCATAGAACTTTATAAAATGTTGATACTCTTCCTCTTTGGTTGTCATAAGTTTTTGAGCTACAATATATTTATCAGCCTCGGCAAAGGCATGAGCAATTTTGCTTTTATTAAGAGAATCAAAAACACTCTTATCAACATATTCCCAAAAGTTAGGTGTTATAAACCAATGTCCCGTAACAGGTCCGTTAAGAACTCTACCGGAATCAAAAAGAATAGCCTTAAGTTTTTCAACTTTATCACTTCCTATCTTGTTAAATTATATCATTCAATCAAAATATTATCAACAGCCTACTCTTATTTTTTCTGAGAGCAGTTTTTTACTTCTCGCTGAAGTCCGTTTTATGGGACTGTAAAATTTGTATAATACAATCAGGTATGATACAATTATTTTGAACTCAGATACGGTGATTTTTACCTCCCTCTATATAATTAATAGGGAACTTTTGCAAAATCGCCCATTATAGAGTAACAAGTGAAAATCAAAGTCCGTAACAAGAAAACAGTAATTTTGTGAAAATACAGTTTTTGACACTTTTCATCCGAAAAAGATAGTAAAATAACCTCAAAAATTCAAAAAAGGAGATGAAATAGCACTATGGGAGCCTTTTCTGTGACTGTCGCATACCGTGACGGAAGAGCATATTGGAACAAAAAGAACTATCCCGCCGGTATATTCGCAACAAATTTTTTGAATGTTTTTTATAAAAATGATACCGCTGCAAGAATTTCTGTCTTTTCAGACGAAATCAATCACAATATTCTCAAGCAGTTAAGGTGCGGATATCTCAACATCCGTAATTTTACCGATACAGGCAGAATGATTCTTGAGGAACTGAAAGCTCTGCCTAACATTCCTATTTACAGTATCCTTGACTTTGATACTATCCGAGAAAGAGTGGCATATCTCTTCAGTGAAGAAACGGGACGACGCATCTGTGATTACTTTGTGCAAAGAGCCGAAATTGGTTTAATACCCCAAGATGAAGTCATAGTTGATACTGTTTACCGCCGCTGCGATTTCGAGTATATAAACGAGTATGAAGGTATCATTAATGAGTTAACCAGAATTATTACATTCTTCAATAATATCAGCGATGATATGTACTGTGCTCATAAAAACCTTATCGCTTTTGTAAAAGCTCTGCCTGATATTGAAAAGCACGATGAGGGACATCTTTTGCCTGTAGCAAATCAGATATTCGTTAACAAGACATTCTCTGTAAATGAAGAGTTTATAGAGGTCAAGAAAAATGCAAAGAGTCAGTTTACAACTGTTGCAAGAAAGCTATACTTTGATAGCTTTTATAGCTTCATTGTTACGGATTTCTTTGAGGGCTTGCACTATGGTCATTACCCTAAAAGATGTGAGGTCTGCGGGAAATATTTTCTTATGCAGAGTGCAAGAAAACAGAAATACTGTACCAACGGCATAGCCCCTGAAAAGATAAACGGTCAAAAGCTTACCTGCAGACAGTATGCTGCCGCAATCCGTAAAAAGGAGCTCTCAGAAAACAATCCCATTATGGATATTTATAATAAGCGTTGCAGCTGCATTCGTACCGAAACTTTACGAGGTACAATAACATCTGAATTTGCTGAAAAGGCAAAGATAATAGCAAGGAACAGAATGCTTTTAGCCAAGCGTGACCCTGAATATTTCAAAACACAGTACCAAAAAGATTTAAGCCGTAAAAAGCTCTATGCTGACACAGAGAAAAACTAACGGAAAGGATGTGGCATAATGAAAAAATGGGAAGAAGATTTATATATATTTCACTGTGCTACGGCACCTAAAGAAAGGAAATCTCTTCAGGAATATATTGAGCTTTATCTGACCGAAAAAGATGAAAGGTATTTCGGCTATTTTCTACACTTTTACGAGCCGAGGCTCAACGATAAGATTTACGGCATTGTACAAAACTATGCTATGCAGGGGCATTTTGCTGATTTGAAGATGGTGTTCGTTCACGGACTTTACAAGGCTCTTGAAAAATATGATTTATCGCAGAATGTACCGTTCCTGTATTTTGCAAAGTATTATTATGAGCATGAGATTCACGAATACATCCGTTCAATGAGGCATGGTCTTACCATACCAAATGCCGATGAGAACAAAATGCTCCGCAAGGCTATGGCTCTTTGCAGAGAGTATGGCGAAGTGGCTACTCAAGAGAACATCGAAAGGATAGCAGAACAAATTGACCGTTCACCTAAATTCACCTGTGAGCTTATTACTGCCGGTCTCCGTAACACATTGTTTATACCGTTTTACAAAGAATACTGCGACGAAGATTCAGAAGAAACCGCTGAAGATGTTACAAGGGGTAACACCTTTAACCCGGAGCTTGAGCTTATCCGAAAAGAGCAGTCTGAGGCAGTATGGTGTGCATATAACGAACTTGATATCGGTACACAGCTTATGATTGCTGATAGCCTTGCTTTCTGCCCTGAATGTCACAGCATATTTGAGATGCAAAAAGACAAAAACGGCGAACCCGTTTAGGTCCGCCGTAAGAAGAAAACGTATAAGGAGATTGCAATGCTTAATGAAATGTCAGAAGAGGAGAGTGTAAGGATTGCTTTGCAGAAGGGGCATGAGGAGATGAGAAAAGAGTTCTTGTCTAAAGATTTAAAAAACAAAAGTTCAATTAATGTATCATTATTCAGAAAATATTGGTGTAAAGTTTTATATTTATGTACTTCGATATGGTATTGTAGATTTATTTATTTTAACATACTTCAGCCAATACTTTCCGTGTTTACAATAATGGTTGAGCATGTTAAACACTTGCTCTTCATTAATGCTAGGTGAAATTGTTATACTACGCAAGGGAAGATGCCCTTCACACCAAATAGGAGTTTTTTCTTTGTTGGAAAAGTTCAAGCCATCTAAAAGTTGAAAAATTTCCTTTTGTTTTTCATCTATAGCTTCGCCTATAATTATACATTTTTGTTCACAATCTTCTTTTATTAATTTGATTTGCTCAAAAAGTTTTTTATATGTTGCGTTTTTTGTCGTTAGTTGTGTTATCTGATCCTTCCACAAATTATAATGAACATCGTTTCCTAATATACGTATTTGCTTTACAGTGAAATCATCTGCAACCTTACTTTTGCTATCTTTTTCTGTTGGATAGTTTCTTCCAAACTTAATATTAATAAATGGTTTTTTGTTTTTTGGATCTTCTGAATAGTTAATAATATTGTCAAAAACAAACTGCTTATTTCTAGATGATATATCAACTGAATTTGATATTAAAAAACGATATTCTTCTTCTTCATAAAAGCCAATCAATGATTTTGTTCTATGATAGGTATCACCTGTCACTATATTATCATCAATGAAATAAAAATTAACAATTTTATCGAAATGTGGATAATCGTTTAATGCTAATTCAAACATAACTTTATAATTGCTATATTTCGCCTCAAAAGAACTGCGAAACTCTTTTTTTACATCAAAATTAATTATATATGCTTTACCTTCAAAAACATGTTGATTAATAGCTGACACAAAAGCTTCGTTACTGAAATGAGAAGGTGAAACAATAATATTTACTGTATTTTTATTGCTAATGGTTTCCTTTTCTTTAATAAATCTAAACCAAGAGAACAATTCTTTGTTGTTATTAGACAATTGATCTTGAATAAAATTTGCTGTCCTTATGTAGTACTGATAGTGATTGTCTCCGCGATTCAGGTGACAATAATATAGATATTTGCTATTGTTGCTGTTTCTCAAAAATGAGCTTTTGGGAGCACAGTCGTCAATTGTTCTGAGTAAAACTTTATCCTGTTTTTGTGGCTTCAATAAAAGCATAGGAATAAAAGATTTCAAGGAAATGATAGACTTGACTTGTAGCCATCCGATAATGAGAGATATGTTCGATCGTAACAAGGACACTATGATTTTGTTAAAGGAAATGCCGTATTTTTTAATGAGATACCTTGATGATTTAACAGAACAATATGTACAATAAAAATAAAGAGTCCGTAAAATAATCAAATTGTTAATCAACATCTTTATCCCAAAATCCGAGGAATAAAAACCTCGGATTTTGCTTTTATTGATTATAGATTAACTCTTTACACACCACCTCCCTTGCCCTCGATTCAATGTTCCCCATTCTCTGCACCCACTCCATTTGATTTTCCTCTTTCAATCCCTCTGTTACACCCTCTGACTTTTTCATCTGCTCCACAAGCATATCATACATATCCCTTGCCTGCTTTTCAACCTCTGCACAATGTTGATACAGTTTGCCTTGCATAAGCAGCGTATTGAAAAACACCTTCTTATTATTTTCAAGATGAGATTTATACATCATTCCCCATTTACCAAGTCTGATGTTTGCCTCTTCAGGTGGCAGTTTGAGATTAGGAATAAGATAACCATTCACTTCGCGGTATGTAATTTTCATTTGATTCATCCTTTCGTTTTTTCTTATTTGTCATAATAATACTGATTTTTGCGTCAAAAACTAATTGTAAATAAATTGCAAACAAGTGTTTTCGGACAGTTTTACTCTCACTAAAATTAAAAGTTCTAAAATGTTCGCAACCCCAGTAAAATAGGGCTTTTTCACCACCTTTCGTGTCGAAATTTGTGTAAGATTTTGTGTTGCTTTTCGCTTAATTTATGGTTCTATTTTAACATCTACAGGTGCCATTGCCGCACCCATATTGTTTGCATCTGTTATGCCGAAATCCTGAATTTTTCCGAACATTACTTTGTTTATGATAATTCCGTTTTCTTTTCCGCCTTCAAGTACTATAGCCCCTGACGCTGTTGCCGTGCGTTGTGCCGTGGGAGGTCGCTGACCGCCGTATTCAAGGGGAAATCTGAATTGTTTTTCGGCTGAGCAGAAATGCGATGATGTGGAGGCAACTGCTGTTTCTGCCGCACCCGAATCAACAAAAACCGATGCTGTCGCAAGGGAAAGCACCATTGTTGAACAGGCTCCGTACATTCCCACAAAGGGAATATTCATATCCCTTATGCCGAAAGTTGACCCCGTACACTGATTAAGCAGATCACCTGCAAAAATCAGATTGATATTATCATTTGTCTTTCCCGATTTTTCAATTGCAAGGGTAACAGCTTTTTTGTGAAGCGCACTTTCTGCCTTTTCCCATGTGTCACAGCCGATGTTGTCATCGTCAAAGAGAAAATCAAAATCAGCCGACAGCGGACCTGATTTTTCTGCCGTTGCACCTACTCCCGCACTTGCAACAATTCCCGTTGTGCCTGAAAGTTTTATTACATTTTTACCTATTCTTTTCATATTAATCACCTATATTATTTTGTGAACAGAATATCATGATTATTCAGTATTATTTATATGTTGCTTTTTGTGAAGGATTTAGGTATAATTATGAAAAAAAATTGCTGAGGTCAATTAGCAGTAAAAAGGAGTTTTTTATGTTTATAGCTGTTACTATTATTGCAGGTTCATTGGTTGGCTTGTTTGATTCGCTTTTTGTAAGAAAAATTAAAAAATGTACAGCTGTTATGTATGTAACGATTGTTGATGCTGTTGTTGCTAATGTTTTTTCATTATTGACATGTGAAGTATTGTTTAAATTTATAAATGGAGGTTCTGTTTTTCCTGTAAATGGTCATTCGTCAAGATTTCCGTATTTATATTTTGCGATAACTTTGATCGTTGGTATTGTTTGGACATTTGTAATAGGAATTGTCGATCACAGGTTTATTTATGAAAAAGATTCTTGCGGAACAAAAAAAAGTATGATAATAAAAATTGTTTCAGTTCTGCTTGTATTTTTTGGTGCAGCAGCATTCACCGGCACAATATGGGGTAAAGAAGTTTTTGGGGAAATTCCTCCTGATCAGATGCTTATAAATCTTCTTTCACCAACTGAAGGTACAAGTGATACAATTATGGACTCTTTGTGGTCCGGACCTGTTTTTCAGACTATATCAATTGTGATAATCTTTATGATGTTTGTTTTTTCAGGAAGAGAATTGTTTTTTGAATATAAAGATAGAAAGATAAAGATTTTTTCATCAGTAATGAGAAAAATTGCAAGCATTATTCTTGCATTAGCTGTTTGTATCGGTGGCTGTGCATATGGTGTTGTAAGATTTGAACTGGTAAAACTGGTGAAAATGTATGTTATTGAATCTGAATTTATTGAAGAACATTTTGTAGATCCTAGAACTGTAAAAATGCATTTTCCTGAAAAGAAGAGAAATCTTATTCATATTTATCTTGAATCAATGGAAAACTCATACGCATCAATCGATATGGGTGGATATATGGAAGAGAATCTTATAGCTCCGCTTACCGAACTTGCAAAAGAAGGTGTAAGTTTCTCTCATCTCGATACTGGGTTCGGAGGACCTGTCTCAACAACTGGTTGTAGTTGGTCTGTTGCATCAATGGTAAATATGAATGGTGGTATACCGATGAAGGTGACCACAGGACCTAATGCATATGGTTCTGAAGGTAATTTTATGCCAGGAGCTGTGATGCTTGGCGATATTCTTGAAGCTCAGGGATATGAACAGACGATAATGTTTGGTGCAACTGCAAAATTCGGTGGGCTTGATCATTTTTATAAAAATCATGGCAATTACAATATTCTTGACTATGATGCAGCAATTGAAAAAGGTTGGATCCCTGACGATTATTATGTTTATTGGGGGTTTGAGGATGATAAACTCTATGAATATGCCAAGGATGAAATAACACGTCTTGCTCAGACCGGAAAACCTTTTAATTTTGTTATGGAAACGGCTGATACGCATTTCCCTGATGGTTATGTTGGTCCTAATACTCCCACTCCAAGAGAAAGTCAGTATGCTAATGTTATTGCATACAGTGCATCAGAGGCTGTAAAGCTTGTGCGTTGGATTCAGCAGCAACCATTCTATGAAAATACAACTATTGTTATCATAGGTGACCATAACAGTATGGATACAAATTTCTTCGTCGGTTTTGATCAAAACTATATCAGAACAACTTTTAATCTGTTTTTGAATGTTCCGAAGGAAATGACAACAAATGTGTCAGAAAAAACAACTCAAAACAGATGGTGGGCGAACTATGATATGTTCCCCACAATTCTTGCAAGCATCGGTGTTAAAATTGAAGGCGAGAAGCTTGGGCTTGGTACAAATATGTTTTCAGGTGTAAAAACTCTCTTTGAAGAAGAGGGTGGAGAAAAGGGATGGAAAACTGTCAATAGTGTGTTTGAACTTAAAAGCACATTCTACAATGAAAACATTCTTGAAGGTGACAATCAACCTTTTGACAATAAAAATGTTTCTTATTATTAAAACTCTATTGCATATTTCTGAGTTTAATAATATAATAAAATAAGTATTTAATATACGAGGTGTTTTGACTATGAATAAATATGTTATCGGTGTTGACTACGGTACACTTTCAGGTCGTGCTGTTATTGCAGATGCAAAAACAGGTGAAGAACTTGCAAGTGCTGTTTATGAATATCCTCACGCAGTAATGGATGAAACTCTTCCTGACGGCACAAAGCTCGGCACAGACTGGGCACTTCAGCATCCTCAGGACTATCTTGATGTTCTTGCAAACACAATTCCTGCTGTTCTTAAGGAAAGCGGAATCAGTGCAGATGATGTTATCGGTGTCGGTACAGACTTCACAGCATGTACACTTATTCCCGTAAAGGCAGACGGAACACCCCTCTGCTTCCTTCCCGAATATGAGCATGAGCCTCATGCTTATGTAAAACTCTGGAAGCATCATGCTGCTCAGGATAAGGCAAACAAGCTCAATGAGATTGCTGAAGCAAGAAATGAAAAATGGCTCAATAACTACGGCGGAAAGATTTCATCAGAATGGGCTATTCCGAAAATCTGGCAGGTTCTTGATGAGAAAGAAGAAATCTACAATGCCGCTGATATGTTCATCGAAGCTGCTGATTGGATTGTATGGCAGCTTTGCGGAAACGTGACAAGAAACTCATGCACAGCAGGTTATAAAGAACTCTGGAACAAGACAACAGGCTATCCCTCAAAGGATTTCTTCAAGGCTCTTGACGAAAGACTTGAAAATGTTGTCGAAGATAAGCTCGGTACTGAAATTATGCCTCTCGGCTCAAAAGCAGGCGAAATCAACGAAAAGGCAGCCGCTCTTACAGGTCTTAAGGTCGGTACTGCAGTTGCAGTAGGTAACGTTGATGCTCACGTTTGTGTTCCTGCAGTCGGTATCGACGGCCCCGGCAAGGTTCTTGCAATTATGGGTACATCAACATGTCATATGCTCATGGGTGAAGAAGAACTTCAGGTTCCCGGTATGTGTGGTGTTGTTGCTGACGGTATCATGCCCGGATTCTACGGCTATGAAGCAGGTCAGAGCTGTGTAGGTGACCATTTTGCATGGTTTATTGATAATTGTCTTCCCAAGGAATATTATGATGCCGCTGAAAAGGCTGGTATGAATATTCATAAATATCTCCGTTCAAAGGCAGAGGTTCAGAAGCCCGGTGAAAGCGGACTTGTTGCTCTCGACTGGTGGAACGGCAACAGAAGTGTTCTCGTTGACGTTGACCTTACAGGTATGATCGTTGGTATGACACTTCTTACAAAGCCTGAGGAAATCTACAGAGCACTTATTGAAGCTACAGCATACGGCACAAGAGAAATTATAGAAAACTACCGCAGAAACGGTGTGCCCGTTGATGAATTCTACGCTTCAGGCGGTATCAGTCAGAAAGACCCCATGACAATGCAGATTTATGCAGACGTTCTTGGTATTCCCGTTAAAATTGCAGGCTCAATGCAGGGTCCCGCACTCGGAAGTGCTATCTTCGGCGCAGTTGCAGCAGGTGCTGAAAAAGGCGGCTGGGATAATGTTTTCGATGCCGCAAGAGCAATGGGTCAGGTTAAGAATGTTGTTTATAACCCCATCAAGGAAAATACAGAAATCTACGATAAACTCTTCGCAGAATACAAGATTCTCCACGATTACTTCGGTAAGGGCGAAAATGACGTTATGAAGAGACTTAAGAAAATCAAGATTGAACAGAGAAGTAAATAAAAACAATAAACGGGTGTCTTCGTGGCACCCGTTATGTATAAGGGAATGTACATAATGAAAAACAAAAAGGAGATTGCACTTAATAAATCGTTTTTTCTGTTTGTTATTCTTGGGATTCTTACGCTGACTCTCGGATATGTTGCAATAAGTGAAGAAATAACAGTATGGAGTGTGTTTTTCTTTATTCTCGGATTACTTTTTGTTATCGGCGGACCGATAAAAGAGCCGTTGTTTTACAGTTTTGATACGGAATGTATCACGCTGCATTACCTTTTTGTTCCAAAAGAATCTTATCTGTGGAAAAATATCCGAAAAATAAAGAAAGCACGTGACGGTTATTCACGCTCGGCAATTATTGATTTTATATTTTCACGTGTGTATGAAATAAACGGAAAAGTTGAAGGTAAACAGCGTTTTTATATGAACGGAATTATAGTTATCAGTTTCAGAACGAAACGGTTGCTTGATAAATATTGGGAAAAAGAAATAAAAGAATAAAGTATAGAAAGCAGTAAATCAGAGGATTTACTGCTTTTTCAATATTCGGGCTCATCGAGTGTTGCGAGGTGGCAATAATCATTTGCGAATTCAATTTTTATGTGTCCGTCGGGCATAAACTTGATGCATGTAAGCCCCGTGTTTTCCTGGCAGAAATTGAAATCATCTCTGACGGGGAAACCGATTGCCGCACTTGTCAGATAATTATTGAATGTGCCGTGGGCAAAAATTATGGCTCTTTCGTCTGCAGAAAACTTTGCTCTGATTGTTTTAATCACTCCGACAGCTCTTGCATAGGCTTCTTCTGTTGTTTCGTTTTCAACTTCGTATGCCGTGGGGATAACTTCAACCTGTTTGTTCTGAAGTTCAGCAGTTTTATTTGCGGTCTGCACAGCTCTTGTGAGAGGACTTGCAAAAATGCCGTCGAGTCTGAATTTATGCATTCTTTTTCCGAGAAGTTCAGCCTGAAGCATACCTTTTTCTGATAACGCAGGGTCGGGACCGAGGTCTTCACCCGTGTTGCCTAATGATTCACCGTGTCTTGCAATGTAAAGTACCATTTTTATCACCAAAAATAGTATACAATTTTTTGGCTTTTACGTCAAGGATAGATATTGACGGAATGTTGATAATAAATTATAATAAATCGAATTAAAAATGAGGAGATAAAAAATGGATTTAAGTTTCAGCTTTTTCTTTAACAGCATACTTCTCGGACTCGGTCTTGCAATGGATGCGTTTTCTGTTTCACTTGCAAACGGACTCAACGAGCCGAATATGAAAAAAACAAAAATGACGGGCGTTGCAGGAATGTTTGCATTATTTCAGGGACTGATGCCTATGATCGGCTGGATATGCGTACATACTCTTCTGCAGTATTTTAAGTCATTTGAAAAGTTCATTCCCTGGATTGCACTTGCACTTCTCGGTTTCATTGGCGGAAAGATGCTAATTGAAGGCATTAAAAACAAAGATGAAGAGGCAGAAAAAGTTGGTGTAGGCTTCGGTGCACTTGTTGTGCAGGGCGTTGCAACATCAATTGATGCGCTTTCTGTAGGTTTCACAATTGCAGATTATAACCTGCCCAAGGCTATTCTTGCGGCTGCCGTAATTGCAGTTGTAACATTCGGAATCTGCCTTGGCGGTATTATTATCGGCGGAAAAGTCGGTACAAAACTTGCAGGCAAAGCAGGAATTTTCGGCGGCTCAATCCTCATTTTCATCGGTCTTGAGATTTTTATAAGCAGTTTCTTCAAATAATTAAAACGGTACAAAAGTACCGTTTTTTTTATATTATCCGAATCACCCAATAAATCACACCATAAATAAAGCTTGCGGCTGTGCCGTAAACAAAATAATGATTGAATATTAAAAAAAACTATGCAGAAAAACCTGACAAGTTTACTTGGCAATGATATAATTTATGCAAAGAAAACTTGGCAAAGGTGTGTTTTTGTGAACAAAGACGATATTTTACAGATGAGTCGTGAAGACAATCAGAATGGTGATGAAAGAGAAGAAAAAATCAAATTGCGGACATATGCTGTAAGTGCTGCACTAGGCTGTCTTTTTTGTATGATTCTTGTTTTTATTGAAGAATGTATTTTTGACAGAAGTGCAACTGCTATATGGATAATATATTCAGGTATGATGTTTTCTAAATACATCATGGACGCCGTTAAGTTGAAAAAACGATTTGATATTGTTTTATCTGTGCTTTGGGGATTGATTTGTATTATCAATATTGTAATTTACATTATTGATATCATAAGGTGAGAAAATGGAAGAAGCTTTGACCTTAAAAAATAATCTGAAATATGCAAGAACAGAAGCCGGTTTATCTCAGCAACAATTGGCAGATATGATCGGTGTGTCACGAAATACAATAAGCTCTATTGAGACAGGGCAGTTTAATCCAACAGCAAAACTTGCGTTGATATTATGTGTTGCCTTGGATAAAAAATTTGAGGAGTTATTTTATTTTTGTTCTTAAAACCAATAAATAACCCAATAAATCACACCATAAATAAAGCTTGCGGCTGTGCCGTAAACAATAACGGGACCTGCGATTTTGAAAAGATTTGCGCCCGTGCCGAGAATATAGCCTTCGCTTGAATATTCAAGTCCCGATGAAACCACGGCATTTGCAAATCCCGTTATGGGTACAATTGTGCCTGCTCCTGCGTGCTTTGCGATTTTGTCGAAAATACCAATACCCGTCAGAATTGCCGTTATCACAACAAGCGTAACGGGAATGAGAAGCTTTATGTTTTCTTCTTTGACGGATAATGCTTCAAAAACAGTCCTGAGAGCTTCTCCGAGCGTGCAGATTGCTCCGCCGATAAGAAATGCAAACAAAGCATTTTTAATCTTTGGAGAGGGCGGAGAAACCTTTTTTGTCATTAATTCATAGTCCTTGTCTTTTTCGGGCAAAATAAAACATTCCTTTCTGTAAACAATAATTTAGCGACGCAGAAATTAATTGATATATCGTAGGGGCGATGATTCATCGCCCGGCACGAAAGTGCTTTTCCGTAAGGAAAATTAACGGCAAAGCCGTTCTGCTGCGCAGCGGGCGTTAGATTAACGCCCCTACAAGCTTTATTTTAATTTCTGCGAATAAATTATTGTTTTTATCTTTTCCAAAAAAACAAAAAAATACTCCACCCGAAAAGGCGGAGTAAAAATTTTTTAATAGAGTGTTTTTGAAAGTATGAAGCACACCCAGAGTGCTATAACAAACAGAGATTCACAAGGGATTGCGAGTTTTGTGTAAGGACATTTCCAGCCTTTGTCCACAAAGAGGAAAATTGTTCTGACTGTAAGTACTGTTGTTGCGAAAAACAGACCGCCCACGAGTGAGTAAACGGGAGTTTTAAGTGCAAGTGTGAGATAAAGAAGAAATGCACCAAGTGCGAATGAAATACCGCCGTAATAAACTCTGATTTCAGTTTTACCTGCGTTGTCAACGGGCTTTACAGCAAAGCTTTCTGCATTTTTAACGGGGTTTGCGATAAATACAATTGCCATACCGAAAAAGTAAAGGCAAAGACCTGTTACTGCAATACCTGCAGGCAGATTTGAGAACATAATTTCAAACATAAGTATTTTTCCTTTCTTTTTTACATCTGTTCAAGAATGTAATTTTTAACATCTTCAAGTCTGCTCTTTTTCCATTCGCCTTTTTCGGCTTCTTCAGCCAGGGGGCAGATAATGAAGAAATCGAGTGTTTCGCCCGGCACTCTGCCTGTTCTCAGCGGTTCTGAAAAATGCTCTTTCCATTTTTCTTCCGTAGCATCCTTGAATTCCTGCGGCTTTAAGTATGTGAACTGTCTCTTTGTTGCGGCAATGAGCATTTTTGCAGAAAGGGGAGCAAGAAGTTTGTATTCCTCTTCCTCTACATCAACAAAAATACGGGGAAGTTCAGCTTCAACAATGTGTTCAGTTTCTCTGTCTATAAGAAGTCCCATCGGCTCCCAGCTCATTTTGTCTTCCGTAAAATTGAGCTTTACAAGAAGACCTTTTTCCGTATTGAACTGTGAACGCTGATAGTCTGTATCAAAAATAAAATTGCCAAGAGAGTAGAAAATCACTTTGTCACCGACAGTTTCATAATTCATCGGCACGTGGGGATGATGCGAAATAACGGCATCTGCACCCATTTCAAGATATTTATGATATCTTTCCCTTGTGTAGGGTGAGGGGAGAGGAGTGAACTCTTCACCTGCGTGAGCAACAACAATACACCAACGACAGGTCTTTTTTATGTCGTTTATAGTTTCCTGAATCGCATCAAGGTCGCTCCAGGAGTAACAACCTGGTTTTTCTGTGTCGGCTTTTCTGCAGGCTCTTTGATATCCGACACCGAACATTCCGATTCCGCCGGCTTCATTCAGGATAACGGGTTTTCTTGCTTCGTCGATGTTCATTCCTGCTCCGATAGTCTGAACTTCATTTTCCGCAGCGATTCTGAGTGTTGATTCAATGCCGTAAGTACCTGCGTCCATAATGTGATTGTTGCAGATGTTCCAGATGTCGGCTTTCATATTCCTAAGCACTTTTACAGCGGCAGGGTCGATTGTGTGAAGAAGCTGTGCAACACCGCTCTGAGTGGTGTTTGTTTCAGCCTCGGCAACGGGGCCTTCCACATTTGCAACAACGTGGCCTGCTGAGTGAAGAAAAGAGAGAATTTCAGGAGCAATCAGCTCTTCATCTTCCCATTTTTTGTACATATAACGGTCAAAACCGATGTCGCCCGTGAAGACGATTGAAGTTTCTTTTTTCATTGCGTTATCACCGTTTTGTATTATAGCATAAAACAGAGTTCTTTTCAATATAAATAGTTTTTGGTTGATATTAAAATGTTCTTGCTTTTTTATTACTTGTATGATAAACTTTCATATATTGAAATATCAGTTTCCGGATATTTAGGTGCTGCAAGAGTAACGGGTATTAACTGAATATATCAATTTGCGGATATGGTGGAATTGGCAGCATTGAGTCCGACCGCCGCCGGTGGCGGAGTAAGGAAGGACGAAATGGCGCAGCGGTCAAAATTCTGCGATGCGAAAAGCGAGCAAAGAATTTTGGGCACCGCAAGAGTAACGGATACTGACTGAATATATCAATTTGCGGATATGGTGGAATTGGCAGACACGCAAGATTTAGGATCTTGTGCAGCGATGCGTGCAGGTTCGACCCCTGTTATCCGCACCAGTAAAAAATCCGAGTCACATGACTTGGATTTTTTTTGTTTTTCTGCTATAATTAATTCAATATTTTACGGAGATGATGTTATGAAAAAAATACTTGCTGCAATTATAGCATTGATTCTTATTGTCTGCGGTGTTGTTGCAGGAGTTATGCTCAGTAAAAACAAAAATAATGTAGAATTCACTCCTGCCAAAGACAGGGTTTATACCGATGAATCTGTTTCTGTTGAGCCTGACGCTGAAAAGTATGTGAAAATGACAGCAACCGATACCGGCAATGACATTTACACTCCGGCAAAAAAGCAGTCTTATGTTTACCGTTACGGTCCGACTCTTATAAGAAATGCCGATAACAGCATTGATGCATTTTTCTCTTCTCCCGGTATTTTTGATGAATGGGATTATATTTTCTACAGACATTCTCCTGACGGAGGAAAAACATGGACAACTGAAAAAACTGTTCTTGCGCCCACTCCCGATTCTTCAGACTTTTACTCCTGCTGTGACCCCGGTGTTGTAAGATTCGGCGGATATTATTACATTGCATACACATCAACAGTTGCCGAGGGCGGTGTTGACAATGATGTTTTTGTTGCAAGAAGTAAAAATATCGACGGACCCTATGAAAAATGGAACGGCAGCGGCTGGGGAGGTAAACCTGTTTCCGTAATTGAATTCACGGGCAACCCCGAATCATACGGTGCAGGTGAGCCATCAATGGTTGTGCTCAATGATAAATTGTATTTTTATTACACCTGGCGTGATAATGAGCTGAATCAGACAAGACTCTCTGTTGCAGATGCAACAGACGAAAACTGGCCGCAGACTCTTGAATACAACGGTGTTGCAATAGATCATATTCAGGGCGATACTGATTCTGCCGATGTGAAATATATTGAAGATTACGGCAAGTTTATTGCTGTTTCAACGGCTTCAAGATTCACAACAGACAGTTATATCAAATTGTATGTTTCAGATAACGGCACACAGTTTGAAGAATCATATTTCCTCAAAACAAACACAATACACAATCTTCACAACTGCGGTATAACATCAAGAGAAAACGGACACATCAGACTAAGCGACAATGTTTATCTTTCTTACGCTTACGGTGAAGAATTCGGCACCTGGGCAACAAGAATCCAGCAGGTGAATTTTTCTCTTATTGATGCACCGGATTTCAGTGATAAGGAAAACGATAATATAAAAGATAATTTTACTCCCGTTTCAAAATCTGTCTATTCGGCAACTGTCGGCATCACAACAGATCCTCACGTTTATGAGAAAAATCTTTCAGACGGCACATTCATCGTTGATGTTTATAAATATGACGGCAACAAGGATGATAAGCAGGTGAAAAAAGATATTACACTCACAGATTTTGATGAAAGCATCATTTCTGTAAACGGTGCTTCAATTACACCCAAAGCAAAAGGTGAAACATATGTAACTGCTCATTGGCAGGAATTCTCAGTCACATTCCTTGTGAAAATAAAATAAGATAAAATAAAAAAGAAAGTCGTTCAGTTTTGCTGAACGACTTTTTGTCTGATTAGAGAACTTTTGCAAGGAAAGTCTGAAGTCTTTCACTTTTGGGTGCTTCGAAAATGTCTTTGGGTGAACCTTCTTCAAGAATTCTGCCTTCGTCCATAAAGATGATTCTGTCTGCAACTTCTCTTGCAAAGCCCATTTCGTGAGTGACAACAACCATTGTCATACCCTCTTTTGCGAGGTCTTTCATAACTTCAAGAACTTCGCCTACCATTTCGGGGTCGAGAGCTGATGTGGGTTCGTCAAAGAGAATAACATCGGGCTCCATTGCAAGTGAACGGACAATTGCAACTCGCTGTTTCTGACCGCCTGAAAGTGAATAGGGGTATGCGTCTGCCTTTTCTTCAAGACCGATTCTCTTAAGGAGTTCCATTGCCTTTGTACGGGCATTTTCTTTTATTTCTGAAGGAGTTGTTGAAACGGAAACAATTTCACCTTTTTTAAGATTCAGTTTTATAAGAAGATTGTTTCTTTTCTGTTTCTTAAGTTTTTTTAGTCCCACGTGAACAGGAGCCATCATAATATTCTGGATAACTGTTTTGTTGTTGAAAAGGTTGAAATGCTGAAAAACCATTCCCATCTTCTGTCTGTGAAGATTTATATCAACCTTGTGGTCGGCAAGATTCTCACCGCCGAAAATGATTTCACCGCTTGTGGGGTCTTCCATACAGTTGAGACAACGCAGGAATGTGCTCTTACCTGAACCTGAGGGGCCGATAACAACAACTTTTTCACCCTTTGTTATGGTTGTGGAGATATCTTTGAGAACGTGATTTGTTCCGAACTTTTTGTTAAGATTAATTACGTCTATCACTCTGACGAAGTCTCCTTTCCATAAGTTTAATGAACAGTGTAATGAGCATAACCACAACAATGTAAATGAGAGCCATTGTGATGTAAGGAATCATATATTCATATGTGCGGCTGCCGATTGTTCTGAATGCTTTGTAGAGGTCTGTTGCACCGACGAATGAAACAACTGATGTTTCCTTGACAAGTGCAATAAATTCATTACCGAGTGTGGGAAGAATGTTTTTAACAGCCTGAGGAATAACAATTTTTATCATAGTTGTTCCGTAGCTGAGACCAACACTTCTTCCGCCTTCCATCTGACCGGGGTCAACAGAAAGGATACCGCCTCGCATTATTTCTGAAATGTATGCACCGCTGTTCATACCGAAAACGATTATTGCAACAATAATTGAATCCACACGGGTAAAGCCTAAAAGAGGCAGTACAACATAGTAAAAAACAAGCAACTGAACAACTATTGGTGTACCTCTGAACAATGCGACATAAAATGAACAGAATTTATCGAGTACACGGGGGAGCACTTTGTATTTGGGGAAGACTCTGACAGTCGCAATCAGCGTACCGATAACAATACCGATGATAAGACCGATTACGGCAATTATCATTGTATTTTTAAGACCGTCAAGAACGCTTATGTAAGCCTCTTTGCCGATAAGCTGATCTAAAAACAGAGATATTTTTCTGCTGAAATCCATACTTTTTATCCTTTACAATAAGCAACACCACACTGAAACAGCGGGGTGTTGCCGAAAAATATGTTTTTTTGAAAAAATTAGCCGTTTACTGATGTAACGATAGCTGCTGCGGGAGCTGCGTCGATGATAACGAAGTCAACACCACCGTTGAGAAGATCCTGAACAGCAAGAGCGCCGCTGTCGTATGTTACGCATTCAGCGTCAAGTCCGTCAAAGCCCATTGATCCACCTTCGATGTAAGCAGCACCTGTTGTGCCTGTCTGTGCACCGATCTTTGTGCCTTCGGGAAGTTCTGCAAGAACAGCTTCGATTGCTGCACGGTCTGCGCAACCGTCAAATCTTGTGTCATCAGCCTTAACGATGATCTGCTGAGCAGCTGCATAGTAAGCCTTTGAGAATGTAACTGATTCTTCTCTGTCGGGGTCGATTGTGAGACCTGCCATAGCAATGTCACACTTGTGCTGACCAACTGCAAGACAAACTGAATCAAAGTCCATATTGTCGATTACAAGTTCTTTGCCGAGTTCTTTTGCAAGAAGAGAAGCAACTTCCATATCGATACCGTAGTAAAGTTCGCCTTCTTTGTATTCAAAGGGAGCAAATTCAGCGTTTGTAGCAACAACAAGCTGATCCTTTGTTTCATCAAGCTCTGCTGATGTAACACCTACGGGTTCACCGTCACCGAAGTAGTTGTTGCAGATATCATCAAATGTACCGTCGTTGAGGATTTTTTCGATGAATGCGTTAACGTCTGCAAGAAGTTCGGGCTGGTCTTTGTCAACACCGAAAGCATATTCTTCATCTGAAAGGTCGATGTTGATAAGCTTAACAAGGTCTGTTGATGTAGCTGTGTTTGTGTTAGCTGCATCGGGAGTTGTTGATGTGTCTTCGTCTGCTGTCTTTGAGCAACCTGCAAATGCGAATACAAGCAGAGCTGCCATTACTAAAGCAATAATTTTTTTCATGATAAATTCTCCTTTTGGGATTTTTAGTTTATGTTCTAAACTGAAAAAATTATATCACATAATAATACGGAAATCAACCATATTTTTGCATATAAAAACAGTTGATTTCCGTATAAAACATTGTAGTATTTAATAAATATACAGTTATTTCAAAAATTTACTGTAGCCTTCACCGTACTGAACGCATCTTGAAACACGGCTGAGTGTTGCAGAAGAAATATCTGTTTCTTCAATAACCTGATTATAGGTTTTGCCTTCAATCAGGAGCTTTGCAGCTTTCACACGCTGTGCCATCTGCTCAATTTCTTTGACTGTGCAAAGGTCACTCAGCAGAGCCTTGCATTCTTCGGCATTTTTGATTTTTGCGATGAGCTCAAACAGCTCATTTTTCATCATTTCATCATTTTTAGGCATTTTATTCACCTCAGATGTTTTCAAGTGAACGGCTAAGGAAAGCCTTCATCTTTTCAGATTTGGGATTGCCGAAAATCTCATCGGGAGTGCCCATTTCTTCAATGACACCGTCTGCCATAAAGATGATTTTGTCAGAAACTTCTCTTGCAAATCCCATTTCGTGAGTAACAACAATCATTGTGCTGTCGCCTGTTTTGAGACCTTTGATAACTTTGAGAACTTCACCTGTAAGCTCTGGGTCAAGGGCAGAAGTGGGTTCGTCAAAACAAAGAATATCGGGATTCAGCGCCAGAGCACGGGCAATTGCAACACGCTGCTGCTGACCGCCTGAAAGTTCACAAGGGTAGTTGTTTGTTTTTTCTGAAAGACCTACTCTTTCAATGAGCTTCTTTGCAGTTGCTTCGATTTCTTCATTTGTTCCTTTTTTAAGGAGCTTGGGAGCAAGAGTTATATTGTCAAGAACATTATACTGCGGAAATAGATTGAAATTCTGGAAAACAAGACCGAAATGAAGACGTTTTGTTCTGATTTCAGCTTCTTTCATCTTTTTTGATTTGCCGTCGCTGCCGTCATAAAGAAGTTCACCGTTTACTGTGATTGTGCCTTCATCAGCAAATTCAAGGAAATTGAGACAGCGGAGAAGTGTTGTCTTACCGCTTCCTGATGAACCGATGATGGAGATAACTTCACCTTTTTCAAGAGAGAAAGATATGTCTTTGAGAACTTCGGTTTTGCCGAAACTCTTTTTTATGTTGTTTACTTCAAGTACAGCCATATTCTTCACCCCTTAAAATAATCAAGTTTCTTTTCGATTTTTCTGAAAAGAACAGTAAGAATTCCGTTGAAGATGAGATAGAATGCTGCTGTATAGAACAGAGGCCAGATAAGACCTTCGCTCTTGATATAAACCTGAGCACTCCATATGATTTCATAAACGGCAATGATTCTTGCAAGAGAGGTATCTTTTACAAGAGTAATAATTTCGTTGCTCATAGGAGGAATAATTCTCTTGATAACCTGAAGAAGAACAATCTTGAAGAAAATCTGAGTCTTGGTCATACCGAGTACCTGACCTGCTTCATACTGTCCTTTTGAAATAGATTCAATACCACCACGGTAAATTTCAGAGAAATAACAAGCATAATTTATAACAAAAGCAACGAGAACTGCGGGGAATCGGTCAAGACCGTCCCAAGTGGCAAGCCACTGCACAAATACGTTGTCTGTTGTTATAAGCATATCTTCTGCCCATGAACCTACAAGTCCGGGGCCATAGAAAACAACAATAAGCTGAAGCATAAGAGGTGTACCTCTTATGATCCAGATGAATATTTTCATAAGTGCACTCAGAGGCTTGAATTTGCTCATTGAGAAAAAGCTGAAAATCAATCCCAGCGGAAGAGCAAAAACAAGTGTGAGAGAAAACAGCTTGAGTGTTGTTCCGAAACCGTTCAACAAATCAAGCGTAACATTAAGAAATGTTTCCATATTTATATTCCTTTATATTCCTTTTACAGAAAAACTGAGGCAGAAATTTCTCTCTGCCTCGATAAATTATTTTTATTTGTTATTAGAATGCAAGAGTAAGTTCGTACTTTGCTGCAAGAGGTTCAAGAACGTTAGTCTTGTTGTCCTTCATAAACTGATTGAGGACTGCTGTTGCGTTTGAATCTTTTCTGAAGCTGATGCCGTATTCTTCGCTTGTAAGTTCAACGCCCTGTGCAAGTTTTTCATAGCTTGTGCCTTCACCTGTCATAGCGTTTGCCATTGTGATGTCGATGATACAAGCATCTGCTGTGCCTGACTGAACTTCCATAAGAGCATCAGCCTGAGTGAGAACTGCTGTGTATTCATATCCGTTATCCTTAGCAGCCTTTTCACCTGCTGAACCTGATTCAACTGCGAATGCAAGGTCTGCCATTGAAGCAGCGTCTGCATAATCAGCAACTTTATCAGCAGCCATAACAACAACCTGAGCATTCTTTACGTATGCATCAGAAACACTTGTTGCAAGTGTGATTTCGGGTGTGATTGTCATACCGTTCCAGATACAGTCAACTTTCTTTGAGTCAAGTTCAAAAACTTTGTTATCCCAGTCAACTTCAATGAATTCAACATCTACACCGAGAGCTTTACCGAAAGCTTCTGCAAATTCAGCGTCGAAACCTGTCCATTCATCACTGCCGGGATCTTTGTAATCCATGGGAGCGTAGTTTGTGATACCTACAACGAGTTTACCGTTAGCAATGATTTTGCCGAGGTCTGATTCAGCATCAATAGCTGCTGTATCAATTGTATTAACTGTGAGATCAAGCTTTGAAGTGGGTTCTTCTTTAACAACTGCATCAGCATCTGTGTTTGCGCTGTTGTTAGCAGCATCGGGAGTTGTTGATGTGTCGCCGTCTGTTGTCTTTGCACAGCCTGCGAATGCGAATACAAGCAGAGCTGCCATAACTAAAGCAATAATTTTTTTCATTGTGAAATTTCTCCTTTCGATAAGCACTTGGGTGCTTTCAATGGTTGTATTATACTTCACCAAACTAAAGTTGTAAAGTGTTTTTTGCAATTTTTTGCTTTTTTGTAGCAATCAACAATCAACTGATGAAAAAAATATTTACTTTTACTAAAATTTACTCAAAAATGTATTCCATATACATACGCTGAACCGTCATTCCGCAGTTTTTATAGAAATTTACGGCATTTTCATTGAATGCCCACACATTCAGCTCTGCAAGATGACAACCTGCATTCACAGCTTCCTGCTTTGTTGATTCCATAAGTTTTTTGCCGACACCGTATTTTCTGCATTCAGGGTCAACACATACATCATCTATATACATTTTACGGTAAGGCAGAAGAATGCCGTTTTCTTCAACATCAATAATTTTTGACATTGTGTAACCGAGTACATAGCCGTTTTCGTCTGTTGCCACAAGAATTATTTCATCGGGATTGCTTATTTTCTTCTCAACAGCCTCAATATCATATTTGGCACCGCCACCGCCGTAGATATCGGGTCTGCCTTCGTGGTGAAGCTGAGCTATGATTTCAAGGAGTGCAGCAAGTCTTGCAGCATCTTTTTTTTCTGCACGTCTGATTATAATTTCCATTTTTCTGCGCCTTCTTTCTGAAAATATATTATCACAGCGACGAATCTTTTGTCAAATTCAAAATGGTGTATAAAAAAGCTTGTATTTAGTGAAAAATTATAGTATAATACATTTTAATTATATATCAGGAGTTGAGAAAATGAGCGATCCTATTAAAGTTGATTTCTCTGACAAAGGAAAGGGCAAAGGCTCTTCTTCCACAAAAGAGGTTTATATTCCTCCCGAAAAAGCAGGTATGAAAATTGTTATCAGCCTGATTCTTACCGTTATCGGCGGTGCAATTGCATATTATTTTATGCTTCCCGCAATGAATTTCGGTTCACTTGATTTCTATATGTTCTGGGCAGTGGTTGTTGCAATATTCATCGGCGCAAATGTCCTTCTTTCAAAGGCATTTATCCGTCCCGAATATATTCCTTATGTAAAAAAGGTATCAACAGTACCCGTTATTCTTGCAGTTATTCTTGCAATTGTTCTTCTTATCGGTTTCCTTGCATCAAGCGTATTCTTCAGAGCTGCATCTTACAGCGAACTTCTTAAGTTTGAAGTAAATGAAGACCTTGATTCAAGCATCACAAAGATTGACAGCACAGTTGACTTCAAGAACGTTGCAATGATAGACAAAGATGCTGCAGAAAAACTTGCAGACAAGGTTCTCGGTGACCTTGCATCAATCAATCTTGAATCACAGTTTGAACTTGCAACAGAATATTCAACACAGATTAACTACAACGGTGCTCCCTGCAGAGTTTATCCTCTCAGATACGGTAACTTCTTCAAGTGGATCAATAACACAAAAGACGGTTTCCCCGGCTATGTTATTGTTAATATGAATACTCAGGATACAGAGTTTGTTCTTCTTGATAAAGAAAGCACAGAGGGTTATATCAAGTATTCACCCACAGAATATCTTCAGAAAAACCTCAAGCGAATTGTCCGTTTCCAGTATCCCACAGAAATTATCGGCAACATTTCATTTGAAGCTGATGACAACGGCACACCTTACTGGATCTGTGAAATCATTGAAAAGAAAATCGGTCTTATCGGCGGTGACGACGTAAAGGGTATCGTAATGGTTGACGCTGTTACAGGTAAGTGCAGCTACCACACAATCGATGAAGTTGTTGCGGGCGAATCAGCAGACAAGGTTTCTCTTTCATGGATTGACCAGGTTTACAACGCAAATCTTCTTGTTCAGCAGTATAATTACTACGGCACATACCTCAACGGTTTCTGGAACTCAGTTTTCGGTCAGACAGGTGTTAAGAAGACAACAACAGGTTCAAGCTACATTGCTATGAACGATGACGTTTATATCTACACAGGCGTTACCAGTGTTACTGCAGACGAATCAATTCTCGGTTTCATTCTTATCAACCAGAGAACAAAGGAAGCAATGTTCTTTGAAGAATCAGGTGCAACAGAACTTGCTGCACAGAACTCAGCAGAAGGTGTTCTTTCAGATAAAGGCTGGATTGCAACATTCCCCATTCTTATCAACCTTGACGGTCAGGCAACATACTTTATGTCAATGAAAGACTCAAGCAATGTTGTAAAGGGTTATGCAATGGTTAACGTAGGCAACTATAATATCGTTGCAACTGATACCGCAAACGGTAACCCCGATCTTGTTGAATGTATCCAGAACTATGCAGTTGTTCTCAAGGACAACAAGAAGGATGCAATCAATGTTGATACAAGCGTTGCTCCCGAAAATGTTCAGAACAACGAACCCGAACAGAACACAGAACCTGCAGAAAAGACTGTTGAAGGTGTTATTGAAGAAATCAGAAGCCAGATCGAAAGCGGCTCAACTTGCTACTATATCAAGCTTTCAGGTGTTGATAAGTATGTAAAGGTTTCAGCAGACACAATTCCCGAAGCAATTTTCTTTGCAAAGGGTGATTCAGTATCATTTGTATATGAAGCAGATGATAACGCAAACTGGACAGAAGCAACAAAAGCTGTTGTTGCTGAAGACGTAACAGAATAAAATTCAAGCGGTCATAGTGATATGACCGCTGATTTTTTTTTGAATTATCAACAAATATTAAACACATCAAAAACCAATTGATATATCGTAGGGGCGATGATTCATCGCCCGGAACGAATGTGCATTTTCCGTAAGGAAAATTTAACGGCGGAGCCGTTCTGCTACGCAGCGGGCGTTAGATTAACGTCCCTACAAGCTTTATTTTAATTTCTGCGAATATCCTGATAACTTATTCCTTATTCTTCTGTTTGTTTTCCTAAAAATGATGCGGCAACCTGAGCAAGTTTTATCTCTGATTGTGTGGGAGCGGTGCCGT
This sequence comes from Acutalibacteraceae bacterium, assembly GCA_045636025.1. Classification (GTDB taxonomy): domain Bacteria; phylum Bacillota; class Clostridia; order Oscillospirales; family Acutalibacteraceae; genus UBA1081. The sequence goes on along the minus strand of JAZTWP010000085.1, from coordinate 35,345 downwards.
TTTCACCTGCAAGCAGAATAACTGCGCCCGAAACATCTCCGCCGCCGATGATAGGGTAGGCAATAGCAGCTTTTTTATCAAGCCCGTCAATGGGGATAAGGTCATAGTTGTCTGAGCCTGCCACATAGCTTGATCGGTTTTCCATAATTTCTTCAAGCTCTTTTGTGATGTGATGCTCCATGGCATCTTTCTTGGGCACACCTGTGCAGGATATAACGTGGTCACGGTCTGTGATGATGACGGGCAGATTTGTTGCCCTGTAAAGCACCTCAGCATACTGAGATGTGAATTCAGACATCTCACCCATGGGTGAATACTTCTTGAATATTACCTCACCGTCAGCATCCGTATAAATTTCAAGTGGGTCACCCTCACATATAACATTGACACCGTAAACCTTGTCCCGATGATTATTACTCATCTGGACTGTCTGGTTTGATTCGATATTTACGATGTCACACTTAAAATTTACGGTATCCTCCTCATAGTCAGCATAACCGCTCCTGAGAATGCTGTCGATATCATTTTTCAATTTGACTTTTATATTATCTTCATATACATATATTTTTTCAACGAGGAATTGCAGGTCCTGGTTGTCAAGATGGTCTTTTTCAATGATATTATCAAAGATGTTAATCACCTGAGTCGCAAGACGATTGATTCTTATAATATTGTTTTTGTGCTCATTTATGATTTTAATCTGGTTTTTAATACCTGTTATTCTATCTTCGCATTTTTTAATAAGCTTATCGTATTTTTTCGTGAGATATTCTTCTCGCTCAGGTTCATTTTTAACCTTTTTTGCCTGCATGCTCATAAGTGCATCTATTTCTTCTTCAATATCTTCTATTTGCTTTTTAAGAGAATCAATTGAAGTATCTGATTCCTTGATTTTTTTTGACTCTTGTGATATGGCGGCATTAATGTTATCAATCATATTTTCTGATGTGTTTTTCACACTCAGAAGATAGTATTTAACCGCTGAATCCAGAGTCTCAGTTTTTGTAAAATGACTTGTGCACGCTTTAAGACCGCGCTGATGATAAGCACCGCATCTGTATGCATCATGGTTTTTTCTGCTCATTGCGAACATAGGATTTCCGCAATCTCCGCAGAATAACAGACCCGAATATACATTGGCATATTTTTTTACACCTCTGTAATTTTCCCTTGTTCTGCTTTTAAGCATTTTCTGTGCAATATCAAAAGTCTTGAAATCAATGATTGCTTCATGATGCTCCGGAAATACGAGATGGTCTTCAATATTGTTTTTTACATCATCACCGTTGATTTTCTTGCGGGTATATTTGCCCTGACGCAAAGTGCCTATATAGAAGTCATTTTTTATCATGGGCTGAATGGTCGCAATACTCCATATCGGATTAGCCTTTATGTTATGCTCTTTCTCTTGTGCTTCCATTCTTGCTATTTCACGCATTTTGGGTGTGGGAATGTGTTGTTCTGTCAGATAATTTGCGATTTTTTTATATCCCCATCCGCTGATATAAAGCTCAAAAATTTTTCTGACTACAGCTGCCGCTTCAGGGTCAACCTCAAATTGCATTTTTTTTGTGTTAGTAAAGACATATCCGTAAGGAACGGAACATATCCACTTTCCGTCTTTTTGACGGCTTTGCACAACACTTTTTACTTTTTTTGAAGTTTCTCTGACAGGCATCTCATTGAACAGCATTTGCAGATGAGTTTTGAACCAGTCTGCATTATCGGGATAATCCAGCTTATCTTCGATTGCAATTGTTCTGACACCTGCATCTCTCAGCTCATCTAATTCGGCAAGTCCATAAACAAGAGTTCTTGCAAATCGTGACAAATCCTTAACGATTAGGATGTTATATTCGCCTTTCATCAGAAGAGGACGCATTCTCTGATATTCAGTTCTTTCATTGAACGAAAAACCTGATTTATCTCTGTCTTCAAAGAAAGTAACATCAGAACCGGGAAAATATTTTTCAATATATCTGTTAATAATTACTTTCTGATTCTCGATTGAAGTGTTTTTATCATTCTTTTCATCATCAACAGAAATTCGGCAATATGCTGCGATGCTGAGTTTTTTAGCCATGTTATCCCTCCGTTTAATAGAAGTTTCTGACAACATTGTACCAAGTATTCAGCAGAACGTCAATACTTCAATGTTTTACAGTTGAGTAAAAAAAGAATCAGCTGCCGGAGAAAAATCTCTGACAGCTGATTGCTATGATTATTCAGTTTTAAAGATGAGAATATGTATCAATGCATTACGCATTGAGGAGTTCAGGAACACTTTCATTTCTGACTTTAAGGTCATAGTTGTGTTTCATTAACATATACATATTATCTTCAATATTTTCTTCGCCTGCTTCATAAACAACAGGAAGGTAATTCTTTCTCTTCCATGCCTTGAATTCGGGCTTCAATGAATTCATAAAATCTTTGTCTGCGGCTTCTGCCTTGCTTACCCAGAATGCTGCTATCTTCATTGGCTTTTCCTGAACATCAATTCTCATCTTCTCACCTCGTTTCTGAAATTGTAGTTGTTGTTAATATTTACGTTTGTGGGGTTTGTTATGCAGGTCTTAATCATAATCTGCTCTCCAATCATCTTAAATTTAACAAATTATGATTTTTGAAAAGCCCGCAAAAACTCTATAATAAAATTTTTGAAGAAATCACGAAAAATATTGCACAAACTTTCAAGCTTTTTCTTGTGCATAAATCACAAATGTTGTCGAAATCACCCTTCCGACGGCAGAAAATTAAAAAACTATACAATTTGTATGGATATTAATATGAGATATATTTTGATACTTATGCGAGGATTTTGTAAGTAAAGACAGAAAAGTGTGAAAAGGTATAAATAATTCCCTCATAAAAGTGTAAGAAACCTTGAAAAATATCCTCATAAAAGTGTGAGATGAACATTGTAGACGGTTATACGGGATTGAAAAATATCCGTATAAACGGCTATCAGCCATACCGTATACGGAATCCTGACTTTTGTCGGGATTTTTTATTTTATGCAAGAGAAGACTGCAACATAATTAGAATGATGTAAAAGATGATATGGAAATGAAGAAAGGAGCAAAAGAATAACAACACAAGGTCAGAAAGATAAGAGAACCATAACTCTTCTGAAAAAATGTGGGTGATTATTTTAACATATCATTTTTATATAAAGGGGTGATGAAAATGGGTCACAAAAATAAGAAAAGCTTAAAGCAACAAGTGGACGAAGAGCTTCGCAGTATGCTGGCAATCGGGCAAAGCAAGCATATTGACAAGGTAACCGGAGAAACATCAGATAAGATATATTCATACGGAACTTTTGATGCATACCAGCAACAATGTATTGCTTTTGCTGTTTACTGTAAAAGTCAACACAAATCAAAGAATCTTGCAGATTGCAGACAGTTTGTTGATGAGTTTTTACAAAACAATATCGATAAAAACCTTTCTGCCTATACAATAAAACTTCAAGCATCAGCTCTTGCAAAACTCTTTCATTGCAGCACAAAAGAATTTATTCCCACACCACCCCGAGAACGGAAAAACATAAAAAGAAGCCGTCTCGCTGTTACAAGAGACGACAGATATAGAGAAGGTAAAAATGATAATTTTGTCAGATTCTGTAAATGTAGCGGACTGAGAAGAAGAGAAATAACTGCCCTTCGTGGCGATTGCTTGCAAATGAAAGACGGTAAATATTATATTCACGTCCGCAATGGCAAAGGTGGTCGAAAACGAATAAGTGAAATCATCGGCAGTAAAGAAGATATTGCTTTCGTTGTTGATACGATGCAAAAAGCTCAACAAAATAAGGTTTTCGATAAAATCCCTGACATTGATATTCATGCACTTAGAGCCGAATATGCAAAAAGTGTCTATGAGAAATATGCTCGCAGTCAAAATGAATACCAAGGCGAAAGAATGATACTATATCACAATCGTCTTGTCACTACATATACCGATAAAAATGAAGTCAGCCAATATTACAATGCTGACGGAACTTTAAAAAAAGGATTTATCGACGTGCGAACAGCCTACCATTGCCGGGATGATAAGAAACATACATGTTATGACCGACTTGCTCTTCTGAAATGCTCACAAGCCCTTGGACACAACAGAGATTCAGTTGTTGCTGACCATTACCTCTGGCAGTAAATGTATATATATTGTATCCATATATGTGATTTGCATATATGGATATTTTTTTGCAAAATAATGCGAAAATAAGCAAAAAAATCTTTGAAATATCAAACTTTTTATTGAATTTGCAAAATTCGTATGATAGAATGAATCTTGTATATAATAAATATTTTTTAAGAAAGCAGGAACAAAAATGTCTGTAAGTTATAAGAAATTATGGCATATGTTGCTTGATAAAAATATGAAGAAAAAAGATTTGCAGGAAGCAGCGCAGTTAACAAGCTATGCAATGCATAAATTAAGCCGGGATGAAAATGTAACAACAGAAATTCTCGGCAAAATCTGTGTTGCTCTTGAGTGCAATGTGGATGATATTGTGGATTTTATTCAATAAGAAGATGAACTGATTGTATCAAAGAAAGGGATTCTATGAGCAAAAAACAAATAAGCAAAATTTTTATAGGAATCACAGTCGGAATTTTCTTGGTTATAGGTGTACCTATTATAATAAATGAATGTTACAAGGCAAACTGTGGTTATGTAACAGTTTGGGAAGGTTCTGATGTCCTTGGATATTATGGAACAGTATTAGGCTCTGTTATTGCCGTAATAACTTTAGCAGTAACAATAACTTTTACAAAAAAACAAATACAAAGAGAAAACTTCCTGAAAAGTGAAAGAGAGAAGTGGAGTAAACTTAAAGATGTATTTTTGCAAATACTTGATAGCATCAACCCAATGAAGTCATTTAAAGATGTTTTTGATAATGGTTTTACCAATCCTTCTGAGGCTATTAATATCTTACAAAAATATCAATTATCTTGCAAAATGGCCAATGACCAATTGATTGCTAACATCAGCAAAACAGATGAGCCTAAATTTCAAGAATTAATATCAAATATTGTTGTTGTCGCCGATGATTTTGTTGCTTTAGTTCAAAAAGAAATAAATCAGTATTCCGATTTGCGAATTTGGCAAAATAGAGATAATATTACTAAAATGGCCGAAATAGAAAAAGTCAACTCGGAAATTTCAATGAATGAAGAGCCTACTTTTAATGAAAAGATGTTACAAAAATTAAAAACTATAAGTTATGAAAAAATAGAATCGGAAATAACCCTGCTTAATAATGAGGTAATTAAAAAATATGAGACTGACTACAGAGCATTATTGCATCAAGTTGGCTCTACATTTGAAGAACTTCATTCAGAAACTCAGCAGAAAGCAAACAATATATTGCACTTCATCACAAAATAAGATAAGGACGGTACATACTAATGGCAAAGAAAAAAGTTGAAGAAAAGATGAATCTCGACAGCATTTTGTTCAAATGTCGAGATATATTACGTAAGGCAAGAAACTCGGGCTCGTTCTTTGAAAAGCGCGATATGATGCTTACCCTTGTTTTTCTTCGTTTTATCGGTGAAAAATTTGAAGACGGTCTTGCAAAACTCCGTGAAGATTTAATTGAGCAAGGACTTGACCCTGACGATGAAGATATTATTGCTGCATTTATTGATGACGCGACATTTACTGACGGTACATATAATCTCCCCGTTGAGGCACGCTGGTCGACAATTATAAATACACCTGCACCGAAACTTAATGTGGCTCTTGATACCGCTTTGCATGCACTTGCAACAGAGGGCAATCAATTGAAAGGCTGTTTTGTTGAGGGTACATTTACAACCCGTAATCTTGCCCCTAATGATATCAAACAGGTGGTTGACGAGGTAAATAAAATTACTAATAAGGCTTTTGGTGAAGAAAAAGACCTTATCGGTCGTGTATATGAATATTTCCTTAAAGAATTTGCAGTTAATGCAACAAAAGAAGAGGGCGAATTCTATACTCCCCACGATGCAGTTCAGCTTATTGCATCTATGATTGAGCCTTTTGAAGGAACACTTTATGACCCCTGCTGTGGTTCAGGCGGTATGTTTATCCAAAGTGCCGATATTGTAAAAGCAAAACAAGGAGATATCAGCCGTATCAATATTTACGGTCAGGAAAAAGATGCTGCAACACACAGACTTGCAAAGATGAATCTTGCCTTACGCGGCATCAGCCACAATCTTGGTGAAACTTACGATTCAACATTCACTAACGATTTACATAAAGGGGTTTATTTTGATTACATTATGGCAAATCCGCCCTTTAATCTTAAAGGCTGGTATGACGAAAACCTTAAGGATGATGCGCGTTGGGCAGATTACAGAACTCCGCCTGAGAGTAATGCAAACTATGCATGGATTCTTCATATGCTTTCACACTTAAAGCCCCTTGATGGTGTTGCAGGTTTCCTTCTTGCTAATGGTGCTTTGGGTGACAGTGATACTGCCGATATCCGTGAACAGCTTATAAGTGATGATAAGGTAGAAGCTATCATTATTCTTCCTCGTGAACTTTTCATTACAACAGATATCAGTGTTACACTCTGGATTCTTAATCAGAATAAAAGAGGTGGAGATTATCACGGCAGAAAACTCCGTAACCGTGAGAACGAAATTCTTTTTATAGATTTGAGAACATGGACTGAGAATCCTGTTAAAAATGAGGGTAAAAAGAAAGTTCTTTTGTCTGATGAGCAGATTCAGCGAGTTGCAGATATTTATCACATATGGCAAAACGAAGGAACTGACGGTGCAAATTATGAAGTGCCCGAACTTTACCGCAGTGTTGGTATAAAAGAAATTGAAGAAAATGGTTGGACTCTTGTTCCCAGCAAGTATATTGAATTTGTTGACCATGATTTGGATATTGATTTCAACAAGGAAATGAGTCGCATTCAGCAGGAAATGAAAGATATTATTGCTCAGGAAAAGCAATCTCAGAAAATGCTTGAAGATGCGTTCAGGGGGATTGGTTATGGCATTGAATAAACCCAAACTTGGAGAATATATAGAACTTCGAGAAATTATCAATAATAACCTTTCTTTTGACTTGAATGATGTTCGAGGTGTTAACAATTTAAAATTTTTAATACAAACAAAAGCCGACCTTGATGGCAGGGATTTGAGTAAATTTCAGCTTGTATCTCCCGGAGAATTTGTTTTTAATCATAGAACCTCAAGAAATGGCAGTAAATTTAGCATAGCATTAAATAATAGCAACAAAACTGTCATTTGTACAGAGGATTATGTTGTTTTTAGAATAAAAGAAGAGGCAAAAAAATTTCTTCTTGCCGAATGGTTATACATGTTTTTTAATCGTCCGGAATTTGATAGATATGTTATTACAAATTCATGGGGCAGTTCTACAGAATTCTATAATTGGGAAGATATTTGTAATGTGGAATTAGAACTTCCAAACTTTGCCATACAACAGAAATATGTTGATATTTATAAAGCTATGGTTGCAAATCAGCAGAGTTACGAGCGTGGACTTGATGATTTGAAACTTGTTTGCGATGGATATATTGAAGATTTGCGTAGAAATCTTGGAACAGAGCCTATAGGTCCATACATAATGCCTATTGAAGAAAGAAATTCTAATTTATCAGTTACACTCGCACAGGGTATAACTATCGAAAAAGTGTTTGCATCACCTAAGCAAGTTGCTGAAGCAGAACAAAGTGCCAAAATTGTGAGAAAAGGTCAATTTGCCTACAATCGTGCTACGACTCGAAATGGTGAAAAAATTTCAATTGCATATAGAGAAGGCGAAGATTGTGTGGTTTCTTCTGCATATCAAGTGTTTGAAATCAAAGAGAAAGATAAACTTTTACCTGAATACTTAATGATGTGGTTTAAACGTTCTGAATTTGACAGATACGCACGTTATATGTCAAAAGGTAGTGCTCATGAATTCTTCGAATATAGCGATATGGAAGAAGTCAAAATTCCAATTCCAAATATTCACACACAGAGAGCAATCGCAGATATATATAGTGTATATATGGCAAGAAAAAGAATCAACGAGCAATTAAAAGCTCAAATTAAAAACATTTGCCCGATATTTATAAAAGGGTCGTTGGAGGAATAATAATTTGAAAGGTATTCGAAATGAGTGAAGATTTTAACATAACAATTGATATTCCTGTTGATGATGAAGGATACAGTTTATTAACATGCGAACATTGTGGTACTTTTTTTAAAGCACATCCGAGTGATGTACAAGATGATGCTGTTCTTCAGATATTTTGCCCAAGTTGTGGATTAACAAGTGATAATTATTTTACAGACGATGTAATAGAACTTGCTATGAATATGACACAAAACCACTTGAATGATATGATTCATAATATGTTTAAAGATTTAGAAAAAAATAGTAGGAATAGCATAGTAAAGTTTAAAGCTGGATGTAAACCAATACCTCAATCAGAGGAACCAATTCGTTCCGGAATTGAAGCAATGCAAATTGTTACATTTCCTTGTTGCCAACGTACAGCAAAAATTAAACCATTATTGAGAATGACAGGTTGTTACTGCCTGTTTTGTGGGGTGAAAAATTATGAAATTAAATAGAAGAGATTTACAAAAAATTCTATATGATTTTAATAGCATTTCTAATCGGTTGCTTCAAGCAAACTATGAAGATTATCTGAATGTGTTAAAAAAGTTTATTTCATTTTTAAATGGTACGAGTATTATTTATGATTACATTGTAGATTGTGGTGAATGTACGCAAAATCTGGATGAAGAATTCCAAGAAATCATAGAGTCTTATGGTTATGCTATTTTTTCTACAGGCGAAAGTGATGAGGAAGAAGTTTGCAATGTATATGCTATACTTAAGTACATTGTCGAAAAAGATATTGTTGTGTACATAGATATCGCCCAGGGATACTCTTCTTCAAATAAGCCACAGGATGTTATAAAAGGTTTTAATGACCGTTTTGTAATGATTTTAATTCGTCACATAGAACGTTATTTAACAAAAGTGGGTATTGATATGGGATTGGATGAAAAAAATGTGTATAATGTTACTGTTCGTGACGGACAAGCTATTATTGCAAACGATAACGCTGTCGTTACTGCAAATAATACAGTATCTGTGAATAGCGAAGAACTTCTGAATCTTATTGAATCTGTACGTAATTGTTCTGAAAATTTATTAACGGAAGAAAAAGAAGCACTTCAGGAAAGTTTAGAAGTAATTGAAGAAGAAGCATCTTCCGACACCCCCAAGAAAAGCATGTTAAGAACAGCAATATCTGTATTGAAAGGACTTAAAGGGTCAGTTGAATTCTCAGCAGCGGTAGCTTCTTTAATTCAGTTTGTATACACGATTACACAAATCGGAGGTTAAAACAAATGGCAAAATTGCAGAACTACAATGGCCACTATTGTGAGTCTGAATATGAATATGCATTTCTCTCATTCCTTGAAGATGAGGGGTGGAATTATCTTGCAGGAAACAGCATTTCCCGTGATACAAAGCGTGATGTTTTGTATGCAGATGATATGGAACAGTTTCTCCGCAAGACAAATCCTGACCTGATTGCAGATGAAATCTATCAGATTATGGATAAAGTGCGTCTTGTAGGTGCTGAAAGTCAATTTGCCACACTTCATAAGGTTTACGGCTGGATGGTTGACGGTGTTCAGTTTACACCTCAATCAGGTCTTGCCAGAATGATTAATCTTATCGATTTTGAGAATCCTGACAATAATATTTTCCGTGCTGTGAACCAGTTTGCTGTTGAATACACAAACAACGGACAAAGAGAAAATCGCAGACCTGATATTCTTCTTTTTGTCAACGGTATGCCTCTTTGTATCATAGAATTAAAGAATCCTGCTGACGATAAAGCAACAATTGTTGATGCATACAAGCAGATAACTTCCCGTTATTGGCGGGATATTCCTCACCTTCTTCACTATTGCCCACTTGCTTGCGTTTCTGACGGTGTGAAGACAAGATTGGGAACTGTCCGGACTCCTTATGAGCATTTTTATGCATGGCGTCGTGTTAATGACGGTGATAAGGTATCAACTTTGCCTTTTGATGAATTGCAGACTATGATAAAAGGTGTTTACAGCCCCGAAAGATTTCTTGAAATCTTCCGTGATTATATTTATTTTCAGGATAGTGAATATGACAGCGAAGAGCGTGAAATCGTCTGCCGTTATCCTCAGTTTTTTGCTGCTCGTCTTCTGAAACAGAGCATTATAAAATCTGTTGTTGAAAAAAGCGGTAAAGGCGGTACATATTTCGGTGCTACAGGTTGCGGAAAAACATACACAATGGCTTTTCTTGCCCGTCAGCTTTCTTTGCGTTGCACAGATATTCCCGAAATAGGTTCACCGACAATTGTTATGATTGTTGACCGTGATGAACTTCAGAAGCAAGGAGCAAAATTGTTTACCAAGAGTAAGGAATTCCTGAATCTTGGCGAGGTTACGGTTGTTCCGAGCCGCAAAGTATTAAGACAGGAACTCGGCTCACGAGAGAGCGGCGGTTTCTATATCTGCACTATTCAGAAATTCTGCGACAGGGAAGATGATAAAATAGGTCTTATCAATAACCGTTCTAACATTATTTGTTTCTCTGATGAAGCTCACAGAACACAGCTTGAACACTCAAAGAAGATTCAGTTCAGCAAAGATGCTGATGAAAACATGAAAGCAATGGTATCTAAACCATATGCAAAAGTTCTTAAAGAGGCATTACCGAATGCAACTTTTGTAGGTTTCAGCGGCACACCTATTGCAGAAACATATCAGACTTTCGGTGATGAAATTGACCGATATACCATGGACCAGGCTGTTGCCGACGGTCTTACTGTGTCAATCAAATATCATCCCCGTATTGCAAAAGTATTGCTCGACAAAGAAAAAGCTGAACAAATTGAAGCATATTACAAACAATGTGCTGAAGATGGAGCCACTGCTGATGACATTAATGCAAGCAAAAAGGCGATGAGTTCAATGGAAGTTATTCTTGGTGAGCCTTCCCGTCTTGAACGCCTTGCAGTTGATATTCATGACCATTATGTTTCGGCCTGTGCAAAAGACCCTGACAGGGTGCAGAAAGCAATGATAGTTTGCTCCAGCAGACCGATTGCATATAACCTTCTGACAATATTCAAGGAGAAATACCCTGAATGGTTCGAAGAGAAAAAAGTGCCTGACGGAGTTGAATTTCCTGAAAGTGAATTGAGAAAACTTAAACCAATGCCGCTTATGGCAATGGTTGCAAGTGTCGGAAAAGACGATGAACCTGAAATGTACAACTATCTTGGCGGTGTCAAAAACGGTAGTCGTACAGATGAACTTGATATAGCATTTAAACAGGAACATTCCAATTTCCGTATTGCGATGGTTGTTGATATGTGGATTACAGGTTTTGATGTTCCGTCGCTTACATATATGTATAATGACAAACCTTTGAAAAAGCACTTGCTTATTCAGACAATCAGCCGTGTAAACAGAAAATATCCCGGAAAAGAATATGGCTTTATCATTGACTATATAGGCATTAGGGATAATATGCGAGAAGCCATGAAACTTTATGGCGGTGATAGTTCTGTTGCTCCGTCTGCTGACGATGTTGAACAGGCTACCAAAGTTTTCAGGGAAGAAATTGAAGTTCTTAAAGACCTTTTTATTGGTTATGATTTAAAGCCATTCCTTAACCCGAACGGTGACCCTGCAGAAAGATATACCCTTCTGGCAAAAGCTGCAGAATATGTATTTGTTTCTACACAAGAATTGCAGACACAAAGCAACGGAGGCAAAAAGGTAAAAAAAGTATCATTCAAGACATATTTTTTGAAAACTGTAAAAAGAATGCGAGCCGCTTTTGATATTTGCCAACCTTCGGGTGAATTAGAAGAAGAGGAATCAGCACTTGCACAGTGTTTTATGGCAATAGCAGGTTTTGTGCGAAAAATGAGCGGAACAAGTGAACTTGATACCGAAACAATGAATCGCAATGTTGCAAAAATGGTTGAAGAAGCATTGAAGTACAATGAGGTTGAAAGTGTTCTTGAAAACGGTGAACAGGAAGATATTTTTAGTCCTGAGTATTTCGAAAGACTCGTTGATGTAAAAATGCCTGCAACAAAGTTAGAACTGTTGATAAAAATGTTGAAGAAACAAATCACAGAATACGGCAAAACAAACCAGATGGCTTCAAAGAAATTTCAGGAATTGCTTGAAGATACAATTAAGCTGTATCATGAACGAAGAAAACATCTTTCATTGGAAGAGGCTGGTGAAACTCAGGAACTCACATCTGAAGAAATTATCAAAAATGCAACAGAACAAGCTTTAAAAATTCTTAAAGATATGAATGCCGACCGTGAAAGTTTCCGCAAAGTTGGACTTACCTTTGAAGAAAAAGCATTTTATGATATTCTGATGACTCTGAGAGATGAGCGAAACTTTGAATATGGTGAAGATAAGATTGTCGACGGAATTTGTGTTAATGATAAATGTAAATCATTAGCAAAGAAAATCAAAGAAATAATCGATACTAAATCTTCATTTGCAGATTGGCTAAATAATCAGAATGTGAGAAACAGACTTAAATTCGATATAAAAGTTTGCCTTGTCAAAAATGGTTATCCTCCGCAGTACAGTCCTGAAGTCTTCCGAAAAGTTATGGAACAGGTTGAAAATTTTGAGGAAAATCGATAATTATAGCCGTGCGCAAAGATAATTATTAAAAGAATAAAGCCTTCGAGTTTTAATAAACAGTTCAAACTCGTAGGCTTTTATCTTATTTTCTGTCATAATTATCATGTCAGGGTGGAAGAGAATGAATTCTCATAAGGCGCACCGGCATCAGTTAATCAGACTCCAAAGTCAAATATGGTACATATGAATTCTTTTCTCCTGGCTATATTCGGTGCGCTTTATGGGGACTGTCTTAGTTATAAAATAATTATAAATATCCTATATTATATATAGTTTGCGGGTTTATTCTGAATTTACTGTTGCAATTTTTTTGAATGTATAGTATAATTCAGCTATCGGGAATGAGGCTCTCCCGAGGGTTAAATCCCTGAACCGCTTATTTCAAGCTGATGGCTTCTGCGATTTTAACGCAGAAGGTGTCGGCTTTTTTACTTTATAAGGAGGATTTTATGTTAACAAGTATTGCAATTATCCTGATTTCGGGATTGTTTTTAAGCTTCATTTTTACAAAAATCAAGCTTCCGGGACTGCTGGGTATGATTATTGCGGGAATTCTGCTCGGCCCCAATGCTCTGAATCTGATTGACTCGTCGATTCTTGGAATTTCGGCAGATTTAAGACAGATTGCACTTGTAATTATTCTGACCCGTGCAGGGCTTTCGCTCAATCTTACTGACCTTAAGAAAATAGGAAGACCTGCTGTGCTGATGTGTTTTGTACCCGCACTCGTTGAAATGATGGGTACAATCATCTTCGCTCCGATGCTTTTCGGCATCGAGGTTCTTGATGCGGCTATAATGGGCAGTGTGATTGCTGCAGTTTCTCCTGCCGTTGTTGTACCGAGAATGATAAAGCTCATTGATGAAGGCTTCGGCAAGGACAAGAGTATTCCGAAACTGATTCTTGCAGGTGCGTCTGTTGATGATGTTTTCGTAATTGTCATTTTTACCATGCTCACTGCATTTGCATCAACGGGCGAGATTACAGGTATGAGCTTTCTGCAGATTCCGTTGTCAATCATACTCGGAATACTGCTCGGTGTGATTGTCGGACTTTGCCTTGTGCTGTTTTTCAGGAAGGTGCATATCCGTGATTCAGTAAAAGTGCTGATAATTTTAAGCATTTCGTTTCTTCTCCTTGAAGCTCAGCAAAGGCTTGAAGGTATTATTCCCCTTTCGGGTCTTATTGCGATAATGAGTATGGGGATTACGGTCAATCAGAAGTACAATATTCTCTCCGCAAGGCTTTCTGTGAAGTACAATAAACTGTGGCTCGGTGCAGAGATTTTCCTTTTCGTGCTTGTTGGTGCCACTGTTGATTTGAAATATGCCTTTGCGGCAGGACTTTCTGCAATTGCGATTGTGATTATTGCCCTGGTTTTCAGAATGTCAGGAGTTGCATTGTCGCTTGTAAAAACCGACCTTGATAAAAAAGAACGGCTTTTCTGTATGCTCAGTTATACGCCGAAAGCAACCGTGCAGGCGGCAATCGGCACAATTCCTCTTGCAATGGGACTTTCGTCAGGAAGTATTGTGCTGACCGTGGCGGTTATTTCAATTCTTGTCACCGCACCTTTCGGAGCAATATGCATTGATAAATTATATAAAAAGCTTCTCAGAAAGTCTGATTGAATTTTGTGACAGAAATGTGATATAATCATACCTACAAACTTGAATTTGCAGGTGTATATATGAACAGTGTTAGCAAGACATTATATATCCCTTTATACGGAAAGTCGTATGTGAGCAGAAAGGGAATCATTCTTAATGACAAAAAAGCAGAGGAAATCTGGGAGTCACAAGACTTTGAACTCAAGGGTAAATCAGGGTCAAAATGGCTTGCATATTATATGGGAATCCGCTCTGCCGTGTTTGATGAATGGCTGAAGAAACAAATGGCTGATACACCTGATGCTGTGGTCATTCATATCGGTTGCGGAATGGACAGCCGAATCATAAGAGTAGGAAACGAAAATCATAAGTGGTACGATGTGGATTTTCAGGAAGTTATCGAAGAAAGAAAACGCTACTATGATGAAACAGAAAACTACAAAATGATTGCGGGCGATGCAAGAGATTGCCGTTGGCTGACTGCTGTTGAAGAAGAGAAATCTGCTGTAGTCGTTATGGAAGGCGTAAGTATGTACCTGACTTCCGATGAAATGTGGAATCTGGCAGAGAATTTGTGTTCTCATTTTGAAAAACTTTCACTTCTGGTGGATTGCTATACTTCTTTCGCCGCTGAAATGTCAAAGCGAAGAAACCCTGTAAACGATGTAGGTGTAACCGAGGTTTACGGTATAGATGAGCCGGATGAATATCAATGTAATGAGCTTGAGTTTGTAAAAGAACACGATATGACACCTCAGAAATATATAGATGAATTAAAAGGCTTTGAAAAAGTTGTTTTTGCAAAGCTTTATGCCGGTGATTTCTCAAGAAAGTTGTATCGCTTGTTTGAATACAAAAAGAAATAACTGTTATTCCGGACTGCTCTCATCCGAGGGCAGTTTTTTTAAGATTGATTGTGTGGTAATGGTGTGATATAATCGGATTGACAAATAAGAATTTTGCGAGGTAAGTATTATGTGGAATAAATTATATAACGCAGCTGTCAAGGTGCAAAACGGTCGAACAATTTCCCCGTTTATAGATGCAGGTGGTGTTGCAGCGGCTATTCTTACAAAACAAGGAAATATTTATGTTGGTGTTTGCATCGATACTGCATCAACACTTGGTATGTGTGCAGAAAGAAACGCTATTGCTAATATGATTACAAATGGCGAAAGTCAGATTGACAAAGTCGTCGCAGTTATGCCTGATGGTCGAGTTGGTTCTCCTTGCGGTGCTTGCCGTGAATATATGATGCAGTTAGATAAAAATAGCGGAGATATTGAAATTCTTCTTGACCTTGAAACTCAAAAAACAGTAAAATTGAAAGAGTTAATTCCTGATTGGTGGGGATATAAAAAATTCGAAAAATAACCAGACAAATTCCAATTTGCCGAACTGAATTCAGACTGCTCTCATCCGAGGGCAGTTTTTTTATGTATTGACAAAAATAAAATTTATGATATACTGTAATTAAATTAAAATAATTACATATAATTTAACAGGAGGGATAATGATGAATACTGATTACAGAAAGCTTTGTCTTGAACTTTTCGGTACGGATGATATTGCAAAACTCAGACAGATTGCGAAAAAGACAAATACCAACCGTAATGCAGGTCGTAAAAGAAAGTTTACAGCAAATGAGCTCGCTGAGATTGAAAAGATGCTCGAAAACGGTGCTACAATAAATGCCGTAGCTGAGCATTATGGCACATCAAGGCAAATTGTTGATAAATACATCAATACTCCGCCTGAAAAAAATTACACACTGCGAATGACATACATGTATAAACAATATCCTTGCACGATTATTGATGTAGACTTCTTAAATGAAAGAATTGCAATCAGGAACAGAACACCTGACATTCTTCATCGTGCATTTGGTGTAGTAGAAAATCCTACATGGGAACAGTTTCAGGAGTTTCTTGCAGACCGTTGTTATCCTGCAACAAGAGGTAACATAAAATCTATTCTTAAAAATCTTGGAATTGATTCTTATGATACTCTGCAGATTGCAGAAAAAACCAACGGCAGAACAGCCGATGATGACATGTGGCTGAAATTTAAGTATTATCCCATGGGAGGTGCTGATTATGCAGCGAATTGATTTAACTGGAACAGAAAAAGAACCTATTACCAATCACACATCGAAAGGAAATCAGCCGAAATGGCATATTGACGGACTCTGGTATAAAGCAGACCATATGGGGTATGAAGCTCTTGCGGAGTTTGTTGTTTCAGAGCTTCTGAAAAAGACTGATATTTCTGATTTTGTCAGATATGAGCTTCTCTCAATCAGATTTGACAATCAGGAGAAACCAGGATGTGTAAGTGAAAATTTCAGAAACAAGGATGAAATGCTTATTCCTGTTGAGAAACTTCATCGTCAGATATTCGGTAAAGGTCTTTCAGCTGCAATTGCTGAACAAGATGATGTTACAGATAAAATAAAATACACTGTCGATTTTATTGAAAGAGTTACCGGAATAAAGAATTTCGGAGAATATCTGTCAGTAATGCTTGTTCTGGATGCATTCTTTCTTAATGAGGACAGACATACAAACAATATTGCTGTCATAAGAAATGAAAAAACTCTGCAATTCCGCCCTGCACCTGTTTTTGATAACGGTTTGTCATTACTGTCTGATACCAATGACTATCCCTTGAACACGGATATTTATGAAAATATAAAAAAGGTTTCAGCAAAGCCGTTTACTGCAGATTTTGATGAACAGCTGGATGCTGCAGAAAAACTTTACGGCACACAGCTGAAATTCTCTTTTACAAAAGCAGATGTAAGAGAAATCCTTCAGAAACTGCAGGAATTTTATGATGCAGAAATCATAAAGCGTGTGGAAGATGTAATCTTTGAGCAGATGCGAAAATATTCTGCATATTTTTGAAATTAAGAATTCTTTTATTATCTTATGGCAATAAAATCATAATTAAATCAACAAGCGACGTCTGGATAAAACAGACTTCGCTTGATTTTTTTATTTAAGGAGATTTTAATTATGGACAAAACGATAAGGCGCATTAAACTTTCTACAACCAAGGATGAACACGGCTCGTTCTACTCAATTATTTTCGAAAACCAGTTCGCTTTTGTGCGGTTCTATGATGGTCGAACCGGCACACAGCGATACATTCATCAGAGCTACCCCATGGGATTGGAAAACCTTGCAGAGATTTTCGATGAGATTGATTCCTTTGAAGCATTAGACAGCTATTTTCAGGAGGATGACGAAGATGAGGAATAATTTTCTCCAGGAATTATATCATGGCAACATTGCCCCGCAAAGCCAAACTATCAGCTCAGACAAACATTTCAAAGCTGCATGGGATAAGTTGGTTGCTGCTGAAGAAATACTTTCACATCGTCTTGATGGTGAAGAAAAAAAGCTTTTCGATGATTATGTTAATTCTTACGGGCTTGTATTATCAATGAGCGACGCTGAATCTTTCATTCGTGGCTTTAAAATTGGTGCAAGACTGATTTTTGACACTTTCGATAATGTTGATGAACTGATGTTTATTTAGGAGGATATGTTATGAAACCAAAAATTGTTGATATTCAGGAATTTAATACATCGCTGGGGATTCTCAGAATCGAAACCCGCATATCAGAGGAAAATGATTTCCGTTCTGTTGTTGAAAACAAGATTGTTTACAATGGTACGGAGTTTCCCAATGTAAAATCTCTTGAAGATAAACTCGACCGTTATGAGTATGATTTGTTAAGAAGCGAAGTCTATGACCTGAATGCAGTGCTTGACTTTTGCAAACAGGCACTACCAAGGTCATTATAATTTTTAAGACGGCATCAATGCGATGTCGTCTTTTTCCTTTTTAAAGATAAATATTTCTGTTTTGTAAAGCAATGATTCATCATCCCGAATCCACATCCCTCATTCAATAGCAAAAAAAGACTGCTTATGCAGTCTAAAAATAAAAAATATTTCTGTTTTTTAAAGCAATAAATCTGCACCCTCAATCACATCCCTCATTCATAAGCAAAAAAACGACTGCTTTTGCAGTCGTATAATAAAAAAATATAAAAAATTCTGTACAGAAAAAAATTGCTGACTGAAAATGTCATAATTTATTCAGTCAGCAATTGAAAAATGTTTTTTCTGTACTCTTAGATATATTTTAAAGAGCAACGGCTGTTATGAAAATGTAAAACCGCTAAAAATAGGGCTTTTCGAGCATGCTCTGTCAAAGAAATCCGAACACAGTACCGACAAAACCCGAACAATGCTGAAAATACATAAAAAAGGTGTTGTTTATATGCAAATAACTTCAAAAGAAATTCCGGCAAAAGTAAAAACAGATGCAGATGGTGTTGTAATTTCCATTACTGAAGCATCAGAACAAGATATTGGGTGGAGAAAAGTAACAATAGAACCGTTTTTTGATATAATCGGTAAGCTTTCCAAGTCCCAAATGAAAGTTTTTAAATATATTATGCTCATCATCGGTGAAAAAAACAATATTGCAAAATGCAATGCAGAATCATTAGCACACAGTTGCAAGAATGTCAGCAGTTACACTATAAGTGAAACTCTCAGAATTTTAGAGAAAAATGAATTCATGCGAAAAGTGGATTCTAAAAAATATATGATTAACCCCTTGATTCTTTATTATGGGGCTGATAAGAAGAAGTTGATTAAGCAGTATGCTGCTCTTTCATCAAATAAATTGCCGGAATATGAAAAACCAAAGTGGTTAAAAACCTGGATTATCAATTTTATGGAAACTCTTGAGAAAGACATAGGAAATGGACCTGAAATATTGTTTACAGGAAAAAGTCTGGGTGTTGTAAAGTGTCTTTTAGAAAATATGTATGACGGCAACAACACAGTAAAGCTTACACAAAGACAGATTGCCGAAAAGTCAAAACTCGGATTAGAACTTGTGAATCAGACACTTAAAAAGCTGAAAGCTCAGGATTTGATATCTTACAAGCCGAACGAAGAGGGTATCAGAATTAATCCTGTATGTTTTGCGGGTGTTTCAGGAGAAAGAAGAGCAAAAATATGCACAGCTTATCAGCACTTTGTTGATTCTCCTTGAAAAATAATAGATAATTAAATATAAAAGCGAAAAGTTCTCTTAAAAGAGGGCTTTTTTCTTTTATCATCATATTCTGACGAGCATAATTATTTCAGAGCTTCGATAATATGGATTCTCCATCGTATCCGTTTTTTTTGTTTTTTCGGATACAGCCTATCACACCGCAAGAACAGTCCTTTTTGAAAGGGCTGTTCTTGCTTTTTTTATTCCTTGAAAAACATATAGCAATCAAAAAACAATCAAATCGCAAACAAACAGCAAAGAAATCACAATCGATGCTGTAATTTTTTTATTCAGTCATCTGACAAGGAAATCACAAGCAAATATCGAAGAAATCGCAAACAAATAACAAGGAAATCGCAAACAAGGCGAAAATTTATCGGATAAAAATAGGGTGCAGTTGTAAATCGGCATAAAAAAAGCACCCAAACGGGTGCAGAATCTTATAAAAAGGCTTCAAAATCTATGATTTTTATTACTGAGTATTTATTTGTAGTCTTTACTTCGATGCTGTTACTGTCTGCAAGCTTTTCGAGTGCAGTTCGGACCTGACTTACAGTAAGTCCTGTTGCGGTTGACAGACTTGATACTGTTATCATCAGTTCACCTTTGTCAATTACGGTTGACTTGAAAGCAACAGGTTCTGTATTTGCTTTGAGCAGAAGATAAATCCACAGATGTCTGGTCTGATATTCATTGAACCAGTCAAAGTGCAGGGCATTTTCATCGAATCTGAAGCAATCCTGAGTTTTTCTTTTCATAAGAAATGGAAAATCCTTATTGATTTTTATTGACACTTCTTTTCCGGATACTCTTTTTGCGATATATCCTGAATTTTTAAGACTTTCTATTGCTTTTTCTGCCAAAAGCTTTGAAAGTCCCGTGATGCAGGTTATCTGCTGATATGTAGTCTTCAGTTTCTGCTCTTTGTCGGCATTCAGTAAAATATACCACATAATCTGCATTGTTTTCGGTTCTCTGAAAATTTTGTCGTCTGTAATGCTTTTTCTGATAATAATATTCTGGTTCATTCCGAACCCTCCCTATAATTTATTTGCGACAACAATCAAATCGCAAACAAATTATGAGAGGTTTAATCAAGGAAATTTTCATATATAAAATTTCTGAAAAAAATTTTGTTTTCCCGAAGAAAGAGCATAATTAATGTACAACTTCTCATTTTGTCATATGGATACTTTCACATTAAAGCAGAGCAG
Organism: Acutalibacteraceae bacterium; assembly: GCA_045636025.1. Classification (GTDB taxonomy): domain Bacteria; phylum Bacillota; class Clostridia; order Oscillospirales; family Acutalibacteraceae; genus UBA1081. Next base: position 14,708 of record JAZTWP010000085.1, on the reverse strand, counting down.
CCCTCACAAAAAGAGGGCTGTTTTTGCTTTGTTTCAAACAACAAAAAGCAGAAAGACCATCAATCTTTCTGCTCTTGCTTTTAGCTTATTCCTGCCCGTTCGGTGAGTCTTATAAAGCATCACAGAAGATATCTGTCCGTGTCAATGATATAATAAAAACTGATTGTAAAAATATTATCTGTATGATATACTGAAAACAGTTAAAGCTGAGAGGTGGGAAAAGATGAAGCTGGTCCACAAAATCACAAAAGATAAAGAAGGTCTTTATTATACAGTCCCGTTTTCTGTACCGGAAAATGTTGTAAAAATAACAGTAAGTTATGACTATTTTAAACCGACAAAAGGTTTACTCGGGGACCTTAAACCATCAAATACCATTGATATCGGTTTAATGAATGAAAAAGGTCATTTCATTGGTTGGTCGGGAAGTGCCCATAAAAGCATTTTTGTTGGTGAATCTGAGTCATCAAACGGTTATCTTACAGGACCCATAAATCCGGGAGAATGGCAGATAATTGTAGGTGCCTACCACGTTTTACCCGATGGTGTTGAGGTTACATATAATATTGAGTTTGAATACAAGAACGAAATTCTTCTTTTCGGTGATTTGCATATACATTCCAACGCCTCTGACGGTAAATTCAATGCCTATGAATTAGGTGTAATGGCAAAAGAAAGAAAGCTTGATTTTATAGGTCTTGCAAATCACAATAATTTTGCAGAAAATCTTCATTTGCCTCATTTCGACTCTCTTACCTTTATTCCTGCAGTTGAATGGACCCATTACAACGGGCATATGAATTTCTTCGGAGTTTCATCACCGTTTGAAAACTCATTTATTGCCAACACGAAAGAAGAAATGCAGGAGATTATTCTTCACGCAAAAAGTCTTGGTGCGGTTGTTTCTGTCAATCATCCCAAATGCCCGATTTGTCCTTACAAATGGGAGGAAGAAAACGCCTTCGATATGATGGAAATATGGAATGGTCCCATGCGACCTGCAAATAACAGAGCGATTGAATGGTGGACTTCACTTCTTAAAAAAGGACGAAAAATCCCCATCGTAGGCGGTAGTGATTACCATAATCCGAAAGGCTTTGCCAAGCTTGGCAGCCCCGTCACGGCAGTTTATTCCAAATCACGGGGAGCAGAGGATATTCTTGACTCAATAAAAAACGGTAATTCTTTTGTAACACAGAAAGTTAACGGAATAAGACTTAATCTCAGATATGCTGATACTGTAATGGGTGGCACAGCAGATTTTTCAAAAGAAATACCTCTTGAAATAAAAAGTACCGCTAAAAAAGTTATTCTTGTAACAGACTATGGTGAAAAAGAGATAACTGTTAATAATTGTGTTGCAGAAGTAACACTGCAAAAAACAAAATTTGCCTATGTCAAGGCTACTGAAGGCATCGGCAAGCTGAAAAGAGTATGCGCAATATCAAACCCTGTTTATTTTAATGACTCCGAGGAGGTAACAAAATGAAAACTGAAAGTTCATTAGTTAAAAAGACATCGCCATTCCGTTATGGTTTTGCTATGTTCGGTACATCACTGCCAATCAATATGTTCAAGTCCTTTGCTGCAATTTTCTATGTGGATACATTAGGACTTGATATGGAGCGATATGCTCTTATCCCGTTAATTTATGCTTTTGTTGATGCTATAGACAATCCGGTTTACGGTTTTTTGTCAGACAACACAAGAACAAAATGGGGCAGAAGAAGACCCTGGCTTTTAATCGGTACCCCTCTTCTGGTTCTCTTCTTTATTCTTTTTTATAATGTACCCGGTGCAATTCAGACAGATGACAGTAAACTCTTTATTTATATGCTTCTTATGTACATACTTACCGGTACTCTTGATTCACTTGTAAATGCAAACTACGGCTCACTTTTCGTTGAGCTTTTCAAGAAAGACGAAGACCGTGCAAAGACAAACAGTTTCCGTCAGACCTGCCAGCTTTTTGCAATGGCAATCAGTATTGCTTTAACTCCGATGATTACTGAAGCAATCGGTTTTCAGCTTACCGCTGTAATTTACGGTGTTCTGGCACTTGCAGTTATGATGTATTGCTTCTGGGGTTGCCACGAAACTGAAATAAACTATGAAGAAATGGAAAAGCCTAAACTTATACAGGGTATTATAGCTCTTGTTACAAATCCTCGTTTCTGGATTTACGGACTTGCAGGAGCATTCTATTCTGCAGCCTTTTCACTTATTACACAGGCATTACCATTCTATGTAAAATACACTCTGGGGCTTGGCGGTAGCACAACAACAATAATGCTTGCTATTGTACTTGGCGTTGCGGTTATTGGTATGATAATCTGGTCAAAGCTTACAAAAAAAGTTCCTATTATGACAGTCTGGCGTATCGGCTTTATCATAATGGCGGTTGGCTTTGTTCCGCTTTTCTTCGTATCAAGTTTAGTTCCTGCTATTATAATTGCAGCAGTTATGGGCTTTGGCGTTGCTGCTTGTCTTACAACAATGGACTGTATCGGTGCAAAAATCGTTGATGATGACTACAGAAAGCACGGTGTAAAGAGAGAGGGAATTATCAATTCTCTTATGGGTGTTATGAACAGACTTAACGGACTTTATATTTCTCTGGCTTTCTTTACCACATCACATTTCTTCGGATTTGAAGATGGTGATAATCCGGGTGAAAACCCTGCTCTTGCAGCAAGAGTGTTGCTTTGTGTATTCCCTGCAGCAGCAATGTTGTTAGCAACTGTTATATCATTATTCCTTAAATTCCCCGGTGACAAAAAGGATGAGTAAGTTTTTAATAATCAATGCAGATGATTTCGGGTATAATCATGAGCAAAACGAAGCAATAAAAGAATTATTGGAAAAAGGGCTTATAACTTCAACATCTCTCATGACGGTAGCACCTGATGCAGAGGATGCTGTGAATTTTTCGGCAGAAAAACAAATTCCTGTCGGTGTTCATCTGACTATAAACTCTGATGGTGAAAACAGCAGATGGGAGAGTCTTACAGGAGCAGAATCTCTTGGTGTTGACGGATTATATGCAAATCAGAAGGATTTGACCTTTAAGGCTAAAAGGAAAGATGTGCGAAAAGAATTAGAGGCACAGTATCAGTATATAACTGAAAACGGGGCAAGGGTTGACCATGCAGATAACCATTGCGGTACCCTTTATGGTATAAACGGCAGACGGTTTTTTCTGGATGCTTTTGATTTTTGTGCAGAACATAATCTGCCGTTCCGTTTTCCAAAAACATCAGGCTTTTTAGAAAGACAGCTCGGAATAAAAATTCCGAAACCTATTATTACTCTGCAAAATGCAATTGTACGTTCCGGTGAAAAAAGAGGGGTACAGATGCTTGATGATTTAGTATCAAACCCGTGGTCGATGGACAGAATTAAAGATTATGAAACATTAAGGCAATACTATATCAACGCAGTTGATAATTGCATAGATGGTATTACCGAAATATTTCTGCACCCTGCATTGCCTTGCATAGATATGGGGAACGAATGGCAAAAACGGGTGTTTGAATACGAACTTTTAAAAAGCGGTGATTTACTCACACGGGCAAAAGAAAAAGATGTTCAGGTTGTTTCATGGAATATTTTTGAATAATAAATGAAGAGCAGAAAGACCATCAATCTTTCTGCTCTTGCTTTTAGCTTATTCCTGCCCGTTCGGCAAGCCTGATAAACGCATCACAGAACATATCTGTCCGTGTCAATGATATATGTAAGGGGTCACCCTCACGGATGCGCATTGTTCTTCTGATTTCTTTGGGAATAACAACTCTTCCCAGGTCGTCGATTCTGCGGACTATTCCTGTTGCTTTCATATATAAATCTCCTTTAATTTCAAATCGTGATACTATTATTTGTGATTCAAGGGGATTTATACTTGTTTTTTATTTGCATTTTGCTGCTTGAAGAATTTTCTCAACATCAACATCTTGAATTTCTCGGTATGGTGTCTCGCTACCTTGATTGGGCCCCGAACAATTTATTTCTTCAATAAACTTTTTTAGTTCTTGTATAGAAACATCTGGAAACCTTTCAGGTAAAATGGCACTTCTTTTTATTTCATCATCATTGTACCTATCTCTTGCATATGTATCAGTTAATTCTATTTTCCAAAAAGGTTCTTCATGAAACAGTTCTAAACGACAGCCCCAATAATGTTTGCACTTAATAGGGGAAATGCTGGCAGAATAAATCAATATCTTATTTTCCATTCAACAAACCTACCTTAACATATTTGAATTTTAATAAGCATATCATACATTTAATCTTTCTGCAAGTTTTGTCATACCGTATATGAATTTGTCGAAAGGTGTCAATGTTGTCAGCAAGGGTCGCCCTCACGGATGCGCATTGTTCTTCTGATTTCTTTAGGGATAATGACTCTTCCCAGGTCGTCGATGCTGCGGACTATTCCTGTTGATTTCATATATATTCTCTCCTTAAATTTTAAATCGTGATGTTGGTATTTGTTTTTCAAGGGAAACTATACTTCATAATTTAACAAACAATGATTTTTTGATAAGAAATATCGCTGAGAATTTCTCCCCAGCGGTTGTTATTTTTTATGTAAAGAGATTCTTAAAAGAGTTGAATAGTTTTGTAAAGAAGCAGATGAGTTCTGCAAAAAAAACCAGCGTGAACCTTACCGCAATCTTCGCAAACTTCTGTTTCTGCATCTCAGGAGCTTCGGGAGTGGGGTTGTCGGTTCATCAGGTGTGTGATCAGTAGGATTTCCATATTCAAAACCGCAACCATTATCACATTTATGGTCTCCGTTGTCATCTATATGTCCTGTGATTGCAATTACCTCTGAGCCTACAAGCTTATTGCAATCATAGCAATAAAGTACCTTTTCACCCTGAGGATACAGGTGGGAGCTACAGTTGTTACCCATGAGCCTGTATTGTCATCCTGTATATACTGTGAGTTTACACCGAATACAGCAACCTTATAAGTTATATAAACAGGACAGGTATGTTTTCGAAATAACTTTTCAGCACAGACGGAAACATAAGATCCCAATAAGGTGCCGCAATTACGATTGTATCTGCCCGTCAAGAATGCAGAGAAGATGCTGTGCCAGTTCATTTGTGCGTGAATTTTCTCTGCAACAGGCATTTATGTAAAGAATATTTTTCGTATCAGAATGCAAGTGTATTATAGATAAAGTGAGGATGAATCTGATTCATAAGAGTTGAAATACGGCTTTCGGCAAGATCTGCCATCAAGGATGATTTTTTCTTTTTCAAGTTTTTCAGCTTTTTCTGCCGCCTTGATATTTTTTGGTACGATACGCAGGAAAACAATCGTTGCAGCAACAAAGCCAATAAGGAAGAATATTTTTGAAACAAGACCTGTCTGCCATAAACCGAAATATACAGCAAAAATATCAAGCCATAACGCAGATATGCCAATGATGCTGAAAAGCAATACAGCTTTTTGCTTGCGTGAGGATTCATCCAGTGAAATGAGAGCTAAAGTCATAAAGACTGCGGAGAAAACAACAACACCTGCTGCCCACATACCGAGTATATCATGAAAATAAATGCTGTTGAAAAGAGAAACTCCCACCAAGGCAGTTATGAATACTCCGTATAACAGTATAATAATGTTGGCAGTCTTTTTTAATTTCTCGGTAAACAGACCGCTTACAAGCACAAATTCAAACAGAAAATATGCCTTTGCAGAAAGCCCCGGAAGCATTGTGTTGACAATAACCGTATCAGACCGGAAGTAAAAAGCTCTTGATGTGAAAAGAAAGAAAAGTCCTGCTGCAAGTATCAGTAAACCGCCGGATACATAATTCCCGAATGCACAGTTGCGAAGAAGGAAGGAAAAGAGTGCAAGACCTAAAACGATAAATGCTGCAATGATAATTACAATTGCAACAATTCTGTCACTCTGACCTGAGCGTAGCGCTATTTTTTCAGAATAATCACTGGCGTAAAGCTTCATAGAAGAAAGAAACTCGTCAACAGCAGTTTCATTTCCGAAACGGTGATAGTTGCGTATTGCTTCAAGACGACCATCTTCGCCGACAGATTCTACTACAAGGAAGGTGCCACCGCAAGCATCCTCACCGATGACAGGATTTTCCGTGTCGCATACATAAATGGTCTGATTGTTTTCGGTTAAAGAAAGATTTATGTGGTAGAAGGTAAATAACATCAGTGATCCTTCAGGGATAGTTCCGAAAACCTCTTTTGTTTCAGGTCACAGATTTCAAGCACCCCTCAAATCTGACATCGGATATAATTGCCCATTGAGCCTGAGAGTTGTTCAGAACTGCGTTGATAAGAATTGCGCAGGAAGCACAAAAAACAGCAGTACAGAAGCAAATATCAGATTTTTCTGTCTTTTTTTATTTTAACTTCATTCAACACATTCTATCTTCTTTTTTTTGCAGTAAATCGAAACAGCCCTCCACGCACAGGAGGGCTGTTTCGATTTTTTTATAAATTATTGCTTTGTAAAAATTGAATCAGCATCTGTAATCTCAGTCATTTTTTGTGAGGATATGTCTGTCCAGTATTATTTCAAATACTGTAGATGTATTGTCTGATTTTTTTACGGATATTTCACCGTTGTGAAGATAAATAATCTGTTTAACCATCGGCAGACCGAGACCGTTGCCTTTTGTTGTGTTTGATTTATCACCCTGATAAAACTTTTTGAAAATATCTGAGAAGTTTTCAGACGGAATCGGTTTTCCCTGATTGCTGATGCTTATATTGAGCTTTTCTTTTTCAGGAATAATTTTTATTGTGATTTCACCGCCGACGGGTGAGAATTTTATTGCATTGTCAATAAGGTTCTGCCACACGTGTTCAAGCAGAGCTTCGTCACCTGATGTGAAATAATCATTTTCTTCGGCTTCAATCGTTATATTCTTTTCAGACCAGGTATGATATGTTGCCGCAACAGCAAGCCTTATCTGTTCTGATATGTTAATGATTGATTTTTCTGTTATTTCAGTCTGTTCTTCAAGTTTTGACAAAAGCAGAATCTTTTTTGACAGATGACTGAGGTTGTCTGACTCCTGAAGTATTATGTCAATGTATTCATCGCGTACTTCTTTTGGCAGATTGTCATCTTTGAGCAGATTTGCAAAACCTGTTATGGATGAAATCGGTGTTTTCATTTCGTGAGAGAAGTTGTTGATGAAATCACTGCTGAGCATTTCTGTTTTCTGCAAATGGGAAGCCATATTGTTAAATCTTGCGGCAGATTTTTTCAGTCCCGGGAAATATCTGAACCTGAGTCTTACAGAATAATCGCCGTTTTTTATATGATCAAATGCTCTCAGAAATTTAAGAACAATATGCATAGGAAGCTGAACAATTATGATTGAAGTTATAATGTTCAGAATCATATATGATCTGATAAGTGCTTTATTTATAGTATATACAGATATTGCGAAGTCGAAACCTTCTGCTTTGTGCAGCAGACCGAAGATAAGAAGAATAAGTTTTGTAAGAAGTATTGCAATAATAAACTGAATAATACAGATGATAAGAAACCTGTTTAATTTCTTAAAGAAGCTTACGCGTATCTCTTTATTATTTTTTCTATTTTTCATCATTAATTATTGCCATATAGCCTGTTCCGCGGATTGCAACAAGTCTGAATTCTGTCCAGCCGTCAAATCGTTTGCGGAGTCTGTTGATGTGTACGTTTACAGTTGTTTCAATTGTTTCTGAGTCCATTCCCCATATACTGTCCATAAGCTGAAGTCTTGTGAACACTTTTTCGGGAGAGGAAAGGAGAGTGTAGAGCAAAATGAATTCTTTTTTTGGCAAAAGTTGTGTCTTTCCGTCTTTTGTAACGGTGAGTGATTCATAATCAAGCACAATATTGCCGATAAAAAGTTTATGTTCGTTTGCGCTGTTTGCTCTGCGGAGAACTGCTTTGATTCTGAGAAGCAGTTCTTTTTCATTTACGGGTTTTGTAAGGTAATCATCTGTACCTGCGATAAAACCTTCACATTTGAACTCATCCTGAAATTTTTCTGACAGCATTATGATGGGAATTTTGTTGTTTGCCTGTCTTAACTGTCGTGTGAATTCAAAACCGTCCATTTTTGGCATAACAACATCAAGCAGAATAAGGTCAATATGTGTTTTATCCAATATGTCTAAAGCTTCAACTCCGTTTGATGCGAGTGTAACTTTATAACCGGCCTGTGAAAGCACAATTTTCAGGAATTTGGAGTAGATTTTGTTGTCTTCTGCTACAAGTATCTGAAACATTATTTTTTCACCTTTCTTTTCATTATCAATCCTAACATAGAAATATAAACAAAAAATAAACTCAAAAAACGTATTCACAATTCATTCACAATCACAACCTGATAGTTTATCTTTTGTTTCTCAAAAATTGTTAAAATTTTGAGGATACTATGGTGTAGTATATATTGAAAATTCTATTTTTCCAATATGGAATAATACATTTTAGTATCAGAATAATTCAGTAATTATTTATTCTGCCTTTAGGGGTAAGATGTTTTCCTGATCTGCATCTTACCCGAGGGACAGAGTGACTGATTAAATTTCAGAAAGGATGATTTATTCATGAAACTCGCAAAGAAATCATTGAGCATCTTCTTATCATTACTCATGATATTCAGTGTATGCTCAGTGGGTCTTACCGGTCTTGTTGCTTCTGCAGCAGAAGGCGATTCCGAGTACTCAAAGCAGGATGTTGCTGATCTTATCAATGCAGCTACTGCAGGCGGATTCACACTCACAAGCAGCGGCAATGCATGGAACTACACAGCCGATGACGGTAAATCACTTGCAGCAGCAAGAGCAATCTTCGACTATGCAGTTAACACATACCGTGAAGGTAAAGATCCTACTTCAGCTGCGAACTCAACCAAGGCATTGTATGACAGATTCGATGCTGACTTCAATAGCATGTACACAAATGCTACTGCAGCAAGACAGCTCGTAAAGAATGTCCTCAATCCCGACGGTACAACAGTTTACAGCTATGAAGCACCTGCTACAAAAACCGGTGTTAAAGGTCCAGAAACTGAAACTGAAATCAAAGCCGGTGCTGATGTGACAGCTACATATCCTGTTTCATCATATGCTTCATACTACGGTGCATCAACCACAGATATTATCACTAAGACTTCAAGTGTTCAGGTTGACCTTAATAAGTATCTTATGACTTTTGATAAGATTGAAGACATTCCTTCAACAATTATCACAAGCGTAACATATACTTATTCACACACTTATAGTTCAAGTGCAACTGTTACAAGTGTTTCAACAAGAACATCAGGTTCAGGTTGTAGTGCTAAGACATACTACACACCCACAATCTCAACTTCTTACTGGAACTACATGACAGCTAAGCCTACTAAGAAGGAAATTAAGGATAATACAATCAGAAAGACTCTTCTTACTCTTGAAAAGTACTTCAATGAAGAACTCTTTGCTACAACAAAGGCAGATATGCTTGCAATGTCTGTTGAAGATATCAAGTCTCTTTATCTTACAACAGAATTGATGTATCAGAGCATTTTCACTGACGAAACAATGACAACAAAGAAGTTCAGTGATGCTGTTCTTTCACACTTCGGTCTTGCACCCGCAAAGATCCAGCAGTTTATGGATGATTGCGATTTTGCATACCGTGCAGTTGCAGGCAAATACAACATTGATATTCTCAACTCACTTATCGGTTCAGAATACAATGAAGAAAGCTATGCAGAAATGTCAGCTCTCTATGCAAAAACAAATACAGCTTATAATGTAGTTTACTCAATGGATCAGGAAATCGTTGACTACATTATCGGTGACGGCGGCTACTCAGCAGAATATGAATCAGCAATGGCTCTCAAGTCAGCTGCAGAAAACTACAATGCAGTTCTCTTCGACGTTATGACAGAACAGAAACTCGAAGAAACAGTTGATGCAATGGTAGCTACATACGGCGATTACATCAATGTTCTCGACAAGGAAGACATTGAAAATCCCTCAGACGCTGAAGTTATCGGTCTTGTACAGAAGGTTGACGCTTTCGACGCTATCATCGCTTCTTACACAGGTTACGATTACTACAGAACATACTGGACAACAGATTACGAAGCAGAATGGGCAACATTCTCAACAAAGCTTGATGAGGTTTACGAAGTTCGTGGTCTTAAGATGGAATTCCAGACTTACTACTCATACTTCCTTCCCCTTATCTACACAACTCAGATTGATACACTTGACAACGACGGTGCTATTTCACTTCACGCAGACCTCGATACAAAGCTCTCTGAACTCAGAGATTCTTACAACGAAGTTGGCGCAAAGTGGGGCTACACAATCGCTGACAAGATCTTCACAGTTGTATACGAAGATTCAAATTACCTCCTTCAGACTCTTGTTGAATCAGTTAAGTCAACAGGTAAAGAAGCTGTAAAGACAGTTCTTATCGCAAGAACAGAAGCACAGCTTGATGCAGTTTATGCATACAAAGATACAACAACAGTTAATTTCTCAAACTTTGCTGAAATCAAGTCAACACTTGCTTACTTCGACTACGACCTTTACAACTATGTAAACGGTGGCGGCGAAGGTCAGAACAAGTGGCTCTCAACTGACTATACTAATAAATATAGTATGGTACAGACACTTCTTGACAGATATCATGCATTCTCAACAACAGATGGTAACGCATTCTTCAATGAAAGCTTTACATTTGCTGATGAAAACGGTAGCTATGCAACACGTTATGCAGGCAGTCAGTTTGATGCAAACGGCAACCAGATCGGTTACCCCAGCGACCTTGCAAGAAACGGTGCTGCTCACAACTATGTTGTTACAGAAGAAAAGCTTCTTGACACAGTTGTTAAAATTGATAAATTCATCACACACCGTGACTTCGGTGCTATTGTTGGTCTTGTAGACACAGAAACAGAAGAATATTGTGACCTCGGAACTTATGTTACAAATATGCTCAGCGAAATGCTTTACAACGATGCAATGATGAACCAGATCATCGGTATGATTTTCCCGATGGTTTGTGAACTTATCGAAGCAGAACTTATTGGTGCTCTCGGCACAATGGATGGTGCAACAATTGACGAAAACGGTATTCCCTGGCTTGACCTCAGCGGTCTTATTGACGGCGGTCTTGTAAGCGGTACGATTGCTCTTTATCTTGACGAAACAAAGGCTCCCAATAACCCCGAAGGTGATCAGAAGAACTTCATGGAAGTTTTCAAGGATATCGGTCTTTATATTTTCCCCGCAACTCTTGCTGACTCACTTATGATGTCAAACCCCACAATGTACGGTGTTGGCACTCCCATCTACACAGCTCTTAAGGCTGCAGGCAGAGACTGGACACAGCTTGTTTGCGAAGACGACCCCGAAACACCCGAAGACGAAACAAAGGCTATGGAGTTTGAATGGGGCGTATACGATGAGGATACATTCATTGAAGTAATGGCAAGTGTCCTTGATGCTATCCTTCCCCTTCTTCAGGCTGTTCTTACAGATAAGCCCTTTGAAGGTGAATCATCAAACGCAGCAGTTGTTTACTCAAATAAGGTTACAGCTCTTATCGTTAATGCAAACAACACATTCATCCGTGGCGGTCTTAAGATCACTATTGATCCTCTTAACGCATGGAGCACAATTATTGTTCCTCTCTTTGAGGTTCTCGGCATAGAAAAGATTCCTACAGTCAAGGCTGATTCATCAGGTTATGATATTGCAGATGCTCTTATCGGAACTCTTCTTGGCAGAGTAGAAGAAATTCTTGCTGCGCCTCTTTCAAATATTCTTGACATTCTTCCCAATCTTGTATACTTCCTTTCAATGGATAGTGTACAGGAAATTATTGAAGGCCTGAATATTCATATCAATCTTAATATTTTTGAACTTGACGTTTATGCAGGTAGCGGTCTCGGTAACTCAATCCTCAGCCTTCTTGAAGGCACTCTTGCAGGTGTTATTGAATTCCCCGTAGATCTTAACCTTGCAGACGAAATCGATCTTTTCGATATGCTCGGTTTCGAAATTTCAGACTTCAATGAAATTCTCAAGCTCGTTACAGAAAAACTTGGTCTTGCTCTTCCTCTCATCAGACAGCAGGATATCATCTTCTGTTCTGACTGGACAACAAATGCAGCAGGCAGAGTAGATCTTGATGCTAACGAAGCAGACCTTATCTACTGGTTCCTTAACTACGCAGTAAGCGCACTCGTTCCCGACGAAAACGGCAACAGCCTTCTTACAGCTCTTCTCGGTGAAGATATGGATCCCATGATCGCAGGTATCCTTGAAACTGTAGTCGGCAATTTTACAAGTGATCAGAATGGCGCTCTTGCAGCTATTATTGAACTTATCAATCCCACAACATACGATCTCGCTGAAATGAATTGGCTTGAAAGCCAGTATAATTACAATGGTATAGAAGGCACAGAATCTATGTCTATCGTTTACCTGAGCAACAGCAACGATTGGACAAAGGCTAAGTCAGATTACCTTGTAGACAATCTCAACGGTATTCTTGGTGCTGCAGGTGTAGACATCAGCGGTCTCGGCACAAAGCTCCAGGATATGGTTAACGGCCTCTTCACAAACGCTAACATCACAGCTCTTGTTGAAATGCTCGGCGGTCTCGGTGATTCACCCAGTGCTATCATCGCTGACATCGTAGGCACACAGGTTGGCATTGACATAAACTCATGGTTCAATGCATTCGGTTATCTCTATCCCGCAGAAACATGGGCAGAAGATGCTGAAATTATTCCTGTTGATCACAGAACTTATGTAAACAACTTCGGTGTAGAAGGTGTTGCTAACGAAGACGGTACAATCACATGGTCATTCAATAAGATGCCTCTTAACGATGGTGACGGATACACATTCATCAACATCCTTACAAGACTTCTTGGCGAAGCTGATGTTCTTATCAAGTTCCTCTTCGCAGGTGAAGACGTATCAGCTTTTGAAGAACTTCTCACAATTAAGGGTTATGAATCATATTCAACAACATTCGGCCTTCTCTTCGAAATGCTCGGTGTTGAAAACATTCCCACTCAGGAAGACTTCAAGGCAGACGCAATGGGCAGCCTTACAAATATGCTCATGGCAGTTCTTGACTGGTTCTATGCTCTCACATCTTCAGAAGATATGATCGTTGAACTTGTTGAAATCATTCCCGACCTCTTCTACTATATAGAAAGCAACGGTCTTTCAACATTCCTTCACAATCTCCTTATGCCCGTACTTGTTCTTGTTGATACAGTAAGACCTCTTATTGACGTTGACGTTAACGGTGCTCTTTCAGTTCTTGTATCAGAACTTATCAACTACGGTGAAATCAATCTTGATGCTGTTATCACTTATGTTCTCAACGGCGTTTACATCAACGACGATGCAGAATTCAAGTTCTACAGCATTGATATCAACAACCTCACATTCTCAGAACTTCTTAAGATTGCAGACGGATACCTCGGCACAAATCTCACAACAAGCGGTCTCGTTCAGCTTGGTATCAGAGGCTTCTGCTCAGGTGTTGAAGAAGTTAACTCATCCGTAGGTCTTGTTAAGAAGTCAACTGTCGATGCTGCTGACACACTCACAATCCTTGTATCAGCTCTTCTTGAATGCATCAACAAACCCTCAGCTGTAGACGGCAAGACAAACGGCGACCTTATCATCGAACGTATCGGTGACGAAGAAATCGCAGGTTACTACAACCTCGCTCTCACAATCATTGAAGGCGTTGACGTTTCATACGAAGAACCCGACTGGGGTTATATGTTTGACAGCGCAGACGCATTCAACCTTACACTTCCCGAACAGTCACTTGTATACCTCGGTTACAACAATGACTGGACAAAGGAAACAGCAGATTCAGTTTACGGCGCACTTGGCGACGTACTTGATCTTGTTCTTCCCTCACTTCTTGAAGAAAACGAAACTCTCGCAACTCTTCTTGAAGGCGTTCTTAACGACAACGTTTACACAGACGAAATCCTCAACACAGTTGTTGAACTCGTTGTAAATGCTCTTGCAGGTCTTGATGAAACTCTTCGTGATCTCATCGACGTAGCTATCACTCCCGATGGCGCAGGCATTGCTTCTTGGTTCGCAATGTGCACACTCAATGAAGAAACAGGCGAATACGAATGCACAAAGGATTGGGGCATCGATGCAGCAGCTGATGCTGATAAGAAAGACCTCTTTGTTGCAGCTATCAAGGAAGTTATCGCTCCCGCAGAACGTGTACTTGCTTGGATCTTCTTCGCTGAAGACATTGCTCTCTTCACAGGTTCTGAAAAGGACGCTGAAGGCAACTATGTCTACAACGACCTTATCACAATCAGCGGCGGCGAAGGCTATGCATACGGCATCGCTCCCATCTTCGAAGCTCTCGGCTGCGAAATGGCTCCCGCTTCTGCATACACAACAACAGGCGATGCAATTGAAGGCATCCTTGATGCACTCCTTGCACGTGTTGACGAAATCTCAGCAAACCCCGTAGAAGAAGTATTCAACCTTCTTCCCAACCTTATCTACTTCATCAACGCTGACGGTCTTGCAGTTTCAGTAAGAAATCTTCTTGCTCCCGTTAACGCAGTTGTAGATAAACTTGCTCCCATCATCACAGAAGATGGTTCATCAGTATCACTCGGCGGTCTCCTTGAAGGTACAATCGGTCTTGATATC
>JAZTWP010000084.1:0-22859 GCA_045636025.1 Acutalibacteraceae bacterium | reverse complement strand
CCTTCGAAGCCTTTGAGCGTTACGGAGCAGTGAGGGGTGTTTTTTTGGGAATCAGACGAATTCTCAGATGCAACATACTTTTCCCCGGCGGAGTTGACCCCGTGCCCGACCTGAAAGAAAAATACAGGAAAAAATAGTTACGAAAACTATCGAATTATAAGGATCTGACGATATGCAATCACTTTACGACGCACTTGCCGTACCATTCGGCTATGTGCTCCATTTATTTTATATCTTATTTGATAACTACCTCGTGTCACTTTTCGTGCTGACACTCCTCGTTAAGCTCATTCTTCTCCCCTCATCAATCAGCCAGCAGAAGAATTCAGCAAAGCAGGCAAGACTTCAGCCTAAAATCAACCGAATCAGACAGAAGTATTCCAACGGCGGTCAGCCCACCAGAGAAATGCAGATGAAGATTCAGGAGGAAACTCAGGCTCTTTATCAGAAAGAAGGCTTCAGCCCCATGTCAGGCGGTTGTGCTCCCCTTCTTATCCAGTTCCCCATTATGATTGGTCTTTACGGTGTTGTAAGAACTCCCATTTCAAAGGTTCTTAACATCAGCACAGACTTCATCAACAAGGCTGCAGCCGCTCTTAACATCACAACTGATGCAAAAACTGCAAATGATCTTGAAATCAATCTTCTGAGCAATCTTAATGCAAGCAATATCCCTGACAGCCTCAAGGCTTACTCAGATGAAATCCTGCAGCTCAAGGATCAGTTTATGCTTTTCGGCAAACTTGACCTTACTCAGACTCCCAACTGGAAAGAGCCTTCAATTCTCTGGCTTATTCCTGCACTTGTACTTGTACTCGGCCTTATCACAGGCTTCATTATGTTCAACAAGCAGAAGCAGCAGAATCCCGAAATGGCAAAGAACCCCTCAATGGGTTGTATGACATTTATGGCTCCTCTTATGTCTGTATGGTTCACATTTATGTTCCCCGCAGGCGTTGGCGTTTACTGGATTATCTCCAGCTTCTTCACACTTATCCAGACTGTTGTGCTTAATTTCACTCACTCTCCCCAGAAAATTATTGCACGCAATATGATTGATGAAACAATTGAACGCCGTTCAAAAGAAGAAAGCATCAAAAAAATCAAAGAGTTTGAAAAATAAAATCTGAAGATCAGCAATCAGTATTTTGATTGTGAAATATATAAGAAGGTGAAAAAATGATTAAAGAAGCCATTGCTACCGCTGACACAAGAGACGAAGCTGTCCAGAAGGCAATCGCAGCTCTTAATGCTCCCATCGATGCAGATGTAAAAATCGATATCATCCAGGCTGCACAAAAAGGTTTTCTCGGTATTTTCGGCGGTAAAGAGGCAAAGGTCAGAGCTTACTATGAAGCTGCTGACGAGGTTGCACCTGTAAAAGCAGCCGCTCCCGCACCCAAGGCTCCTAAGGCTCCCAAAACTGAAGCTCCCGCTAAAAAAGCTGCAGAAATCAGCCCCGAAGACGATGCCGCAATCAGAGAATATCTCACAACAATCATCAAGGGTATGGGTATTGAAGACATCACTCTTACTTCTCACGAAGAAGAAGAGGAAACAGTTTACGAACTCATCACAAGTGAAAGCCACGGTGCACTTATCGGTCGTCACGGTGAAACTCTTGATTCAGTTCAGTACCTTGTTCGTCTTTTTGCAAACAAGAATACTCAGGGTAAGAAAAAGGTTTCTCTCAATGTAGGTGACTACCGTGAAAAGAGAGCAGAAAGCCTTAAAGAATTTGCTGCACGTTCAGCAAGTCAGGTTCTCAAGTACGGCAGAAATGTCAAGCTTGATCCCATGAACCCCTATGAGAGAAGAATCATCCACACAACAATTCAGGGAATTGAAGGTGTTACATCTCACTCAGTAGGTTACGATTCAGAGAGAAGAGTTATCATCACTCTTGAAGAAGGTGTTCAGCCCACACACGGTGACAGACGCAGAGGCGGTTACAACAAAGGCGGTAATCGTGGCGGCAGAGGCGGTTATAACAACCGTGGCAACCGTGGCGGCAAAACAGCTTACAAACCTGAAGTATCAGCAGACAGAGCTCCCAGAAGCGACGTTGCAGGTTCTTCACGTTACGGCAAAATCGAAGTTAAAAAGAACATAGAAGAATAATTAAACTTCAGATAAAATTCAACGGTCACTCAGAAGAGTGACCGTTTTTTTGAGTTTTTTTCAAACACCTTATTTTTTGCTGTGAATTTTTTTCATAAACAAGTTAAACACTTTACTGAACACAAAGCTTATAACAACCGAGACAACAATAACCAACGCATAGCTCAGAACCTTGACAGAAACAGGAATCACATCTGTTGTTCTCATATCAGGAACATAGTACAGCACAATAATATAAAGCATACCGTGTGTCAGATACAATTCAAGCGATATTTTACCGAAAAAAGACAGTATTTTCTTAAGCAGATTACATTTGCAAAGTTCAAGCACAAACGCAACAGCAAAACAAACAAAAAATGCAATAAAAATACCTAAATAACGACTCAGAATAAGGTCATCAAAAACAGGTCTTATCAATGCTATTAGCACTCTGAGCGGAATGCATACAAAAATCAGAATATAGTCATAAATTCTGAACTTTCTTTTCTCTTTTATAGTTTCTCCGAGATAACAACCTGCAAGAAATGCCGGAATTCTTGTCAGCCAGGTTTCTGCAGCGGCATAGGTTTCACTAGCATAGAAACGGATAAAGATTGTAAGCACAACAGAAAGCAATACAAAAAACACAAAATTTTTCTGTTTTTTATTTTTACTTACATTATTGAAAGAATTATGTATTACAGGATATATAACATACAGCCCGAGAATAAATGAAACATACCAGAATGCAGATTTACCGATTGTCAGCAAATCACCTGTTTTTCTTATAAGTAAAGAAAAGCCTGATGCATTAAAAATGAAATCCGGAATGTTAAATTCCGCAAAAATATATCGCCATGACCAATAAAACACCCCTATCAACAGATAAGGAAGCAAAGTCCGTTCAACTCTGTTTTTTAGGAAATGGCTGTAATTATTATTTTTACTGTATGAATAATAAAGTCCCATTCCCGATAAAAGAAGGAAGATTTCAACACCGCTGTTAAGATGGTCATTTATTATGGAAAACCATATCGGCAGCTGTATAAGCGTCTGACAATGAAAAACCATAATCATCAGTGCAGCAACACCAAGCAGCTCCGTTCTGTATTTACTCAAAAGTCCCCAATTCAAAGACTCTTTCATTTTTTCACCCCCGATAAAAACAGATAATCATATAATCAAAAACGGTCATTCATAAGAGTGACCGTTTTTTATGCGTTATTCTGTCTGTTCTGCTATTTTTACTTTTGGCAGATTCCATTTGAGCAACGCAGCGAGAATTCTTACTGTCATTACAAATACAATCGTAACCACAACGCTTATGATTTCGTTTATCTCTGCCCTGTCCATAAAATAATAAATTATACCGCCCACTATTGCAGGGAGCGCATAAACCTGTTTCCGCAATATCATAGGAACGGTTTTTACAAGCAGGTCACGTATCACGCCGCCGCCGACACCCGTCAGCACACCGACACAGATTGCAAGGAATCCGTTATCTCCGAAACCGCAACTTTCTGCCGAATTGATACCCACCACAACAAATATTGCAAGTCCCAGCGCATCAAAAATGTTGACTACAAACTCATAGCCCTTTGATGCAAGAACTTTTTCAGCAGGAAGAAGATATTCCGCAAGAAATACAACACTGGCAACAATTACTGCAATCACAGCATAAACAGGAACTCTGAACATATTCGGAGGCAGATCGCCAAGAAGTATGTCTCTTATACAACCTCCGCCAACGGCTGTTACACCGCCTACAACTATCGTCCCGAAAATATCAAGCTCACGTCGTATTGCTACGAGTGAGCCTGCAATTGAGAACGCTATTGTTCCTATAATTTCTGCTGCGAAAAATAAAATATCCGCAAAATCCATTTAACCGTCAACCTCAGGCACATTATCAAAATAAACTCTGGGATTATCTTTGCCCTTCTTAACGCCTTCAAGCTCGAAAACAATAACTTCGTTCACACCGTAGCAAAGCATTGATGCGGGAAGATATGCTGAAAGCTGAGGTCCTTTGTCCCAATATCTTGAAAGAGGCTTACCGTTAACAAAAATCATACCCTTTGTAAAATCGGGAAGCTTGACATATGTGTCACCGGGTGTGTCCTCAATAATGAACTGTGATCTGTAGAATGTAGGATGATCGTAGAAGATCATATCATTTTCTGCCTTGAATTCAAGTCTTGAAAAGTCATTGAGTTCAAGGGGATATGCAACCCAGTTGTAAAGTGTTGTCTGACCGAGTCTTACACAATCTGTGATACCCTTGTAGTCCTTAAGCTCTGCACCGTAGCTTACACGACCCATATTTTCAACAAGGATTGTAAGGTCAACACCTTCAGCAGGAACACGGATATCAACAATTGATTCGGGATCATTTCTTGACTGGATAGCATAAAGGTCATCATTAAGGAAGATGTATGCTCTGTCATGAACATCCTTGATAACAAGATTCTGATAATCTGAAGGTCCCTTGATGTGTGTCTTATAAAGAATAAATCCGTAACCCTGACCGAGTTTTTCCATGGGAACGGGTTTGAGAAGTTCAAACGCACTTGAGAGGTTATCAATGTTTGCAAAAAGTTCTGCAGTATGTGTAAAGGGAGCAGAACCGTACTTGATTGTGGGAACCTGAGGATCAAGAGGTGTTTCCTCTGTCTGCTTCACATGTCTTGCAATTGTTTCCTTGAAAAGCTCGTATTTCTTTGTAATCTCACCGTTTTCAGTAAGAAGAGCGTCTGAATCGTAGCTGTTTACGATGGGTTTGTATTCACCGTCGAAGTTTGCACCGTTCATCCAGCCGAAGCTTGTACCGCCGCAGAACATGTATGTAGAAACTGATGCATTGTCTGCCATAATTCTCTGTAAGCTCTTTGCAGCATCAGAAGGCTTTCTTTCATAATGCTTGTAACCCCACTGGTCAAACCAGCCGTTCCAGAATTCTGAGCACATAAGAGGTCCGTCAGGCTGGAATTCACGAAGATAGGGGAAGTTTACTGAGGGGTTTGCACCAAACTTTACAGTCTTGAAAATGCCTTCAACAGAGCCGTTTGCAAGCATATGGTCTTCAATACCGTCTGCAGTATAGAGAGGCACATCGATTCCTCTTGAAACAAGAGCATCTGCGATATACTTCATATATTTTTCATCATTACCCCAGCTGCCGTATTCGTTCTCAACCTGAACCATAATAACATTGCCACCGTTTGTAATCTGATGAGTTGCAAGTCTGGGGATAAGTTCATCAAAGTACTTATCAACAAAACCGATGAATCTTTCATTCATACAACGGAGTTCAATATCATCATATCTGAGAAGCCACCAGGGAAAGCCGCCGAATTCCCACTCTGCACAGATGTAGGGACCGGGTCTTACAATAGCGTAAAGACCGAGTTCTGCAGCAATATCAAGAAACTCTTCGATGTTATTGTTTGCGCTGAAATCAAAAGCATCTTCATTCTTCTGATGACAGTTCCATGCAACATAAGTTTCAACAGTGTTGAAACCGCAAGCCTTGAGCTTGAGGAGTCTGTCTCTCCAGTATTCTCTGGGAACTCTGAAATAATGAATAGCTCCGGATACGATAGTGAACGGCTCACCGTTCAGCAGAAAGCTTTCATTTCCGATAGAAAAAGTCTGATTGTTTTCCATTTGCGAATCGCTCCTGTTCGTGCTTTGGAATGTATTTTACATACAATATGCATATTAATACATAATAATTTTCATTATTATAACATCAAAATCCTGAAATTACAACCTTTTGAGAAAATAAAGTTATAAAATTAAAAATTTTTTCTATGTTATTGCAAATATTTATTGTAATCACAAACAATTTGTTATATAATGTAATGCTAGATTATCATATTTTGAAACGGAGAATTAAAATGGCGCATAAAGAAGTCACAAAAGAAGCTTCCGAAAAATATTCAGACGGGCTTTCGATTGACAAAAAGACCATAAAAAGCATACTCGGAGTACTTCTCGGAGTGCTTGTTCTTGTGGGTGTGCTTACACAAGTTGTTCCTGCAGGTGAATATGCAACAGACGACAACGGGTCAATCATAAACGATACATACACACCCGTTGAAGATTACAGAATCCCCATCTGGAAAATCATTGCGTCCCCCGTAATGGCTTTCACATCGGACAACGCAACAACGGGACTTGCGATTCTTGCAATCCTTGTGCTTGTGGGCGGTACTTTCCTGATTCTTGACAGAATTAATGTGCTTAAATACATTATGGCATCAATTGTAAAAAAATTCAGCCATAACAGATATGTGCTCATTGCCGTTATGGTATTTGCAGGTATGTTTATGAGCTCAACAGCAGGTATTCTTGAAGAGAGTCTT
The DNA here is from genome assembly GCA_045636025.1 of Acutalibacteraceae bacterium. Lineage (GTDB taxonomy): Bacteria > Bacillota > Clostridia > Oscillospirales > Acutalibacteraceae > UBA1081. The sequence goes on along the minus strand of JAZTWP010000084.1, from coordinate 16,392 downwards.
ACCCTTGTGCCTATTGCTGTTGCAGTTTCCCTTGCAATGGGATGGGACTCACTCGTCGGTCTCGGCATGAGCCTTGTTTCAATCGCATTCGGCTTTACTGCTGCAACTTTCAACCCTTTTAATGTTATAACTGTTCAGAAACTTGCAGGGCTTGAAGTTTTTTCAGGTCTGTGGTTAAGACTTATAATCTTTGCTGTTGTTTTTGTATCACTTACTGCATATCTCATTTTTTATGCAAAACGCATTGAAAAAAATCCCGCAAAATCAATCGCATACGAAAGCGACAAGCTTATAAGAGAAAAATATTCAATGGAAAAATGTATGCCCGTGCTTGACAATACCAAAGTCAAGGATGCTACAAAGATTTTCTGTGTCTGCCTCGGAATGGTATTCGTCGGAATTATTGCTTCTTTTGTACTGAGCATTGTCGGAAACAACACAGGTATTGAGATTTTGAGTGATATCGGCGGTATTGCATCACTTGCCGCAATGGCAATCTTCTTCCCTCTCGGAGGTCTTCTTGCAGGCAGAAAATCGGGTCTTCACGGTAAGAATCTGTGGAAAACTTTCGGTGAAGGCGTTATGACAATTCTCCCCGCACTTCCCCTTGTTATTTTTGTGCTTGCAATCTCATACATTCTTGACGAAGGCAAGATAATGCACACTCTTCTTTACTTTATAAACAATCTTATGCAGGGAATCTCACCCTTTACTGCAATTCTGCTTATGTTTGCATTTATAGCACTTCTTGAATTTTTTGTAGGCAGCGGCACAGCAAAGGCATTTCTTATTGTGCCTCTTATGAGCCTTCTCTGCGACCTTCTCGGTGTTACAAGGCAGTCAATGGTTATTACATTCTGTATGGCAGACGGTTTCACAAACCTTCTTTACCCCACAAGCGGAATTATGATTCTTGCAATCGGTATGGTCGGTGTTTCTTACAAAACATGGATCAAATGGTCATGGAAACTTTTTGTGCTTGAAGGAATTATTGCTGTCGGCTTTATGTTACTGGCAGTTGGAATCAATTACAGATAAAATCAAAAAACAGGAGGAATATTTATGGCAAAGTGCCCTCATTGTAATTACAAACTCAGACTCATAGATATCAAGGCTGAATGCCCCGTATGCAAAGTGAATATTCCTAACTACAATTGGGAAGAAAGACTCGATCAGGATGCGATAAATTCAGAACGTTCATTTGCAAGTTTCAGAAGAAAAACAGGTGCTTTCAAAAATGCTCTTCTCGGCTCAAAACTGCGAATAGCAAGACTTGTTATGACCTTTGCACCGCTTCTTTTCTTTCTTTTCCCTATGTTTTCATTCAACGCAAAGCTCCCCTTCTCCACAGGATTTGAAAACATATCGGCTCTGGGTCTGATTCTTGACATAGTCAACGGAAAACTTGACATTTTGTCATTACTGAGTCTTGTGGGTCTTGAAAAATCAGGTACGGCATTCACAATGCTTTTCCTTGCGCTTGTAATGGTGGTGCTCGGAATTGTAGCAGGTGTACTCAACTTCTTTGTACTTATTCTTTCCTGCTTCGGTTATCACGCAAAGGGAAATATTCTCCTTTGTGCAATAAGCAACCTGACATTTATTGCAGCAATCGTTATGATTATTGTTTCTTCATCAATGTTTGTCGCATCAATTCCTGAGATTTTTGAGCTGAAGCTGTCTTTCAGTCTGTTTGTGGGAATTCTTTTCTTCACAATCAATCTCACCATCAACATTATTACGGAAAAACAGTTCAGACCTCTGCGAAAAGAACTTGCAGAACTTGAACTTCAGGACATCAATAACGCAATCGAAGAGCTTAAAAAAATATGAGAAGTTTTACAATAACTAAAAACGATGCCGACAAAAGGCTTGATAAATTCATAGCAAAAGCAGCACCTATGCTGCCGAAGAATCTTATGTACAAATATATAAGACTCAAAAGAATCAAAGTCAACGGCAAAAAAAGTGATATATCAACAAAACTCAATGTGGGTGACCTTGTTGAGATGTATATCAACGACGAATTCTTTGAAGTCAAGCAGGATAAATATGATTTCCTTAAAGCTCCCGCAAGTCTTGATATAATTTATGAAGATGAAAATATCATTCTGCTCAACAAAAAGGCAGGCGTGCTGTCACATCCCGACGAGGGTGAATATGTTGACACACTCATAACACGTGTGCAGAGATACCTTTATGAAAAAGGCGAATACGACCCTAAAAGTGAAGCTTCTTTTGCGCCTGCTCTTGCCAACCGTATAGACAGAAACACAGGCGGTATTGTTATTGCCGCAAAAAATGCAGAAGCACTCCGTATTCTCAACCAGAAAATCAAAGACAGAGAGATTGAAAAGCGTTATCTCTGCGTACTTGTAGGCTATCCTCCCGAAGACAGAGCAACTCTCACTGCTTATATGATCAAGGATGAGAGCAAAAACAAAGTACGTGTAAAAAACAAGCCTTTTGACGGCGGAAAAACAATGATAACTGAGTACACCGTGCTTGAAAAAAGAAACGGTCTGTGCCTTGCCGATGTCATTCTTCACACAGGCAGAACTCATCAGATAAGAGCACATTTTGCCCATATCGGCTGTCCTCTTCTCGGAGACGGCAAATACGGTACAAACGAAACAAACAAAAAGTTCGGTGGTTATAAAAAGCAGCTGCTTTATTCATACAAGCTCAAATTCACATTTACCACCGATTCGGGCATTCTCTCTTATCTGAAAAACAAATCATTTGAAGCAGAAGATGTCTGGTTCAGAGATGATTTTGAAAATCTGACAAAATAAATTACAGCAGTCCGATAAACGGGCTGCTTATTTTTTTGTCACAAGCGTGATATTACCCCTGTCATCAACAGTCATAATCAGCACATCTTTTTTTTCTGTTTTTCTTGTTTTCAGATACTTTTCAACATCCTTTTCTGTCAGCACACTTTTCTTTATCTGTGCACCGAGTGTCCGTCCGTCACTTATGATAACACGAGGAAAACCGCTGTCATCGGGCCTTGCACCAACATCAGATACGGTTGCATTTCTTTTTTCAGGCTTGAGTAAAACACTCAGAGAACCGTCTGTTTCCGCAACGGCATACTGAACATCTTCAATATTGAACACATCTTTCTGTCTGAGTGCTTCCAGTAAGTCATCGGTTGAATAACGAAGTTTTCTCATCTGCTTTACATCAGGCTGACCGTTTCTTATGACAATTACGGAATTTCCCTGAAGCAATGCTCTGAGTTTTATGCTTTTGAGCGCAACAAACGACACGGCAATTTCAAGCAATGCAAGTGAAACAACAGGAACAATCGCTTTCCAAAGCTCAACATTTTCATCTTCAAGAGGCAGAACAGCCAGTTCGGAAATCATAATTGTTACCACAAGTTCTCCGGGTTGCAACTGCCCTATCTGCCTTTTTCCCATAATGCGGACAACAACTGTCAGAAAAAAATAAAGTATTGTAGTTTTAAGAATTGCAGAAATCATATTATCACCATGTTTATTTTCTGATAAAAAGTTCTGTATATTCAAAGCAGAAAAGGAAACAACTACTAACGGTGGTAATATGTTCGGAAAAAGAAATCATTCAGAAATCAGAGTTTCTGATAATGTGACTTTCGGTGATGACAATGAACTGATTCCCGAAGAAATAAACAGTTCACTTTCAAAAAATCTGATGACAATAAAAGAACTTTTCGGAGAAAGTTTTGACCTTGTTATAAAAGAATCAGAAGTAAACTCGGTGAGAATTGCTTTTGTTGCACTTGACGGAATGTATAACGGTCTGCACGCATCACAGGCTGTAGTGGAGCCTTCTCTCAACGTGACAAAAATCATAACAACACCGGCTGAAATCTACGAGCACCTGTGTTCATTCAGAGCAAGTGAATGTGACGCAAAGGAAGCCGTGACGATGAAACAGGCTGTGCAGTTTCTTCTGTCGGGCTGTATGCTTCTTTTTGTTGACAAAGTTTCCCTCTGCCGTGCTTTCAGCGTACAGGGATATCCCAGACGAAGTGTGCAGTCACCCGAATCTGAATCTCAGGAAAACGGCTCACACGAAGGTTTTGCGGATATGTACAAGGACAACGTGACTCTTGTAAGAAGAAGGCTAAAAAGTCCCTTTATCCGTTTTGAGACAATAACAGCGGGAGCAACGGGAAACAATTCCGTGGTTGTTTGCTATCACGCAAAAAGAGCTGACCCTGAAATTGTGAAAGATGTAAAAAACAGATTAAAAAACATTACTCTTGATTTTGTATGCGGTGCAGGGGCACTGCGACCTTTTCTTGAAAACAGACGGATTTCTTTTTTCACAACTGTGGGAACAACAGAAAGACCCGATGTTTTCAGCGCAAAAATTGCAGAGGGCAGAATAGGTATTATTGTTGACGGTGCGCCCTACGCAATTATCGTGCCGTATCTGTTTATTGAAAACTTCCACTCTCTTGACGATTATCTCAACAGACCTTATTATGCAGCTATCACAAGAATACTGAAAATTATCTGTTTTATTCTTGCTGTATTTCTTCCCGGCACTTATGTTGCCGTGGGCACTTTTCATCAGGAGATTTTCCCCAAGGAAGTGCTCTCTGACGTGGTGGCTTCACTTCAGAATACACCTTTCCCACTGACGATTGAATCGCTCATCATTCACTTTATATATGAAATTGTGAGAGAAGCGGGACTGCGTATGCCAAAATCCGTGGGGCACACGGTAAGCATCGTTGGTGCTCTTGTTATAGGTGATGCGGCAGTTTCCGCAAGTCTTATCAGCGCACCGATGCTCATAATTGTGGCAATCACGGCAATCTGCTCTGCTGTTTTACCGTCACTTCATCAGCCCTCATCAATTCTCAGGCTTATTTTTATTATTCTCGGCGGAACAATGGGTCTGTACGGAATAATGCTCGGCTTCTCATTTGTACTGTGCGACATTTGTTCAATGAATTCATTCGGCATTCCCTTTACTGCACCTATTTCACCGTTTGACAGATATGCAACAAGGGATTCTGTAATATTTTCAGGTTGGAAAAAGACCGGCAGACGCAATTTTCTTATACAGAAACTGAGAGGTACAACACGACATGACACCGAAAGCTAAAATAACACCTTTTCAGTTCTTTACAATTCTGTTTCTCAGCCGTATTTTTGCGCTTGTCACATATATCGTAAGTCTGAGGACACAGCTTGAAACAACAGACAGAGTTATAATGACTGTATTCACGGCTGTTTTTCTTTTTGTTACGGTTATACCCGTTGCGGTATTTATAAAGCAGGATAATTCACAGTCAATTACCGCAAGAGCCGCCTCTGTTTCACCTGTTTTCGGCAAAATTCTCTGTGTGATTTATTTTGCAGAAGCGATGTATCTTGGAGTTATAACCTGCGTAAGATTCGGAATCTTCACGGGGTCTGTTATGTTTCCCGACACAAATATACTTTTCTTTATTTTTATGATGCTGCTCTTTTCGGCATATATTGCATTCAAAGGTATCGAGTCAATGGGCAGATCTGCAGTTGTGATGCTTTTCCCTGTGCTGTTTTCATTATTTTTTGTTTTTGCAACACAAAGTGCAGATTTTGATATTCTGAATTTCACACCTGCTTTTGAATCAGGCGCGGGCAACATTCTTTCAACAGCTTTTTATTCCGCTTCAAGGACAGGTGAAACCGCACTTGTAATTCTTATGCCAGGATATGTAAAAAATCAGAAACCGAAACACATTTTTACTTTTGCATTGCTCATTTCTGCTGTTATGTTTATTGCTGAGCTTGTTATGTCGGGTGTGCTCGGAAAATACGGCAACACACAGCTTTTCAGTATGTATTCGCTTTCTGTTCTTGCTCAGTTCGGTTTTATTGAACGACTTGATGCACTTTTTACCTGCGTATGGCTTCTTTGCGCAGGAGTGAAAATTTCAATAACATTATTTGTCTGTTCAAATCTGCTGTCTGAATTTTTTGGCAGAAACAAACGGGGAATTTATCTCACGGCAACAGCAGTTCTTATGTTTATCTGCACAATTCCGCTGGCAGGCAACCTTATCAATCTGTCGTGGCTTATCAATGCGCATATCACACAGATTCTTTATATTGCAGCAGTATGTTTTCTGCCGATAACTGTAATGATTGCAGAAAGGATAAAAAAGAATGAAAAAACTTAGCGCTTTGCTTTGTGTGTTTCTGCTGTTACCCCTGACAGCCTGTATGCCCGAGAATACCGAAATCAGATACCGCCTTGTGATTGAAGGTATCGGTGTTGATTATGACATCAAGAATGATGTTTACGAAGTGACCGTTCAGGTGCTTGAAACGGCAAACGAAGAAGATTCACAGAGCAGGACTTACACCGTAAAGGGTGAAACAACGGCAGAAGCCATTTCATCTCTTACAGAAGCCACGGGGAAATACCCTCTTTACAGCCAGAACAGAATTATAATTCTCGGCTCTGAAGTTACGGGTGAGAGAATGATAAAAACACTCAATTTCTTTGTACGTGAATACACTTCCCGTCCTGACGTATATGTCGTATCGGCAACGGGGAAAGCAAGTGATATCCTCAGCATAAAAACACCCGGTGAAAGCACGGCAAAGCTCATTGAATCCGAAATTGAGCAGACAGCAGAAAACAGCCGAAGTGCCGATACGGAGCTTTTCAACACGGTGAATCTGTCGCTTGAAAAAAATTCATCATTTCTTCTGCCACTTGCGGAAATCACAGATGAATACGGCAAAGATAAAACGGTTAAAATAACAGGTTCATCTGCTTTTTCGGAGGACAGATTACAGCTTTCTTCCGAGGAAACATTTTTTACTCTTCTTCTGACAGATAAAGCAAAAAAAGGTACTTTCAGCATTTCTGCAGAGAATCTCCGTGCTGCACTTGAAATTATGAAAACAGACACAAAAACAAAGGTTTCACTAAGAAACGGCAAACCTGCTTTTGATATAAAAATCAGTATGACTGTTGATATCACGGAATATGAAAGTGAAAAATTTACAGACCTTAATGCAGAAGATGTTGCAAAAATCGAAAAAGCCGCAAAGGAATATATTACATCAGGTACAGATGCACTCATCAGCAGAATACTGAAAGATGAAAAATGTGATATTTTCCGTATGACTCAGATGTTTTACAGAAAATATCCGTCGGTGTATAAAGATGCGGCTGATGATATAAACAATTTTGTATCAGAATCAGAAGTTAGCATCTCTGCAGAAGTAAAAGTCGGCAGAATCGGTCAGATGACAATTACAAGATAGGTCTTGAGGAATTGTGTTTTTTGTGATAAAATAAAAAAAGAGTGTAATTTCGGGGGTTTTTCTATGATTATCACAAAAACGCCTTTCCGTATGTCTTTTTTCGGAGGCGGAACAGATTTCAGAGAATTTTTCAATGAACACGGCGGTTCCGTTCTTTCCACAACAATTGACAAATACTGTTACGTCAATGTGCGCAGACTCCCCAACTTCTTTGACTACGGAACTGAGCTTGTTTATTCAAAAAAAGAACACGTTTCTTCGACAGATGAAATTGAACATCCCGCAATCAGAAATGCAATGAAAATGCTGTCTGTTGAAAACATCAGACTCGCTTACGAAGCTGACCTGCCTGCCCGTTCGGGACTGGGCACAAGCAGTTCTTTTGCGGTGGGAATGCTCAATGCCTTTTATGCAATGAAAGGTCAGTTTACCGACGCAAAAAAACTCGCAGACGATGCAATTTATCTTGAAAGAACACTTTGCGGAGAAATAGGCGGTCTTCAGGATCAGATTGCAGCTTCTTTCGGAGGATTCAACAGAATCAATTTCACGGCAGACGGTTATGAGGTCTGCCCCGTTGCAATCAGCAATGAAAGAAAAAAGACTCTTGAAAAAAATCTTGTTATGTTTTTTACGGGATTTACAAGATTTTCTGCAGATGTGCAGAAAACAAACAAACCCTACACTCAGACTGCCATGCTGAAAAAAATGCTCGGACTTGTTGACGAAGCAGAAAAAATTCTTGTTTCATCAGATAGAGATATTGATGATTTCGGAAGACTTCTTGACGAAAACTGGAAGCTTAAAAAGCAGACAGGCTCTTCTGTCACAACAGACCATATCGACAGTCTGTATCAGAAAGGTATCAGTGCAGGCGCTCTCGGAGGAAAACTTCTCGGTGCAGGCGGCGGCGGTCATCTTATATTTTATGTTAACGCGGAAAACAGAGAAAAACTCATAAATTCAATGTCAGGCTGTTTACATATTCCGTTTGAGTTTGAAAACGGAGGCACAAAGATTATTCACTTTGCACCCGAAACCGATTTTTCAACAAGGGAGTGAAAAAATGAAAACCGTTATCTCAGCAGGCGGTAAAGGCACGAGAATTTCTTCTGTTGCCTGTGATATACCAAAACCGATGATAACAATTCACGGCAAAAGCATTCTTGAATATCAGATTGAAACCCTGCGCAAACAGGGTTTTGACGACATTATCATAACAACGGGGCATCTCGGTGACAAAATTAAGAATTATTTTGGCGACGGTAGCGGAATTTCTCCCGTTACGGGCAAACCTTTCGGTGTAAAGATAAAATATTTCAATGAAAATACTCCCCTTGGCACGGCAGGTGCACTCTCTGCGATAAAAGATAAATTGTCTGACGATTTTTTCTTTATCAACGGTGATCTGTTCTTTGATGCAGATCTTAAAAAGCTCCTTGCGTTACATAAAGAAAAAAATGCTCTTGCCACGGTTCTCACACATCCGAATGCACATCCTTATGACAGCACTCTCGTTGAAGCAGACGAAAACAATGCAGTAACACGATTTATTACCAAAGACAACAGAAACGGATTCTTTGCAAACAGAGTGAATGCGGGAATTCACATACTTTCAAAAAAAATTGCAGAAACTCTGCCTGAAAACACACCCTGCGACCTTGACAGAGATATTCTTATTCCTCTTGCAGAAACAGGCCGACTCTTCTGTCTTGATACTGCAGAATATATAAAAGATATGGGCACACCCGAAAGATATGAGCAGGTGACAAAGGATATCGAAAACGGTATTCCCGGAATGCTCAGCACAGAAACAAAAAGAAAAGCCGTTTTTCTTGATCGTGACGGCACAATCAATGTATACAAAGGTTTTCTTACAGACATAAACGCCCTTGAGCTTTGCGACGGTGCCGCTGAAGCCATCAGAATGATAAACGACAACGGATATCTTGCCGTAGTTGTTACAAATCAGCCCGTGATTGCAAGAGGTGAAGTCACCTTTGAGGAACTGAAAAACATTCACAATAAACTCGAGACTCTTCTTGGCGAAAAAGGTGCTTATCTCAACGGCATTTACTTCTGCCCTCATCACCCGCATAAAGGCTTTGACGGAGAAATAAAAGAGCTTAAAACAGATTGCGGTTGCAGAAAACCGAAAGACGGAATGCTCAGAAAAGCTGCAGAAGATTTATGCATTGATCTTACTGAGTCTTTTATGGTCGGTGACAGCGAAAATGACATTCTCGCAGGTAAAAACGCAGGCACAAAAACAATTCTCATAGGAGAAGAAAATGCAGGTCAGGATTTCACGGTCAGCTCGTTGAAAAATGCAACAGAAATTATTTTCGGAGAGAAAGAATATGAATAATTCCATTTTGAATACTTTTTTTGAAAGATACAATCAACTGCTTTCTGTAAAAGAGGATATTATCTCTGCGTATGAGATTATGGAAAACACATATGTAAAAAACAACAAGCTCCTTATTGCAGGCAACGGCGGCTCTGCGGCAGATGCTTCACACATTGCAGGAGAACTGATGAAATGTTTCAGACTCCCCCGTCCCGTTGACAGCAGCTTTGCAGACAAGCTCAGAGCTGTTGACAGCACAAAGGGAGAATTACTCACAGAACTTCTTGAAACTCCTCTCAGAGCAATTTCTCTTACTGATATGGATGCGCTTTCCACCGCTTACATAAACGACAGAGCGGCAGAAACTGTTTTTGCTCAGAAACTTCTCGGTCTTGCAGACAAAGATGATGTTTTTCTCGGAATCACAACATCAGGCAACAGCAAAAATGTTGTTCTTGCGGCAATCACAGCAAAAGCACTGGGTGTTAAAGTGATTGCGCTGACAGGTGCAAAGGGCGGCGAAATTGAAAAATATGCCGATATCACAGTAAAAGTCCCCGAAACAGAAACGTTTATGATTCAGGAACTTCATCTGCCGATATACCACTTCTGGTGTCAGATGCTTGAGGATAAGTTTTTCGCAGAGCAGTAATTTATCGGCAAGTTTGAATAAACTAAAATAAAGCTTGCAGGGGCGTTAATCTAACGCCCGCTGCGCAGCAGAACGGCTCTGCCGCCCCATTTTACTTACGGAAAATACACATTCGTGCCGGGCGATGAATCATCGCCCCTACGATATATCAATTAATTTCTTCTACGCAAAATTATTGTTTCTCCTTGCAAACTCTTTAATTTTATTATATACTGAAAATGATTTTAATTCTCACGGAGGAATACATATGAATACAAATTACAATTTCTGGTTTGTTGTAGGTTCACAGTTTCTTTACGGTCCCGAAGTTCTCGAAACCGTTGAAGAGAGAGCAAAGGAAATGGCTCAGGAGATGAGCAAACATCTTCCCTTCCCTCTTGTTTATAAAGTGACAGCAAAGACAAACAAGGAAATTACAGATATCGTTAAAGAAGCAAATTATGACGACACTTGTGCAGGTATCATCACATGGTGCCACACATTCTCACCCAGCAAGATGTGGATAAACGGTCTTGCTTCTCTTCAGAAGCCTTACTGCCACCTTGCAACACAGTACAACAAAGAGATTCCCAATGAAGAAATTGATATGGATTTCATGAACCTCAATCAGGCTGCACACGGTGACCGTGAACACGGTTTCATTGCCGCAAGACTGCGTATGCCTAGAAAGGTTATCGCAGGTTACTGGCAGAGCGAAAAAGTTCATAAGAGACTCGGTGACTGGATGAAGGCTTGTGTCGGTGTTGCTGTTTCAAAGAGCATGAAAGTTATGCGTTTCGGTGACAATATGCGTGAAGTTGCTGTTACTGAAGGCGATAAGGTTGAAGTTCAGACAAAACTCGGCTGGCAGGTCAACACCTGGGCTGTAGGCGACCTTGTTAAAGTGATGAACGAAGTCACAGAAGCTGAAATTGATACTCTTATGACTGTATATACAGACAAATACGATATTGCAACAGACAACACAGATGCAATCCGTTATCAGGCAAGAGAAGAAATTGCAATGAAGAAAATGCTTGATGCAGAAGGCTGTATGGCATTTTCAAACACATTCCAGGACCTTTACGGTATGGAACAGCTTCCCGGTCTTGCAAGCCAGCATCTTATGGCTCAGGGTTACGGCTACGGCGGTGAGGGTGACTGGAAAGTTGCCGCAATGACAGCAATTCTCAAGGCTATGGGTGAAAACGGCAACGGTGCTTCGGCATTTATGGAAGATTACACATATCATCTTGCAGAGGGTCAGGAATATTCTCTCGGTGCACACATGCTTGAAGTTTGCCCCTCTCTTGCAGAAGGCAGACCCAGAATCGAAACACATCATCTCGGCATCGGCATGAACGAAAAAGACCCTGCAAGACTTGTATTTGAAGGCAAAGCAGGCGATGCAATCGTTATAAGCCTTATTGATATGGGCGGAAGACTCCGTCTTATCTGTCAGGATATTGAATGCGTAAAACCCATTATGCCTATGCCAAATCTTCCCGTAGCAAGAGTTATGTGGAAAGCTATGCCCGACCTTGCAACCGGTGTTGAATGCTGGATAACTGCGGGCGGTGCACATCACACAGTTCTCAGTTATGACGTTTCTGCTGAACAGATGCGTGACTGGGCAAGAATGATGGACATTGAATTTGTTCACATCACAAAGGATTCCACACCCGAAAAGCTTGAAGAAGAACTTCTCCTCAAAGATCTTGCATGGAAGCTCAAATAAAGGAATTCTGAAATGAAAAAATTAATTGCAGTAATACTGGCTGTTATACTCTGCTCTCTGACAGCCTGCAAAAAAGCTGAAACAGAAGAGCTGACAACAACCCCTGACTCTTTTGTTTACACAGATAACGAAGAAAATTCAGAACCTGTTATAACAGATGAAAACACCATCGCAAAACAACTTTCAGCTGAATTCATCAGACTTACGGAAACTGAAACTGACATTACAGCTCAAGTCTTGGCAGATAAACTTCTGGCATCACCCGTAATAAGCTTCAGCGGTATTTCTTCTGCGGTCAGCACAGGCGTATTGCAAGGTTTCGGCAATGCAGAAATAACAGGTTTCCACGAAGCGGTATGTTTTGCACCGATAGTAAACGCAATCCCATTTATAGGCTATATTTTTGTGCTTGATGATAACACTGATATCAACACATTTACAGACAATCTCAGAGCAAATGCAGACCGAAGATGGATTGTGTGCGGTGAAGCTGACGAAACTGTTATCACCACATCAGGCAATATAGTTTTCTTTGTAATGGCACCTGTTTCTCTTTAATTTATCACAGATTTTTAAGACATCTTATTATCAGAAGACAATAAGATGTCTTTTCTTTTTTGTTTATATACAAATAACGATTACCTTTTTACAGATTAATAGGAGATTATGCACGAATATTTATTTTTTTCAAATATTTAATGAAATTTGATTTTCTTTATGTTATAATGTCGGAGATATTTTTTAACGGAGGTTACTTATGGACATTCTTTTACAGACAATCATGGGTGTTCAGATCGGCCACATTATTATGTGGGCAATCGGCGGTCTCCTTATCTATCTTGCAATCAAGAAAGAAATGGAACCCTCACTTCTTCTTCCCATGGGCTTCGGCGCAATTCTTGTAAACCTGCCCTTCTCAGGCGCAAAGGCAGTTATCGATCACATTTTTGAAATCGGTATCAACAGCCACGAGCTTATGCCTCTTGTGCTTTTCATCGGTATCGGTGCAATGATCGACTTTGAACCGCTTCTTACAAATCCCAAGCTTATGCTTTTCGGTGCTGCGGCTCAGTTCGGTATTTTCTTTACAATGTTTGTTGCAACACTTCTCGGTTTCAGCCCCTATGATGCTGCTTCAGTTGCTATCATTGGTGCAGCAGACGGCCCCACATCAATTTTCGTTGCTCAGACTCTCAATTCAAGCTACACAGCGGCTATTATGGTTGCAGCATATTCATATATGGCTCTTGTACCCATCGTTCAGCCTCCCATCATCAAGCTCTGCACAACAAAGAAAGAGCGTCTTATCAGAATGAAGAACACAAACAAGAAGGTTTCTAAGACAACAAAGATTCTCTTCCCCATCATTGTTACTGTTCTCGTTGGTCTTGTAGCTCCCGATGCTGTTGCTCTTATCGGTTTCCTTATGTTCGGTAACCTTATCAGAGAATGCGGTGTTCTCAATTCTCTTTCAGAAACAGCACAGAAGGTTCTTGCAAACCTTATCACAATCTTCCTTGGTATCACAATTGCATCAAGAATGACAGCAGCAGAATTCCTTCAGGTTGAAACAATCATCATTATGCTTCTCGGTCTTGTTGCATTCATCTTCGATACATTCGGCGGCGTTATGCTTGCTAAGTTTATGAACCTCTTCCTTAAGGAAGGCAACAAAATCAACCCCATGATCGGTGCTGCAGGTATCTCAGCATTCCCCATGGCATCACGTGTTGTTAACAAGATGGGTCTCGAAGAAGACAAGACAAACTTCCTTCTTATGCAGGCTGTCGGCGTTAACGTTTCAGGTCAGGTTGCATCAGTTATTGCAGGCGGTCTGATTCTTGCATTCATTCAGGGATAAGGGGGTCACAGACAATGGATATCAATTCAGTTATCACTGCAGCTGAAGAAATCAGCTCTGAAATTGTAACAGAAGCAGCATCAGAAATCTCATCAGAAGTTGTAACAAATGCAGCAGCTGAAATCACTTCTGAAGCAGGTGGATTCTTCGGCACATTCTTTACAGATTTTGCACAGGGCGCTGTTGATTTCGCAAGCAAGATCACTTCTCCCGACCCCGAAAATATTTCAAAGGTTCTTGAAGTTATGGGGCTTGGTATGCTCGGTATCTTCGGTGTTACAGGCATAATCATTCTTATCGTTTCTCTTCTTAACAAATCAGGTTCAAAACCCAAGAAAGATAAAGAAGACAAATAATTAAATCACAACCAAAAAGAACGTCGGTAAACCGACGGTCTTTTTTTATCAGAGAGAAGTGATAAGCGTGTAGGGACCGATGTGGTCATCGGTCCCTACAGAGTTTGTGCAAATTATTTCATTGTGCATTATACATTTTGCATTGTGCATTATATATTACTTACATCATAAGCTTAATAAACAATCCGCCCTGAACTGTTCTGTGTCTGAAGCCGACCATTTCTGATGTGTCTGCATAATACCAGTCTGTCATAGGAACTCTTGTACGCATTGTGTTATACGCATTCCAGAGAAGTGATGAGAAGAATTCAAAATCTTTCTTGTTATCTGCAAGGCATGCTGCCCAGATAAGCCAGTCGGACTTGGTATATTTTTCTCTTGTATCAAGGGGCACACCGTAAGGAAGTGCTTCTTTTTTGTATCTCTCAATTTCTGATTTATAGAACTCATCGGGAAGAAGCTGTGTATTCCAGATTTTATCCCATACTGAGTTATATTTAAGGCTGAAAGTACCCTCTCTGTCGTATGCAAGACGATAACTGCCGTCTTCATTCTTTGCATTTTCGATGAATGAATCAGCATATTCTTTTGCCTTTGCAAAAAGTTCATCTGCTTCTTCTGTTCTGCCGAAGTGACGAAGAATCTTTGAGAAACCTGTCATACCCATAATAGCTTTGAGTGAGAGGTTACAGTTGTGTGAAAGATGACCTGCAAAGTCGTCTGTGCAAAGCTGATGTTCAGGGTCTTTGCCGTATTTGACAAGGTATTTGCTCCACTTTTCAAGAAGCTCCATATTTTCTTCTGCAAATGAGTAATCATTATCCTTTTCGCAGATTGCTGAAACGAGAATAATCATATTTCCGCATTCTTCAACGGGCATCTGATATTTAAGCTTATTCTCACCGTACACCTGACCGTTTACAAGAGGATACTGACCTACATCGTGAGGTGCAAAGTCAAATGTCCATTCTTCTGTTGCGGCATAGCGGAATACAGGTCTGAGCATACCCTTGAGAAGCTCTGTATTATAAAGAAGATACATAGGAGCACTGGGATATGTAACGTCTACAGTTGCTGCACAGCCGTTTGAGAAGCATTCTTTTGAAATATAAAGGTTGTTGCCCTCTTTGTCAACAACAAGCTTGTGGGCAGCCATAACCTGACGGTATGCGAGCTGAAGCATTTCTGCATACTTTTCTCCGCCTTTTTTTGTTGCTTCCTTAACAAGCTTTGATGAAAAAGCTTCACACTTCTTAACAAGCTCCTTGTAATCATTTGCAGCTTCCTGAATTGCTTCTTCAATTGTCTTACCGTCATTATTCCAGTAAGCCTTGAGGTTTTCACCGAAATAAACCATACTCTCTATATCATCATAAGCAAACATAAAGAGTGTTTCTTTTTCGATTTCTGTTTCTGCATAAACAGCATAAAGGTCTTCTTCAAGAACTTCATTGCCTGTGCGTGCGTTACCCTTGACTGCAAGGTAGAAATATCCCCAGTCAATGCGAACATCGTCACCGCTTCTCCAGAGGACTTTCTGATTGCCTTTACCCATTCTCACCCATGTGAGAGAATCAAGATTTACACTTTCAGACCATGCTCTGCCTTCACCTGCCTTATTAAGAACAAGCTCTTCGCTGACAGAAATCTTTGCTGTTACGATGTGTTCTTTACCGTCGAGAACTTCGTATGAGAGTTTAAGATATGAAACAGGTCTTGAAGCATAATAAAGCTCTGTTACAAGCATAGGAGAAGTGAATTTTGCAGTCAGACGGATTCCTGCTCCCTCGTATACTGCAGTTGTTGAAAAAGTATCTGCATCAAGAGAAACAACTTCGAGTCTGTTGTCATCACTGTCACCGAGGAAACGGTATTTTTCACCGTCAACAGTAACTGTGCCGATGATTGTGTTGTCACTTCCTGTCCAATGGAAAGGAGTTTCTCTGTTGATATTATCTGTCCATACAGAAAAATAAGGGTCAACAGTAATAAGAGGTATCGCAGGCATTCTCATTTTCATAAATATCAGTCCTTTAATATTTTTTATAAACAATAATTTAGCTAAGCAGAAATTGATTGATATATCGTAGGGGCGATGATTCATCGCCCGGCACGAATGTGCATTTTCCGAAGGAAAATAAAACGGCAGAGCCGTTATTGTTCGCTTTGCTCACAATCGGGCGTT
>JAZTWP010000083.1:0-19916 GCA_045636025.1 Acutalibacteraceae bacterium | reverse complement strand
ATTAAAATCGAGCTTGTAGGGGCGTTGATCCAACGCCCGATTGTGAGCAAAGCGAACAATAACGGCTCTGCCGTTTTATTTTCCTTCGGAAAATGCACATTCGTACCGGGCGATGAATCATCGCCCCTACGATATATCAATCAATTTCTGCTTAGCTAAATTATTGTTTACAGCACTCCAACCGATTTCAGCGCAACAACAGCGCAGAAAACCGTCAGTACAGAGCCGATGCTTGTCCACACAAGAATCTGACCTGCGAGCTGGTCATCATTATCCATCTGCGATGCCATTATTGCACTTGAAACTGCCACGGGTGAGCCGAAAAGCGCAATAAACGATGCATAGTGTGACGGTGCGAAGTCTGCAGCACCCGTAAGTGAAGCGACAACCGCAAAGAGAATACCCAGAGTCGGAGCAAAAACGATTCTTGCGAATGTTCCTGCAAAAATCTGATTTTTAAGCTCCCTGATGGCATCAAAACGGAACTTTCCGCCAAGTACCACAAGTGCAAGCGGTGATGCGATTTTTGCCACATTGCCGACGGCTGTATAAAGAAACGGCAGATTGTCTTTCATTGAAAAAACAATTGCCCCGTCAGCATTAACGGGCATAAATTTTCTTATGCCGAGAAAAACAAAACCTGTCAGCACACCGATGATAAGAGGGTTTTTTGCGATTTTCAGCAATATGTCTTTTGCGCTGACTTTGTTTTTGCCGTTTGACGATGTGTAAACAGAAAGCGACACAACCGCAAGAGCATTGAAAACGGGAATCGAAAAAGCCGAAAGAATACTTGCGATTGCAAGACCCTCTGCACCGCCGAGTGCTTCCGATAACGGCAGACCGATTATTGCAAAATTTGAGCGGTAAAAAGCCTGCCACACAACACCTTTCTGTCTGTTATCTTTTATAAAGAAACGGGAATAAAGAAATCCTGCAAAAAACAGAAGAATAATCACACCCAGAGCAAAAAACACAGTGCCCCATCGGATATCTCCAATATCGCCTATATTGTAAACATTATAAAAAAGCAACACGGGAAGACTGACATTGAAAACAAACTTGTTTGCCGTCTGTAGAAAGCCGTCATTCAGAAGACCGATTTTTCTGAGCACAAAACCCAGAACAATCAGCAACACAATAGGCATTATTGCATTGAAAGCAAAAAGAAAAATATCAAAAAAAGTCATTTCCTCACCGTCATATCGGAATTGAAATTTTTAAGACAGCAGACACCGCCTGAACGGAAGTGTCTGCTGATTGTGAATTATAAATTGTACATTAAACAGCAACAAAATGCATTGCTACGCTGTCGCCTGTGTATCTGAGATTTGAGAGATTGATGCCTGAATTCATAAGAAGAGCACCTGAGAAGACTTCGCCTGTTTTCTGACACTTGTACATCTTGTTCTTATCAAGACCCTTGAGCTTGAGAATGAAAAGATGATCCATATTTTCTCTCATAATAACTGCAGTTGCAAGAACCTCGTTTTTATCAGGTGAAACAAAACTCCATGCACACTTGAAGTGATCAAAATAAGGATCAATGAGTCTGTAAAGATCACCGTAGTGAACAAGGTCATAATACTTGTGATAATCCTTGACCTGTTCTTTTACGATTTCTCTGTCAGCTTCTGTAAGCTTTGTGGGATCAAGTTCGTAGCCGAATGTACCCCAGAGAGCAACATTACCCTTTGTCTTGTAACCTGTTCTGTCTGAAGCAGAAACGTGAGCACCCATTGTTGAAGCGGGATAGCAGATTGATGTACCGAACTGAATTGTAAGTCTTTCAATGGGGTCTGTATGATCACTTGCCCAGATCTGAGGTGAGAAATAAATCATACCGGGGTCAAAACGTCCGCCACCGCCTGAGCAGTTTTCAAGAAGCATATCGGGGAATGCTGTTGTGAGTCTGTTCATAAGGTCATAAGTACCGAGAACGAATCGATGGAAGAATTCCTTTGACTGTTCGGGAGGAAGAAGTGCTGAGCCTGCCTCAGAAATATTACGGTTGAAGTCCCACTTGAGGTAGTCAATCTTGTTCTTTGAAAGAACTGAATACATCTGATTCCAGATATTATCTCTTACATCTTCTCTTGAAACGTCAAGAACATACTGATTTCTGCCGATTGAAGATTCTCTGACGGGAACGTGAACATACCAGTCGGGATGTGCTCTGAAAAGTTCTGAGTCGGGAGAAATCATTTCGGGCTCATACCAGATACCGAATTTCATATCAAGTGCATTTACTCTGTCGATAAGAACACCGAGTCCGCCCTTGAGTTTATTTTCGTTTACAAACCAGTCACCGAGAGAGTTTGTGTCGTCGTTTCTCTTACCGAACCAACCGTCATCCATAACGAGCATATCCATACCAAGCTCTTTTGCATTCTTTGCAAATTCAACGAGCTTGTCTGTGTCAAAATCAAAGTAAGCAGCTTCCCAGCTGTTGATGAGAAGAGGTCTCTTTTCTGTTTTATATCTGCCTCTTACGAGGTTGTTCATATAAAGTCTGTGATAAATACGGCTCATTTCGCCAAGACCTTTGTCTGTGTAAACAAGCACAGCTTCGGGAGACTGGAAACTTTCACCGGGTTCAAGATGCCAGGAGAAATCTGTGGGATTGATACCCATAATAACTCTTGTTGTGCCTGAGTAGTCACATTCTGCGCTGAATTCAAAATTACCGCTGTAAACAAGGTT
This sequence comes from Acutalibacteraceae bacterium, assembly GCA_045636025.1. GTDB lineage: Bacteria > Bacillota > Clostridia > Oscillospirales > Acutalibacteraceae > UBA1081. The sequence goes on along the minus strand of JAZTWP010000083.1, from coordinate 17,213 downwards.
AAAACCGTATGCATCACCGTTGTCTTCAGTTGCACCGTGACGAAGAAGTGCCGCAAAGGGGTTCTGATTGTGGCTTGAAGAGCCTCTCTTACTTGCGATGCCCTGAATTCCGTGAGCGAGTCTTCTCTGTTCTCTGCATCTTTCCTTTGCGTGTCTTCCGTAGAATGTAATAAGGTCAAAATCCATTGAAGGCAGGTCAAGACAAGTTGAGAATACTCTTTCAACATCAACTGCATCTGTGCCGCCGTTTTCAACTCTTACACTCTTTGTGATTGCATCAACAGTATTGAAAGCTGTGTAAATAAGAGTAACCTTTACGCCTGTTACGCAGTCTTCTGCAAGAATTTCAAGAGTGTCTGCCTCGCTGTCGTTGTTTACATAAACAGCAGGAAGAGGTGCAAGAGAGGGTTTGCCCTTGTAGAGCTTGTGGCTGACATAACGGATATCGGTTGTTGTGTTGCCGTGAACATTCTTTACTGCAAGAGCAGAAATTCTGAAGTCACCGCTGCCGTTGCAGGAATATTCCATAGGTGCAACGTCTGTTGAAAACTCTTCGTGAGGAATATTTTTGTTTGCAGGGCTGAAAGATGCACTCTTTATACGTTTTGCATTTGCCCAGAGATTTGCATCGGGAATATAAGCACCATAGTAAAGGTTGAGAAGATAATCTTCTGCACCGATGCCGATTATGTAACTTGATCCGGGTGTATCAAGTTTGAATATTTTCTGAGAAGCGTCAAATGATATCATAATTTTACCTCCGTAAAATAATTTATGGTTTTATATTAACAGACTTTACTGTTTATTACAACATTTCAGGCTGAAACTGATGAATATTTTTCAATAAAGCTGTCCATAGACGAAAAATAAAGGTCAGGGTCGTATGCAAGTGCAACTGCGTGAGGCGCATCTGCGATATCAAGCCTTTCTTTCTCTGCCGTGCAGGCATTGAAAACAACATCAAGCATTCTGTAGGGCACAAAATCATCACCCGTGCCGTGAACAAAAAATGTGGGGGTTTTTGACCTTGCAACGGCAGATGCGGGATTGCACTTGCCGAAATCAAAATTGCCCCTAGCCTTTGAAATTGAATTTGCGATATTAAGAAGAGGGAATGAAGGCATATGCATATTGTTTTTCATCACGTGGGCAAAAACGTCTTTGCAGGATGAATATCCGCAGTCCGCAACGGCACATTTTACATTATAGGGAAGAATTTCACCCGTCGCAAGCATAACTGTTGCCGCACCCATTGAAACACCGTGAAGTACGATTTCACAACCGGGATACATACAGGTAAGATAGTCAATCCAGTCAAGAACAATGTTTTTATCGTGCCAGCCCATTGAGCAGTATTTTTCCGCATCTTTATGATGAGCACGAAGACTGGGACAAAGCACATTATAACCGTTGTCATAGAAATGCTTCACAAAGGGTGACTGCACACTTGGTGAGCCCATATATCCGTGAACACAGATTGCCCATTTATTGCTCTTCTTTTCATTTTCAATAATATAGCCGTGAATTTCTTCGCCCTTGTCATTTCTTATCATATTGTCAATGAGATTCAGAGACCTGAACCAGCACAGGCTGTCACGGAAAAGAGGATTATTTTTGAAAAGCTCTATTAACGTGTCGTCCTGAAGCCCTATTTTCTTTGCAACCTTTTTAGCAAATGTTACATTCATTGTACATTCATAAAGAAGCTCTGCGCCCGCAACCATTGCAACTGCACCTGCCGCAACAGACCCCATAATCAGAGAAGTTGTCTTTTTCATTTTTCTATCCCCTTTATCAGAAGTGTTATAAGGTACAGCACGGGCTGATGCGCAATATAAATAATAAGTGCGTGCCTGCCTATGAAAGACAAAACAGGAATTTTTGCCTTGTAAAACCAACGGGGAAACTTATCTGCCGCAATATATCTGCCGATAACGGTACCGCTGAGAAATACAAACAGCCACGGCAAAAGCGGAAAATAATCATAACTTACAAAATCTTCTGCCGCAAAGCCGAGTATCCATAATTTGTCTGACTGCACAGGAATATTATTGACACAATAAGCAGAAATAATCACAAGTGCAACACAGATAATCAACAGAAAAATGCCGTTTATCTTTTCAAGTAATCGATACGTGATGCCGTAAAACAGCATACAGCAGGCAAGAAGATGAAGCACACCGAAGATTATGGGCATTTCAAGATATATCGTCACAGCCGTAACACCGAGAGCAAAACCGAGGGTTATGATTCCTCTTTTTATGTTGCTTCTGGAAAAATTGGAAGAAACACCGCAGAGCACAATAAACACACCTGCAAAAAACGGCTGAAGAATATCAAAAGCTTTGTTTGAAAAAAGCCATTCGGGTGCATCAAGAAAAACAACAAGGTCATATAAAAAATGATGACACACCATTAATACAACCGCAAAACCACGAAGCGCATCGAGAATCTCAATGCGCTCTTTTTTTGGTTTATTCTGTTGTACTGCCGCGTCAACATTCATAATTATCAGATAATTTCAAGTGTTTTAAGAATTTCTGTTGCAATAACAGAGTGACCTGTTGCACAGGGATGAACACCGTCTGCAGAAAGTTCATACATATCAAACTCTGTTTCGGAAGCCTCTGTAAGAACATCATACATAGGAATATACCAGTCAGCATACTTAAAAGCAAGACGTTTTGCAGCATCTCTCTTGCCGTCAAGGTCTTCCTGCCATGTATTTCTGTCAGGATGAGCTGTAAATGCAAAAGGTTCGATAATAAGAATTTTTGCATCGGGCATATCTGCCTTGATTTTTGAAAGAAGTTCATCATACTCACTCTCAAATCTCTCTGCAGAGCAGTAATCAGCACCGCCGTCAAAGTTTCTCCATGTGTTGTTGATACCAATCATAATGGAAATAAAATCGGGGTTTACTGCCTTGAAATCTTTTTCATATCTTTCAAGAAGATGGTCTGTTCTGTCGCCTGAAACACCTCTGTTGACAAATTTAACTTTATTGTCGGGAAAAAGAGTGTTATAAACTTCTGCAAAAATTCTGGGATAACCGTCACCCATACAAGCCATACCTGAAGCGATGCTTCTGTCACGACCACAGTCTGTTACGCTGTCACCCTGAAAAAGAACTGTCATTCCGTCTGCAAAAAATCTTTTCATATTACTTCACACTTTCTATGAATTTGATAAGCTGTGCTCGTCCCTTTTCATCTCTTGAGAAGACACCGCACTGTTCAAGAATTTCTGAGTATACAATACCGATTTCTTTTTTGATTATATCATCAGCATTGTCGCTGTTTATGTCATATTTTGTTTTGAGCATATCAACCCAGTCTGCGTGTTTTTCAAGAACTTCATCTGCTCTGATATCTGCATTTTGAGCAATAGCCTTTGCAAGACTTTCCATTTCAGACTTAAGTCTTGCAGGAAGAACAGCAAGACCCATAACCTCAATAAGACCGATGTTTTCTTTCTTGATGTGGTGATGTTCGGGGTGGGGATGATAAACACCGTCGGGATACTGCTCTGTGGTGATATTATTACGGAGAACAAGGTCAAGTTCAAACTTGCCGTCACGTTTTCTTGCGATGGGAGTAATTGTGTTGTGAGGAGTACCGTCTGTTTCAGCAAAAATGAATGCTTCTTCGTCTGTATAACCTCTCCAGGCTGTGAGAATCTTGTCTGCAAGGTCAACGATTCTGTCTGTATCGTCACCTGAAAGGCGGATAACAGTCATAGGCCATTTTACAATGCCTGCTTCAACATCATCATATCCGTCAAATGAAACTTTCTGCTCTGTAGGAGCCTTTGCCATTGCGAATTCATAGTTACCGCCCTGGAAATGCTCGTGAGAAAGAATTGAACCGCCTACAATGGGAAGGTCAGCATTTGAGCCTACGAAGTAATGAGGAAGATATTTAACTATATCAAAAAGTTTTCTGAAAGCACTGCGGTCAATTTTCATAGGTGTGTGCGCACCGTTGAAAACGATACAATGCTCGTTATAATAAACATAGGGTGAATACTGAATGAACCATTCACCACCGTCAACTGTAAGAGGAATGATTCTGTGATTTTCTCTTGCAGGGTGATTGACTCTGCCTGCATAACCCTCATTTTCCTTACAAAGCATACACTTGGGGTATGATGCAGCTTTCATTTTTGCTGCTGCGGCAATAGCCTTGGGATCTTTTTCGGGCTTTGAAAGGTTGATTGTGATATCCATATCACCGTAAGGTGTGGGAGCGAGCCACTTCATATCGTTACGGACTCTGTATGTGCGGATATAATCAGACTTTCTGCTGAGTTCATAGTAATATTCTGTTGCCTTTACGGGGTCTTCAGCATAAAGAGCATTGAACTTCTTTATGACTTCAGACGGTCTGGGCATCATACAATTCATAACCTTTGTGTCAAACAGGTCACGGTATGTAACGCTGTCTTCAATAATACCCTTTTCGCAGGCATAATCGAGAATAACCTTAAGGATTTCGCAAAGCTCTGATTCACCCTTTGCGCAGCCGTCTTCCATAGCATCAAGCTGTAAAACATCAAGAACAAGATTCTGACAGTAAACTCTGTCTTCCTTTTCAAAAAGAACACCTTCACCGTAGTTCAGAAGTTCTGTGATTGCATCAAAAATAGTCATAAAAAAACCTCCGTTATATTTTATATTATACAATTAAAAAACAATTCTGCAAGTATATATTGAAATTTTTTTGTGTTTAAGTTAGAATATAACAAGGTGATAAAAATGGAACAGAAAAAAATTGACAGAATCAATGAACTCGCAAGAAAATCAAAAACAGAAGCAGGTCTTACAGAGGAAGAAAAAGCTGAACAGGCTGTTCTCAGAAGAGAATATATCGACTCCGTAAAAGCTTCACTTGTGGGTCATCTTGAAAACACAACAATTCTCCGTCCCGACGGTTCAAAAGAAAAGGTATCAAGAAAAGGCAAAAAATCCTGATTCATAAAGGACGTGTTACAATGCAAACACTTAAAAAAATGTGCAATTTTTACCTGAAAAACTTTTTTGAAAAATTCTTCGCCTGTTGGCTGTTTTCAGCAACAGGCATTATGATTTTTCAAACGGGAAACATTGCACTTGACAGCACCAATGTAACAGGCACTCTGCTTTTGTTTATTTTTTCATTCATTGCCGTTTCTGTTATTGATATGAAAAGCGACGGATTTGCATATCTGTTTCTTCCGTCGGCGGTGCTTATGTTTTCTTGCACACTGCTGTATTTCTACAACAGCATTTACACATTTATCGCACTTGCAATAATATATGTACTGAGTGTTCATCATTACCTCTGCAACAGAAAACCGCTGAAAATAAAAATCGGCAAAAAGCAGGTAATTATTTTCACGGCAGTATGTACACTCTTCTTTTTCGGCACAGTAACGGCAATGTCTGTTTACAGATATCTTACATACACAGCTCCAAACTTTGACTTCGGAATTTTCTGCAATATGTATTACAATATGAGAGAAAGTTTTGCTCCGCTTGCAAGCTGTGAAAGAGACAGAATTCTTTCCCATTTCGCAGTTCATTTCTCTCCTGCCCTTTATGTCTTTCTGCCTGTTTATTTCATATTCCCCTCTCCCGTAACGGTTGCGGTCTGTCAGACCGTTGCCATCTACAGCGGAATAATACCTTTTGTGCTTATAATGAAGCATAAAAATATTTCAGACAAACTTATATGCGCACTTTCTGTAATGTATCTTGGAAATGCTGCTTTTTCTGCAGGTTGTCTTTTTGATTTCCACGAAAACTGTCTGCTTGTTCCTTTTCTTATGTGGACATTTTATTTCTATGAAAAGAAAAAGATTCCCCTTATGTTTGTTTTTACATTGCTGACTCTTATGGTAAAAGAAGATGCTTTTGTATATATTGCAGTTTTTGCCGTTTATATCATAATTGCAGAAAAACAGATAAAAAAGGGTATAGCACTTCTTGTCTTCAGCGGAATTTATTTTATGGGAGCCTGTTATTACATCAACACCTATGGTCTCGGAATAATGTCTGATCGTTTCAGCTCAATGATAAATGAGGGCGAGGGTCTTCTCGGAATGGTCAAAACAGTACTTTTCAATCCTGCATATTCCGTAAAACAGATTTTTTACACATCAGGCACTACAGAAGATAAACTGATATATTTCATTGAGATTTTTGCACCTCTTGCATTCATACCTTTCTTTACAAAGAAAAAAGCAAGGCTTATTCTTGTACTGCCCGTACTTCTCAATCTTTTCACAAGCTATGTATACCAGTACAATATTCATTTCCAGTACAGCTTCGGCATAACAACACTTCTTCTCTATCTGAGCGTGATGAATGTTCAGGATATGCCCGAAAAAACAAGAAATATCACCTCTGTTACGGCGGCAGGCCTCGCTACGATGCTTTTCTTTATGATTATTGTACCCGCTGCGGTTGATGATTATAAAAATTATGCAAAAAACAAAGAAGTTTTTGAAGAAATGAATGCAGTGCTTGACACAATCCCCGATGATGCAGCCGTATGCGCATCAACATTCCTCATTCCTCACCTTTCAGACAGAGACGTGATTTATGAGACATACTACACAAACCGAGATGACTTCGAATATGTCCTTTTCGATATGCGTGGAGGTTACAACGAAGAAACATTGAGACTCCTTGCAAAGTTCTCAGAAAAAGGCTTTGTGCCCTACGATATGTCTTCGGATTACATTCATATTTACAAAAAAGCTCAATAATACAACAGACAAAGCAGAGTTTTCTCTGCTTTGTCTGTTTTTAATCCATAAAAGATATTGTTTTATTTTTCTGAATATGTTAATATTGAACAAAATGAGTATGGAGTGATTGTAATGAAAAAGAAAAAACCAACGGTTACGGAAATTCCGCAAGGTGCATTATCTCACAACGAAGGTAAATACATCACAAAATTTGAGTATATCTGCATTATGTTTGCAAGAATCGGCGGTATGTTCGGAACAACCCTTACGGGTACTCTTGCCGCGGCGTTCCTGCACGAACTCTATTTCGGCCCTGCAGGTGTAAGTGCAGATGAAATTGCTTCCATTCTCGCTGTACAGACAACCATCACAACCGTTCTGGGTGTGGCAATCGGTGCTATAGCAGGTATAATCGTTCAGAAATGGAAGAGCCGTTGGGGCAGATACCGTCAATGGTACATAATCTGTCTTATCCCCATTTTCCTGCTCACGGTTTTCTATTTCTATGTTCCCGAGGGATGGACAGTTCAGCAGATGACTCTTTTCCGTTACGGTGTTGCATGCTGTCAGACCATATTCAATACATTCAACAATATGGGGCAGAATATTGTTCAGGTTATCTCTCCCAATCACAAGGAAAAGAAGCTTGTTGCAACAATGTGGCAGCTGTCATACTATATCGGTTACGGCGGAGCCTACATTGCAACCTTTGTATACGGTCTTTTCAGCGACGACAAAAACAAAATGTACATGACACTTGCTCTCGTTGCTGCATCTGTCACAATGTTCGGCAACCTTATGTGCGGTCTTTTCTGCAAAGAAAGAATCGAACTGCCAAAGAAAGAAAAAGTCCGAATTTCAAAAGCATTATTTTCTCTGTTCAAGAATAAGAACTACCGTGCATATCAGGGTATACAGTGGGTAAACACCCTTGCAATGCTCGGCAAAATGTCTACATTTCTTGCAGCCATTACAGTCGGTTCATCAAAGAATCTTCTTCTCACACTCCCCACTGCTGTCGGCACTGTTGTAGGTAACATTATTACAACAAAACTTTCCAAGAAATATGAACCCACAAAACTTCTTAAGTTCTGTGGTATCTATACACCCGTTTCAGCTTTTGTGCTTTTCGGTATCTGCTTTGTTGAGGCAAAGATGGGCATATACTTTTTTGAAGGATGGAACAGCATATTCTTCTATGTATTCTATTTCATTTTCGGTATCGGCATAGGAATACAGGAGCTTTCAAACTCTCATTTCAATGTTGAATATTACGATTATCTTGAATGGCAGTGCGGTGAAAGAATGGAAGCTGTCCAGGGTATTGTTCCCGGTTGGATTACAACAGGACTGAACACCATAAAGGATATTGCAATTCCATTTATGATTGCAAGAGTAGGTTATCTGTCATCATCAGAGGGTGACCTTGTTGCAACAATGCAGGCTCAGCCCACATACATGAACACCTGTCTCTGGCTTCTTGCCTTCCTTCTCTTCGGCTATACTCTTGCAAATGTTCTCAAGGCTATAATCCTCAAGACATCTTACGATATTGAGGGTGAAAAGAAAGAGCAGATGTACCGTGAACTTGCAAAAATGCGTGATGACCGCCACAAGGAAAATGAATCTATTTCAAATGCAGAATAAAGGAGAACAGATATGGCTTATAAGTGGTATGTTGGTGTTCCCCATTCACACACAGTCAACTCCGACGGTGCGCTGACGGTTGAACAGCTTATAAAAAAAGCAAAAAAGAACAAGCTTGATTATATTATGATTACCGACCACAATAAAAACTGCGGCGAACTGCCCGAAACGGATGGTCTGACACTGATTTACGGCACAGAACTGACAAAGCACGGTGGTCACACAAACATGTGGGGCGTAAAGAATGCCGTTGACAACTTTGACGAATGCGAAACATACGAGGACTGGCTCAGAATCAAAAACGAGGCAAAGCGCAGAGGTGCAGTTATCTGTATGAATCACCCCTGGTGTATGCAGTGCCATTGGAACTGGGAAAAGAACATTGACGAGGTTGACGTCCTTGAAGTCTGGAATTCACCCCAGCACTATGACAATATGGTCTGCACCGACTGGTGGCACGACCTTATGAAACAGGGCAAAAAAGTACCCATCGTCGGCGGAAGCGACTATCACCGTGACTACGTGGTGACAAACCTTCTTGCCGTCCCCGCAACTTATGTCTATGCCCGTTCATCCTCTCCCGAGGATATTCTTGACGCTATTGTAAAGGGCAGAACAACAATTTCAAACTCTGTCGGCAACACATTTATCAATATCACCTGCGGCGACAATATTCTCGGTGACACAGTAAAGATAACAGACGATACAAAAGCTGTTGTTACGGTTAAAAAGATGAAGAAAAACCACACTCTCCACGTTTTTGACCAGAGCGGTGAAATCTTCACTTTCAAGGCAAAAAAATCAGGTGACTATACCTTTGAATTTCCGATAAAAGAGTCAGGTTTCATCTGTGCACACACAACTTATGTAACAAATGCGATTTATAACTTTTTCTACGATAAAATCATCGTCAGCAAAATCCCCTCACAGAAAGGTATGCCGCTTCCGCCCTTTATCTATGCACAGAGCGGAGCAATTTATTTCGAAAAATAATTATATGCAAAGAAACAGCCCTCTCCCGACGGAGAGGGCTTGATTTTATCAGTAATAATAGTAATTAAAAGATGTTGAAATAACAATGCCTGCGAGATAGCCGTATTCGTCATAAACTTCACAATAAGCGGCTGCTTCATTTGTTGTTGCATTATAAAACGTAATCATATACATTCCGTCTTCATCATAAACACCGACAGCAACATAACCGTTTTTCTCAAGCTGCTTAAGGTAGGGTGTAAACTGAGAAGCATTGGTGAAGCCTGAATAACTCAGACTTTCACTCGTGTATGTAAATGCAATTACCCCGCCTGCAGGGTCAGTTTCAATGGTGTATACATCAGCACCTGCAAAAGCACCGAAATCAGGACAGGTTGAATCGAAGCCGAAACAGTAATTCACATTCTTGTTTTTCACAACATTGACCTTGATTCTGTGGTTGACCTCCTGATGATTACCCTCCATAACGTCTATAAAGGCATCCTGCGCATCACGGTAAGCGTAAACCGTAACAAAGTATTTCACTGTTCCGTCAGGCATTGTGATGTCCGAATATGATGCAAACAGACCGTCCTGATGACAGGAAACATGAATTGAACTCGGGCCAAAGAAGGAATCAAGCTCTACGGGAATGAATGCAGTGCTTCCGGGAGCAATTGTGATTTCAGTAACGGGCACCGTAATTGTGCTGTCAACAAGGTCTTCATTATACACTTTGAATACATCGTCTTTTTCTGTGTAATAAAGTGAAAGTGACAGCTTTTTCATAAGCTCATTATTGTCTTTTGCGGCAATAAACACATACTCTTCATCAATATATGAATGATAAAGTGTTTTCAGATCAAGCCCTGCAGCAGCACTCATATTACGGCCAAAGTAATCCTCCGTTACAAAAACATCAATCTCACCGTTCATAAGTGCAACACGGGCGTCTGCACATCTGTTGTAGCTTTTCACAACGACATTTTCGGGCATACCTCCGTTTTCAGGTGCACGGGAGAACAGGTGATATGCAAAGGAATTTGTCAGAACACCGAATTTCATTGAGCCGTCCGTTTTTACATCTTCCGAAACGTTCAACGATGATTCATAGTCCACAACAACCCCCTGACGCTCCTGATGATAGGAAGAAACCAGAAACTTCTTTGAAAGTTTTTCATTACTGACGATACCGGACATTGCAATGTCGCATTCGCCGTTTTTCAGACTCTTTTCAAAGTCTTCGCGTGGCATATCGTGAAGCTTCAGTTCAAGACCGTTTTTATCGGCAAGGCGTTCAAGAAGTTCAACGTCGGCACCCACAAGCTTACCCTTGTGCTTATAAACAAAGGGAGCAGAATCCGAGCATACTGCAACATTGAGAACACCGTCTTCAACAAGCAGACCCACATACTCCGAGCTGAAGCCCTTATCAACTCTTGCCGCAACACGAAGAATTTTTCTCGCATCGGATGCAGTTACCTTTCCTGAATTATCGACGTCAGCTGCCTTGAACTGTTCATCGGTAAGATCTTCGACTCTTGCCGAATATCTCAGCGCAAGTCTTGCGTCTGCGGCATTGATTTTGCCGTCACCTGTGACATCGCCCAATGTATAGGCAAAAGCTGTCACGGAAAATATTGACAGTAACAAAACAGTCAGCATAATGACAACAAATTTCTTTTTCATAAATTAACCTCCTTCTTCTGTTATCATTACAAGTTTAGCACAAAAATTCCGTAAATACAACATATCTTATAAATGATTTAACAAAGAAGCGTGCGCTTTTGATAACAAAATATACTTTGCGATTCACAATGTCGGAACACCTTACAGTGTTGGATTTACAAAACAATCTGAACGACCACGCAGGAGCACCCATCGGGCGTCCGTTACAGTGAGTGTTTCTACACGGACTGCCAATGGCAGCCCCTACGATGAGTGACATATAATTACGCATTAATTCGATAAATTCCGATTTGCATAACAAACAGGGACACCCGTGGGTGTCCCTGTAAATATATATTGAATTACTGCTTAAGTTCTACACCGATTTCCTTAAGTGAAGCAAGGATAGCATCGATATGAGCCTGAATTTCGTCCATAGCAAGTGTTCTGTCGGGAGCTGAGAATGAAAGTCTTACTGCCATACTCTTTGTAGTGCCGTCGTCGAACATATCGATAACCTTTGCACCTGTAAGTTCTGCAATGTTCTTATCTTCCCATGTCTTCTTGATATCTGCATACTTCTTGTCTGCGATAACAAGTGAAAGGTCATAGTCGATTGCGGGGAACTTTGAGGGATCTGCATACTTTGCATCTGCAACTGCGATTGCAAAGAACTTGTCAAGATCGATTTCTGCACATACAACAGCAGCATTCTTGTCGAGCTTCTGGTTGTTCATCGGATGAAGAGTGAACATTTCACCGAGTTTTTCACCCTTGTAGCTGATTTCTGCTGTGTTCTTGGGATGCTGATATGCGTGAGCAACAGTCACAGCCTTTGCGAAGTCAGCATCGTCGTGCTTCATATCACGGAAGATGAACTTGAGCATATTGAGCATCTTGAAATAGAGATCCTTTTCTGTGCCGATCTTATCATAAAGAACAACACCGAGTCTTCTTCTCTCGTTGCAGTAGCCGTTTTCGAGGTAGCCGTCAACAACACGTCCGCATTCAAAAATGCCGAATGTGGGAGCAAATGACTTGTTCTCATAAGCAATTGTGAGAAGAGTGGGGATCATTGAATTTCTGATTGTGCCGTTTTCGGGAGTGGGAATATTGAGAATTGTGCAGTTTTCTTCAACATCAATACCCAGCTTCTTGTACTTCTTACCGTCACACCAGATGTATGAATGAACTTCGTGAAGCTTGAACTTGTTAACAAGAAGATCTTTAATCATTGCATCCTCACTCTTAACAGCTTCAGCTCTTACGGGCTTGAGTGCGCTGAGTGTAGTCTTGATTTCGAAGTTATCATAACCGAAAATTCTTGTGATTTCTTCAATAAGGTCAGCCTTGATTGTAACGTCCTTTGTGCTTCTCCATGAGGGAACAATAACCTTGAAGCCGTCATTTTCTGCTGTTACCTTGAAGCCGAGAGAAACGAGAGTTTCTTCAATCTGCTCGTTGCTGAAATCAATACCTGTGTATCTGTCAACATACTTCTTGTCGATGAAAAGTTCGATTTCGGGATATTTCTTTGTATAAGCATCTGCAAGCTTTGAAACAACAACCGCACCGTCATCAATTTCCTTGAGAAGCTTAACGAAACGGCGGATAGCTGTAACTGTCATTTCGGGGTCAAGGATTTTTTCATAACGTGCTGATGCATCTGTACGAAGACCGATTCTTGAAGAAGTCTTTCTTACGCATACACCGTCAAAGTTTGCTGATTCAAGCACAACTGAGTCTGTGTCACCTACGATTTCAGAATCAAGACCGCCCATAATACCTGCAATTGCAACGGGTTCGTTATTGTTGAGAATGAGAAGAGTGTTTTCGTCAATATCTCTTTCTGCACCGTCAAGTGTTGTGAACTTAGTACCGTTTTCACCCATTCCAACACCGATTGACTGAACTTTTGTGCCGTCAAATGCGTGCATAGGCTGACCCATTTCAAGCATAAGGTAGTTTGTAAGGTCAGCAAGAAGATTGATGCCTCTCATACCGCAATAGAAAAGTCTGATTCTCATTGCAACGGGGCTTACTGTCTTCTTGATGTTGTTGATGCGGAGTGCAGAGTATCTGTAAACTGCATCACTCTTGATTTCAACGGGGATTTCTTCACCGTCGTATTCGCTCATATCGATATCGAGAGCCTTAAGAGGTCTCTTTGTGATAGCTGAGAATTCTCTTGCAATACCGTAATGACCCCAGAGGTCGGGACGGTTTGTGAGTGATTTGTTGTCAACTTCAAAAATGATGTCCTTGATGGGATAGATATCACAGATATCTGTACCGAGTTCAACATCTTCAAAGATTTCCATAAGACCTGAATGATCATCGCTGATGCCGAGTTCTGACTCTGCACAGCACATACCGAATGATTCATAACCTGCAACAACTGCGTTTGTGATTTCACCTGCACATACTCTGCCGCCTGACTTTGCAACGGGTACAACCATTCCTTCTCTTACGTTGGGAGCACCGCAAACGATGTCAAGAACTTCTGAACCTACGTCAACCTTGAGAAGGTGAAGCTTCTTTGAGTTGGGGTGGTTTTCAACTGAAATAATTTTACCTGCAACAACATTTCTGATATCATTGCCTTTGTAATAGATATCTTCTACTTCAGCGGTGGAAAGAGTGAAACGGTGAATGAGTTCCTCAATATTAAGACCGCTTAAATCAACATATTCGTTGATCCAGTTCATTGAAACAAACATTATTCTCTTTCCTCCTTACTTACCTATAAACTGTGAAAGTGATTTAAGATTACCCGAATTGAGAATACGGATATCCTTGATGCCGTACTTCATCATTGCAAGTCTTGTAAGACCGAGACCGAATGCGAAGCCTGTGTATTTTTCTGTATCGATTCCGCCGTATTCAAGAACATTGGGATGAATCATACCGCAGGGGCAGAGTTCAAGCCAGCCTGAATGCTTACATGTGGGACAGCCTTCACCGCCGCATACAAGACACTGAATGTCAAGTTCAAAACCGGGTTCAACGAAGGGGAAGAAACCGGGACGCAGTCTTACTGTAACATCCTGACCGAAAACTTCTGAAAGCATAGTCTTCATGAAATAGATAAGGTTTGAGATTGAGATATCCTCGTCAATCATGATACCTTCCATCTGGAAGAATGTGTTTTCATGGCTTGCGTCAGTTGATTCATTTCTGAAACATCTGCCGGGGAAAATTGCACGAAGAGGTGCACCGTACTTCTTCATAATTGAATTCTGAGCAGCTGATGTGTGAGTCTTGAGAAGCTGACCGCTTGAGAGGTAATATGTATCCTGCATATCTCTTGCGGGGTGATGCTTCGGGATATTGAGAGCCTCGAAACAGTTGAAGTCGTCAACGATTTCTGAAAAGTCTTCGATTGAGAAGCCCATTGTGCGGAAGATTTCTTCAACTTCTCTCTGGATAAGTGTGATGGGGTGATATGAACCCATTTCCATATCCATAGGAAGAGAAACGTCATAATCTTCTGCAGAATCAATGAGTTTCTGTTCTTCTTTCTTAACGATTTCAGCCTGAGCTTCGGCAAGCTTCTTTTCGATTTCCTGCTTTACTTCATTGACTGCCTGACCGAAAGCCTTCTTTTCTTCATTGGGTACTGATTTGAGCATACCCATAAGACCTGCTACGTGACCTTTTTTGCCGCAGTATTCAACACGGAGAGCTTCGAGAGCTTCTGATGAATCTGCATTTGCAAGAGCCTCTTCGAATTTAACGAGGAGTTCTTTTGTCTGATCCATTTATATCATCCTTTCATTATTTATGAAAATAAAAAAACCGTCCCGAAAAAACGGGACGGAAAATAACCGTGGTACCACCCGAATTCAGAAACATTATGTCTCTGCACTCATCGTCCGCTTTAATGCAGCGGTTACATTCTGCTTAATCAATGCTTTCGCAGAAAGCTCAGACGCTGAAATTCACTGTTCACTATACCGAGGTCACTTACAGCCGATGATGACCACTCTCTGTCGGATTCCGTGAATGCTACTTACACGCCGTCAACGCATTTTTACATATCGGGATTATTTTAGCACAGCAACTGAAATAAGTCAACAGCAAAAATGCATAAATATAGCGCCGAAACACGTTGTTTCATTATTTTAGGTGTTGTAAATATATTCTTTTTATGTTATAATTACTTCGTACATATAAAATTTCAAAGGAGAAAAAAGATGAAAAATAAAATTATTGCTGTTATCGTTACTATTGTTACAATTCTTTCATCTGTCTGCATCTGGTCCGGCGCAGAGGATGTCAAGCTCGGCGACGTAAATAAAGACGGTAAAATAAATGCTATTGATGCACGTGTTGTTCTCAGAGTTGCAGCTCAGCTTGAAAATCTTGATGAATCTGCTGTTGTTCTTGCAGACGTCAATTTTGACGGTAAAGTAAACGCTATTGACGCAAGAAACATTCTCAGAGCAGCTGCTCAGATTGAAGATCTTCCCGAAATGCCTACAAAGGAACCTGACACAGATCCCACAGAGCCTGATACAGATCCCACAGAACCTGATACAAAGCCCACAGAGCCTGAAGAACCCGAACAGAACACAGGTGTTGTTGTAGATGAGTATCCCGATGTTATTGACACATTCCTCAGCGGAACATTCTATCTTGAAGCTGAAAATGAAAGCGACAGCGAAGCTTCACTTAAAATTGCAACAAAAGGCAAGAACTACGAATTCATTTCTGAATTTGAAGGCTCAAATATGAGCATTATGTTTTATAATAACAAGCTCCACTTCAAGACAACAACAGCCAAGGGTGAAAAAATCTACACTATTTTTGATGACGATGCAATCAAGGCTATCGAATCAATGACAGGCCAGGAATTTGACCTCAACTTTGATGAAATGCTTCAGGGCTTCAGCTTCGGCGCAATCGAAGTCAAGTCAAAGGCTGTTCTCACAAAGGGTGAATACAAAGATGAAGAATGTGATATCTACACATTCGAAATCGAAAGCGGCAGTATTGAATTCACAATTATTGATGATGAAATAAAATGCATCAGAACACTCAATGAAAACGGTGTTCAGAACACAATCATCAAAGTCAAAACACTCACTGCAAAAATCCCTACAACAATGCTTTCAACAAAAGGCTACACAAAGAAGAACATTCTCGCTTTCTTCACAAGCCTTATGTAATCAGTAAACTATAATGAGCTGTATCTATCAAACGATACAGCTCATTTTTTTATTCATTTTACAGATAGAAGAACACAAGAATCGCTATAAGCTGCAAAACAATAAAAACAGGAAGCCCCACCATAAATTTTTTATGTTTTGTTTTGTGACGGATAATCTGCATTGTGATATACATCACCGTAGCACCGCCTGCGGCACCCGTCAGCATAAGCAGCGCTTCAGGCACCCTGACTCTGCGCTTTGTTTTTTTCTTCGATACGATTTTATCATAAACAGTCAGCACAAGCGCAACTGCAGAAACCGCAATCAGATAAATAATCATTATTTTATCACTCTGAACTGTTCACTTTTTCTCGGCTTGGGAGCAGGGTCTTCCGCACCGTTACCCACAGCAACGGCAATAAGGAACTGATAATTTTCGGGAATATCAAGTTTCTGTTTCCATTTAATTCCCTCGGGAGCAGAAAGAAGTCCTCCGATACTTGCAATGATAACAGAGCCGAGTCCGAGACCTTTTGCGGCAATTGCAATGTTTTCTGCCATTATACCGCCATCCATACGGCTGTCACCCTCTGAATAAAGGAAAAAAACTGTAGGAGCATTCTGATAAAACGGATTTCTGTCCCAGTTTGTGTAAGCAGGAGTATCCCAACCCACTTTGTTTTTGAAATCCACATTCATTTCGTCAAGCATTTCTTTACTCTGAACAACACGCACGTGACAGGGCTGACCGTTTCTTCCGCTGGGCGCCCACATTGCACATTCAATAAGTGTTTCGAGCTGTTCGTCTGTAATCTGCTCAGATGTGTATTCTCTGATTGTTCTTCTTGTGAGAATATTGTCAATAGTTTCGTTATGTATCATAAATATTACCTCTTTTGGTAAACAAGAATTTAGCGAAGCAGAAATTAATTGATATATCGTAGGGGCGATGATTCATCGCCCGGCACGAAAGTGCTTTTCCGTAAGGAAAATTAACGGCAAAGCCGTTCTGCTGCGCAGCGGGCGTTAGATTAACGCCCC
>JAZTWP010000082.1:0-10055 GCA_045636025.1 Acutalibacteraceae bacterium | reverse complement strand
CCTTGACGGAAAGCATTTCAAGGTGTCAAAGATGATGCCCGGTGAGAATGCTGCTCCCCTGCACCCTCACTGCCGCTGCTCTGTTGCAGCTTATGAGGATAGCAAAGAGTATGAAGAATGGCTCAGCTTCCTTGAAAAGGGCGGCACAACGGCTGAATATGAAGCGTTAAAGGCAAAGGGCGGCAAGGTTACTGCACCGAAAGCAAAAGCCGTTAAAAGCGTTAAAGATGTGAAAGACTTCACAGGACTTGACAAATATTTACAAAAGGCTTATAATGTCACCGTAGAAGATGCAGTTAAACAGCTGAACTTCAGTGCAGTAAAAAGTGTTCTTACGGGCTGTGAGAGCGTTATTCGTGATTTTCCGAATGTTGCAAAGACACTCAAGGCACTTGTTACAAGCAAGACGGGTGTTATGTCTTGCAGCGGCAGCAGCGGAAAAATTTCTTTCAACCCGGCTTATTTTAAGGACGATAAGAAGCTTATTGAAGATTGCAAAAAGCAATCAAGCAGCCGTTGGTGGACACCAAATGCAACACCTGCAAGCATAGGAGCACACGAAACAGGTCACGCTGTAGAATGGCTGATGATACAGAGCAACAAAACATATATGTATGATTGGCAGCGTATAGAAGCGTGGAATAAGTGTACTGAAGCAAAAGGCTTAGTTTCTCAGGCTTGCAAAAACATCAAAAAGACTGAGTACGGCAAAGGAAAGAAAAACTTTCAGCTTATTGTCGGTGTTTCCCGGTATGCTCAGGAAAACGCTTCTGAAACAATGGCTGAAGCCTTTGCAGATGTATACACAAACGGTGACAAGGCAAATCCCCTGTCACTTGAAATAATGCGACTAACGAAAGAAACTCTTAAAACTTATGAAGGGGGCGGATCTGAATGAGAACCGAACAGATATTTGATAAATGGCTGACTTATGACGAAGACGGCTTTGCCAACGGCATTGACCCGAAAGCCCCTGAAGAAGCAAAGAAAGCCTATGCCGAATACAAGGCAGAGCGAGAAAAGACAGACGAAAACGGCTTCATTATTAAATAGTTGCTAGGGTATGTGGTAACATATCTTTTTTAACAAAGCACTTGCAGAAATGCAGGTGCTTTTTATTTTGAACATCTCCCTCAGGCTTTGATAAAAAGCACACTTGAGGGCGGTCTGATAAATGCCGTCAGAAGTAACTCCCCCACCAATCCGGGAAAGGGCGAAAATGGCGGCTTTTTATATGCAAACAGAAAGGAGTTGGTGCAATGCTTATTGTATCAAAATACGGTGCAATTTCGCTGACAAGGGGCGATACGGCACGATTAATCGTAACACCGACCATAGGCGAAGGTGAAGAAAAGCAGCCTTACCCCGTACAAGCAGACGATGTTTTGATTTTTACCGTGAAGAAAAGCTATGCAGATGCTGAACCGGTCATCGAAAAGAAAATCACGGGCAGTACCGTATTTCACCTTAAGCCCGCAGATACAAAAGAGCTTGCTTTCGGGAAATACAAATACGATGTGCAGCTTGAAACACCTGACGGCGAAAATTATACCTTTATTGATAAGAAGGATTTCATCATTACGGAAGAGGTAGGCTGATATGAGCGATAATTTAATTCAAAACGGCAGTCTCTCAGGTGAAATCAAAGCAGAAGGAACGCTTGAAGGAACAATAAGTATGCCGAAAGAAAAAGAAGTAGTGAAATATGCAAATGCACCGCAAATTGGCAGCGTAACGCTGTTGGCTTCTGAATGGGTAGGCGAAGACAAGCTTCATCATCAGGAAGTCGAAATTGAAGGTGTTGTGGCAAACAGTCAAGTCGATCTGACACCGAGCGTTGAACAGCTGTTAGTCTTTTACGAAAAAGATATTACATTCGTTACCAAAAATCTCGGTGGTGTTGTAACGGTTTATGCAGTCGGTCAAAAGCCCACAAACAATTACACTGTACAGGTAACAATTACAGAAGTGAACGTGCAGAGTGGAGCAATTTGGGGTGTTACTGTTGGTACAACAATGAACCCTGAAAGTATTGCCGCAAAGGTCGAGGTTGACGGAGAACTGTCAGCAATGAGTACAAACGCTGTACAAAATCAAGCAGTAGCTGCCAAATTTGCTGAAGTTGACGTAACAATAGGAAACATTGATGTGCTTCTCGGCACAATATAAAGAAAGGAAATGATAGTTTATGAGCATTCAGGCGAAAATTACTGAAATAACAAATCACAGAAATACTATTCGTACTAAACTTGCAGAACTCGGTTTAGGTGACGGCACTGAAAAACTTCAGGCTTGTGCAACGAAAGTTAGCAACATTGAAAATAAGGGTGTAGTTACGGCAGAAGTTATTGAGGGTGGCAGCTATACCATTGAAGCAGGTTATTACAAAGGCGGTACAATAACAGGTATTGCGGGCGGTGGTAATTATGAACTCTATTACCCTGAAGAAGTAACACCTACAAAAAGCGAACAGACCATTACACCAAACGGCAAATATGGTATAGGAAGTGTAACAATCAGACCTATTCCTGAAGAATATCAAGATGTAAGCGATGTTAATGTTCCTGCTGAATATGTCCTTTCACCCTATATTTTTGTGGATGCTGAGGGTACTGAAATAGCGGGTACAATGGTTGACAACAAGGCAGTTAATGCCACAATGACCGGTCTTACTGACGAAACAGCGTCTTATACAATCCCTAAGGGTTATCACAACGGCGAAGGTACTATCTCACTCACAAGCGACATTGAAACTGCTCTTGCTGCTATTTAAGGCGGTGAGGGTATGAGTATTCAATCACAGATTGATAGAATAAACAATGCAAAGTCTGAAATAGCTTCAGCTATATCAGCAAAAGGTGTTGCGGTCGCAGAAGGTACAAGCATTGACGGCTTACCTGCACTTATCAGAAGCATACCTCAAGAAGGCGGTTCAGGCGGTGGCATAATCGAAGTGCCCGAATTGCCGACAGAAAACATTAACGAAAACGCTGTATATAAAGTTGTCGTTAATGAAGAACCTACTGTTTATATGTACCAAAATGGTGCTTATAACAAGCTTGAAGATACTTTATTAGGTTTAGGGCTTGTAGAAATTAATGCACATTTTGTAGACGAATTACCGTCAGATATGCTTGAAACCGATACATCAACAGGTGTATTTCACGGTTATATTGTAATTTCCACAGGTATTTGTTATGCGAAAATAAATAGTATCATCTCGGGTACTATGACAGCAGGTGCGTTGTTGTTTAGCAGCCTTGCAGCCGACAAAGGGTATACTGAGGACATTACTCTTGAAACAGAGAACGGTATATATGTGCAAAGAAGCAAATCATCAATAGATTGGTTTATTCGTGAAAACGGGGAATGGAAAAGAATTTCTCCCGATACGCAAACTAAGACGGTAACTCTTACAAAACCGGGTGTGTTGCAAATTCTGCCTGACGAAGGGAAAGTATTAACAGCGGCAACAGTTAATACGGGTTTTCCCACTATCGGCAATTTAATTGAAGATATTGTTGGAGAAATTGAAATCACGGAAGAGTGTTTTGTCAAATTTGACGGAACTTATGTAACTTCAATTAGAAGTTTCGCTTTCGCACATGTCCGCACAACATCTATAGTTATTCCCGATTCTATTCGAGACATTGGATCTAACGTGTTTTACGGCTCGCAAGTAAAACAAATAACATTCAAAGGGAAACCTGTCAATATTACAAATGAAGCCTTTAAGGATTCAAACATTACCACAATCAATGTGCCGTGGAACATAAATGATGGCGTTTCGGGTGCACCGTGGGGAGCTACGAACGCAACAATCAACTACAATTACACGGGAGAGTGAGAGAATGATAGTTAAAGAGTTATATTGCTATGAACGAGAAACAGGCAAACTTACTGTTTCACCCGAAAAGCCCGACTGCGATTATTCTCTTGCTTACCGTTTAATTGCAGACGAGGGTAAAGATCTTACCAAAGACGGTGAGAACTTCACTACCTGCATTGATGTTGATACACCCGAGGGGTGGTACGAAGTAGAAATTAAGACAACAAGAATGAGGTAAATATTATGAATGACAAAATCAAAGAAATTATCGAATTCACAATTTCACTTGCATTTAACATTCACAAGCTCACCCTTATCTATGTTTCAGTATTTAAGCAGCTTATAGAAAGGGAATTGTCTTATGATAACGGTTGACCGCTACAGCGACAGAATAACCCTGAGAGGTCACGCAAACTATGCAGAAATCGGCAAGGATATTGTATGTTCAGCCGTTTCTGTGTTGGTGCAGACCCTTGTACAGTCTGTTGAAACATTAACAACAGACAGAATTGAAGCTAATATGCAACCCGGCAAGGTTGACATAAAGTTTTGGTGTCTTTCAGATCAGTCAAAGGTTCTGATTGATGCCTTTTTTGTTGGCATAAAAGGGGTAGCTGAGAGTTACCCCGCTTGTGTCAAGGTAAATGAATGAGCAGGCTTGGAACTCGTTAAAAGCTAAGGAAACAGGGCAAGCATTGAACCCTTAAAAAGCTATGGTAAACGATGCGAGAGTTTCAAAAACTCGGAAAGGATTTAAACCTATGAAAAAGACACTTTTTAACCTTCAGCTTTTCGCTGACGATGTAGCTGAAACAGGCTCAGCCCCTGAAACAACAACTGAAGACAAAGAGCAGGCAACAGAGCAGAAACAGGACAGCAAGGCACAGAAAAAGGACGAAGAGAAAGTCTTCACACACGATGATTTTAACCGCCTTTTTAATCAGAAGTACGCAGAGCTTGAACAGAAAAAGCAGAAAGAAATTGACGAAGCAAAAAAGCTTGCTGAAATGAATGCCGAAGAAAAGGCAAATTTCAAAGCACAGCAGGAAAAAGAAAGAGCTGACAAGGTGCAGAAAGAACTTGACGAATACAAGCGTAAAGATGCACTTAACGAAATGTCAAAAACAGCAAGAAAAATGCTTGCTGACGAAAACATCAACATTCCTGATGAATTGCTTTCAAGGCTTGTTACAACTGATGCTGAAGTAACAAAATCAGCTGTTGACAGCTTTGCAAAAATGTACAAGGAAGCTGTAGAAAACGGTGTCAAAGAACGCTTAAGGGGTGATGTTCCTACAGCAAGTACGGGCAGCACCACAATTTCAGAAATTGACAAAAGAATCAAAAAATACGAATGAAAGGTGAAAAACCAATGAGAAAAACAATGTTTAATCTTCAGATGTTTGCAGCAGAAAACAACGATCAGGCTGCAAGAAGCTATCAGCTTGAATTCAAAAAGATGCTTCAGGTTGTGTTCAAGAAGCAGTCATACTTTGCAGACTTCTTCGGCGGCGGTATTGAAGCTCTTGACGGTGTTCAGGAAAACGAAACCGCTTTTTATGTAAAGACTTCAGATATTCCTTGTGTAGTTGGTGACGGCTACAAGAAGGAAACAGCACTCGGTACAGGTAGCCGCTTCGGTGATATGACTGAGGTTATCTATGAAAATACACCCGTCAACTACACTTGGGGTTGGAATTGGCACGAAGGTATTGACCGCCACACAGTAAACAACGATTTCAACGCAGCTATTGCTGACAGACTTGAACTTCAGGCAAGAGCAAAGACACAGGCATTCAATGCAAAACACGCTGCTTTCATTTCAGAATCAGCAGGTCACACTGAAACCCTTGCAACTTACAGTGCAGATGCAATCCTTGCACTTTTCAACGCTCTTTCAGCTTACTACACCAACATTGAAGCTGTAGGCGAACTCAAAGCAAAGGTTACACCCGAACTTTACAACGCTATTGTAGATCATCCTCTTACAACTTCAGCAAAGGGTTCAGGTGCTAACATCGACACAAACGGCATTCTCAGATTTAAGGACTTTGCTATTGAAAAGCTTCCTTCAAAGATGTTTGCTGAAGGCGAATGCTGCTACACTTACATTCCCGGTGTAGGTAAGGCTTTCACAGGTATCAACACAGCAAGAACAATTGAAGCTGTTGACTTTGACGGCAAGGCATTTCAGGGTGCAGGTAAAGCCGGTGAATATATCCTTCCCGACAACAAGAAGGCTGTTTGCAAGGTAACATTCACAGGTGCTTGATTAACAGAAAGGGTGATTAACCGTGTATAAGGTTATAAAATTCTTTACTGACCTTCAGGACAACAACTTTGCTTATGAAGTTGGCGACACTTTCCCCCGTAAAGGGCTTGAAGTGACAGAAGACCGCCTTGCAGAGCTTTCGGGCAGCGACAACAGACAGGGACAGCCCCTTATTGAAAAAGTCGAAGAAGCCCCTAAAAAGCCTGCAAAAAAGGCAACTAAAAAAGCAGCAGAATAAAGGGGGTTTCCGCTATGTTAGAAAACCTCAAAATGCTTCTCGGTCTTGAAAATGACGAAAGCAAAGACGATCTGCTGAATGTGATTATCAATTTAGTCACGGCAAGGCTCAAGCTTCTTCTCGGCGGCATTGAACCGCCTGAAGAAATGGAGCATATCATTATTGATGTCGCTATTGCCCGCTTTAATAAAATCGGCTCAGAGGGGCTTTCAAGTCATTCTGTAGAAGGAGAGACTATGAGCTTCACAAATGACGATTTTGAGGGCTTTTCGGCTGAAATTCAGGCATTTCTTGACGGTCAGAAGAACAACTCAAGGGGTAAGGTGAGATTTATATGAGATTTGACACCCCTATTTATTTTCAGACTGTTAAAAAGGGCGAATATGACCCGGAAACCGGCAACTACGCTGAGGACACAGTGACAGAGGACGAAGTTTTCGCTTCTGTCACTGATTCAAGGGCTGAAACTCTTAATCTTGTATACGGTTCAATCAAACAGGGCTGCTTTACTGTACGTTTACAGAACATCTACAGAAAGCATTTTGACCGTATCAGGATAGGCGAAAAGCTCTACAGAGTGGACTTTTCCCGAAAACTAAGGCTGAAGCACATCTTTGTTATCAGTGAGGTGCAGTAATGGGTGTTATCCGTATTGAAGGGCTTGAAGAACTGCAAAAGCAGCTGAAAAAGAATGCGAATATGGACGATGTGAAAAAGGTTGTGAGACAGAACGGCTCACAGCTTCAACAGAAAATCCAAAGAAAAGCAGACTTTAAAAAAGGCTATCAGACAGGTGCAACGAAAAGAAGTGTAACACTTGAGTTTTCCGGTGACGGTTTAACGGCTGAATCAGGACCTACAACCGATTATGCAGAATATCTTGAGTTCGGCACTCGTTTTATGGATGCACAGCCCTTTGTAAAACCTGCCCTTGAAGAGCAGTCAAAGAAATTTGAAAGCGACTTACAAAAACTTGTGAAATGAGGTGGGCAACATAGACCCTCAACAGGAACTTTTCACAGCTTACAAGTTAGCACTTGAAGCAATGGGATATAGTGTGTATGACGGCTGCTTGCCCCCTGAAAAATCAGAGAGCAATCCCGAAGGTGCAGAATATCCCTTCATTTATTTAGGGGATTTCAGACAGTCAGATCAGATGCTGAAAAACGCTGTTATCGGTTATGTATACCCCACAATCAATGTATGGCATAACAACACAAACCAGCGTGGCACAGTTTCTCAAATGCTGCTTGATATTAAATGGGTTATCTACAATGTAAACAAGACAAAGGGCTATTCTTGGCTTGTTCAGTCTGTAGATAGCCGTATTATCCCCGACAACACAACCAAAACACCCCTGCTTCACGGCATTGTTGAAGCAGGGTTAAAATTTAGTTAAAGGAGTTGTTAAACTATGAAATTTAATTTACAGCTTTTCGCTGAAGCGACAAAAAAAACACCTGTTGACGGCAAAAAGATTGTTTATCTTTTCCGTGTTCTCAACAAAGCTTCAGAAACAGATGCTGTCGCAATGGCTTTCACAACCGAGAACGAGCGTTCAAAGTCAAACGAAAGCGATAAAATCGCAACCAAAGACGGCGACATTGTTCTGCCTCAGATTGAAACCGAAATTTCAACAACAGCTATTCTTGCAGTAGGTGATACTCTTGCAGATGAACTTGAAGATGCAATGGATAATGCTGAAAAAATTGAAATTTGGGAAGCAAACCTTGCTGAACCCGTTGGCGAAAACACAAATCAGTTCAAGGGCAGATATTATCAGGGTTATCTTAACGAGTTTACACTTTCAACTTCAGCAGAAGATCACGCTGAATATGAGTGTACATTTACAATCGGCGATGCAGGCAAAAAAGGTAGTGTAACAGTCACAACAGAGCAGCAGGCAGCCGCAGAATATGTATTCGCAGACACAAAGAAAACAGGAGCTTAAAAGGGGTTGAACATCAACCCCTTTTTTTATTTTAAGAAGGAGTGAAAAAAATGTTTGAATTAACTATCAAAGACAAAGTATATCAGTTCCGCTTCGGTATGGGTTTTGTGCGTGAAATCGACAAAACAAGAACACAGAAAGCAGATAACGGTGTAACTCAGAATGTGGGCTTACAGTATGCAGTTGCTGCCCTTATTGACGAAGACCCTATTGAGGTAGTCAATATTCTTGAAATTGCAAACAAAACCGAAAAAGACCGTGTTTCAAGGGCTTTACTTGATGAATACATCGAGGACGAAAACACAGACTTTGAAGGAATGTGTAAAGAAATTCTTGATTTTTTCGAGAAGGGCAACTGCACGAAGAAAAAGACAGCGGCAGTAATGGCACTTGTGGAAGCGGAAAGAGCGAAAGCAAATCAGACAGAATAAGCTCCTTCGATGAACAATACCGGGAAATAGCTTTAAATTGCTTCAGATACTTAGATTTTAAGAGTTTTGAAGAAGTAGACAGATTGACCTTTGCTGAATATGGCTTGCTTATGGAAGCTGTGAGACTTAAACAGATCGACACTGATTATAGGATTCATCAGCAAGCCTTTCTGAATTATGCTGTCAAGGCACAAAAGAAGGCGGGCAAAAATAAGACAAAACCTGTATACAGCAAGTTCAAGCAATTCTACGATTACGAAAAAGAACTCAAAAAAGTCAAAAGCAAGGAACAAAAAAGCCGCTTTTCCGGTATTGGCAATCTGTTAAAGAAGGGAGTGTGAAACTATGGCTGAAAGTTTTTCAGTCAAAGCGATACTTTCCGCTAAAGACAGCGGATTTTCTTCAACTCTCAAAAGTGCTTCAAGCACCCTTGATTCTTTAGGGGCAAAACTCAAAAGCGGCTTTGGAATGGGCATATTTCAGGGAATGGGTCAACAGGCTTTCAGTGCATTGTCAAACGGTGCAAGAGAGCTTATAGGTGAAATCAATTCATCAAATAAGGCTTGGAAAACCTTTGAAGGCAATATGAAAATTCTCGGCAAAGGCGAAAAAGAAATCAATTCCGTCAAGAAAACCCTTCAGGACTATGCTCAGACAACCGTTTACAGTTCATCAGATATGGCTTCAAGCTATTCACAGCTTGCTGCTGTAGGCATAAAGAGTGCAGACAAACTTGTTACAGGTTTTGGCGGTCTTGCCGGTGCAGCAGAAAACCCGGCTCAGGCTATGAAAACCCTGTCACAGCAGGGTGTTCAAATGGCTGCAAAGCCAAAAGTAGCTTGGCAAGATTTCAAGCTTATGCTTGAACAGACCCCTGCAGGTATTGCAGCTGTAGCAAAAGAAATGGGTATGTCAACCTCAGAAATGGTTACAGCTGTACAAGACGGCAAAATTAAAACTCAAGACTTCTTTGCTGCTGTTGAAAAAGTCGGCAACAGCAAAGGCTTTTCAAAACTTGCTACTGAATACAAGAGTGTAGATCAGGCTATGGACGGCTTGACTGAAACAATGGGCAATAAGCTGATGCCCGCTTTTGATGTGCTTTCTCAGTACGGAATCAAGGCTGTCAGCGGTATTATTGACAGTCTTGACGGCATAGACGGTCAAGCTATTGCCGATAAGCTCACAGGTTGGATTGACACTGCAATTAAATATTGGGAAGCGTTCACTTCTTCTTTTGCAGGAGTAGGAACGGAACTCAAAGGGGCTTTTGATGCAATTGTCGGCGGTATTCAGAGTGTAACAGGAACTTTTGACGGTAGCAAAGGCTCGCT
>JAZTWP010000081.1:0-16501 GCA_045636025.1 Acutalibacteraceae bacterium | reverse complement strand
CGACAAGCGAAAGACATCTCGGCACGTGGAAGGGTCCCTTGAACGTACTGCCCTTACAGGCAGGCTGTGTGGGCTTGCCGTCACGGCGGAGATAGCCGTACCACTCGCCATAAGGCTCGTCGGCAAAATACTGCTTACAGTAGTCGAGCACCTGACAGAAAATATCAAAGTATTTTTCGTCGCCTGTGTCACGGTAAATCATAAGCGAAGCGATAAGTGCCTCATTGTGCGGCCACCAGAGCTTCATATCGTGCTCCTAAGCTTCGGGAGGATTACCGAGGCAATCAAGGAAATAAAGGATACCGCCGTATTCTTTATCCCAACCTGCGTTGAAAGCAAGGTCGAAAATCTCCACAGCCTTTTTGTGCAGTTCCTTATCGCCCGTAGCGTTTGCACGCTCCATCAGGAACCAGCTGCATTCGATATCGTGACCGGGATTGACTACTCTGCCCTCTGTAATGTCAAGACGGGGTGTACCGTCAACAGAAACAGATTCAAGAGTACAACCGAGATCCTTTTTAACGTGATATTTGAAGATATCAGCAACACATTCGTCTGCTCTTGCGTTGTAAAGGTCTGCATTTTCGGGGTCAACACGAAGCATAATAGATGTAACATTGAGAAGAATCATCGGAATACCAAGACCTCTGCCGGTTCTTGTTTCAGGCTCTGTCTTGGGGCCCATTCCCGTGGGATCAGGCATACCGTGATTAAGATTCCAGTACATATCATAAGCATTTCTTGCTCTTTCAAGATGCTCTTTTTCACCTGTGAGTCCGTAATACTCAGCATTTGCGATACAATAAAATGCTTCTGAATAGCAGTATCTTCTCTGACGGAGGGGTTTACCGTCTTCAGTAACCGTGAAATAAAGTCTGCCGGGTGCATTCTTGTTTATACAATATTTTTCAAGGAAATCTATACAGCTTTTTGAAGCTTCAAGCCATTCCTGCTTCACACCGTAAACGTGACAGAGATATGCGAATGTCCAGCCGCATCTTCCCTGCATCCAGACGCTTTTATCTGTGGAAAAAACTTTACCGTCTTTGTCAAGACAAGTATAAACGCCGCCGTGAACTTTATCCATACCGTTCTTAAGCCAGAAATCAGCAACCTGACTGAGTTCTTCGGCAACCCATTTTCTTTCTTCAATAAGATTCATAAGTTTCACCTCGTAAAGTATATTGTATCACAAAGAATTTTTTTTGTAAACAAAAAGCAATGAAATATTTAGCTTATCTGCACAATATTGTCAACTTTTTCAGAGTTTATCCATTTGTGAGAAACGATTATAACACCGTGGTCTTTTGAAATTTCTTTGAGCACATCAAAAAGACGGTTTCCACTTTTTGTATCAACGTTTGTGAAAGCCTCATCAAGCACAATAAACTTCTTATTGTTATACAAAGCTCTTGCCATAAGAATCATCTGAATCTGACCGCCTGAGAGATTTTCAGGATTACTGCAAAAAACAGTATCATATCCGTCGGGAAGACCTGAAAGAAAATCTGCAGCACCGAGCTTTTTCATTATTTCGTCTGCTCTGTTTTTGTCAAAATCCTTTTTGGGATAAGAAATATTCTCAGCTATAGAGCAATCAAACAGCGTTGCTTCCTGAGTGATTACAGAAAATCTGTCTCTGTAATTTTTTATATTGATTTCCGTCACGGGGATACCGTTAAGTGTCACAACACCTTTCTGCGGAGTGTAAAAACCGAGCATAAGCTTGAGAAGTGTTGTTTTTCCCACACCGGTTACCCCCACAAGTGTTGTTATACCTTTGCTTTCAAGAGTAAGAGAAAAGTCCTCAAAAACATCTGATGGTGAAAGCGGATATCTGTAGCTGATATTTTCAAAACATATCTGCTGACGAGGAAAATTTTTATTAACTTTTTTATTGCCTGATGCTTCATTCTTTGCAGCCATAAAGGCAAAGAATTTATCTGCCGTTGAAAGTACAGCACTGAAAGCTCCGCCTATACCCGTCATCTGAGTCAGAGGTGTTACAATTCTTTTGATGAAAATTACAACTGAAATGAGAAGACCTGCAGAAATATCACCATTTATAATTCTGACTGCACCGAAAATTATAATTGCAACAGTTGCTGCCGACACAAAAAATTCACCCGTCGCTGATCCGATTCCCCCAAGGAATCTTGCAGAGCGTATTTTTTTTGCAACAGATTTTTCATCAGCCTCAACAGCATTCAGAAGCTTTGTGGCAACACCCGAATGTTTAAGTGTAATAAGATTTTCTGCAATTTCTGTGTAATCTGTTGTATTCTGAGTTTTGCTTCCATTGTCTTTTCCGCTGAAGAAAGGCAAAAGAACCGAAAACAGAATCTGAAACAGCACTGCGGCAACGGCAATTGCACCGAAAATCAAATCTATGGAGAAGATATAATACAGAATCATCACAACAAGAATCACAGAAGTCAGACTCTGTGAAATAAAAGAACTGATGTGCTGATTGAGTTCATCGATAACAGTTGTAAAAATATTGTTCACTTCGTTTCTGGATCTGATATCCACATAAGAAACTTCAACTTTACCGAGTTTGCCGAAAGCTCTGCTTCTGAGAGATTCGCAATATTTTGATGAAATTTCAATTGCAATCAAACTCTGCAAAACGGTCATCAGTGTATTAACAATTACCGCTGCAGCGAGACTGAGCAATGTTTTCATAATGACCTGAGAGTCAAAATCAGCAACACCCTTGATTGCTGAGGCAATTATTGCAGAAACAAAAATATCAATAATTTCACCCAGATAAACGGGAATTTTTACAAAAGCAACAGAACCGATTACCGCACAGACAAAAACAGCTATCATAAAATATGAGCGATAACCGAAATCAGTCAGAAATCTTTTCGCCGATGCCTTATTTATGCCGGCATCAGCTTTTTTCTGCATATCAAGGTGCATCATAAATGATGAATTCTGTGCAGCCATCTGTTTTCTCCTTTCGTCTGATTAAAAATGCAGATTTACCGTTTTGTCAACTTCCAACCCCTCTGCATTGTTTGAAATAACAAACACAACTGCTTCTTTTTTAAGCTCATTTATTTCACGGTAAATTTCTGCTCGCATTTCTTTATTAACGGCATTAAGGCAGTCATCAAAAATATATACCTGAGCTTTTTTTGCCATTACGCAAGCCAGATTCAGTCTTGTTCGCTGACCACCGCTGTATTTTTCACCGCCGTTTTTAAGAAATATTTCAAGTGCCCCCTGATGCGACGGCATAAAGTCGCAATGCGCCTTTTTCAAAGCCTCAAGCATAACCGCATCATCGTCAGCGGCACCGTATAAAATCATATTTCTTCTGAGAGTGTCAGAAAACAGTGTAGGCGTACTTTTCATAGCAGAAAAATACTTTGCACCGTATTCATCATCAAATTCTGTTATATCTGAACCGTTAAGAAGAATTTTTCCCGAGAAAGGCTCAAACTCTCTCATCATAGCATCTGCAAGCAATGTTTTGCCCGTACCCGTTTCACCTGTAATGAGAACAAGCTGACCTTTTCTTGCGCTGAAGCTTATTTCAGCGGAATTTTCAAAAAGTCTGACTTCAGAGAAAGAAATCTCTTCTGCGATGTCGGGACATAATCTTCTTTCGGAATTATTTTCATTGTTAACTTTATACTCTATAATTGTGTCAACTTTTTTAAGTGAAATAACTGCTCTCGGTATAAAAACAATTATTGCACCAACCATCATAAATGAAGACACAACAAGGAAGCTGTACTGCAGGTCTGTAACGATATATCGCATGGGAAGACCTGATGTAAGCATTGCTTCACCGCCCAGGACAATTGCCACAGCGGTCATAATATTCATCAGCAGTCCTGCAAAACTCAGGGCGCTGATAACAAGCTTCATAACAAAGCTTTCATCTTTTCTTATTGAAGCAGTGAGCGCATCTGCTCGTTTGTGTTCAGTTTTCTGAGCATTAAGTGCTCTTATACTGAAAATGAGATCAAGATTTTTTCTCACAACCGCAAAATATTCCGAATAAGACTTCTGCATTCTGATATATGCGGAATTACTCACGGCATAGATGATTGCAGCAACAATCATAATAAAAACAGAACAACCGAGAATCAGCCAGCCGAAAACAGCATTGTGCATAAAGGTAAGCACACAACCTGCAACAGCCACGATAAGCGAATATACAAGTGCTCTGATAACATAATTCATTGCAAGACCTATACTTGCGGAATCATTTTTCATCATTCCCGAAATCATAGCGGGAGTGATTGTTCTGAGATCTTCTTTTTTTAATGTGAACGCCTTTTTCATTACGTCAACTCTGATATCTTTTTCAAGTCCCGAAGAAAAACCTGAAATCATAAAAGTTGACATCACAACACAAATCAACTGACATACAACACATATACCCATTGTGATTGCATTGTCTGTTATGTATTTCTGCTGAACAGTTTTGCAGTCAATTCCCGCATCGTCATAAATATACGCAAGAAGAATTGATGCAACCTGCAGTTTTACCGACGCATCTGTCTGTGACGCTTCTGCAAAATTGTCATTCTTTGTTTTTTCAGACAGCGAAACAGAACCCACCAACATATTAAGTGAGTTCAGGGAAACTTTATCAAGAAAGTCGTTATAATTGTACTTATCATAGCCACTGACTTCCCTTACAGAGAGAATTGCAGACATTACAGCATTTCTGTACAGCTCTGCGACCTCTTCTGCATTCTCATCATCAACAAGAAAATAGCAAAACTTATCTGTTTTGTATTTTTCATCAAGAGTCTCAGGAAATTCAACCGACAAAGAATATAACGCTTCAAGCTTCTCATATTCTGTTTGCGGCAACACCTCAGAAAAAAGTGCAAAGGCACTTCGGCTGACAACCTTGGGGTATTCATCACCGAAACCTTTGCACATAATTCCCGTATCAACGATATTGCCGAATAATGCAGGTGTAACAAGACACAACACGGCTTCTGCCGCAAGAAGCAGCACAATTATAATAGCAAGGAAGCTGTGTTTTTTCAGATAGCCGGCAAAAAATTTCATAAATTAAAACATTTCATCAATAATATCGTAAACGTCTGCGATTTCATAGATATCGTCTGCATCTTCGATATAATTTTTTACTTCTGCAATTTCTTCATCAGTGATTTTT
Organism: Acutalibacteraceae bacterium; assembly: GCA_045636025.1. GTDB lineage: Bacteria > Bacillota > Clostridia > Oscillospirales > Acutalibacteraceae > UBA1081. The sequence goes on along the minus strand of JAZTWP010000081.1, from coordinate 11,349 downwards.
GCATCATTTACATTTGCAAAATTAAGTGTGAATGATTCATCATCAACCTTAACCTTGAGCTTTGTGATGTAACCGCCCTGAACAGTTGCGTTGATCTTGAGATCATACCAATCCTTATAATCCTTCATGTAATCGATCTCTTCAGCATAGTAATCCCATGCGTCTTCATCAAACAAGTTCTTAAGCTGCTCATTTGAAGATGCATATTTTACAAGTGAATCAAGAAGATCAATAAGGTTAACTTCAATTGAATACTCTGTAGCCTTTGATTTGCCCTTGCCTGTTACAGTTGATGTAGCATCGATATCGTTTGCATCAAGACCTGTTGCAATGAAATCAGCAGCAAGATCAAACATTGTGTCAAGAGAAGGAACTTCAGCATCAACAATGTCATAAGCTTCCATTGATGTCTTGAAATAAGGTACTGCAGCATTGTCGTAAATTTCAACAAATGCATCGTAATTGATATGATTGTCTGCAATTACTTTTTTTGCAGCCTTATCGATAGCAGGCATATTCTCTTTAAGCTTTGCTACAAAACCTGACACAAGTTCATACTGTTCGTCTGTTCCGTAGTCTTCAATATCTTCAATCTCTTCATCAAGCATATCAAGAAATTCATTTTCAAATTCCTGAGAACCTTCAAGAATCTTTGCAACATTCATTTCTACGCCTTCATCGCCCCATGCAACAGCACTGAACATTCCGTTTTCATAAATGCCGTATGTTTCAAAATCATCTGAATTAAGAAGTAATTTTGAAGATGTGATATCTTTGCCGAAAATTACTTTACCGCCAACAGATTCTGAATCATATTTTACTTCATATTCAAAACTTTCTGAATTGAACACAAGATTCATTGCAGCAGCCATAACATCAAGAACCTGACGCTGTTCAGAATCCTTATCAACCTGCTTCATTGCATCAGCAAAAGCATTTTCATCTGCATACTTAGCCTTGCTTCCTGAGCCTGAAATAAGAGCTATAACAAGAATAAGAGCTGCTACAACTGCAACTGCAGCAATAATTACAGGCATAAATTTCTTAGCTGACTTTTCAGGTGCAACAAATGTCTGCTCGTTGCCTACGTTATTCTGATTTTCAAAAGGGTTTACCTGCTGTTCGGGCATATCGTTTCTTGCACCGCAGTTGGGGCAGAAAACTTCACCGGGATTGAGGTTTGCTCCGCAGTTATTACAAAACATTTTCATTCTCCTCTTAAACCAAAAAAGCGACATTTTTTAAGTACCTACGGTCTTATCTGTCGCTTCAGGTAATGTTGTTTTTTTGCACAAAGCAAACAGCAGAACTTCAATGCACAATATTCTGCTGTTTGCCGTTTTTTTATTTACTTTAATAATCTTTTAAGTAAATATTACTTCTTTTCGATTACTGAGGGAAGGAATACTGATGAAACACCGTCATCAACCTTGATGAGGTCTTTCTTAGCACCTGTCCAGAGGTTAAGATCGCCTTCGCCATCATCATAATCACTGATGAAGAAGATCTTTTCTGCGCTCATTACGCAATAGTCATAAACATCATCAGCAATTGTAACAGGATTCTTTCCGTCATACATATTGAGCTTTGCTGTATAATGCTTTGAAGAATAATCTGTCTCATACATAAATTCGCCGCTGTCAAGTAAATTATAAGACATATATTCTTCGTATTTAACATCATCACTGATGAGCTTATCATTCTTATAAAGTGATACAGATTTTACATAACCGTAATCATCAATATCAGGCTCTTTTGTTGTATAGATGTTGTTGTCATCATCGAACCAGTATGAATATACATCTTTGTAAACTTCTTTAGCTTCACCGAGGGCCTTGCTCTTGATATCCATCTTGTAAAGAGTTCCTGTGCCTGTTTCTTCATCTGTTTCTTCGATGTAGTAAATTGCTGTTTTGTCAGAGTTTATTTTTGCAGAGATACTGTTGAATACAGCCATATCTTCGTCATCTGTATCTGCAATAACGATTGACTTGATTGTGCAGGGAGTGTTATCAACAAGAACACCCTTTGTGTAACCGCTGACAAGCTGTTCTTTTACATACTCAATGATATCCCATGATGATACATAGAAAGATGTGTTATCCTCGCCGAATGTACCGTCTTCAGCTTCGTCGTCCTTGACAACCTTCTTTACGATATCGTCAATATCAATACTTACGTCAACAGCAAGGTCTGACTTTGTATATTTGATAACATTGTCTGCAAGTTTAGATGCACCTGAAATGTTTTCAACAAGAGTAACATCTTCCTTACCGTTGAAGTAGATAAGGTTTGTTTTTGAAATGCCGCTGATTTCAACACCTTCTTCAAGGTAATCTCTGATATCGTCTCTTGCAACCTTTTCTTTGTATGCCTTGAGGTCTGCATAGTATTCATCTGTGTACTTTGTAGCATATGAATACCAGTAACTCTCATACCATTCTTCCCAATACTTAGTATCGTCTTCATCAGGCATAACTACATTTTCGTCGCTTGACTTCTTGCTGTCTGTGAGGTAATCTGCAGCGTCTGTTGCATCGCCTTCTTCACCAAGAGTGTAATAGAAGTTGTTCTTATCATCCATTGCAACGAATGTGAATACTTCATCATCATCAATTGAGAATGATTCTCTTAATGTAGTAAGTTTGCCGCCTTCAAATAAGTAAACTTTGTCGTTTGCAAAAAGAATAAGCTTATAAGGTTCGTCGGAGTTGTTTACACGTTCCCAATCCTCAACATCCTTGAGGACTTCTGTCTTCTCGTATTTCTTGTTTACGCTGTAAAGCTTATAAACTGTTTCGTCGTCATCATCTTCATCAATTTCAAGATATGCTACAACGTTATTTTTTTCATCACAATAATATGAACTGACATCATCGCCGATTTTTGTTTTCTCTTCATAATTGTGAGCATATAAAACGCCTTCATCAGTTTTGTAGTAAATCATTTTACCGTCGTTGCTTACAGTATAAGTCAATACACCGGAAACAATTTTTTCAACTGTACGGTCTTCTGCCTTTTTGACAGTTGTATCGGTATAACGAAGAGTGTATGAACCGTTGTCATAATCATCAAGGAAGTAGAGATAACCGTTTTCTGCGCAATATTTTTCACTGGTATAGCTACCCTTTGATGAAAGCTTCTGTGTTGAATTATCTTTAAGATAATTGATGTAAAGATTACCGTCTTTTGTGAAAAGAGCAAAATCAAGCTCATCACTGCCGCCCTTACCGCCAAATGCGAAGATAAGAACGAGAAGTAATGCAACTACTGCTGCTGCGATACCGATGATCGCAAATTTTTTCTTGTCGCCGCCTGCTTTGACTGCTGCAACACCTTCGGGTGCTGTAACATCAGCTGCGGGCTGGGAATTGTACTGCTGAACTTCAGGCTGTGCAACTTCCTGCTGAACAACATCCTGCTTTGTGCCACATTCAGGACAGAATATTTCACCGTCATTTATGTTGGCTCCGCAATTTTTACAAAACATACTATTACCTCCTGTATTTTTAGTATTGTTTTTTATTTTGTAAGACAAATTATTGCTGTGATATTATCAACGCCGCCGTTCTGCATTGCTTTATCAACAAGTTTCTGAGTCTTTTCTTTGACTGTGCCTTCGCTTGTAACAATGCTGAATATCTCATTCTGAGTAACCATATCGGTTATTCCGTCAGAACAAAGAAGATACATTACACCTTCTTCATAATCATGCTTTGTGATGTAAGGAACCATCATAATTTCATCTGTGGGCATTCCTATAAACTGTGTAAGGGGTGCCTTTTTTCTTGGGAAATTCTTTACCACATGATCTTCTGAGATTTTGACAATACCACTTTTTGTAATTTTGAAAACTGAGCTGTCACCCAGATTACAACAATATAAATTATCTGCGCAGAATCTGATGATTGCTGCTGTTGAGCCTGTGCATCTTATCTGCTTGGACTGTGCAAATTCACAGACAAGAGAATTGAGCGTAAGGCACATTTCGTTGAGAAAATCTTCTCCGTCACCGCAAACTCCGTCATAATCGGCAGTAGCTCTTGAGGATATGAGCGATGCCATATCTCCCATAGATTCTCCGCCCATTCCGTCATAAACGGCAAGGATTTTATTTTCATCTGACTTAATGACACCGCAGATATACTGGTCATTATTTTTTTCTTTACCGCAGCGGTAATTACCCTCTGCATAAAAGTTATCCTGATTAGCTTCTCTGACTCTGCCTCTGGCATTTATACAGGCATACTCGATTTCATAAATCATTGACATAGCTGCACCTCTTACTCAGTCCAGAGCTGAGGATCCATAAATATCAGAGCGTCGTAACCAGTGTAATTATCACCATTATCTTTTATTTCAACAACAATTTTCACATAGTCAGCACCGGCAACATTTGCAGAAATCTCAAATTTATCGGTCTTTCTGCCGATTTCTTTTGATGTGTATACAAGAATATCGTCTGCATAGACCTTAACTACAATTTTAGCTGATTGACGAATTAAACTATGGGGAACAACCGAAGCTGTAAGAGTCTTGTATTTACCATATACCCTATACTCTGCATAGGTAGTTGTTTCTCTCTTCCCCCATAAAATTGAATAATATCCTGAATTTGTATGAGTAACCTGGAACGGGTCTGTAGGATCACCCTCATTCCATGTAAAACCGCCGTTTATAGGTGTAAGAGTAGCAACAACAAGGGGTCTGTTATTCTCAAGTGTTGTCTGTTTATCGAGCAATGTCTGATTGCCGGGAAGAACAGCGAGAGCATCAGCAACAGCGGCAATTGCAGAAAGATAATCTCTGTTTGCAACAAAACTGTCAGCAGTTGCAATAACAGATGTCACATAGCTTGTCTTGTATGTATCAAGATCTGTTGAAATTTCAACATCATCGGGATAATTTACAATTGCAGCTTCAAGAGTCTGAATTGCTGTGATGTAATCGCCTGATGCAGCGGCATTTGCTGCTGTCTGAATTGCATCACTCTTTACCTGTGATGATGAATCTGATTTGTAAGATTCAAGCTGAGCTGAAAGCTGTGAATCCTCGGGAAGCACTTTGAGTGCTGCTTCAAGTTCAGCAATAGCCTTTGCATAAGAACCTGCCTTTACATACTCATCAGCCTTTGCAAGAATCTGTTCACGGTACTTGACTGCTGCTTCAGAAAGCTTTGTCTTTGCTGATTCATAATTTGAATCGTCTTCAATAACTTTCTTATAATTCTCCATAGCTCCTGCATAGTCAGCCTTACCGAACAATGTTTCGGCTGTGCTGAAAGCTGTCTTAGAATCATTGAGCTTATTGATGTATTCACTGACTTCTTTTACTTTGCCTGAAATTTCAGAAATACCCATTTTTTTAATAGTTGAAACTTCCATATTAGCAACTGAATAATCAATTGTACCTGCTACGAAATCAGTTTTTGCTTTTTCAAGTCTTTCTTCAAGCTTTTTAATAAGCAGATTTGAGGCTTCACCGTCAGATTCGTTATAAACCTCAATTGCAGCGTTGTAATCTTCATTTTCAAGTGCTTTCATAATTTTGTACTCAGCACCCAGATAATAGCTTATCAGAAAATATCCGACAACGCCGCAGAGAAGAAGGAGAATAACTGAAATTATGATCAATGCCTTTTTGCCTTTGGACATTTTTTTCTTTTCTTTTTTCTCTTTCTTTTTCTTCTTTTCGGGTTCTGCCTTAGCTTTGGACTTGGCATCTGCTTTTTTGTCTTTATTTTTATCAACAACATTAGCAGGAACGGGATTCTGCGCCACATCAGCTTTACCTGACTGAATGTTGATAAGCGCAGCCTTCATTGCACTTGCTGTTGCGAAACGCTCCTGAGGATTGTAAGCACAAGCGGCAAGAATAACATTTGAAAATGCAGCACTTGCATTTATAGGTTTGCCGAGCCTTGCACCTGCCATACGGTTTGTGAAAGCGGCATCCATCTGCTGATAAGTAACAGCCGTGCTGACCGGGTCAACAAGGGGGAATCTGTTATTGTTCATCAGCTTGTAAAGCACGATACCCAGAGAATAAATATCTGATTTGAAATCGTATTTACCTTTTCCGCTGTAAACTTCAGGCGCCATATAGTTATATGTACCCTTTTTGGACATACCTGCTGTTGACTTTTCAAGCTTACGGGCAATACCGAAGTCACCGAGCTTGAAATCACCGAAGTTGGAAACAAAAATATTTTCAGGTTTGATATCTCTGTGCATAACATTGAGTCTTGCACAGCATTCAAGGGCGGAACAGATGTCTATACCGAGCTTGATAACATCTTTTTCGGTGAGAGGCTTTGCTTTACTGTAAGAAACAAAGCTTGTAAGGAGTTCCATTCTGATAAAAATAGACCAGCCGAAATCACCTTCGTGAGGAACAACCTTGTAATCTTCAACAGAAACAATATTCTGGATTCCTTTGAAGGATTCCATCATTTTGATTTCATTTACGCAGTCATCAACAAGAGCTTTGAAATATTCAGTTGTTGACTTTGCATCATATCCTACCTCTGCGCTGATTGTTTCAGCCTCTGTGGCATTCTGAGGAACTGTAATAATTTTGATAGCTGAGTAGAATTTGTTGCCCATTTCAGTTCTTTCAGCTTTATAAACCTTGCCGAAAGAGCCTTCGCCCAGTTTCTGAACAACTGTCCAGTCAGGCCATACGCTTTTAAGCAACACATTCTGTGATTCAATATCATCACCAACAGATTTTATTACAGTAAATCTTTTATCGTCATTAACGGTGGCAAGCACGTCAGCAGGTGTTGCAGAGGCAACCTTTTCTCCGCATTTCTGACAAAACTTATCATTTGGGTTAATTTCAGAACCGCATTTTTTACAAGTCATAAAAAACTCCACCTTTTAAGGTTTTTACACCTTTATTTTCAGTAACTTATAACTGCTGACCGCAATTGGTACAGAATGCTGCCTCTGCAGGAAGTTCATTACCGCAGTTTGTGCAATGCTTCATTGCAGGAGCAACAGGAGCAACAGGAGCTGCAGGAGCAACAGGTGCAGCGGGAGCAACGGGTGCTGCAGGAGCTACGGGTGCTGCAGGAGCTACGGGCATTACTGTGCCGCATGATGTACAGAACTTGTAACCTTCGGGAACATAAGCACCGCAATTACCGCATTTTACAGAATTGGGAGGAATGGGCTGTGCAATAACTCTTTCAGGAACTCTTGCACCGCAGGAATTACAGAATGCTGATGAATAAGAAATTTCAGCACCGCAAGTGGGACAATTTGTAACACCCTTGATTTCTTTGATCTGTTCTTTGATATTTTCAATGTTTGCAATAGCTTCTTTGATTGCATTCACATAACCCGCAAATGTGGGATCGGGTGAATTTGCATTAACTTCAAAGTATGCTTTACCGAGCTGGAAATAGATATTTTCAATCTTCTTTTCCTCATCGGAAATCATTGAGTTGTATTTTGTAACATTGGCAAGGTTTTTTGTTGACTGAGCAACACCCTGACCTGCCTGAGAAATTTTCTTACCGATATCATCGAAAAATGATGCCATAATACTTACCTCTTTCAATAATTTATATTTTTTTTGAATGACTTATTCCGCACTTTTAAGCAAAATGCGGAATAATGAATCTTTGTAAATTATGTCAGAAAAATAAAATAATTTTACTACTAAATTTTAGCACTATTCCGACAAAAAGTCAACAAAACCGACCTTTTTTTTAATAATTATTTACAATAAATAACACTTTAATAATAAGAATTATAATAACTTATCTGAATTTCGCTGTAATCCCACATATCACTGGTAATATCATATATCCAGAAGTTAACAATAACATTTCCGTCTTCACTTTCGTAATCAAGAGAAGTCAGATTATCGTCCTCAAACAGATAATCTTCTACACCGAATGCTGCTCTTACTTCTTCAACTGATGAGTAAAGTGAGATACCTTTTGCTACTTCAAAATCAACATTATCTGCAGGAGAAACACTTATAGCCATAATAGGACAGTTGATTATATCTGTGCCGAATTCTTCTGAATTTTCAACTATGACCATAATCGATTTATCGTCTTTTGTCATCGTATGCCATTCACGTGAGCTGGTCTCAACATAGATTTTTTCATCAGAATATGCCCAGCCGTCTGTAGCCAGCTCATCATAAGTCAGAGGAAGCTGATATACCTTGCCGTCAAGCTTGAATGTTGCATCATACAGATTGTCTGACATCTGAACATTGCTTACGGGAGGGTCAACAACATCAGCAGGCTGAGTTGTGGTATCATCAGAAATCACATCATCTGTCGAATTATTTGTTGTGGTTTCGTCATCATCATTGGGTTCATATCTGTCAAACTCAATGTTGTTATTATTTCCTGAGAGAGCATCTGAACCGACTGAACCGAAAATTGCAACTGCAAGAACAATACCGAGAATGAGTATCACCGCACCGACAACAATACCGATGATAATACCTGTTTTACCCTTTTTAGCAGGAACATTAGCAGGAACGGGAGGCTGAACGGGAGGCTGAACGGGTACCTGAGCAGGTGCCTGAGCAGGAGCCTGAACGGGAGCATTGACGGGCATTGTCTTTGCTGTATTTACGGGAGCTGTTACGGGAATTCTGCCCTCAAATGCAGCAATAAGCTCTGTTATATTCTGGAATCTGTCTTTTGCATTGACTGCAAGTCCCTTCATAATTGTGTTTTCAATCTGAGGAGCAATAGCAATACCCATTTCAGAGGGTCTTCTGATAGTATCATTTACAAGTCTTTCTGTTGAGTCTTCGGGAGCAGAACCTGTGATACACTTGTACATTGTTGCACAAAGAGCATAGATATCTGTCCAGGGTCCCTGAACACCCTTTGTTCTGTACTGCTCTTCGGGAGCATAACCGGGTTTGAGAACAACTGAAAGGCTCTTGTTAGCAACAGCAGAAACGTTTCTTGCGGCACCGAAGTCAAGAAGCTTGATTCTGCCGTCAACAAACATAATATTATCGGGGCTGATATCTCTGTGAATAAGATCCTGATCGTGAACCTGCTTGAGAGCTCTCATAATGGGCATAAGAAGATTCACAACGTGACCTGCAGCCATAACACCGTTCTGTTTGAGCATATCCTTAAGAGTGAGACCGTCAAGGTATTCCATAACTATGTAGGCAGTATTGTTGGCATCAAAGAAATCTCTTACATCAACAATACCCTCTGTACCTGAGAATTTGGCAAGAGTTCTTGCTTCTCTGAGGAATCTGTCTCTTCCCTGCTCAAAATACTCTTTTCTTTCACCCTGAGTACCGCAGGTAAGTGATGCAGAAACAGTATTGCTTCTGTTTACATAACCTGTGGGATAATATTCCTTGATAGCAACTTTCATATCAAGGTTAAGGTCACGGCCGATATATGTGATACCAAATCCGCCCTCACCGAGAGCAGAGCCTACATAATATCTTCCGTTAAGTATTGTTCCGGGCGCAAGCTGATGAAGAGGAGCCTCAGCATCAAGACGCTTGTGACAAGCGGGACATTCATTTACACCGTCTTCAATCGGTGCTATACAATATTTACAGTACTTCATTTATAAAACCTCCGTGGGGTACTTATTGGTAATAACTATCAATTATACGACCTATCTCAATTTCCACTATAGAATTATTTTCCTCATAAAAATAGACCCATTTAGAATCATTATTTGTATATTCTTCAATAGCGTAACATTCACCAGGAATTGATGGAGCATCGAAATACGATTTTTCAAATTTTGGAATATCGTCAATCGATTGCCCCAAAAAAATCTTATCATAAAAACTAAAATTGGCATCAAATGTTAAAGAATTTAATTTAATACAAAAAATTATTGCATCTTCAATATCCATACCTGGCGCAATATCATAACAAACTTCTATTATATTTTGTCCATCGCTCATTGTCCGCCAATATGAATCATATCCATATTCACCTCTTCCATCACCACACCACGATTCATCATCAATAAAATACCAACCATACTCAAAAAATTGAGAAGCAGAACAAGGTAACCAACAATCCCAACCTGCGAAAAAAAATCCTCCAGACAAGATTTCATTCTTATACTTTTCCCTATCTATACAAATTCCAGAGATTACAACAGCAATAGCAAGCACAACTGCTATAATTGCTGCTATTATTTTCTTTTTACCCTTTTCAGGCTTATCCGCTGTTCCGGTTTTTTCTTCTGCTTGTGACCAGATTCTTTCTGTCTTTTCAACCTCTGTCTCAACGGGCGGAGTTTCAACCTTTTCAGGCTCAGGATTTACTGTTTCATTAACAGCATTATCGTCACTCCATATGCATACAGTTTCTTCACTTTCATCTGTATTACAGGGAATTTCAGGAACTTCGGGAGTCACGGGAGCGACAGTTTCACCCCATATACCCACAGTTTTTTCTTCTTCTGTTTCTTCAATTTTTTCTGTTTTAATTTCTTCTGCCGCAAGAGGAATTGTCTTTCTGTTTTCAAGGGCAGAAAGGAATTCATCAATATTCTGATATCTGTCTGCGGCTCTTACAGCAAGACCTTTCATAAGAACTGCTTCTGTTTCACGGTCAATGGCAATGCCGTATTCAGAAGGCATTTTCAATGAGTCTTCAAAAAGTCTGTCTGTTGAATCTTCGGGAGTTCTGCCCGTGATACACTTGTAAATTGTGGCACAAAGAGCATAAATATCTGTCCAGGGCCCCTGAACACCCTTTGATCGATACTGCTCTTCGGGTGCATAACCGGGTTTAAGCAATACGGACAAGCTCTTGTTTGCAGCCGCTGTTACATTTCTTGCCGAGCCGAAATCAAGAAGTTTGATTTTGTCCTCAACAAGCATAATATTGTCGGGACTTATATCTCTGTGGATAAGATCCTTTTCGTGAATCTTTTTAAGAGCCTTGAAAACGGGCATAAGCATCGATATAACATCATCAGCCGCCATCACACCGTTTTTTATAAGATTCTCTTTAAGAGTTTCACCGTCAAGAAACTCCATAACTATGTATGCAGTATTGTTTTCTTCAAAGAAGTCACGCACATCAACAATACCGTCTGTGCCTGAGAATCTTGCAAGAGTTCTTGCTTCTCTTAAAAATCTGTCTCTTCCCTGCTCAAAGTATTCTTTGCGGTCACCCTGAACGCTGCAGCTTACGGTCGGTGATACCGTGTTACTTCTGTTTACAAAGCCTGAGGGGAAATATTCTTTAATCGCAACCTTCATATCGAGTTTAAGGTCACGGCCTATGTATGTGATACCGAATCCGCCTTCACCGAGTGCAGAGCCTATATAGTATCTGTCACAAAGAACAGTGCCGGAAGCAAGCTGATG
>JAZTWP010000080.1:0-9084 GCA_045636025.1 Acutalibacteraceae bacterium | reverse complement strand
GGAATCTGAATGAATAAATGTATTGAGGTAGATATAAATGGCTGTATTCAAGTGTAAAATGTGCGGCGGCGACCTTGAAGTTGCAGATGGCAGCAGTGTTATAAAATGTGAATATTGCGAAACAACACAGACTATTCCGAGCGTGGATAATGAAAAGAAACTGAACTTTTTCAACCGTGCAAACAGACTCAGAATGAACAGCGAGTTTGACAAAGCTGCATCAATTTATGAGAATATTGTTGCGGAATTTCCTGAAGAAGCTGAGGCTTACTGGGGACTTTGTCTTTGCAATTACGGTATTGAATATGTTGATGACCCTGCAACAGGTAAGAAAATTCCCACTTGTCACCGTGCATCTTTTGACAGCATTCAGAGTGATGAAAATTTCAGTCTTGCACTCGAATATGCCGATGTTGTGGCGCAGAAAGTCTATCGTGACGAGGCAAGAGAAATTGACCGCATTATGCAGGAAATTCTCTCTGTAAGTAAAAATGAAAAACCCTATGTCATTTTCATCTGCTACAAGGAAACAGACGAAAAAGGTGAAAGAACACCTGACAGCGTTACAGCTCAGGACGTTTATGATGCTCTTACAGCCAAAGGCTACAAAGTTTTCTTTTCACGAATCACTCTTGAGGATAAACTCGGCAGACAGTATGAGCCTTACATCTTTGCGGCACTCAACAGCGCAAAGGTTATGCTTGTTATCGGCACAAAATATGAATATTTCCACGCAGTATGGGTTAAAAATGAGTGGTCAAGATTCTTAAAGCTTATGGCAAAGGACAAGTCAAAAATTCTTATCCCTTGTTTCAAAGATATAGACGCATACGATATGCCTGAAGAATTCAAGAATCTTCAGTCTCAGGATCTGGGCAAACTCGGTGCAATTCAGGACCTTGTCAGAGGTGTAGAGAAGATTATCGGTCAGGGTGCAGGTGCAGTGACACCTGTAATTGATGCAACGGTACAGAAAATTGATAATCTTATAAAAAGAGGTAATGTTGCATTGGTTGATCATTCATGGAAGAAAGCTGATGAACTTTTTAATGAAGCTCTTAAGCTCAATATCGAACTGCCGGAAGCTTATTTAGGAAAACTTCTTGCTGAATACAAAATCAGCGATAAACAGAGCCTTACAACCTTAAAAAATTCTTTTGAAGAATCAAATAATTTCAAAAAAATAAGACTTTTTGCAGATTCTTCACTTATTGATGAGCTTACAGGGTATCTTGCTGGCATCGGTGAAAAAAATTTTGAAGCAATATATAATCAGGCGCTTTCTGAATTGAAAAATGCAAAAACACTAAGTGCTGTTAGTAAGGCAGAAGAAAAATTCAGAAGCCTTTCAGGTTGGAAAGATTCCGCAGAAAGAATAACTGATTGTAAAAAGAAAGCAGATGAACTTAAATTAATTGCAGATAAACAACAAGCAGCGCTTGAACAAAAAGCTGCACTTGTCCGTGAAGAGGAAATAAGAATTGCTAAGAGAAACAAGATTCTTGCAGCTATATTTATACCTGTTGCTTGTGTTATTGTCGGAATTGTTGTGCTGGTTATAACTGTTGTCATTCCCGGTAATAAATACGATGATGCTGTTGCTCTTATGGACAAAGGCAGTTATACAGAGGCAATTTCGGCATTTGAAAATCTTAAAGGTTATAAAGACAGTAAAAATAAGATTGAAGAGTGTAAAACTGCACTTATAGATATCAAATATAATGAAGCTGTTGCTCTTCTTGAGTCCGGCAAATATCAGAACGCACTTAACATTCTTTTTTCACTCGGTGATTATAAAGACAGTGCATCATTGATTATAGAATGTAATGAGCATGTTAAAGAAGAGAATTACAATACTGCTGTTGCAATGATTGCTGAAGGAAGATACAGCGAAGCTCTGAATCTTCTTGTTTCAATTAACGGATATAAAGATAGTGCTCAGAAAATAGAAGAGTGCAATAATGCACTCAATGAAGATGCGTATAACAATGCGGTATCATTAATGAATGAAGGTAAATACTCAGAGGCGTATGATGCTTTTTTTGCTCTTAACGGATATAAAGATAGTGCTGATAAAATAGCGGAACTTGAAGAATGGAAAACTCTTGAAAAGCTTAAAAATGCAAAAGTTGGTGATTATGTTACTTTAGGAAAGTATGAGCAGAACAATAACTCTTCAGACGGTAAAGAAGATATCGAATGGAAAGTGCTTGATATTCAGAACGGATATGCTCTTGTTGTCAGCAGATATGCACTTGATAGTCAGCCATTTCATTCAACAAATGATGGTACATTCTGGGAGTATTCTTCTTTACGAAATTGGCTTAATTCTACATTTTATGGTTCAGCATTTTCAACAAGTGAGACTATTGTTATTAACACAACAACAATTCCTACTGAAATAAATAGTTACGGCACAAGCACAGGCAATGCAACGAACGATAAACTGTTTTTGTTGAGTGTTGCAGAAATTAATAAATATTTCCCGACAGCATCTTCAAAAATGTGTGAACCTACAGTTTATGCTAGGACACAGGGAGCATTGATGAAAACAGGCAGCAACGGATGTTGGTGGCGTACAAGAACTCCCGGCAGATATAATGATTGGATCAATGCTGTTGATTGTGACGGTGCCTATGATACTTATTATGCTACCGATGCAAGAATTGGAATTCGTCCGGCAATGTGGATAAAAGTCAGTTAATCTATTTAATGTTAATATAAATTTACCTTATTCCTAAGGAGAGAATAACAATGGCAATTTTTAAGTGTAAAATGTGCGGCGGCGCATTGGAAATCGTAAACAATGAAACTGTTGCGGAGTGTGAGTACTGCGGTACAAAGCAGACTCTTCCCAAGCTCAATGATGATCGCAAGGCAAATCTTATTGACAGGGCAAACCACTTCCGCAGAAGCAATGAATTTGACAAGGCTGCAGGTATTTATGAGCAGATTCTGAATGAAGATACCACAGATGCAGAAAGTTACTGGTCTCTTGTTCTTTGCCGCTTCGGTATTGAGTATGTAGAAGACCCTGCTACTCACAAGCGTGTTCCTACCGTAAACAGAGCACAGTTTACATCAATTTTTGATGACAATAACTACAAATCTGCACTTCAGTATGCAGATGAAGCTCAGAAATCGGTTTATGAAGACGAAGCAAAGGCAATCAATGAGATTCAGAAGGGAATTCTTGCAATTTCACAGAAAGAGGAACCCTTTGATGTTTTCATCTGCTATAAGGAAACAGATGCAGACGGCAGAAGAACTCAGGACAGCGTTATTGCAAACGAACTTTATCACGAGCTTACAAGAGAAGGCTACAAGGTATTCTTCTCAAGAATCACGCTTGAAGATAAACTCGGCACAGCATACGAACCCTATATTTTTGCCGCTCTTAACTCAGCAAAAGTAATGGTTGTTATCGGTACAAAGCCCGAATATTTCAATGCAGTATGGGTCAAGAACGAATGGAGCCGTTTCCTCTCATTTATCAGAGGCGGTGCAAAGAAAATTCTTATTCCTGCATACCGTGATATGGATCCCTATGATCTTCCTGATGAGTTTTCACATCTTCAGGCTCAGGATATGTCAAAACTCGGCTTTATGCAGGACCTTATCAGAGGCATAAATAAACTCGCAAAGGTCAATGAACCCAAACCTGCACCTGCAAAAATTGCATCACCCGACGGAGGCAATGTTGATACATTCCTCAAGAGAGCATTTATGGCTCTTGAAGACGGTGAATGGAACGATGCAAACAAATTCCTTGAAAAAGTTCTTAATGTTGATGCAGAGCTTCCCGCAGCTTACCTCGGCAAGCTTCTTGCAGAACTCAAAGTACATAATAAAGAGAGTCTTGTAAACTGCAACAAACCCTTTGATAATTCAAATAATTACAGAAAACTTATGCGTTTTGCTGATTCTCAGCTCGCTGATGAACTCAGAGGATATATTCAGACTATCAACAACCGCAATTATACTCAGTCTATGACAGAGCTTTATGACAAGGCTCTTGCTCAGAAGCAGAACGCAACAACTCAGGATCAGTTTATGTCTGCAGGCAGAAGCTTTGAAAAGATTTCTGAATGGAAAGATGCCGCAGCTCTTGCAAAAGAGTGTTATGAAGAGGCAGGCAGAATCAATTCCCGTGAGCTTGACACTCTTTATATGCAGGCTGTTGATGCAAAGAACAAGGCTAACAATGAAGCTAAATATAAAGAAGCATCTGATATGTTCAGACAGATTTCAGGCTGGAAAGATGCTGAAGCTCAGGCTGATGAGTGCTATAACCTCGGTGAGACTTGCAGAATCAAGCTTGTCAAGAAAAGAAAAGCAAAACGAATCACAAAACGTCTTATAAAGCTTATTATTTTCCTTGCAATTGTAATCGGCGGTTATTTCTTCATTAAATCCAAGGTTGATGACCTTTCATTCAGATATAATCAGGCAGTTGCACTTATGGAAGAAGAAAGCTATGAAATGGCTTATGAAATGTTCGAAGACCTCGACGGTTACAAAGACAGTCGTGAGCATAAAGATTATTGTCAGCAGCAGATGGAAATTCTTCTTCAGGAGAGTCTTAATACATCCGCAGGCATTGCAGCGGGTGCACATTTCTCAGCAGGTATCAATGAAGACCGTAAGGTTGAGATTTTTGGTAAATACGGTGACATAGACCATTACACCGTATCTGAATGGGAAAACATAGTTGCTGTTTCTGCAGGTTCAGCTCACGTTGTTGCTCTTGATGCAGACGGTAATGTATACGCTTCAGGTTCAAATTCAGACGGACAGTGTGATGTTTCGGAATGGACAGACATTGAAGCAATTGAAGCAGGTCATAACCACACAGTAGGTCTTAAGAAAGACGGCACAGTTGTTGCAACAGGTAATTATGATATAGCTGAATGGACAGATATCAAGGAACTTGCGGCAGGTAATAATTACATAATCGGTCTGAAGGACGATGGTACTGTTGTTGCAACAGGTAACAATTCAAGCGGTCAGTGTGATGTTTCAGAATGGACAGATATCATTGCAGTTGAAGCAGGTTATAACCACACAGTAGGTCTTAAGTCAGACGGCACAATTGTTGCAACAGGCAATAATAACGACGGCAGATGTGATGTTTCAGAATGGACAGATATCGTTGCAATCGAAGCAGGCGATACTCACACAGTAGGTCTTAAGTCAGACGGTACAGTTGTTGCAACAGGTGACAATGACTACGGTCAGTGTGATGTTTACGATTTCTATGATGTTGTAGCAATTTCTGCAAGTTCAACTCACACTCTCGCTGTAAAGTCAGACGGCTCAATTATCTGTGCAGGCTCCAATGAATACGGTCAGCTTGATATTGCAGATAATATGACAGCATTCGTGAATTTCGAAAGAGATGAAAACGGCAATGTTATCTTCAAGGAAATGATAGAAGATTAAAATTCAAGTTGTGAAGTCCGGTGATAAATCGGACTTCATATAGTTTTGGGAGGTCTTTATGATGGATATTCTGAAATTCAATCTCAATGCCGAGGGTGAAAAATTCAAAATTCTTAATGCAACCAATGGCGGTCCCTGGCATAAAAGACACGCAAACGACCAGTATCGTTCAAATTTTGCAGATTACAAGGCGGCAAGAATACCTTACAGCCGAAATCACGATTCTGCTGTGTGCGGAATTTACGGCGGACCTTACAGCCACGATATTTCCTGCATTTTTCCCGATTTTGATGCAGACCCTTATAATCCTGAGTCATACGATTTTCCCTGCACAGATGAAAGCATTCTCGTTTGCCTTGATGCAGGTACAGAAACTTTTTTCAGATTAGGGCAGACAATTGAGCATCAGATTAAAAAGCACGGCACTCTTCCGCCTAAGGATTTCAGAAAATGGGCTGTTATCTGCGAACATATCATTCGTCATTATAATGAAGGTTGGGCAGACGGCTATAATCTGAATATTCAGTATTGGGAAATCTGGAACGAAGCAGACCTTGACCCTGATGATTCGGATAATAAGCGTACCTGGGGCGGTACAAAGGCTCAGTTTTTTGATATGTTTGAAATCACATCAAAGCATCTTAAAGCTAATTTTCCTGAGCTTAAAATAGGCGGTCCTGCTCTTGCACATAACGAGGAATGGGCAGAAGATTTTCTCTCTGAAATGCAGCAAAGGAATGTTCCGCTTGATTTCTTTTCCTGGCACATTTATTGTACCGAGCCCAAGCATATGACAGAGAAAGCACACAGAATGAAAGCTCTTATGCAGAAATACGGCTACGGAAATGCAGAAAGTATTCTCAATGAGTGGAATTATGTCAGAGGTTGGGAAAATGATTATGTTTATTCTCTTACCTCCATACACGGTATCAAAGGTGCGGCATTCACTATGGCTTGTATGAGTGCTTCGCAGTATTCACCCGTTGATATGCTGATGTATTATGATACAAGGCCTTCTGTTTTTAATGGTGTTTTTGACTTTTATACATACGAAAAGCTGAAAGGTTACTATCCTTTTTATTGGTACGGTATGCTTTATGATTGCGAAAAGGCAATCGGGTCGGCAAATGAGGCGGAAAATATCTATTCATTATGCGGTGTCAGTGAAAACGGCAAAATTACAATGATTTTCACTTATTACAGCGAAGATGATACGCTTCCTATGAAAAATATTTCATTGGATATCGGCAGAAACGGCACATATGAAATATACAGAACAGATAATGAGCATAACGGTGAGCTTGTGTGCACAACAGATAACCTTTCTTTTGATATGAAGCTTTTTGATATGATTCTTATAAAAGAAAAATAAAAACACAGTTTTCGTTGCAATCGTTTTTTGTTGACATTCTATTTTCTTTTATGATATAATAATCAGGAAAAACTTAACAGAAAAGGGTTTTATAAAATGAAAATGGCAAAAAAGTTGCTGCAATTGTTATGCTTTTTGTTATGCTTATGAGTATTTGCGTATTCAATGCATCAGCAGAAGAAAAGACAATCACAGTAAGTATGATGAATTTCAATGTCGCAGGTCTTCCCACATTTGACGGCACAGACAGCGCAGGAAATCACAAGAAAATTGCAGAATACATTGTTGAAAACGGTTTTGACATTGTTGCCGTGCAGGAGGATTTTGCATATAACAAGAGTCTTGTTTCAAACCTCAGCGGTTATGATTACATAACAAACCATTCAGGTTCAATTCCCGGTGGTGACGGTCTGAATATCTTTACTCAGGATATGCCTGTTTACAACGAAACAAGAGTTCAGTGGAATGATTCATTCGGTGATATCGCTGAGGGTGATATTCTCACTCCCAAGGGCATTATTTATGCTGTAATTGAGATTGCAGACGGTGTGTATATCGATTTTTATGACATTCACGCTGATGCTTTTGATACAGAAGGTTCAATTGCTGCAAGAGTAAGCAACTATAATCAGCTTATGGCTATGATTGAATCAAATTCAGCAAAAAACAACAGACCTGTTATCATCACAGGTGACTTCAACAGCTTCCTCCACACAACAGCAGAAGCAAACAGCAATATGTACAGCATCTTCCACGAAAACGGCGGATTCAAAGATGCATGGGTAGAGATTCATAACAACGGTGACTATTTTGATTTCACTTCCTGGGATGACGGTACATCTTACTGGGGCAAATGGGATTCTGTTGAAAAGTATCTTTACAGAGACGGTGGCGGTGTAACAGTAAAGCCCGTTGATTTTGCTTATTCCTGGGTTCTTAACGATGCAGGAGAGAGCGTTTCAGACCACGCTTCAGCAGAGTGTGTGTTTGAATTTACAGTAACTGAAGATTTTGTTGAAAACACTCAGGAACTTGCAGTTGTGACTCAGAGTCCTTTCAGAAATATCATCAATACGATCAAATGGATTTTCAAAGACCTTGCATATATGCTTTCTCACATCGATGAGCTTATTGCTTTCTTAGGTTGATAATTATAAAATCTCTGCAAATGCTTTTTGCAGAGATTTTTTTTGCAAAAAAATACTCCCCGACTCATAAGAGGCGGGGAAAATTGTTATAAAAACTTATTAAGTTAATTACTTACAAGCTTCTTCGATAGCAACTGCACAAGCAACTGTCATACCAACCATGGGGTTGTTACCTGCACCGATAAGACCCATCATTTCAACGTGAGCGGGAACTGATGAAGAACCTGCAAACTGAGCGTCTGAGTGCATACGGCCCATTGTATCTGTCATACCGTATGAAGCGGGGCCAGCAGCCATGTTATCGGGATGAAGTGTACGGCCTGTACCGCCACCTGAAGCAACTGAGAAGTAGCTTACGCCGTTTTCAACACACCATTTCTTGTATGTGCCTGCAACGGGATGCTGGAAACGAGTGGGGTTAGTTGAGTTACCTGTGATTGAAACACCAACGTTTTCAAGTCTCATGATAGCAACGCCTTCGGGAACGGAGTCGGAACCGTAGCAGTTAACTGCAGCTCTGGGGCCGTTGGAGAAGGGAGTCTTGCTGATAACGTTAACCTCTTCGGTGAAGGGGTCGAACTCGGTCTTAACATAAGTAAAGCCGTTGATTCTGGAGATGATGTAAGCTGCGTCCTTGCCGAGACCGTTAAGGATAACGCGGAGGGGGTTCTTACGAACCTTGTTAGCGTTAAGAGCGATCTTAATAGCGCCTTCAGCTGCAGCGAAGGACTCGTGACCTGCGAGGAAGCAGAAGCAAGTCGGAGGCCAAGCGGTCTTAGGAAGACAATGTAAGAGCTCAACTCCTTGGCTCACAGAACGACATGGCTACGATCCGACTTTGCTATCGGTATCGGTCTTCAGGCATTCTGCATCCCCGGCTCCGTAGCAGAGAACCGTAAGGTTGGTCTTGGCCACGGTAACCTCGGCTCGATGCTTCTCTCCGAGTCCACCGAGTGCTTCTGCTTCCTCGCAGGTCACGAGTCCTTCGCAGCAGCAGAGGGCGCTATTAAGATCGCTCTTAACGCTAACAAGGTTAGAACTAACCCCCTCCGCGTTATCCTTAACGGTCTTGGCAAGGATGCCAAGTCGGAGGCCAAGCGGTCTTAGGAAGACAATGTAAGA
>JAZTWP010000079.1:0-26310 GCA_045636025.1 Acutalibacteraceae bacterium | reverse complement strand
TGCCACGGGCAGAGGTGCGGGTATCGGTGGCGGCGATGGCGGCGACGGCGGCGTGATTACCATTAGTGGCGGCACAGTAACTGCCACAGCTAATGGGTATGGAGCGGGTATCGGCGGTGGCAATAGCGACGGCAATAGCGGCGTGATTACCATTAGTGGAGGTACAGTGACAGCCATTGGTGAACTGTACGGAGCAGGCATCGGCGGCGGCTATGGCGGTGTTGTCAAAATCTCAAATGCTACGGTTTCAGCTACGGGTTACAACTGGGCCATCGGCGGTGGAAATCCCAGACCCCTCCTCGGTGAAAAACCCGAAAACAAATATGGATGCACCAGCATCGATATTGAAGATAGTGCAACAGTTGATCTTTCTTATACTGACGCTAACGGAGGCGAGTGTCAGGAAATAATTATAGTAAACAAACAGCCTGCCGAATCTGCATCTCATGTTGGAAACAAAGCAAAACTTTTTGTGGATGCCTATGGTTACAGCGGCCTCTCTTATCAGTGGCAGGAAAGCAGTGACAATAGCACATGGACCGATGTTGCGGGTCAGACTTCGGCAAACGCATCAATACCCATGAGCACTGCAAATGATGGATATTACTACCGCTGCGAACTGACCAATGGATGGGGCAACGTGA
This sequence comes from Acutalibacteraceae bacterium, assembly GCA_045636025.1. Taxonomy (GTDB): domain Bacteria; phylum Bacillota; class Clostridia; order Oscillospirales; family Acutalibacteraceae; genus UBA1081. The sequence goes on along the minus strand of JAZTWP010000079.1, from coordinate 25,666 downwards.
TTTATTCAGAATCTGCTCAGGCATATGTACTTGCGTTTACAAAACAGCCTGAAAGTGTCGATGCAAGTCTTGATGAGATAGTGTCATTTGTTGTCAGCTCTTCTTGCTCTAATGTGAAATATCAGTGGCAGCGAAGTTATGATGACGGCGCATCTTGGTTTGATGTTGATGGTGAAACCTATCAGACTTTGATTGTAAATGCGACTCTTTCTGCGTCCAGTGCAAAATACCGCTGTGTTATTACAGCGTCCAATGGCGATTGGCTTGTATCTAATGCAGTCGAAATAAAGCTTGATTCCAGCAACCCTGGCGCAAATCCAGGCGACATTGTCGCAAATCTTGATTTGGCAAATGGTTCTATCACCATCAGTGATGGAGGAAATGGTGTAACTGTGTTCAGTCAGGGAGAAACCGAGATTCGCACTACAACTGGTTCAGGTATTATTCGCCAGACAGGCAATGAAACTGCAACGAAGAACTCTATTATTGTAAGCCATGGAATAGTTTCACTCACTATCTCAGATTTGAATATTGCTCCTGATTCTGCTGCACCCATTTCTGTGGAAAAAGGTGCTTGTCTTACTTTGACCCTGTTGGGTAAAAATATATTGACGGCGCCGAGTAATACAGACAACGCCGGCATTTATGTGCCCGATGGTGCAGAACTGCAGATACGTGGAACCGGGTCTTTGGATGCCACAGGCGGTAGTGGTATTTCTGGTGGAGCAGGTATCGGCGGTTGCTCTGAAGACTCTGGTGGCGTAATCACAATAAGCGGCGGCACATTGACTGCCACAGGCAACCAAAATGCAGCGGGCATCGGCGGCGGCTCTGGCGGCGATGGCGGCACAATCACCATCAATGGCGGTACTGTGACAACCACAGGCGGCTACTATGGCGGCGCCGGCATCGGCGGCGGAAGTGGAGGCGATGGTGGCGTAATCATCATTAGCGGAGGCACAGTAACTGCCACAGGAGAGACAGGCATCGGCGGTGGAAGTGGAGGCGATGGTGGCGTAATCACTATTAGCGGCGGTACAGTAATTGCCACAAGCAGTGGTGGTGGAGCGGGTATCGGCGGAGGCTCCGATGGAAAAGGTGGTGTTATCAAAATCTCAAATGCTACAGTCACGGTCATGGGTCGTTATTACGCCATCGGTGGTGGATATTACACAAACGAATATGGATGTACAAGCATCGATATTGAAGATAGTGCCACGGTTGATCTGTCGTACTCTTACTCTGGATATGTCCCTGTTTCTTGTGGCGAGTGTATGGAAAAAATCAATGTCAACAAACAATCCGTTGAGTCCGCTGCTCATGTTGGAAACCGAGCTAAACTATCAGTGGACGCATATGGTCATAGTGGCCTCTCTTATCAGTGGCAAGTAAGCAGTAACAACAGCACATGGAATGATATTGAGGGCCAAACTGACTCTGTTGGCGAATCTTTGTCTCTCTCTGCGGAAAATAACGGCTATTTTTACCGCTGCAAGTTAACCAATGGTTGGGGCAATGTGATTTATTCAGAACCTGCTCGGGTGTATGCGCTTGCATTTACAAAACAGCCTGAAAGTGTCGATGCAAATCTCGATGATATAGTGACAATTGCAGTCGCTACCTCTTGCAAAAATGTAACCTTCCAATGGGAGCGCAGTTATGATGATGGTCAATCTTGGCTTGCTGTTGATGGGGAAATATATCCGACATTGGCTGTAGATGCTACATTATCCAATGTGTGTGCAAAATACCGCTGTATTATAATGGCAACCAATGGTGACACACTTGCATCTGATATAGTCGAAATAACGCTTGATACCGGCAACATGGTCACATACACAGCTCAATACTACCTGCAGAAAGCAGATGGCAGTGGCTATGTGCTGAAAGATCAGGAAGTGCTTAACGGTATATCCGGCGAAACTGCCACAGCGCCTGTTGCAAGCTATGACGGCTTCTCTGAGAACACATCAAAGGGCACAGCGTCCGGCACAATTACAGATGACAGCAGCTTGATACTCGCCCGTTACTTTGACCGAAATACATATTCCATTTCGTTTGAGATGAATGGCGGCAGTGCTGTTCCGGCAATTGAAGCTCTTTATGAAGCACCTGTAGTTGCTCCTGATGAGCCTTCAAGATATGGCTATACTTTTGTTGGATGGTATGCTGATGAAGATTTTGAAGAGGAATATACGTTTGATATCATGCCGCTGAACGGCGTAACAGTTTATGCCAAATGGGAGCTTATCGGAGCTGAACGTGGGGTTGAATATCAAGTCAACGATCTTACTCTTAGATCGGGTACCACTTATGAGGTCATTAGTTCAATTCCGAATTCTGCTTTCATTGTGGAAATCAGTGTGACCAATATTTGTGCAGATGCCACTGACACTGTCATCCTTGCGTATTACAAAAGCAATGGTCAGTACATAGGTATGCAATGTTTGTATGCCAAAACTCAGGTTGGTCAGACTATGACTTTTGGTTCTTACGTTGAAAACAGCAATGGTGACATTGCTACAATCAAAGCCTTTGTAATGCCCACACTCGGCAGCCCTGTGCCTCTGGCAAACAGCGTTGAGGTAAAATAAATGAAAACACAAGGAATTTTGAATATGAAGAAATTTACGACATGGGTTGTGGTTGTTTCCTTGCTGCTGTGTTTGTTCTTTGTTGATGCAGTTCCCATCTCATATGCTGCTGAGCAACCCTTGACCAAAGGGGAGCTGGCACTGCTGCTTATGGAGAACCTTGAGTTAGAATACGATAGCAGCATGACAATACCGTATGAAGATGTACCGGAAAGCTCTCCCTATTATGAGGCGGTTTGTGTTTGTCATAATACAGGAATTATGAATGACGGCTCAACATGGTTTAGTGTCAATCAACTTCAAACTCGCAATTCTCTTGCGAATTACCTTTACAAAACGGGATTGCCATCGGTTTGTCCAGATATAATTCCTTCTGATGTGTATACATCAGCATATGCTAAACTCTCTGTCATTGCGCTCAATATCATGAGTGTTAGAGAAAATGGTTTGTTTGATGGATACAGCTTCGCTTATGCCTCAGATATCAACTTCACTGCACTTCGTGAGCTTTATGTGCATGCAATTTCTTCCGCAGTAAAACTCGATTTAGTAAATGGCTCTATTGACATTTTTAAGAATGTAAAAGGCGAAACTGTATTCCTGCAGGGTGAAACAGCAATTTGCACCACCGCTGCTTCTGGCATCATCCGCCAGACGGACAATGCCACCGCAACGAAGAACTTTATCGCTGTATACAGTGGAACTATTGAACTTACCATCTCGGATTTGAATATTGCTCCTGATTCTGCTGCACCCATTTCTGTGGAAAAAGGTGCTTGTCTTACTTTGACCCTGTTGGGTAAAAATATATTGACGGCGCCTAGTGATACAGACAACGCCGGCATTTATGTGCCCGATGGTGCAGAACTGCAGATACGTGGAACCGGATCTTTGGATGCCACAGGCGGCAGTGATATTTTGGGTGGAGCAGGCATCGGCGGAGGACAAGAAGGCGGTTGCGGCGTAATCACTATTAGTGGCGGCACAGTGACTGCCACAAGCAGTGGTGGTGGAGCGGGCATCGGCGGCGGCCATGTCGGCGATGGTGGTGTAATCACTATTAGCGGCGGCACAGTGACTGCCACAAGCGGCAGCGGTGCAGGTATCGGAGGCGGCCATGACGGCGATGGTGGCATAATCACCATTAGTGGCGGCACGGTGACTGCCGTAAGCAATAATAGCGGAGCAGGCATCGGCGGAGGACAAGACGGCGATTGCGGCGTAATCACTATTAGTGGCGGCACAGTGACTGCCACTAGTATCTCTGGAGCGGGCATCGGCGGCGGAAATGGAGGCAATAGCGGCGTGATTACCATTAGTGGAGGTACAGTGACCGCCACTAGTCGTTATGGTGCGGGTATCGGCGGTGGTGATGACGGATTTGGCGGTGTTGTCAAAATCTCAAATGCTACGGTTACAGCCACGGGTTACTACTGGGCTATCGGCGGTGGAGATGACACAAACGAATATGGATGTGAAAGCATCGATATTGAAGATAGTGCCACAGTTGATTTTTCTTGCGATTCCCGTTATGGTTATGGCGAATGCCAAGAAAAGATTGATGTCAATAACCAATCTGTTGAGTCCACTGCTCATATTGGAAACAGAGCAGAATTCTCAGTGGACGCATATGGTTATAGTGGTCTCTCTTATCAGTGGCAGGTAAGCAGTAACAACAGCACATGGACTGATATTGAGGGGCAAACTGCCGCTGTTGGTGCATCTCTGCCTCTCTCCGAGGAAAACAACGGCTATTTTTACCGTTGCAAGCTAACCAATGGTTGGGGCAATGTGGTCTACTCAGACCCCGCTCAGGCATATGTGCTTGCGTTTACAAAACAGCCTGAAAATGTCGATGCAAATCTCGATGATATTGTATCATTTGCAGTCACTACTTCTTGTAAAAACGTAACATTCCAATGGGAGCGCAGTTATGATGATGGTCAAACTTGGCTTGCAGTTGATGGGGAAATATATCCGACATTGGCTGTAAATGCAACCCTTTCTGCTTCCAGTGCAAAATACCGCTGCGTTATCACGGCAACCAATGGTGATACTCTTGCATCTGATATTGTCGAGATAAATCTTGATACAGGAAATTTGGTCACATACACTGCTCAATACTTCCTGCAAAAAGCTGATGGCAGTGGCTATGTTTTGGAGAGCCAAATGGTAATTGAGGGTCTGTCCGGAGAAACCGCCACAGCTCCTGGTGCTGCATATGACGGCTTTTCTGAGAACACGGCAAAGAGCAAAGCATCTGGAACAATTGCAAACGACAGCAGCTTGATACTTACCCGATACTATGACCGAAATACATATTCCATCTCTTTTGAGATGAATGGCGGCAGTACTATTCCGGCAATTGAGACACTTTATGAAGCGCCTGTAACTACTCCTGATGAACCTTCAAGATATGGCTATAATTTTGTCGGATGGTATGCCGATGAAGATTTTGAAGAGGAATATGTGTTTGACAACATGCCTCTCAATGGCGCCACAGTCTACGCAAAATGGGAGCTAATCGGAGCAGAACGAGGTGTTGAATATCACATCAATGGCATTACTCTCAGATCGGGCGATACTTATGAGGTCATTAGTTCAATCCCGAATTCATCTTTCTTTGTTGATGTCAGTGTGACCAACGTTTGTGCAAACGCCACTGACACTGTCATCCTTGCGTATTACAAAGAAAACGGTCAGTACATAGGCATGCAGTATTTGAAGGCTAAAACTCAGTTTGGTCAGACTCTGACGTTTGGCACTTATGTTGAAAACAAAAATGGTGACATTTCAAAGGTCAAAGCATTTGTGCTGCCTGCACTCGGCAGCCCCGTACCTCTGGCAAATAGCGTTGAGATAAGCAAATAAAAACACATAGCAAAGGCCGGGGAATAATCCCCGGCCTGTTTCTTTATTCAGCTTCAAATATTTCGTTCAGAACTTTTCCCATGCGGGTAATCATTGGAACTACCAAAGCATTGCCCATGCAGAAATACCTAAACTTCTCAGGCATGCCCGTATTAGTCCAGTCATCATCAAAGCCCTGAATGCGCTCTGTTTCCATAGGCGTGAGCAATCTCAATCTGCCATTCTCGGGATCTGCAATAACGTGAGTGCTGCGGTTAAGACTAGACTCAGAGGTCAGCATAGTTCTTGCAGGCATATCAATCGGATCAGGGAAAGCGATAGGACCTTCACTAAAAGTGTACTCATGGCCCGACTTGCTAGTTCTCTGAATCTTCTTTGCGCCTTTCAAGTAAGTCCACTTCTCCAAAGAATTACCCAAGTAATACTTTTTATCAACACCTTTTTCAAGCAGCGCTTTGAGAGGAATTGGATCTTCCTTTATAGAAACAGTGGTGGTAGTATAAATCTTGCCATCGTGCATATAACCTGAGTTCTCAAAAGCAAACTTAAACTTATCAGAGATGGCAGGGATATCAGAGTAATCCATTTCACAAGTAGAAACCTTTTCAACAGGCTCAACAGGAAATGCTCTTACAAAGAAACCATCCTTGCCGATGATTTCCATGCCGTCTTTACCCTGCATGGCTTTGCCGTACTTAGTCTCATTGGAATATGCAAAGATAAATGTGCGGCGCCTACGCTGACCCGCTCCGTACTCAGCAGCATTGATTACACGCCATTCAGCAGAGTAACCCAAATCAGCAAGGCAAGCCAAGATAATACCAAAGTCTCTGCCACGCTGAGAGGCGGGTGATTTCAGCAGTCTATCAACATTCTCCAAGAGAACAAAGGGAGCTTTCTTCTCCTGCAAAACATCTCTAATCTGCCACCACAAAACGCCTTTCTTGCCTTCAATACCTTTAGAAGAAGTCAAGGTCTGTGCAACAGAGTAGTCCTGACAAGGAAAGCCGCCCACAACCAGATTGTGGTCAGGTATCTTTGCTTTATTTACCTCAGCAATGTCAACACATGTATTCTCATCAATATCACCCCAATGGGCAACATAGCAGTCATGTGCCCACTGATTTTTCTTGCCCGGTTCCCATTGGGAAAACCAAACTGTTTCCCAATCAGCAGATGTACGTTCCAGACCCAATCTGAAACCGCCAACACCTGCGAATAATTCACAAATTGTCTTTTTCATATGTTCACTTCAATTCTTCTTTTATCTGACTGACAATGTAGTCGTTATTCATCCAGAAACTATGATTAGGCATCCATCTGCCATCAGGCAGCTCATTAGCATGGGACTCAGTACCATCGCCGATGATTGTGCCATCCTCAAACTTAAAGTATCTCTTTTGGGCATGGGGCCTAATATGTATAATTCTGTTGTCAGCTTTCTTTGGGAAGTTGTTTTTGATAACTATGCCATTCTTTGTCTGAGTGGGGGTAAGTATAACGCCATCACGAATGACATCTACAATCTTTTGCCATCCTTCATGGACAACCTCAAAATCTTCATAGGGCATGTTCCAGAACTGGCAGCCCTTTAAGACGTACTCAGAGCCATTGGATTTATAGACCACAAAGAGAAATTTTGTTTCTTCAAAGTAGTTGCAAAGAGTAGACTCTTCCCATTTTTCAGAAATCAGCTCTTTGTACTTAAACGGAGGGAGCGGGGAGTTTTCAGTCATCTTGCCGCTTTTCTCAATTCTGATGGCTTTGACAACAATATTCGCCTTTACAAACTCCTCGGCTCTATTAGAACGAATGCCCAACATGCGATATGCAAGGTCTACCCACTGGGCTTTGTTGTTATTGTACTCACGATCAAACTGCTCACAAAGCTGCTTGTCTGTCTTGCCTGCATGCTGAGCAATTCTATCAATGATGTACTGTTGAAACGTCTTATCAGCCAAAACATCAGCATCAGTGATAATGCTTTCCTCAGGCTCATAAGTAGTAATGTCTTTAACTATGTAATCATTCAGCACATGGGTCATGTAGGAATTCTTATAACAGAATGCCCGCCGCCGTGCCGGAATGTGGGGAGGATAGAATTGAGGAACTGTACTCTTTTCAGCAGTAGCACCCTTAGTGCAAGCACCCAAGTACATGGTATCACCCTCTGATAACTCATGGGCTCTGCCATCTTGAATCTTCTCAATAATATCCTTGTAGTCCTGTTCGATTATGGCAAGGTCAACTGCTGTCGGTGTAAACAGCTTAACATAGTCAACAGAATAGAGCATGTTGCTGCCGAGAGATTTATCTCTAAGATAATACACCAACAAAATGAGTTTGCACTTGTGCCACAGATGAGAAGTATAGAAGTCAGCGTCAACAGGCTTATCGTTGGCAATCATGGTAAGCACAAGCCTTTCTCCGGCTCTTAATTCACCATTGCGCTTTCTTTCATAAGGTGTAGCTTTTAGCTCTACACCGGCCTCTTTGAAGTCGGGCTCTGATTCACTGTTAGCCTTATACCCAAAGAAACGCTCTTCAATGAGATTGCCTATGCCGCCTTTGCGAGATACATTGCCATACTCAGCCGCATCAGAGGCAGCACCATTGACGGCCATACTTAGTATTTCACCAAAAGTAAGGCCAATCATCCGTTTGCCATATTCCTCTATGCTCAAAGGGTCAGTATGGTCGTATCTGTACATATGCTGAAACTCCTAATGACTGATACAATTCAACGCACATATACTATCATAGGATAATAAAATTTTCTAGTAGCAATCAGGCAGTTTGATATGATAAAAGCGGAGAGCTAAACACTCTCCGCTCTTTTCTATATCGCCACTCTCAAAACCGCTTGTTATTCGAATATCTCAAGAAATTCTTTCAGTTCGTTGTAGTGCTTGGTACAATAATATTCTGTATTTCCGGATATTCCGATAATTGAATGCGTTCCCTCGTTATTGCATTCTTCACAGGTATGTTTGCTTGCACTTCCTTTGCCAACATCGGATTCCATTTCATCAATCATGTCCATGATTTCGTTGTAATGGCTTATACAATAATCTTCCGTCAGACCAAACAAAGTTACTGTTTTGGTGGCAGGTTTACCACATTCTACGCACTTTTTGCCACTTGGAGGAGTGGTGTTGCCCGGGAGGGGCGTTGATTCAGCCTTTGTTAAACTGCCGCTCACATCAATGTTCGCATCCTCGATGACTTCCACCATTCTTCGGTAATGATTCGGGCAATAATATCCAACCTGACCAAACGTAATAAGATATCCGGTTGCAGGTTGATCGCACATCTCGCACATTTTACCATCAACAGATATTGTATCGTCTGAGGAGGCTACAGGGGTGGTTTCTGCTAAATTATAAAATCTTGTTGCTATGTCAATAATATCTTCTCCGACAGAAATAAACTCATCAAGCACTGTCTGTACAACAGATTTCATTTCGGCACCGTCATAATGATTATCATGATTTGCGTCCATTGATGAGTTTTCAGAAAAAATATCTCCTATCACTGTTAACTTGTCTGCAAAATCATTCCATTCAGATTCAACTTCTTTTGGCGGAGTTTTTATTGCAAGCGTATTTGCTAACTGATAGGCAGTGGAAGATAACATCAACCAGCGTAATTCAAATTCATGAATTTCATCTACTGATGTAAATGTGTGTACATTGCAATACTCAAGCAGTGCGTCAAAATCATCAATTAATATACTATAGTTATCAAAAACATCTTCAAAGATGGTTCTTGCTTCGTCTAATGTTATTGATTCTTTTGGTGTAACTTCATCAAGAGGGGCAGGCGTATCAGATTCTATGCTCACATCTGTTGCGTCATCTACTTGATTATCCGGTTCAGTGTCAACTTGTTGTTTTGACTCACCTCTTGGATAAACTTCAATCTCGATATTAGTGCAATTGATTTCAAATTCAAAATAACAATCTGTTGTTACTTCAAAAGAGATAGAGCCATTAATATCATCGTCCTCAGAATTAATAATTTTCAACTTGTGGGAGCCAAAGCTGAGGTATGTGTCAAATGATGCCACCATTTCGCCACTATCAAATTCATCTTCGTAGTAACCATCAATTTCAATTTCAATTCCATATTTTGAAGAAGAATCATCGGCATGAATTACCTTGATTTCAACTTCATATTCAACCTCAGATATAGAAACATGCATAATGTCTCCATCTTCGTGCTCAACCCTAACTTCATAATGATCTTCGGTTTGAGCGTAAAAGAAGGCATTTTGCCTATTTGCCTCTATCGTATAACCCATTTCAACACACGCATCAACATATGCATTGAAGTCATCCAGAGTGAAATTTGACAGATAAACTTCAAACATTGAACTGTTATTGTTATAGATATATCCCAGTGTTGACTTTGGCATGGGAACTTTTTCAGCCAATGAGTTTTCTGTCCAAGATAGAGTTATTAACTGCTTTTCTTCCTGTTTATTTTCTTCCGTTTTTCTCTCGGATGTGCCACAGGCACACATAACAAGGGCAAGACAAATAACAAGAATGAGCGCAAGTGTCCGTTTCATTGTGTTTCTCCTTGATTTGATAATTGATAACATTGTAGGAGCAATTTGCTGCCAAATCAATATATGCAGCAGCATTTCAGCGCTTTAACCAACAATCAAGTAAATTATTTGTTTGATATAACAAAAGCGGAATGCTAAGTTCTGTGGAATAATGCAGTTGAAACGTTATAAATATTCTGATATATTAATTGCAGTTTTATCGCAAGGAGAAAAAGCATGAAGAGATTTTCTTTGTTGGTATTGGCAGTGGTGCTGCTTATTAGTATGGTTGGTTGCGGACAAAAATCAGATGAAGGTGTTTTACATTCTGTTACAGATGGAAAAACGTTCGATTCTGGTAATAGCGATATTAAGTTGGCTGATGTAATTCTGGGTCAAAACAAAGCAGAATCTGAAGCCGAAAAGCGAGCCGAAACTGAAGCTAAGAAGAAAGCTAGGGAAAGAGCTAAAGAGAAAGAAAAACAGAAAAAAGAAAAACAAAAAAAAGAATTAGAGGATATGAAAGCTTTCGAAAAATATCTTCTTGAGAATATTGACGGTACATGGTTTTCAGATGTTGCGAATCATACAATCAGATTTACAGAAAATTATATTATAACAACTTATTCTGATGGGGACCAAGATAAGGATGCCATAAAAAGGAATCCATTTACAGGAAGCTTTTTCACTGTGACAATAGAAAATGGCATTCCGATAGCTGAAATTGAGACAGATGATATTTATATTCGAATTGAATCAACAGAAAACACATACACAGAAAATTGCATAGAAATTTATGATTGCGAATTCTATAAAATAGGCAATTAAAGTTTAGTGTTATAGTTTTCTGAATTGTATTGTTCGTTATAATAACAAAAGCGGAGAGCTAAACACTCTCCGCTTTTGCTTGCTTGCCATATTTCAAAAATACATATAATGAAGGTTCACGAAGCTTTCTCTGAGCGGCTACAATCAAAGCTCTTACTCTTTCAACACTTATTCCAAATTTCTCACCAATCTCTGCTAAGGTGCATCTTTCTTCAAAACGTAATCTAAGAATCTCTTGATGTCGATCTGGAAGCAATGTAACAGCATGTAAAAGCCCGTCAAGCTTATCTTGCGTAATGTCCTCAACCGGAATGGGCGTATGTAAACAGCCATTATCAACTGAGAGAAACAAATTCAGCGGATAAGGCTCTTTGCATTTTAATTTAGCTTTAGACATTTTCTGTGCGCCTCCTGCAGCCGAATCATGGAAGCATTATAGCCGCAAATTGAAACACATGCAATGAGGCACATCACAGCAAAAAGCGGAGAGCTGCACACTCTCCGCTTTTTACTGTTTCCAATTTTCTGACATCTGCTATATAATGTAATATAGAGGCAAATATCTGATTTGCATGATGTTGGATGATACAAATGTAATCCAACATCATGCAAATCACGGGTAAAAAAATAACCGTCATTTCAAAGAGACTGCAAGAATTGGTGCACCGCCTTTGTTTACGCCGTGATCAATGACATCGTAAGTTATATCTTTGATGACAGTTTTAAGAAAATCATTTTTCTCTTTCCCATTAAGCTCGGTGTCTTTCAGCCAGTCAATGGCAGCTTGCACATTTGCTATTTTCGTTTCATAATCAACAGGTTCAGGAACATCACTTTTTGTTTCCTGAATCTGTTTTTTTAATGTCTCAATGTCATTGTTGTATTTTTGTTTGCGCTCAATGAATTCTTCTCTTGTGTAAATGTCATCCTCATAATCATCAAAGAGCTTGCTACGCTTTTTCTCAAGCTTGTAAAGCTCGGCTTCCATACGTTCGATCATTGCTGCGTGATTAACTTTTTCACGTTGCTCATCTTGGCTGTTCATCTTAAATTCAAAGTCTTGAATGGACAATTCCAACGTATTTATAACAGCAGCAATTATCTGTTCGGACGGCAGAGATTTCTTTTTGCAATCCACAGTGGTTAGATGTATATAGCGGCTTTGGGCTGCCGTGGTAGTTGTACAGTTGAACCTTATCGCTTTTCCACAATCTGCGCAGTGAAGAATTCCGGCTAAAGGATTTGTTATGGTGGTGCAAATTTTATTATGTGCAGTCTGATCAAACAAGGCTTGTGCTTTATTAAACAGTTCTTCACTTATGAATCCTTCGTGCTTGCCCTCAAATATCTGAGTTGTTTCGGGATTGCTGCGGCGATTTGTTTTCTTTAACTGTCCATCAACAAATTCTTTTTTTACCTCTCTGTTTTTCCAACGTATTTTACCGATGTAATGAGGATTCTGTAAAATATCAATAATAGCAGACCTGTTCCAGTCTTTTTTGCCCCTTGGTGTTTTGACTTGCATTTTAGTCAGCTTGGCTGCAATCCTTCCGGCAGATATCCGCTCGTTTACCCATAAATCAAAAATCATTTTTACAAGTTCTGATTCTTCAGGTTTTTCGACTAAAACGATGTCCTTTTTTGAACGTCTTTCAATGTCAAAACCATAGGGTGCAGTTGAGCCAATATAATTGCCTTCCATTACTGATTGAAGCTTTCCGGCTTCCAATCTGCGGCGAATGGTCTTGTATTCACGTCTTGACATGAACAGGCCAAACTCAAAATACTCTTGGTCAAATTCATTTTGAGGGTCATACACTTTTGCAGGTGTGATGATCAGCGTGTTTGAGTATTGGAAAGCGTCAGCAACTTCACCTTGATCTTTTGTGTTACCACGAGCCAAACGCTCAACTTCAACGACCAACACACCTTTGTATTTCTTAGTGTACACATCATGCAGCAGCTTTTGCATTTGGGGGCGTTCGCTTATGCTATCGCCGGAGACTACTTCCCTGTATTCAGTGATTTGATCAGAGTGTATGTCATGCTTTGCTGCCAGAGCTTCAAGCATCTTTTTGTGTCGGGCTAATGTTTCTCCCTCGCCCATAGCTTCAAGCTCTAAATCTGCTCTGGACTTTCTCAGATAAATAGCATAACTGTCTTTGTCCTGTACATATTTGCTGCAAGCCTTTTCAATTAGTTGGTCTTTGTCAGTTTTCATTTGTCATTCTCCTTAGGGTATGAGTTTATTTATATATGTGTTTGTAATTGTGTCTATGATTTTGCTTTTTCTTTCGCTTTCTATGCGCCAGCTCTCACTTTCGTCACGCCATATGTCACGATCTGACCGCAAGCTTTGAATTTCAGCAAGCAGAAATTCTATTTTCTTTTGTGCGTCATCACGGATGGCAGCAATTTCGGCTTTGTATGAGTCATGGATATCATCAAGAATGTGTCTATAATCCTTGTTATCATCCAATGCTCTTTCAAGCTCTCTCATTGCATCATTCAGTTTTTGCTTCTCTTCTGGCTCAGTTTCTTCAAACACAAGATAACAGGGATGCTGATTGGAAGAGCCTATAATGGCATCTTCAATCAATCTTGCTGTTTCCCTCATGATATCCTGTTCGCAATTTAGCGCCATCAGGCTCTCAACTCTTTTAACAGATACACCAGAGCGCTTTGCAATCTCTGCGTTTGTCAGGCCGTTCAGCTCTTTCATATCTCGCATGAATTCACACCAACGAGCAAGCGGCATGGCTGAAGTGCGGGGGCCATCACAACGTACTTTGCGATGATGGCAAGACAAGCATCTGTTATAGGGCTTGTTGACGGCAGTGGTTTTTGCTTTCATTGTTGCCTCCATTTTTCTGCAAATCATCATGCTTCCCTAAAATAAAGGGGTAAAGGTACTCTTATTTTTCTGTATTCCCGCTTATATTGGGCTGTTAATATAAACATCAAAATGATAGGCTTAGCTCAGGTCAGAAATGGCCTATCATTCCTTTCAGTGGTGTGGGGGTGTTCGGTTGGCGCTGTGGCATCCCCACAACATTGAACAATCAGACAATTCCAAATTTGTAAATAAGTGTTGATTATCAAGCATCAATTTAGTATATTTCTTTTTGTGGGAACGTGAGTTCCTGAAGCCCGTTGAAAGGACAGATACAAATGAGTGCAATAGATGAGCTACTAAAGTACATACTTAACTTAACGCCTAAACAAGTTGACAAAATTATTTGTCATCTTCCACAATTGACTTCATTACTCGAAGAATCATCTCAGCCTTGTCCTCAGGAACGGTCTTTACAAACTCGATCAGTTTGAGTACATTTTCAGAAAGCCCATCGTCATCGGTGGGTTTTTCTTCAATTAGATCAGACTTTTGTATTCCGAAATAATTAGCCAACTTTTCAACTTTATCCATGCGAGGGTATTTCTTCCCTTTAACCCAATCAGTGAAAGTGTAATAATTAAATCCCAAGTCACCACACACATCACGTCTTGATTTGTTGTTCAGTGCCATTTGCAATCTTAAGTTTTTTGCAAATACGCTCTTATTCTTCACAGAATACACCGCCTTTCTTAATTACCATTATACACTAAAAGCCCAATAATTCAAGCTTTTGGCATATAATATTGGGCTTAAAGCATTGACAAAGTTATTTGAATATAGTATTGTCGAATTGTGCTAAAAGCCCAATGAAAGGCAGTGATTATATGGCAATCTCTATGAAGGCCGCAAGAGTAAATGTCGGTATGACGCAGTCTGAGGCGGCAAAATCCCTAAATATAAGTAAGAATACCCTAATTGGGTATGAAAAAGGCAGAGTTGTGCCATCTATTGATATTGCGCAGAAAATGGCTCGTCTTTACGGTCAATCAGTGGATGACATTATTTTTTTACCTAACAATTGTGCTTAAAGCACAATAATTACTAAGAAAGGCGGAATAAATATGGAAAACAAGAGAGTCGACCTATGGAAGGAATATAAAAAAAGCGGACAAAAGCCGGAATGTAAGATAAGCGGACCAGATAAGGACGGCGTAATGGAATATGACTATGGTTATGCAATAGTCAGAGTGCACCCTAGCAAAATGTCACCCGAAGAGCAAAGGAGAGTGTATGAAGAGGCAGCCAGAAAGCTCCTTAGAGCATATTATAAGGCGATAAAGGAGAAAGGTAATACAGATCAAAAAGCATAAAGAAAGGAACGGTGTTTTATGCCTTACTCTGATGACCCTCTGATGGATTTTGACCGATGGCAAACAGACCAAGAGCGTTGGCTATCTGAAAGACCCCAGTGTGATGACTGCGGCGAGCATATACAGTCAGAAACAGCGTTCTATATAAATGACTGTTGGATATGCGAGGACTGCATAGATTCGTATCGGAGAGAAGTGCAACCGGAATGGTAGCAAGCACAAAAGGAGAAATCAAAATGATAAAAATCAGCATTGCCAGATATGAAGAACTGTTAGCAGCAGAGCGTGATGCAGCGGTTCTCAAAAACCTTATTCTCCGCAAAGACAAGCATTATCAGCAGATAAGTTATTCAGAAATATCTCTTTTGAAAGAGGTATTCTTCCCTGACAACATGGAGGTAAAAGAATGAGAAGCTTTTCAAGGGGCGTTTCCTATTACACAACAGGCACTGTTGAAATAGGCTTTCCCGAAGATGATGTTTGTTGTTATCGCTGCCCCATGATGGGCATTGAGGATAAGACATACAGAGAATATTGCAAAAGGACCGGCGAACTTCTTCCGGCTCCCAAAGACATTATTGGCACGTACTGCCCAATCAGATTTGAAACGGAGGAATAAAAAATGAGCTTAATAGTCAGTGAGAACGGAAACGGCGGCATACCTATCATTCCTGAGGGCACTTACCCTGCATCCTGTTATATGCTTGTTGATCTCGGTTTGCAGAAAAATGAGAAATACGGCAACAGCTCTCCCAAAGTCCTTATTGGTTGGGAACTGGCTGACGAATATGTTGAGATTGACGGTCAGAAACAGCCCCGTGTGTTCTCGGCAAGATATACTGCAAGTCTTGCATCAAAAGCTATTCTCAGACGTGATTTGGCTGCATGGCGTGGGCGTGATTTCACAGATGAAGAGCTTGAGAAGTTCAATCTTAGGAACATTCTCGGCGCTCCCTGCCTCATCCAGATCATCCACAAGACCGGCAACAATGGCAAAACATATGCAAATCTTGCAAGCGTGATGAAGCTGCCGAAAAACATGCCTATGCCTGCCCCTGTTCTTGAGCGTGTGGTATATGACATTGATGAAAGCCCGCTCAGCGCACTTGACAAGCTGCCTGAGTGGATAGCAAACACAGTCAGGCTCAGTGAAAGCTACAAAGCACGTTTTGAGGCTGAGGCCGATGCTGCCGGTGAATCAGAGGCAGAGTATGAGTTTGATGATGATGGAATTGAT
Organism: Acutalibacteraceae bacterium; assembly: GCA_045636025.1. Classification (GTDB taxonomy): domain Bacteria; phylum Bacillota; class Clostridia; order Oscillospirales; family Acutalibacteraceae; genus UBA1081. The sequence continues at coordinate 9,378 of JAZTWP010000079.1, read as the reverse complement.
TTGCCGTTTTAATACCATGAGCAAGGCGGTGAGCCAATGGCTATAAACAGCAAGCAAAAGGGCGCACGATTTGAGCGGCAGCTTGCCTCCCTATTCCGTGATTACGGATATGAAGCAAGGCGAACGGCTCAATACTGCGGCAATACAGGTGAAGCATCTGACGTTGTTGGATTACCTGGCATACATATAGAGGCCAAACATCAGGAAAGCATGAGGCTTTATGAATGGATGGCTCAGGCAAAGCGGGATGCACGGGGAACAAACGAGTTCCCCGTAGTATTCCACAAGAGAAATTACTCAGACATTCTTGTAACGATGGAGCTTGATACTTTCATGCAGCTCTATCGAGAATGGGAAGCCGGTTTTGACCTGAAAGAAAAAAGTAAAGGATGGTAAATATGAATGACTTTAAGTATGTTACACAAATCGTCAAAGCTGTCCTTGCAAAATACCCTCAGACTCGCAGCAGCGACAGCTTTTTATATCTGAAAGTTCTGCAAATTATCGGCAGAAACAAGAGAATTGATGTACACGGCATGACTGTTGGGGAATTCTTGCTGTGTCAGCGTGAGCTTGGCTTACCGGGCTTTGAAACTGTCAGGCGCACTAGGCAGAAAATTCAGGCGACAAATCCTGAGCTTGCCGCCTGTGAGAGTGTCAATATTATGCGCATTGAAAACGAAAAAGAATTCAGACGCTTTGCAAAGCGGGTTCTCTCTTGAACCCGCTTATGAAACGGAGGTGTTGAGCTGTGGCAGATGTCAAATGGATAAAGATAACTACAGATATGTTTGACAACAGGAAAATCAAGCACCTTCGCAGGCTGCCTGACGGCAACAACATCGTTTTAATTTGGGTGATGTTGCTCACTATGGCAGGCCGCTGCAATTCGAGCGGCATGATATTCCTGACAGAAAACATTCCATACACGCCCAAAATGCTTGCAGATGAACTGGATTTTGAAGAAAACACAGTTCAGCTTGCATTAAAAGCTTTGGAGCAATTGAACATGATTGTCACTGATCAAGGTTTTTTCTCAATTGCTGGGTGGGAAGAATACCAAAACATTGAGGGAATGGACAAAATCAGAGAGCAAAACAGAATCAGGCAGGCAAAATTCAAAGCAAAACAAAAGCTGTTGTCTGGTAACGTTACCGATAACGTGACAGTAACGCAAGGTAACGCAACAGATATAGAAGAAGAAAAAGAAATAGATATAGAAGATATATCTATTAAAAAGCCCACCAAGCACAAACACGGTGAATATAACAATGTTCTTCTCACAGACGATGAGCTTGAAAAGCTGAAAGATGAATTCATTGACTGGGAAGAACGCATTGAACGCTTATCTTCTTACGTTGCATCATCTGGCAAAAACTATAAGAGCCATTATGCAACAATCAGGAATTGGGCACGAAAAGACAAAGAGCAAAACAATGTCAAGCAACAAGCTCAGCCAAAGAAGTCAAGCGGTTATGATGATTTCATGGCACAGCTTGCAGCAATGAGAGAATAGGAGCTGACGAAATTGGCATCAACTAACACTATCACCGAGATCATAGCAGCTATAAAGACCATTTACCCTTATTACGCAAAGGATGCTGATGTCAAAACGCTTGTTAAGACATGGGGCGCATTGTTACAAGGCTTTGATGACAATGATGTTATGACAGCACTGTACATGTCATTACAGACATGCAAAATGCCTCCCACTCCTGCTGATCTTATTGAGAGATTAACAGATATGAGGGATTCTCTTGAGCCGTCAGATGAGGAGCTATGGAATGAGTTTTCTGTGGCGCTGCGTAAAGCAAGACGGTACATATACGCTTTTAATTTTACCTATGTTGAGCCTAATGGCAAAACACAGGGACAGAACGCAAGAATCGCATTTAGTGAGCTTTGGGAGAACATGCCTGAAAAGCTCAGAATGTACCTCGGTGGTGAGGGTGAGTTTATGAGGCTTGCTCAGAGCAGTGATGAGGATGAGCTAAAGTTTGAACGCAACAGATTCATGAAAACAATGCCGACAATACGAAAGCGGCATGAAGTTGCCAAGATGCAGCTTGCCATCAGCGCCGGAAATGAGAGCAGCGTTCTCAGAATAGGCGGTATTTGAATTGAAAGGAGCTGCATGACATGACTTTTACTCTTACAAAGAAAATTTGCCCGATATGCGGCAAAGAATATATTCCGGCAACAATGCACATCTACAAAGTGGACCTCATAAGGCCATACAGAAAAGCTCTTGTTTGCTCATGGAAGTGTGTAATGGATGGCGAACGTCAAGTTGAGCAGATGAGGCAGAGAAGCAAGAAAGTATTATGAGTGACTTCATTAGCAAACGATGAAAGGAGCAGTACAATTATGGCAGAGGAACAAACGAGTATTGTTGATGCCAAAGCCTATTTGAAACAAGTTAAGCTCTGTGATACACGCATAAATAACAAGCTTGATGATTTATCTGTGTTAAAAAGCATAGCGCTCAAAGTTACTCCCTCTCTTTCGCATGCGCCAGGACACAGCTCAGGTGGTCAAGACAAAGTCGGTGATGTAATTGCCAAGATTATTGACCTTGAAGCAGATATCAACAGAACTGTGGATGAGCTTGTGGATAAAAAAAGAGAAATCAGCGCTGTTGTTGATCAGATTCAAAACCCAGATCAGTTGTCAGTGCTGTACAAGCATTATTTCCAGTTTGAAACCTTAGAGCAGATTGCTTGTGATATGCACATGACATACCGCAATGTGTGTTACATTCACGGCAGAGCATTACAAAAGGTGGCTCAGATTCTTGCCGGGAAATAAAAAGCTCCTCGGCAGCTATTTGAGCGGCTTTGAGAAGTTCAATAGCGTCTGTGATAGCGTTAAACAGCGTGGTGTATTCTTTTGTTAGCATGGCAAAAATTCCTTTCAGTTGATGCCAAGAGAATACAACACAAGCTTTGCAAACCGTGTCGAATAATGTCGAACGGCAAAAACTTTTCACTTTATTTCATTGTATTTCATAAGTGCAAAGTGATATTGTTATGCTACAAAATACTGAATAAACACAAAAGCCTGACAGGGTTCCTTTTTCTCCTTACCTGTCGGGCTTTTTGCTGTTTATATACACATGAAAGGATGCATTGCAGTGCTGATCACACAGCGGAAAATAACAGAGATAAAGCCTTATGAAAAGAACCCCAGAAAGAATGATGAGGCTGTCAAATATGTTGCTGAATCCATCAAACAGTTTGGATTCAAAGTGCCAATTGTTATAGATTCTCAGAATGTCATTGTTGCCGGTCATACAAGGTGGAAAGCAGCAAAAAAGCTTGGGCTTTCTGAGGTTCCCTGCATTGTTGCTGATGATCTGAATGATGAGCAAATAAAAGCTTTCAGATTGGCAGACAACAAAGTTTCTGAGAAAGCTGATTGGGATTTTGAATTGCTGTCAGATGAGCTTGAGGATTTGTTTGATTTTGATATGTCTGTGTTTGGCTTTGATGATGTGCAAGAGGAAGAAGAGCCGCAAGAGGTCACTGAGGATGAGTTTGATGTAGAAACAGCACCAGAGCCAAGAGCAAAACTCGGTGACATATATCAGCTTGGCAATCATCGCTTGATGTGTGGGAGCAGCACAAACATAGAGGATGTTGAAAAGCTCATGAATGGCAGCACAGCAAAGATGCTCTTCACAAGTCCTCCGTATTCAGATATGCGTGAATATGAAGGCGGCAAAGACCTCTCTGTTGACAACATAGCGCTGTTTATTGCAGCTTACAGACCATTCACAGATTATCAATGTGTCAATCTCGGTATACAGCGCAAAGAGAATGACATTGTTCAATACTGGGATGAGTACATACGAATAGCAAAAGAATCAGGCTATAAGCTGCTTGCATGGAATGTGTGGGATAAACTCATGTGTGGTTCTATTGGTCAGCAAAGCGCATTCTTCCCTATTCGCCATGAATGGCTTTTTGTGTTTGGTACAGAATTCTTTGAGATCAACCAGACATGGGAGAAGAAAGAAGAGAGCATAAAAGACAGCAGGCCAAGAAAAGTGCGGCAGGCTGACGGCTCAATGAAGTATTCTTCAAAAGGCATCACGTCAAACAAATACAAGCAGATGGAAAGCGTGTTGCCAATGCATGCAGAGCTTGGCAGCATCAGGAGCTTGCACCCTGCCACATTCCCTGTGGGATTGCCAGGAGAATACATCAAAGCCATGTCTGATGTTGGTGACATTGTTATTGAGCCATTCTGTGGCAGCGGCACAACGCTCATTGCTTGTGAGCAGCTTGATAGATGCTGCTATGGCATGGAGCTTGAGCCTAAATATGTTGATGTCATCATTGACAGATGGGAACAGTTCACAGGTGAAAAGGCGGTGCTTTTGAATGAATAAAACAATAATGCTGCTGAAAAGATTGGTTCAGGATGGACGCATATCAAAGCAGCAATTCAAAACGTTCAAAGGGCAGGTCATTCATGGTGACGAAGCAGGTTGCATAAGGGGATTGAAACGATTGAAATTGCTGTGAAAGGCAGGTGATGCAATATGGCAAAGAATGAATTTTCACTGATGACACCTGAGCAGCGCAGAGAAAACGGCAGAAAAGGCGGTATTGCATCAGGCGAGGCAAAACGCAAAAAGAAAGCCATGAGAGAAACGCTTGATGTGCTGCTTTCCATGCGCATGAAGAATGGCAAGTTTGCAGACATTGAATCAATCACAAGCTTTGCTGCTCTTAAAGGCAAAAACATCAGTGTACAGGAAGCAATGATTATATCAATGCTGCAAAGAGCAATGAAAGGTGATGTAAAAGCTGCTGAGTGGGTGCGTGACACAGCCGGTCAAAAGCCTGTTGACAATGCAAATGTGAATATGAATCTTCCCGTGTTCTTTGAGGGGGAAGATGATCTTGAAGAGTGAAATGTATCAGAGGATATATCTGCCTGAATACATTGGAAAAGGATATAAACAGTTTTGGAATTTCAAGGGCAGATACCGTGTGGTAAAAGGTAGCCGTGCCTCAAAGAAGTCTAAAACATCAGCTTTGTGGTTTATCTACCACATGATGAAATATCCACAGGCAAATACTCTGGTTGTAAGGAAAACATTCAGAACGCTCAAGGATAGCTGTTTTACAGAGCTTAAATGGGCTGTACATAGGCTCAAAGTTGATGCATGGTGGGATTTCAAAGAGAGTCCCCTTGAGGCTACATACAAACCCACAGGGCAAAAGATATACTTCCGTGGTCTTGATGACCCGCTCAAAGTAACATCAATCACAGTGGATGTGGGTGTGCTTTGTTGGGCATGGCTTGAGGAAGCATATGAGATTATGAAAGAGGATGATTTCAACATTCTTGATGAATCCATTCGTGGTGAAGTGCCAGAAGGTCTATTCAAGCAATGGACAATAACATTTAACCCATGGAATGAACATCACTGGCTAAAAAAGCGTTTTTTCGATGACCCAGATGACAGCACACTTGCCATGACTACAAACTACATGTGCAATGAATGGCTTGATGCTGCGGATATTAAAGTGTTTGAGGATATGAAGAAGCGTAATCCCCGGCGCTATGCTGTCGCTGGCCTTGGAGGTTGGGGTATTGTTGATGGCCTTGTATATGAAAATTGGAAAGAGGAAGAGTTTGACGTTGATGCTGTAAGACGCAAACCGGGCATTGTGTCTGTGTTTGGTCTTGACTTTGGTTATACCAATGACCCGTCAACGCTTTTTTGTGGGCTGCTTGATCAGGAGAACAGGCAGCTCTTTGTTTTTGATGAAATGTATGAGAAGGGGCTGTCAAACAAAAGAATTGCAGACATCATCAACAGCATGGGCTATGGCAAAGAGCGCATCACAGCAGATTCAGCAGAGCCTAAATCTATTGATGAGCTTAAATCTCTTGGCCTGCGTGTTAAGAGCGCTCAGAAAGGCAAAGACAGCATTAAAAACGGCATCCAGTGGATTCAAGACCTTGAGATTATCATTCATCCAAAGTGTGTGAACTTTCTCACTGAGATAAGCAATTACACATGGGATGAGGACAAATTCGGGACAAAGCTGAATGTGCCAATAGATGATTTTAACCATTTGATGGATGCAATGAGATACAGCTTAGAGAAATACATTGTAGGCAAGAAATGGTTGATGTAAAGAGGGTGAAAAAATGATAACAAGAGGCACAACGCCCACGCTTGAATTCACCATTCCTTTTGACACATCATTGCTGAGTGAAGCGTGGGTAACACTATCTCAGAATGATGTAATCGTAATTGATAAAGAGCTGAAAGATTGCTCTTGTGATGAAAAGAAGCTGACTGTTGATCTGACACAGGATGAAACATTGCTGCTTGATTGTGCATGCAAAACAGAAATACAGCTCAGAGTGAAGCTCAACACAGGCAAAGCTCTTGCATCAGCGGTAATTGTGGTCAATACAGAGCGCATCATAAAGGATGGTGTGATCTGATGCTGTTGAAAGTAGATTTTAGGGTTATAAATCATCGCATACCTGTTGTGTTTGATAGCTTTCAATCTGTGACAACAGCTATTGAATCAGAACCATACACAGGAGCATATGAAATCACACCAACTGAGGAAGATCAATCACTTGACACAACAGGCAAGCTGATGAACAGGAATGTGCTTGTAAAAGCCATTCCACAGGAATACGGGAGGGTCACATATGACAACCGAAAAGTAATAACAATAACCTAACAACGGAGGCAAACCCCATGGCGCAAACAGTAAAGATCAATGGAGTAACATACAATGACGTAAAAGCATTTGAAGTTCCGCTTGCATCAGATACAACACAGGTTGTGACTTATCCAGATACATCCGATGCAACTGCTGTTGCCGGTAGCATAAAGAATGGTGATTCAGCATATGTGAACGGCAAAAAAATCACAGGTTCAATGCCTGTCAATGGTGCTGTCAATGGAAAGATTGCAACCAAGGAGGGCACTGTTACTGTGCCTGCAGGCTACACGCCGGGCGGCTCTGTCAGCATTGATGACACAGAGAAAGCAAAGCTTGTTGCTGCTAACATCCGTAAAGGCATCTCGGTTCTTGGCGTTACAGGCAGCATGGACGACACTGAGGGTATGAAGTCTCAGGCTAAGAACGTCACACCAACAGAATCACAACAGGTTATCACACCTGACAGCGGATATAATGCATTGTCTCAGGTAACAGTTGGTGCTATTCCATCCACTCACATCAAGTCTGCTGATGCAACAGCGGCGGCAGATGACATCAAGCTTGGTGAAACAGCATATGTAAACGGCAAAAAGGTCACTGGGACACACACTGACCCCACTTTTACTTTGGCAGATGGAGTTCTGAGCATAAAATAAAAGAGGGGGTGACACAATGGCTGAGAACATTGTTGTCAATGGTGTTACTTACAATGGCGTGGATTCTGTCGCTTTCACAAACACTGGCGGTCAACAGGTAAATTGTCATTTTGGTAGTACTGGCGCTGAGTGGCCTGACACACCAACAGCCGGAAATATGCCGGTGATGACATCTGCCAATCTTATGGGATTTGCAAGATATAATATGAGCGCATTGAATCCTGTTGTATCAATAACAATACCCAAGAGCGGCACATATCGCATCAAATATTCATATGTGGTCGGTGCGTTCCCCCAAAACTTATACGACGTTCCAATCGGCAGCATCAGGCTTAGAAAAAACGGCTCTACAGTTACAACACATTCATCTTCAAGCTCAAACTATAATCCCACCGCAAAAACGGCAAGCCGAGACATGACACTTGCTGCAGGAGATGTGATTGATCTGTATGGCTCAGCTCCATATACGCTTGATTCAAGCACAGGAACGTATTCGTATTCAATTGCCACAGGTGGCAGCTTAACAGCTTGTATAGCGCCTATTGATGGCTACGAAGAATTCATAGGTTCATAAAAAGCGTGGTGATTAAATGCTTACGGTAGACGAAATTAAATCATTCATAGATGCTGATGCAGCAAGTGCCAAAAAGGATGCTGCAAAAGTCGGTGTCAGGTATTATGAGGGCGATCATGACATAAAAAACTATCGCATGTTCTATGTTGACAGCAATGGAGATGTCAAAGAGGACAAGTTCAAAAGTAATATCAAAATCAGTCATCCGTTTTTTACAGAGAATGTTGATCAGACTGTGCAGTATGTGCTATCAAACAAGGACGGTCTATTAAAGTCAGACATTCCAGAGCTACAGGCTGAGCTTGATGAATACTTTAATGACAACGAAGATTTTGATTCTGAGCTTGCAGATGTTCTTACTGGCGGTCTTGTCAAAGGCTTTGAGTATGCTTACGCATACAAGAATGCCGATGATAGGACTGCTTTTCAATGTGCTGACAGCATAGGCGTTGTGGAAGTAGAGGCAAGATTCGCCAGTGATAAGCAAGACCATATTTTGTATTGGTATGTGGATAAAATCGACAAGGACGGCAAAAAGATAAAAAGAATTCAAGTCTGGGACAGCATGGAAACACATTTCTACCGTCAGGAAGAGGACGGAAAAATTGAGCTTGACCCGCTTGAGCCTATCAATCCAAAGCCGCACACCATATACAAAAAAGGCACTGATGGTACAACGTACTATGAAAGCTTTGGCTTTATCCCCTTTGTCAGGTTTGACACATGCAAAAAGCAGCATAGCACACTCAATCCCATCAAAGCTTTGATAGATGACTATGATCTGATGAGCTGTGGGCTTTCAAACAACATACAGGATTCAAATGAGGTGCTGTATGTGGTTAAAGGTTTTGAGGGTGACAATCTGGATGAGCTGCATTTCAACACAAAGACAAAGAAGCTCATAGGTGTGGGTGATGACGGCGATGTTGAAATTCGTACCATAGATATCCCATATGAGGCAAGAAAAACAAAGCTTGAGCTTGATGAGATGAACATATACCGCTTTGGTATGGCTCTTAATACATCAGGCCTCAAGGACACAAATGCAACAACAAACCTTGCTATAAAGGCGGCATATTCCCTGCTTGACCTTAAAGCAAACAAGATAGAAAAGCGACTCAAACAGTTTATTCGTAAACTGCTCAAAATTGTGCTTGATGAGATCAATGAGCGCAATGGCACAGAATATACGCAGGGCGATGTTTACTTTGCCTTTGACCGAGAGATACCGACAAACGAGCAAGAGAATGCACAGATTGAGCTTACAGATGCACAGCGCAAACAGACGGAAATCACAACGCTGCTGAACATTGCCACACACATTGACAATGAAACGCTCATGCAGCTCATCTGTGAGCAGCTTGATATTGATTACGAGGACATCAAAGACAAGCTGCCAGTGCTTGAGGAAAGCTCACCATATGCAGCACAGAGCGCAGTT
>JAZTWP010000078.1:0-35135 GCA_045636025.1 Acutalibacteraceae bacterium | reverse complement strand
GAGTTGACCCCGAAAACAAGGAGCTTTATGACAGATACAGTAACGAGTGTATTGAAGAAATCGTTAAGTATCATTTCAAGCCGGAAATCGGCTGCACACTTGAAAGTGTCGGCATGAACGGCGAATTTATGTCAGACGTTTCAGCCGGCAGAGTTGTTAACCCCGGCCACGATATCGAATGCAGCTGGTTCCTTATGGAAAGAGCAAATATGACAGGTGACAAGGAGCTTCACGCAAAGGCAATCGAGATTTTCGATATGGCTTTTGAAAAGGGTTGGGATAAGGAATACGGCGGTATTCTTTACTTTATAGATTGTCTCGGCAATCCTCCCGAAGCTTATGAACACGATATGAAACTCTGGTGGCCTCATAACGAAGCACTTATCGCTTCACTTATGATATATAAGGACACAGGCGACAAGAAGTATCTCGATATCTTCGAACAGCTTCTTGATTACAGCAAAAAGTATTTTGCATCTGCACCCTGCGGTGAATGGTACGGCTATCTCCGTCGTGACGGTCAGCCTACATTACCTGCTTGTATCGGTTCAACTTTCAAAGGACCTTTCCACGTGCCCAGATGTCTCATTATGCTTGACACAATGATGAAAGAAATTGAAGAAAGAGGTTAATTAAAATGAGTATGGATAAATATAAGGGTATATTCCCCGCATTCTATGCATGTTACGGTGATGACGGTAATATTTCAAAAGAAAGAACAGCAGCACTTGTGGAGTTCTTTGTAGAAAAGGGTATGAACGGTCTTTATGTAGGCGGTTCATCAGGCGAATGCATCTATCAGAGCGTTGAAGACAGAAAGCAGACTCTTGAAGCTGTTATGGAAGCTAACAAGGGCAGACTTGTAATCATCGCTCACGTTGCTTGTAACAACACAAAGGACAGCGTTGAACTCGCTCGTCACGCAGAATCAGTCGGTGTTGATGCTATTGCTGCAATTCCTCCCATCTACTTCAAGCTTCCCGAAAGAGCTATTGCAAAGTACTGGAACGATATTTCAGACGCAGCTCCCAACACAGATTTCTTCCTTTACAATATTCCTCAGCTTGCAGGCACATCACTTACTCTGCCTCTCCTTGATGAAATGCTCAAGAATCCCAGAGTTGTAGGTATCAAGAACTCTTCAATGGTTATTCAGGACATTCAGATGTTCAAGCGTCAGGGCAAAATCAACGGCAAAGACCTTATTCTTTTCAACGGTCCCGATGAACAGTTTGTAGGCGGCAGACTTATCGGTGCAGACGGTGGTATCGGTGGTACATACGGTGTTATGCCCGAAATGTTCGTAAAGATGAATGAGGCACTTGCAGCAGGCGATTTCGACAGAGCTCAGGCACTTCAGAATGCAGTTTGTGAAGTTATCTACTCAATGTGTTCAGGTAAGGGTAATATGTACGCTGTTGCAAAGGCAGTTCTCAACAAGAGAGCAGGTCTTGAACTCGGTGGAGTCAGAGCACCTCTCCTTAACCTTCAGGACGGCGACGAAGCTGTTGTTGACAAAACTGTTGAACTTATCAATAAAGCTCTTGCAATTTAAGGTGATAACAAATGAAAAAATCAGTTAAAGTAATCGTAAGTCTGTTTCTGACACTCCTTATGACATTTTCTTCAATCGGTCTTATCGGAGCTTTTGCTGAAGATGGTTGTGACTGCGGTCACACACCTATGGTTATGGTATCAGGTTTCGGTGCCACAACTCTTGTTAAAATCAACGATGACGGCACAGAAGAGGTTGCATTCCCCTTTGATGCAGATTGCATCACAAGTGCTGTTACAGCCAATATCGACAAATTAAGCACAGAATCATTTCTTGATTTTGTAAAGGCTCTTCTTGGTGATCTTATCGAGCCCATCAGAATGAATCCCGACGGAACATCATATTACAACCTCCGTCCCGTTTACTCGGCAGTTGAAGACACTTGTCTTCAGGGTTTCAAGAAGAATGATGCGCTCAAGTATGTGCCCTATACAGGCTCAGACTTCCTTGATATGGAAAGAATCGGCAAGAGAATCGGTGACGACCACGTTTTCAACTTTATGTATGACTGGCGTCTTTCAGGTGATGTACTTGCAGACCAGCTTGATGCATATATTGAAGATGTGCTTGAGTTTACAGGTCACGATAAAGTAGATGTTTACTGTCTCAGCCAGGGTAGTGTTCCCGTTGCTCAGTATGTTTATAAATATGCTGACAAAGAGCAGGTTGAAGACCTTGTGTTTGACAATCCCATCGTAGAAGGTTCAAACTTTGTTTCTGACCTTCTTGCTCCTTCAGATGAAGTTATCACTCTTGATTTTGAAAATATTTTTGATCTTCTTGAAGGCATTCTTCATATTGAAACAGACCTTTCAGAGCTTGTAACACTTCTTGCAAAGATTCCTACTGAATTTGATATGAATGTAACTCTTGATACTATGGCGAAAGAAATTATTTATCCCATAGCAAAAGATTCACCTGCATATATCGAAATGATTATTCCTTCAGAGTATGACAGAGTAGTTGCAGAATATTTCTCAAATCCCGGCAACGAAGTACTTATTGCAGAGGCAGATAAAGTCAGAAACGGCTATATGGCTGACGTAAAGGGTACTTTTGAATACGCTGCGGAATGCGGAATTGAAATTTCAATCATCTCTCACACAGGTATTGACCTTGTAACTGCAACAAAGACTCTTTCAGACGGTATTGTTGACCTTTCAACATCCTGCGGTGCTTATTGTTCAACAGACGGCACACCCTTTGCAGATGATTATGTACAGCAGGTTGATAACGGTAAAAACTGCATTTCTCCTGACAGAACAGTTGACCTTTCCTGCGGTTACATTCCCGAAAGAACATGGGTTATTGACGGTCTCTGGCACGGTATGATTGAAACAGCTCCCAATTCACTTGAGCTTCTTGAAGCACTTTTCTATACAGACTCAATCAAAGATGCATGGAGCAGTGCAAAGTTCCCTCAGTTTATGCAGAGTAATGACAGTAACAGCGACCTTTATATGTACTTCTCATCAACAAACAGTATGTATGAAGTTCTCGGCGGCAAAGGTCAGCTTGTAATTGAAAACGTTTCAAAAGAAAACTCAATGCTTATTGAAAGCGTGACTTTTGAATATGTTGACGGCAAAGCTGATATCGCAGTGCCCGTTACACTCCTTCCCGGTGAAAAGATGACTCTTACAGTTGATACTGCAGCAGTCGAATACGGCACCATTACAGCAACTTATATTGAGAGTGACAATTATCTCAAGACAAAGACAAAAACAGAAGGATTCAGCGTTACAGACAATTACAGCGGTGTTCTTACAAACACAACCGAAGAATCAGTTGCAAGCAACAACGTTTTTGCCCTTGTTATGACGATTATTCTTAAACTTGTCAATTACATAAAGAATCTGTTTTTTAATCAGTAAATAAAAAATGAGCACAGTTTTGGCTGTGCTCATTTTTTTATAATTCAATTATGTTTTTTCATAACCGAGAAAATAACAAGAATTTACATTATAAAATTCACAAAGTGTCATAACGTCCTCAATAGATAACTTTGCTCTTCTTTTTTCAATATGATCATATCCTTGTTGAGATTTGTTAAGTCTTTTTGTGTCAGGTCTTTATTAATACGCATATTTATAAGACGGTCAAAGTAGTTCATTTTTATCACCGGAAATATTAAAGGTTACTCATATTATGAACATTGACAAACACTAGAAGATAGAGTATACTTTTGCTGAGAGGTGATATAAAATGTGTAATATTATTCTTGATTCTGCTGTTGCAACATCACAAAGTAATCCTTTACCGCTTATTCTTCTTCTTGCAGTTATCGGTATTGTATGTATTATCGTTTTTATAATAAAAAAATCAAACAAGAATAATAAAAATTCAGACTATGTATTAAGTGATATGGAAACACTCAATCAATTATATGAATGCGGAAATATCACAAAAGAAGAGTATGATAAAAGAAAAAGAGATCTGATTAATTGTCTTTAAGGAGGATAAATATGTTTGACAAAATTGGTTTCAAGATTAAACTTTTGGCAAAAATCAGTAGTTTGTTGGGTATGGTAATATCTGTAATTGGCGGTATTATTGTTATTGCTTTCGCGATTGAACTTGAAATCGGTATATTGCTTGCTGCAGGAATTGCGATTATCGTGCTTGGCATTTTGCTTTCTTGGTTAAGCGCTTTTCTTCTTTACGGATTCGGTGAACTTATTGAACTCAACGACAGAAATAATAAATTATTAAAACTTATTGCGCTGTCAAAAAATTGATGTATATAAAAATGAGCACTACTTCGGTAGTGCTCTTAATTTTTATGCTTTTATTTTTTGCCTCTGAACTGCTGTTTCATACGGAGTTCTTTTGAAAGAACTTTCTTTCTGAGTCTGAGGCTCTTGGGTGTTACTTCGAGGATTTCGTCATCGCTTAAGAATTCCATGCTCTGTTCAAGGCTGAGTGTTGAGTGGGGAACAAGTCTGAGTGCATCGTCTGAACCTGAAGCACGTGTGTTTGTCATCTGCTTTTTCTTGCATACGTTACAAACGATATCTTCATTCTTTGCGCATTCTCCGCAGATCATACCTTCGTATACGGGAACACCGGGGCCGATGAAGAGTCTGCCTCTGTCCTGAGTATTGAAAAGACCGTAAGCTGTGCTTTCGCCTGCTTCGTGAACAACAATTGAACCTCTGTCACGTGTCTGGATGTCGCCCTTGAACGGCTCATAGCCTGCGAAAAGGTTGTTCATGACACCGTAGCCGTTTGTGTCTGTAAGAAACTCACTTCTGTAACCGATAAGACCTCTTGCTGGGATTCTGAATTCAAGGTGTGTTGTTCCGCCGTCACGGATACTCATATCTTCAAGTTCACCTTTACGTGAACCGATTTTTTCCATAACTGCGCCTACATATGAATCGGGCACTTCAACGATAAGAAGTTCAATGGGTTCAAGTGTTTCACCGTTTTCACCCTTTTTGAGGATAACCTTGGGACGTGAAACAGCAAATTCATAACCCTGTCTTCTCATTGTTTCAATAAGAATTGAAAGATGAAGCTCGCCTCTGCCTGAAACCTTGAATGAGTCAGTTGTTTCTGTTTCTTCAACTCTCATACTTACGTTTGTTTCAACTTCCTTGAAAAGTCTTGCACGGATATTTCTTGAAGTAACAAATTTACCTTCCTGACCTGCAAAGGGGCTGTCGTTAACCATAAAGTTCATTGAAATTGTGGGTTCGTCAATTTTTACAAAGGGGAGGGGATCGATGCAGTCTGCCGAGCAGATTGTTTCACCGATATTGAGCCCTTCAATACCTGAAACAGCAACAATGTCACCTGCTTTTGCAGAGTCAACTTCTGCTCTTCTGAGGCCTTCAAACTGATAAAGTCTTGAAACTTTAACGTTCTGAGTTGTGCCGTCCTGCTTGCAGATAACAACATTCTGACCCATTTTTACAGAGCCTCTTTCAACTTTACCGACACCGATTCTGCCTACGTAATCATCATAGTCGAGTGAGGAGAAAAGAAGTTGTAAAGGCTGAGTTTCATCACCTGCGGGAGCATCGATATTGTCAATGATAGCCTGAAGAAGAGGCTGCATATCGCCTTCACGCACATCGGGAGTAAGAGCAGAATAACCGTCTCTGCCTGATGCGTAAACAACGGGGAATTCAATCTGGTCATCGTCTGCACCGAGTTCAATGAAGAGGTCAAGCACTTCATCAACAACTTCTGCAGGTCTTGCACCGGGACGGTCAATCTTGTTAATAACAACAAGGGGCTTTTTACCGAGAGCAAGAGCTTTTGAAAGAACGAATCTTGTCTGGGGCATACAGCCTTCGAATGCGTCAACGAGAAGAAGTACACCGTCAACCATCATCATGATACGTTCAACTTCACCGCCGAAGTCAGCGTGACCGGGAGTGTCTATGATATTGATTTTAACTCCGTTGTAATGAACGGAAGTATTTTTTGAAAGGATTGTGATTCCTCTTTCTTTTTCAAGGTCGTTGGAGTCCATAACTCTTTCTGCGACCTGTTCATTTGCTCTGAATGTACCGCTCTGATGAAGCATCTGGTCAACAAGTGTTGTTTTACCGTGGTCAACGTGAGCGATAATAGCTATATTTCTTAAACTCAAAATTATACCCTCTTTATCTTTTTCTACCCATATATAATACTATATACGGTACTTGATTAGCAATAGTGAAAACACCGAAAAAAGGAATAATTAAAATCAAATATTTTATTTACTTTTTATTCAGAGCATTGTATAATTAAAAAAAATACTCGGGAGACTCAATTATGGTTAATTTCAAACGCACACGCAATGCATGTTACTTCACATATGTTGCAATGGCTTCGATTTTTTCGCTGCCGCCTCTTCTATTTGTCACGTTACGTGAAACATACGACATTTCGTACACACTTCTGGGTACGCTTGTGCTTATAAATTTCACAACTCAGCTTCTTATTGACCTGATTTTTACTTTTTTCTCAAAGCATTTCAATATAAAGCTGACTCTCAGGATAATGCCTCTGTTGACGAGCCTCGGTATGTTCATTTATGCCTTTGTGCCTATGTTTTTCCCTGAAAAAGCATATGTGGGGCTTGTTATCGGCACGGTGATTTTCTCTGTTTCCGCAGGTCTGAGCGAAGTTCTTCTAAGTCCCGTTGTAGCGGCACTTCCGTCAGATAATCCTGACCGTGATATGAGCAGACTTCATTCACTTTATGCCTATGGTGTTGTAACTGTTGTTATTCTCAGTACAGTATTCTTACGTGTTTTCGGTACGGAAAACTGGATGTATCTCACATTCTTCTGGGCAGCACTTCCCATTGTTTCGTTTGTACTTTACTGCATTGCACCTATTCCCGATGTGAAAATGCACAGCGGTGAAAAAGACGGTAAAAAGAAAAAACACAAAGGAATGTTCCTTTGCGTTATGTGTATTTTCCTCGGTTCAGCCGCTGAAAATTCAATGACAAACTGGATTTCAAGCTATATGGAAAATGCCCTGAATATCCCCAAGGTTGTGGGTGACGTTGCAGGTATGGCACTTTTCGGAATCCTTCTCGGTCTCGGCAGAACACTCTATGCAAAGTACGGCAAGAATATTTCAAATGTTTTGCTTGTAAGTATGATTTGTGCCGCTGCCTGCTATCTTGTATCAGGCTTTTCACAGAATGTAATTATTTCTATGATTGCGTGTATATTCACGGGTCTCTGCACAGCAATGCTCTGGCCGGGTACACTCATTCTTATGGAAGAAAAATTCCCTGCTCCCGGTGTTGCCGCATACGCACTTATGGCGGCAGGCGGAGATTTCGGAGCATCCGTTGCACCTCAGCTGCTGGGTGTTGTTGTTGACAAAGTAACCGTCAGCGAATGGGCAATAAATCTGAGCGGTTCACTCTCCATGACACCCGAACAGATAGGTATGAAAACGGGTATGCTCGTGGCATCACTTTTCCCCATTCTCGGCATCGCTTTGCTGATTTTTATGAGAAAATATTTTAAGAAGAAAACAAAAAATTAATATTTAAGGGACCGCAGATTGCGGTCTTTTTTTTGTGTGGATTAATAAAAAATGTGTAGGGGCGTTAACCTAACGCCCGCTGCGAAGCAGAACGGCGGAAGCCGTTAATAATTGAATCTTTGTGTTGATTAAATGCCAATGGCATTTGCACTATCGTGCCTGGCGATGAATCATCGCCCCTACTACCATATCATACGGATTTTTCTGCATTACCCATAAAAAACAGGAGCATTGCTGCTCCTGAAATTTTTATGTTTTTATGAATTACTTCATAAGGTCGTTTGCAACAGCCCAGTTGTGGAATGACTTGAGCGACTGGAGTCTGCCTGCTGAAAGTTTTACATCGTATCTGTTGATGGGTCTGAAGTTCTTTACGCCCTGAAGCTGAACAAGATACTTTGCAGATACGTTGAAGCCTGAATCGATAGCGCAGTCAAGAAGAGTGATTTCATTGTATCTCTGCTCTGCGAGAGCCATATCACCGCTCATAAATGCTTCGTGGAATCTCTGGAAGAAAGCACCGCCACAAGCTGTGGGTGTAGCCATAACACCTCTTGCGCCTGCTTTATATGCTTCGAAAAGGAAAGGCATATTTGCCTGAATGATGCAGGAGTCACCTTTTGCTTCAATTTTGGGAGTGATACCTTCCATTGTGCAGGTTGTATCCTTGATACCCATAATTCCGCATTCCTTAACGAGTTTGCCGTAAACTTCGCCTGAAATGAGGTGAGGCTGGAAACCGGGGAATTCATACATAAATACGGGAAGGTCTGTGTACTGACAGAGTTCACCGATATAGTTAACAAGTCTGTCTTCGTTGAATTCGCCGCCGAAGCCCTTTGTTGTGAAAACGATACCGTCAACGCCTGTCTGAGACATTCTCTTGACTTCTTCTACCTGAGCAAACCATGAGGGTTCAATGTTTGCAGATGCAACGATTGTTGTGTCACCCTTGTGTTTTGCTGTAACTGTTGCGAGCTGAATTCTTTCATCAAGTGTGAGAGCTGTCATTTCTGAGCTGCCGCATACTGCAAAAAGATGTTCAACACCCTGAGCTACCTGCCAGTCGCAGTATTCTTCGTAAGTTGCCCAGTCAATTGTTTTGTCTTCATTGTAGGGAGTAAGCATAAGAGAAAAAATGCCAGTGGGATTTTCTCTGAGTGACTTTGCCATTTATACCATATCCTTTCGGGATAAAAATTTGTTGAATTGATTATACTCCAATGATTTGTGTTTGTCAAACGTTTTACAGATAATTTTTTTATGATTCAACATTTATTGTGACGGGTATTGATGCGTTGTATCTCTGCACAAGATTTGTCTTCACACCCGTTGAATATTCAATATCAAGAGTGAGGTTATAAGTGTTTTTTCCGTCTTCATAGGGCACTGTGAATGTAAGTTCCCATTCAAGGGGATAAACACCGTTTTCACCTGTGGGTAGCATAACTTCCTCGGGAAGAGCGGCATCACCGTTGTTTTTGCCTGCTGTATACATTGTGTAGCCGAATTCGGCACCGCTTATTGTGATTGAGTGAAGTTTGCCGTAAAAATCAGGCTCGGTTTTTTCAATGCTGATAACTGTTCTGCATTCGAGCATACCGTTTTTGTCAGGCTCGCTGAAAGTAAACTCTGTTGCAGAAACGGAATAGCTGACTCTGTTTATTATTTTTGAAATTTTTTCACCTGAAGAGGATATAAACTTATTTCTTGCCACGGCTGTGCCCGTGATAAGAAGAGTGCTTATAAGAATAAGAATTATCCCTATGGTGAGAATCTTTTTTCTTGTCATAATATCATCTCCGATAATATTTTAACTTTGGTTTTCGTGTCTGTCAACTGTCAGAAACTGCCGAAGCAGCTTTTTTGTAGTCTTCGTAGCTCATAAAAGTATTTATGAGCCTCAGGAGCTGGCTGTTTGACATCTTAGAAGGTAGCTGAAGGCTCTGTAACAGCTTTTTTTTCTTCTCTGATGAATTATCATTGCCTGTAAAACCGTCTTCATAAAGGTCTGTCACGGTGACTTCACGGGTGTTTCTTTTTTCTTCTGTTGTGGTGTGGAAAACACCTGCTTTTCTCAGAGCTTCCGTGATTATATCTTCAGAAAGACCTTCAACACCGAGTTTGCCTTCTTTTGACGCTTCTGTCTTGCGTTTTTCCTTGCCGAAAACGTCGGGCATATAAACATTGATAACTTCACCGTCTGCGGCAATGTTTCTGATGAAATTCCTGATTCTGAAACCTGCGGAATCGCTGTCTGTCATAACGATAATGCCTTTTGTGAGGGCAAGTTGTTTTATGAATGCCTTTTTCTCCTTGTCAGAGAAGATTCTGAAACCGTCTGTTTCAATGATAACGGCATCAATAAAATTTGATAGTTTGATTTTATCGTATTTGCCTTCAACAATAACAGCTTTGGAGAGTTTTATCATCTTTTTCCACCTGCTATATAAAGAAGCTTTGCAAGAAGCTCTTCAAGTACGATTTTGTTGTCAACAGAGAATGATTTGATTTTTATATCAGCTTCAGAAACAGCACCGAGCAGTTTTTTTGTCTGCTGTAAAGAAAGATTTCTTGCGGCTGCGGCTGCTTTGTCTATTCTGAAGGTTTTGCCTTTGTAAGATGCAAATGCATTCACCACATCACGGTTGTTGATTCTGTTTTCGGCTGCAACTTTTGCTCTGTAAATGTCAACATAGCCGAACGCAAGTGTGCCGATGATAAGAGTTGCCTCTGTCTTGTTTTTCATAAGCTCAGAGAGTATTTCGTAAGCTCTGTCGCTTCTGCCTGAATTGATTGCCGTTGTCAGGTCAAAAACTGAAGCCTCAACACTTCTTGTGGATATTTCATCAATCATTTCACGGGTGATTTCCTTACCGCCTGAAAATGCACATAACTTGTCAAACTCATTGAGAAGCACAGTCATTTCGTTGCCGACTGTTGAAATGAAGTATTCTGCAGTTTCTCTTGAAATTGAAGAATTTCTTTTACTTGCAGAGCGCACAAGCAGGTCTGCAACCTGACTGTCTGTTCTTTTGGAAAGGCAGAAGATGATGCCGTTTCTGTCAAAAGCGTCAAGCACGGTTTTCCATTTCTGATTCTGTTTCACATCAACTTCAATGTTTGCAAGCAGGAAAATTGCAATTGTAGAAGAGGGAAGTGTGCTGAAATACTCTGTATACTGCTTCATTTCGTCTGCAGAGAGCTTGAGAAACGGGAAGTCCTTTACAAAAATGCAGACTTTATCACTCATAATGGGTATTGATTCCGCTGCTTCATAGAATGACTGAAAATCTATTGTCTCCGAGTCAAAATAGTAGTAGTCAAAGCTCATGCCCGAAGTGTCTGCAACAGAAGCTGCAAGATTGTTTGCATAAAATGACGCAAGATAGCTCTCATCACCGTAAACAAGGTAAAGTGATGATGATGCGCCTGCGCTTATATGTTTTTTGATTGAAATTTCATCAGTAATCTGCATTTATTTCTGCTCCTGTGTGTTGGTTATAAGTGTAAATTATTCTGCCTGAATCTGTAGTTGCGTAGGTTGAATCCGATTCATCAGCTTCATATGAATATGCTGAAATTACTGTATGACCGAAATTCAGGGAAGTCTCAGGCGAATTGTCTCTTGTGATAAGAAGATTGCCCTCCTGCCAGCTTACGGGCATCTGAGAAAAGTCAGAATCTGCCTTAAAAATCATTGTGCATCTGAAATCGTCTGATTCTATCCGTGCTCCGCAGAATGTGTCAGTATTAATATACACCAAAACTGAGTTTTCGTCAATCGTTATCTTGAGCATATTACCCTCATAAACATCTTCACCTTCGAAACTGACATTTTCCGAATAAAAATCTTCGCAGACGGCAATTTTGCCGAAAGAATATTTACTGAGAAGATCAGCGGTATAGCCTGATTCCGTTTTTGTGTCAAGAGGAATCAGCAGAAGATCCATATCCTTATATGTAATCATATCTGTTATGTTTGTGAGCTGATATTCCTTGTATTCGGCACCGCCGCAGCCTAAAATCATCTTTCTGCCGTGTATGTTGCATACAACTGCTGTGCCGTTGCTTACGGGCGCAACGTAGAAAGTGACAGAATTTTTCTCATACAGAAGTACTGAGGAAGAAACTGCCGTGAATAATGCAAGGGAGCTGACGGCAATTATTCTGAGAATTTTTGTTTTTCTTTCAAAAACGGCTGTCAGCAGAAGCAAAATAAGAAGTATCATCACAAGCACAATCTGTACCGTGTCAGAGTTTGCATTCACAGTGGAGAATGAAACGGAGCTTATTTTGTCAGAAACAAAAATAACATATTTCATAATGAGATTACAGACAGAGAAGAAAAAGTCCGAAACGAGCTGTATGGAAGATGTGGCAAAGCCGATACAGCTCAGAGGCAGAATAAGCTGAGCAACAGGCAGACACAGAAGATTTGTAATGGGTGAAAGGACGGAATAATACCCGAATTGCACAGCGGATACGGGAGAAATGAAAATTGTTGCAACAACCGAGATTGCCGCTGCTGAATAAAGCGTCAGAATAATCTTATAAATGAATTTTACTTTGATTTTCTTTTTCAAGTTAATAACAGGTTCCGTTACGGATTCGCTGAATGCGATAATTCCGAATGTTGCAAGAAAAGACATCAGCAGGGAAGTGCTTGTTGCACAATAGGGGTTAATGAGCAGTATGATTGTCAGCGCCACAAACAGCGAATTCATAGAATCTGCCTTGTGTTTTGTCAGCTTTCCCAGAATGTAGACAAAAAGCATTATTCCTGCTCTTACAACTGACGGTGTAAAGCCCGTAAGTGCCATAAAGAAGAGTACAAACACCGTTGCGATGATGTTGCCGATTATCTGCATTTTCTTGTTTATACGGTCAAACACAACAAAAATAAGCGCTGTCCATAAAGACAGATGAAAACCTGATACCGCAAACAGATGTGATATACCCGAATGGCTGAAAGACCGTTTTGTATCTTCATTCAGCAATGTTTTGTCACCCGTGAGCATTGCATTTAGTGCGCCTGAACAGTTTTCGTCTGTGGCATTGCTGATTTTATTCCTGATGCTGAGTCTCAGCTCAGAGAGATAATATTTTATTGTGTGGGATTGTGCCTTGTAAACGAGAGGTTCACACTCGCTGTAAGCATAAAGATAAACACCGTCTTCATCGGGCATAAAAAATGCTTCATCGGAAGTTCTTGTGTTTATACTGTTTACCGCAAAACACATTGCATCGTCGATTTTTACATTAACCGGTTCTTTGTAAGTGATTTGTATTTTGTGTTTTGTCGCCTTACCGCTGTTTATGACGATGTTGTCAAGTGTGTAGTAATAAGAATCTTTGTAATGAGAAACATCTGTCACAATGCCCGTGACGATTGCTTTTTCTGATGTTGCGACTTCTGCCGCAGGAATGTAACTGATGTTTGTTTTTACAGTAAATGATAAAGAAGCAAGAAAAACGGCAAGAAAAACAAAAAACTGAATTCTCAGTACGCAAAATCTGATTCCGAGAATGAGAAAAACGAGAGTAAGTATTGCAGAAACAATGATTATTGCCGGCAGATGTGAAAGGGGAATGAATGTGAGAAGCATAAGCATTCCGAAAATCACCGAGCCGATTATGATGAAAGGTCTTGCCATTTTTTTCACCTCCTTAAAAAATAATCAGAAGACCGCAAAAGCAAAACTTCTGCGGTCTGTTGTTTTTTGTTTAGCCGGGAGGCCATGTCATATCTCTGCCTGCGAGCATATGGAAATGAAGGTGTTTTACAGTCTGACCTGCGCTGTCGCCACAGTTTGTCACAATTCTGAAACCGTCAGAGAGTCCCTTTTCTTCTGCAATCTTTGCTGCAACTTCAAAAATGTGAGCCACAACCTTTGAATTGTCTGCATTGATTTCTGCCGCAGAAGCGATATGTTCTTTGGGGATTATGAGAACGTGTACAGGTGCTTCGGGAGCGATGTCGTTGAAGGCATAAACTGTTTCGTCTTCATAAACTTTTGATGAGGGGATTTCACCCTTTACAATTTTACAAAAAAGACAATCGTTCATTTTTGTCACCTCTTATTTAAGGAAAGATGATGCGATTTCTGCTGACTTTTCAACAGCTTCTGATACCTTTGTGATATCCTTACCGCCTGCCATTGCGCTGTCGGGCTTGCCGCCGCCTGAGCCGCCTGCAATCTTTGCAATTTCTCTTACGATGTTACCTGCGTGAGCACCCTTAGCGATAGCACCCTTACCGCACATACAACCGAATGAAACTGTGCCTTTTTCTTTGACAACTGATGCTGCAATCATAATGATATCGTCACCGAAATCCTTTGCAGAATCAAGCATTGCTCTTACCTTTTCAGCACCGCCTTCACCGATGTCTGATGCAATAATTCTGATGCCGTTTACTTCTACAGCATTGTCAAGAAGTGATGCAGACTGAGCCTTTGCCATTTCTGCCTTGAGAGCTTCAATTTCCTTTTCCTTTGCCTTGAGCTCTGCTGCAACTGAAGCTGTCTTTGCTACAAGCTGTGAAGCGTTGCCGAGCTTGAGTGCATCTGCTGCTGCATAGATAAGTTCATTCTTTTCGTCAATGTATTTAAGAACATTCTTGCCTGTTACAGCCTGAATTCTTCTTACACCTGCTGCAACTGAAGATTCTGAAACGATTTTGAAAAGACCGAGTTTTCCTGTGTTGTCTGCGTGTGTACCGCCGCAGAGTTCTGTGGAGAAGTCACCTGCTTTTACAACTCTTACAACGTCACCGTACTTTTCTCCGAAGAGAGCCATTGCACCCATAGCCTTAGCTTCTTCAATGGGCATTTCCTTATTGAGAACATCCTGAGCTTCAAGGATAACTTCGTTTACAAGGTCTTCAACCTTTTTAAGTTCTTCACTTGTCATACCTGTGAAATGAGTGAAGTCAAAACGTACTTCGTTTGCATCAACAAGCTGACCTGCCTGCTCAACGTGAGTGCCGAGAACTTCTCTGAGTGCTGCCTGAAGAAGGTGAGCTGCTGTATGGTTTCTCTTAATAGCTTTTCTTGCTTCTTCGTTGTAAGCTGTAACAGCCTTGTCACCGACCTTTACGCTGTCACCTGAAAGTGTACCATGGTGAAGCCAGATGCCGTCGGGATCTTTTGTTGTGTTTGTAACTTCGAATGTGCTGTCACCTATTGTGATTACACCTGTGTCACCGACCTGACCGCCGCTTTCTGCATAGAATGATGTGTTGTCAAGCACGATAACTGCATCGTCACCGTCATTGATGAAATCTTTTCTTTCACCATCTGCAACAAGTGCAAGAACAACCGCTTCTGTGTTGTTTTCTGTATAACCTGTGAATGTTGTCTTTGCAACATCCTTGAATGAAACACCGTTGTTTCTCCAGTCAGAGTCAGCAGCGTTTCTCTTTGCATTCTTTGCCTTGAGTCTTGCTTCTTCAACAAGCTGACGGAACTTTTCTTCATCTACAGACATATTCTTTTCTGCAGCGATTTCCTTTGTAAGGTCAATGGGGAAGCCGTATGTGTCCTGAAGTTTGAATGCATCTTCACCTGAAAGGATACCGTCTTTTGCGTTCTCCATCATTTCACTAAGGAGAACAAGACCTGAGTCGATAGTCTTGTAGAAGCTTTCTTCTTCCATAGTAATGACTTTCTTGATGTAGTCCTGCTTTTCAACAAGGTTGGGGTATGCGTTTGAATTTTCTGCAATAACAGTATCGCATACTTCAGCAAGGAAAGGTCTGTCAATACCTATGAGTCTGCCGTGTCTTGCAGCACGACGGAGAAGTCTACTGAGAACGTAACCTCTGCCGCTGTTTGAGGGAAGAACACCGTCACCGACCATAAATGTTGTGCTTCTGATGTGGTCTGTGATAACACGCAGTGAAATATCTTTCTTTGCATCGTCGTGGTAGTTGATACCTGCGATAGAAATGATGTGCTTCATAATGTTCTGCACTGTGTCAACCTCGAAAAGGTTGTCAACATCCTGCATAACACAAGCAAGTCTTTCAAGACCCATACCTGTATCGATATTGGGATTTGCAAGACGTGTATAGTTGTTGTTACCGTCATTTTCAAACTGTGTGAAAACAAGGTTCCATACTTCGATGAATCTGTCACAGTCACAGCCTACCTTACAGTCGGGGCTGCCGCAACCCTTGTCGGGACCTCTGTCAAAGTAGATTTCTGAGCAGGGACCACACGGGCCTGCACCGTGCTCCCAGAAGTTGTCCTCTTTGCCGAAACGTACCATGTGTGAGGGGTCAACGCCCACTTCTTTTGTCCAGATGTCAAATGCTTCGTCATCTTCAAGATAAACGCTGACATAAAGGAGTTCTTCGGGAATTTCAAGAACCTTTGTGAAGAATTCCCATGCCCATGCAGTAGCTTCGTGCTTGAAGTAATCACCGAATGAGAAGTTGCCGAGCATTTCGAAATATGTGCCGTGACGTGCTGTTTTACCAACGTTCTCAATATCGGGTGTACGGATACACTTCTGGCAGGTTGTAACTCTCTTTCTGGGGGGAGTAACTTCGCCTGTGAAGTACTTTTTCATGGGTGTCATACCTGCGTTGATAAGCAGAATACTCTTGTCACCCTGGGGTACAAGTGAAAAACTGGGGAGTCTGAGATGTTCTTTTGACTCAAAAAATGCTAAATACTTTTCTCTTAATTCGTTAAGACCTGTCCATTTCATTTGGATAAACCTCCTAAAAAAATAAAAAATGCCCTATGAACAAATCAGGGTGAGAAAAAAATCCCACGGTACCACCTGAATTGTGCATAACGCACCACTCTTTTCTGTTTAACGCACAGCTTACGGATTACTCATCGCAATCTTGCTCCGAGCCGGCACATCATCATTCCGATACAGTCTCACACCAAACGACTGCTCTCTGAAAACTTCCTGACGAATTCTGCTCATCACAGCAATTCAATATTTACAACGCTGTTATTATAAACTTTTTTTTGCGCTGTGTCAAGAGAAAAATAAAAGGCACCTTGAAGATGCCTTTTTTCAATGTATTTTATTATATACAGTTTTTGCAGGGAGTGTATCCCAGTCTTTTTGCCTCTGATTCGGAAACAGCGTAGAGTCTGTCTTCCTTTATATCAGCACAGATTATATAAATGCAGGAAATATCGTGATATTCGTTGCCTGATTCTGCAATAACAACAGCTCTTTCATCAGATGGCTGTGTTTTTGTTGTGGGGACAACAGTTGTTTTCGCCTCTGTTGTTGTTTCTGATTTTTCTGTTGTTGATTCCTGCTTATTATTTTGCAGGTTGTCAGACAGATTACCGATTCCTGAGAGTATATCGTCCAGAATGGAAGTTGTGCTCTCTTTTTCGGGTCTGTTTATCAGGTTTGATAGTATTTCGTCCAATGCAAGAGTTGTGTTTTCTGATGTTGTAATTTCCGGATTTACTATACCTGATAATATTTCTTCAAGTATCGTAGGCTTTCTTGTTGTTGTTTCTGTTGCAGTAGTTGTTTCCTCGAGCAGGGTAGGAGGTTCAGTTGTTGTCACAACAGTATCGTTTGCCTCTTCATTTGCAACAGTTGTTGATTCAGTTGTTGTTTCTTCTTCAAAAACTTCAAGCTGAGCAGAAACTCTGAGAATCTTTCTTGCATCGATTGCATTTACTTTGCCGTCTTTATTTACATCTGCGGCAATGAGCTGTTCCTGAGTTGCAACAACAAGCTGAGCCGCAATACGCAGAGCAATTCTCGCATCAATGGCATTCACTCTGGTATCGTTGTTGAGGTCACCTTTTTTTACGGTAATAATCGGAGCAGTTGACGGCTCTGTTGTATCTTTTTCTGTGGTGCTTTCTGTCACTGCAGGCTCGGTTGTTTCCGTTGTGGTTTCAGTTGTTGTTTCCGTTGTGGTTTCGGTTGTGGGATCGGTAGTCGGTACAGTAGTAGGAACCGTTGTTGCTTCAGTAGTAGGTACTGTAGTTGTAACAGTTGTAGCTTCTGTTGTAGGTACTGTAGTTGTAACAGTTGTAGCTTCTGTTGTAGGTGCAGTAGTGGGAACTGTTGTAGTTACTGTAGTTGTTTCTGTTGTAGTTTCGGTAGTGGGTGCTGTGGTAGGTACAGTTGTGGTTTCTTTTGTTGTTTCTTCAACATAATTTTTTGCAGAGAAGAATTCAACCTGATAAACAATTGTAGTTTCACGCTCATCAATGGTCTTTACACCTTCAATTGTAACGGTATACACACCTTCAAATTCTGAGATGTTGTCAGGTCTGAAGATGATAGCATTTCTTGTGCTTCCGTATCCGCCGAGTTCAACGTTGAAAAAGCCGTCATCGTCTGCATCACCTTCAAATTCCCATTCTCTGCCCTTTGAGTCTGTAAGAGTGACTTCAATATCGGTCATATAATAGCTTGGATATTTGCCGGGATGAAGAGAAATACTCCATGCACAGTTTGTTGTGAAAAAGTCTGTGTCATTTGCCATATAACCTGACGGAGGCCAGCTTATATAGTCGTAATTTCCGTGATTTGCAGATGAATCAAAGGCATACATAGCTGTATGTACCCAACCGTCTGTTGCTGTTGCGCAGCCGAAACCCGTTGCGCCCATTGTGGGATTCAGAACCCAGCGTCTGTGACCGAGTCTGTCAATGTTGTATTCGTCGCTGTCGTCCATCCAGAGGTCAACAGAAAATGAGATGGGGCCTGTCAGCGGCTCATAACCTTTGTAGCAGGCAATGTTGCTGTGACTTGCGCCTTCATAGCCGTCGTTATATAAAGCGTCTGTCATATTTTCAGGTCTTAAGGGGTAGTGAGTCATTTCATTGTTTACCGCATTGACTACAGATGCAGCCTGAGCAAGATGTGTGTACTCACTCTTTATTGTAACGGGAGGAAGACCTGCAAGTCTGCGGTATGCATTCATTCTGTCAAGGGCGTTCTGCTGCATATCATTTCTGACCTGACCCATAGTGTAAGGTGCTGTGACTGAGGGCTTTGATACATAGAAACTCAGAGGTGAAGATATATTGTGATCTTTTGTAAGAGCCACAATTTCAGATTTTGAAAGCTTTGCCATGTTCAGATATCCCGAATAGCCTTGAGTTTCTGCTGTTGATACAACAGTAAGTAAAGATGATGTAAGGATAGCAATTGCAATGATGATTGATAAAAAACGGGGTGGTTTCATAATTAACTGCACGACCTTTTTAGTATGTTATCTTCATTATAGACCATAAATTAAGAAATTACAACTATTTTTTTAACAATTTGTGAACATAGAAAAAAGTGACAACCGATGCACATTTTTTGTGTATCGGCTGTTTTCAGGTTGTGTTTTATTTGATTGGGTCTGTCTTGAGAATGAAAGTACAGCTTGTTTCCATATAATCGGGAGCTGTTGTGTAAATCTTGTAGTCAGTTTCAAGCCAGGGTTTCATTCTTTCAATGATTTCTTCTGAGTTTTCGGGAAGTCCAGAAAGGTCTGTATTGCTAAGGTCAATGTTTCCGCTTTCAATCTGATCAAGTATGTCTGTAAGCTCATTTACATCTTCAGATGCAAGGAGTGATGACATAACATCAAGAAGTTCTTTATTCTCGTTGAGGAATGTCATAAGTTCTGACATAGTTGCAAGGGTTTCGGGGAGTCTTTCCATTGATGCTGCAATTTCGGGGTCTTCCATTGCGGCTGAGAAACTGTCAAGAATGGGTCTTACTTCCTCAAGTCCTTCCGAAAGGTCTTTGAGCGATGTGATTACGTTTGAAAGTGCGGGAAGATTTGACATAAGACTCATAAGTGAATCCATTTCATCCTTGTCGAGTGATGAAAGGAAGTTTGAAAGTGTCTCTATGTTTTCGGGAGTGAGAATTTCAGACATTGTTTCAAGCATCTTTTTGTTTTCGTTGTAAACATTAAGACCTTTCTGCATAACGTCAAGCATTTCTCTTACCTGCTGAGTGTCTGTCATAAAATTCATCAGCACATTTTCAGGGTCAATCTGTTCAAGCACAGCCTGAATATCTTTGATTTCTGTAAGGATATCCTTAACATCTTCAATTGTTTCGGGCATTTCAAAATCAAAGTTGAGTGATGAAAGGGGAGAAACTGCAAAATAGACGTCAGACATAGAGAAGTTTGTTACAGTTGCAGAAACGGAGAATGTGTCTGAGAATGAAAAACCGCTGATTGCAGATGTGTCAATTGTATTGAGCTTAAGGCTTTCGTTGATGCCTGGCACAGCAGCCATAACAACAACTTCGTAACTGCCTCCGCCCACGGACATACCGTTTGTAACAGAAATGTTTGCAAAATTCTCATAAGAGAGCATCATTCCGCCTACCGTTACAAGGGGAGCATAAAGAGTGACTGTTTCACCGCCAATGTCAACTTCACGGTAAACGTTGTTTTTCATTGTGACTTCCATTGTGAAATTACCGCTTTTACCGACGAGGTTTGCAGGTGCTGTTTCAACACCGTCAAGGAAATATTTTATTCTGATGTCAACGGGAAGCGGAGTTGTTGATGTACCTTCATAGTAAACGTCAGAAGAATCTGTGTGCCATCTGAGTGAGCCGTCTTTGCCGAATGATGAATAATTGCCTCTTGTGGCAACAATGCTTGTGAGAGTTGTTGTGTCATCAATGTAAAGAGCAGTTCTGTCTGCGTGAAGCCAGTCTGAAACAGTAATGAGTTTCACATTGCCGTTTGCATCAAGATTTGCGTATACGGTTTCACTCTTTTTTACGTTTTCGGATGTTTCGTTATAAAGATTGAAAACTTGCTGTTCATCGCCTGTTGAGAATTCTTCATCAACGGGTGTTGCGTCACAAGATGTGAGTATCAACATAACTGCAACAACGAGCAATGCAGTGATTCTTTTAATGAGTGATATATTTTTCATCCTTATTCATCTCCTTTTTCTGATTCTTTAAGGATTTTTTCAATGATTTTTGCAGCAACATCGTCTGCAAGTTTATCAGAAATCATTTCTGCAGGAGCAGGTGGGGTGTTTCTGTTAATAGGAACTTTTGCGATTCTGTGTGTCTGTTGTTTTGACACAGCTTTTGCCACGGGAACCGATGTGGTCGGAAGTGACGGTTTTGTAACCTCTTTCACCTGAATTGTTCTTGCAGGTTGCTGCTTTTCCGCATCTTCGTTTTCTTCCGTAACGGGAATGATTCTGATGAGTGAATTTTCTTCATCATCTTCAAAATAATCGTCAAAATCGTCGTCACTCAGCTCTGTGACGTTCTTTTTTACTCTCCATCTGAAGCTTGTTTTGTTGATGAATCCTTCACTTACAACAAGCACGGGAGTCAGGAATACCATAATGATGATTGCGCTGATAAATGCGCCTCTTGCAAGCATCATACAGATTGAACGCACAATATCGATGTCGCATACAAGATAAACACCGAATGTTGCCGCAAAGAATACGAGCGCACTCTGGAAAATTGAACGGTGCGAAGAGTCTGCGGCAATTTTCATTGCTTCTTTCTTTTCTTTGCCGTTCTGAATTTCTTCACGGAAACGTGTTGTCAGCAGAATTGCGTAGTCAACGGTTGCACCGAGCTGAACACAGCTTATGATAGTGGGTGTGATGAAACAGATTTCTTCACCCGTCAGGAATGATATTGCAATGTTTATCCAGATTGCAAGTTCAATTGAAAGAACAAGAATAACGGGTATTGATATCGATTTGAATATTATTGCAATCAGTATGAAAATCGCAACAATCGAAATGATATTTGTAACAATGAAGTCACGGTCGGTAACTTCAACAAGGTCCTTGTACATAGGTGCTTCACCCGTCAGATAAGCATCCTTGTCATATTCTTTTATGATTTTATTGATTGTATCAACCTGAGCATTACATTCGTTTGTGGCAGGTGAATACACTGAATTTACAACAATAAGCTCTTTTCCGTTAGCAATGAGCATTGACTTCATTGAATCGGGCAGTACGGAAGAGTCAATTGCCGTACCCATAGCGGAATTGAGTCCCAGCACGGCAGATACACCGTCAAGCTCACCGAGTCTTTCTGCAAGTTCTATCTTTTTTGTGTCAGGCATGGATGAATCAATAAGAACCATATTCATACTTGCCATATTGAAATCTTTTTTAAGAGAATTCATTGCCGCAATGGAGTTGAGTGTTTCGGGCATTGCATCCATCATATTGTAGTATTTTTTTACGTTGCTCTGTGCAAACCATGAGGGGACAATCAGAATAACAAAAATAATTGCAATGACTTTTCTCAGTTTTATTGTGACTTTATTAAGTCCGCTGAAAGATGGAACAAGACTCTTGTGACGTGTTTTGTTGATTGCATTTTCAAACACAAGAATCATTGCAGGAAGAACAGTAACAACAGTAATGATACCGAGAATGACACCCTTTGCCATAACAATACCAAGGTCAAGACCGAGTGTGAAACTCATAAAGCAGAGTGCAATGAAACCGAAAACTGTTGTAAGTGATGAACCTGCAAGTGATGCGAATGTGCCTTTGATTGCCTTTGCCATTGCAGCTTCACGTGTTCTGTATTTGGGCTTTTCTTCGCCGTATCTGTCAATAAGGAAGATGGAGTAGTCCATTGTGACACCAAGCTGAAGAATAGCGGCAAGAGCCTGAGTGATGAACGAAATCTGACCAAACATAAAGTTTGTGCCCATATTGTAGATAATTGCAAGCCCCAGAGATAAAAGCAGAACAATCGGAAGCATAAATGATTCCATTGTGAATGCCAGTGCTATGAGTGCCAGTGCTATGCCTATTGCCGCATAGAACGGAGTCTGCTCTATAAGCAGATTTTTTATATCGAGTGTCATCGCTGCCGTACCGCTTATTTTACACTGAGGGGGCAGCATATTGCTTATCTGCGCAATAGCATCAAGAGTGCCTTCCGATGAACCGGGTGTGTTGAACTGAATCATCATCAGCGTGCTTGACCCGTCTTTGGAATAGAGCATTGACGTTATTCCGTCAGGAAACATTGAGAGGGGAATCGGAGACTCGGACACAGCACCCAGCCAGAGTACCGTTTTTACCGCTTCCATTTCCTGAATATTGTGTTCAAGGGTTTTTATGTCGTCCCATTCCATATCTTTGAGCACGGCAATTCCCATCGACGCTTCGTTGAAATCCTTGTCAAGAATATTTATACCCTTTACGGAGTCAAGCTCTCCGGGTAAGTAAGAAAGTATATCGTAATTTACCGGTGTGAATATAAAACCGAGTATTGAAGGGATGATCAGAAGTATTGCGATAAGGATTACTCTTTTCGGATATGTTGTAATCCTCAAAGCAAGTTTGTTTATCATTCATACCACTCCTTTATACATAAAAACTCTTTATATATTATACTTCAAAATATTAACTCAGTATTAATAATATATTAAACTTAAAAAATAATCAAGAGCAAATACACATTTATGCGGTCGCATTCTTCTGTATGTGTGTACTGACAGTTTTTCGTACCTTAAAAACAGAACGCTCAGAAACCATTGACAAAAGTTAAAAAACACCCTACACTTGATCTTGGTAAGAACAAATGTTCTGATATAAAAACTTAACTTCAGGGAACAGAAAAGCAATCTGTTTCCGCTTACAAGGAGATGAAAAAATGGAAGACAACACTTATATATCATCACTTGGCAGATTCAAAGATGAAGATGCCGTAGCCTCTGATGATATGAAGAAAATTGACAGTGAATGCAGAGGCTGTCTTTATTCTGCAGGACGGATAACCGAAACTGATGTTTTGTCTGCCGTTATAGAAAACGAACTGACCGAAACAGAAAGACTTGTTGTTAAACAGTATTGGTTCAGACACAGGTCTTTCAACACAATAGCTCAGTCATACGGTATTCCTAAAGAAACGGTAAGACGAATTTATGAGAAATCAAAAAAGAAGATTTACAGCAATATGAAATATGTTGTGCTTTATAACTATCTGATTGACGGAAGACAACCGTTGCCTGCAGATTTCAATTTCAAAATCATAAGATGTGCAGACGGAAAGGAGACTGTAGCATGAAAAAATCGCTTTATGAACTTGCGCTTGATTATGATGAATCAATAAGAATGACAAAACAGCTTATTGAAAATGTGAAAACAAAAATTTCATTTGCAAAAAAGGCAAATGACACCGATGCGGTATTTTCTCTCAAAAGAGATCTTCTGATTCTTTATGAAGAACTCACTGACCTTAAAATTACCGCAGAAAAACTTAAAACTTATTATGAAGAAACTGACAGGAGAATTGCAATATGATAATCAACAGACTCATTATTCCTGAATATAATAATATCAACTTTGTTGTCAGGCACACCGAAAACGGAGAAAAGTACGAACTGCCGTCAGACTACAGATATTACATAATCGTTGCAGAAAGCAAACCGCCTTACAATACTGTCTGTTTTTATGAGTCCTACAGCGAACATTTCAATTTTTCACAGTCTTTTCCTGCAGGTGAATATATCTTTGAAGTTGGTATTATCGACGCAAGTGATAAGAGAACAGTTATTCTTCCGTCTCTTGATGAAAGAAACAAGCCGATGAATCAGCTTATTGTGTTAAGGAGGCTGAACAATGAATAATTGTAATTGTGTGGAAGCACAGATAATCTGTCCCGAAATCTGTGTCACCACTCCTCCCACGGGGCCGAGAGGTGCAGGCATCAGACATATAAGTCAGGAGGAAAACCGACTTACAGTCACATATGAAGATGCAAGAACCCAGGTTTTTGAATTGCCGGACTGGTGGTTCGGCACAAGAGCGGAATACAACAGACTTTCTCATGCTGAACGAAGTGAAAAATCGTTGTATTTCATCGAGGAGGGGACATAATGTTTCTTCATAAGGGCAAGGAATATTATCCCCTTGAAATAAAACAGATAATCGCAAAAAACAAAAGCGTTATATATGACAGAGATAAGAGAAACAGACCTTATGTATATATCGCACTTGAAAATACAGAAAACAAAGGAGAATAAAAATGGCATCTTATATAAATTTAACTCTTGATACCATAGGCCCCTCAGGGGTTACGGTGAAAATCAACGGTGACGAAACAAAAGCCACCTCAACAGCAGCACAGCTCACAATAACCTGTGCCGATACCGACCTTACGGGGTATCAGATGAAAATATGGGGCACAGCATCAGCTCCCGCAGAATCAGATGCAGTATGGGAAACATATCAGCCCTCAAAAAACATAACTCTCACCGACGGTGACGGTGTAAAAACAGTATATGTAAAGCTGAGAGACGATGTGTGGAATGAATCTGCAACAGCATCAGATACAATTTCAATTTATCTCAAATTGCCGTCAATTATCGATATCTCTGTTGACAGAGCAAAGATTTCACTTGTGGAGGGTAAAGACAACTGTGCTGTTGTTTTCGGCTATGATGAAGATATCAGCGAAATCAAAGTTATGCTCGTTGAAGATATCAATGCGGCACATAACAATGTTACCAACGTTTCAATTCCCACAACACACGGCTCAGGTATTGATGCCTGCGGTGCGCTTGTTACAAAGGGAAAATCACACCTTGAAGCAGTGAAAAACATTGAAGCCAATAATGACACCTGCGCTGTTATCTACGGTGCTGATATTGCCGCTGTTTCACCCGGTGACGGTGTAAAAATCGTGAAAGTCTTTGTAAAGAGTGCCGTAAGCGGTAACTGGAGCATATGATATGCTTACTATCAGCACAGACAGAAACAGAATAAGCAATCATCTGAAAGCTTCAGTTACCGTCAGTTCGGATGAGAATGTGTATGCGTATGAAGTCAGAGCCACAAAAAAGGGTCAGCCGCATAAAAAAGGAACGGGATATTGTCTTCTTTCAGATGATATCTCCGTTTCAAACGGTGTTGTGACGCTCGGTACTCCGTCTGCGTCTTTCTCATTTGATATTGAATTCTCAGAGCTTGACTCCGACGGAGATTATCTCATAAGTGTTTATGTTATGAATGCAGACGGTGTATGGAATGATACCTGTCAGCTTTACACTTCGTCAGGTGAAGCAGTAAAAGGCTCCGACGGCAGATACATTCTTGCAAAACGCAACGGCTCAGGTACTGATGAAAGCTATGTGAGTGCTTATTCGGGAAATGATATAAAATCTTTTATAACGGAGGTGCTTTCGTGAGTGAATACAATATGTCGCATACGGGCGCAGAGCTTGATGATGCGATAAATAAATTTAAGAGCGGTTATATCGATAAATCAAAAGTCACACATTTTGCAACTAATATTGTAAATAACGTTACGGCAGGTCAGAAACTTACCGTTTCAGGCATAAAAGATGAAAAGACAGGCGAGATATTTACACCAAAAGGCATTATTGGTTTTATCTGTCCTTCATCAACATCAAATTTTATAAGCTCGGCTAATAAGCCTGCAACCGTTGCTTTTTACAGAAATGATATTGCTGGAGACAGCGCAGCGATAGCAGCTTATAACACGGCATATTCGGTGCGAATCCATACAACAGTTTTGATTGATACAGATTTACCTAACCTTACAATAAGCGGAAACAGCTTTACTTATGATGCCGCAACTGCATCAATGTATGGACTAATGGCGGCGGCTCGTTGGAGGTGGTTTGCGTGGGGGTAATATATTACAAAAAATATATTGAATCTGAAAACAGATATCAGTATGAAGAACGAAATGTTTCATCATCGGATGAAGCAATGATTGAAATTTCAAAAGAAGAATATGAATCCGAAACTGCAAAGCAATGGGAAGAATATCTCGCATCGCTTCCCGTGACCGATGAGCCGACATATGAAGAACTTCTTATTGAAAATCAGGAGCTTGAAAGGGAAAATGCATCACTTCTTTATCAGATTCTGACAGGGGAGGAGCTTTCAGATGTTTGAAAAAATCAGAAAATATTATGAAATCGGACTTTATAAGGAAGTCCACATCAGAAAATTGCTTTCTGTAGGTGCAATAACGCAGGAGCAGTTTGAATCAATTGTAAAGGAGGAGAGTAATGGCTGATAAATTATTGTTCAGGGGTATTGATGTATCTTATGCAAACGGAAAAATCAACTGGAAAAAAATGAAAAACAAAATTGATTTTGCAATTCTTCGTCTCGGTTTCGGCGGAGATTTCACGAATCAGGATGATGTACAGTTTGCAGCCAATGTAAAGGGCTGCAGAGATAACAGAATTCCTTTCGGTGTGTATCTTTACAGCTATGCAACAACAGAGGAAAAAGCCAAGTCCGAAGCCGCTCACGCACTGAGACTTCTTAAGGGGATTGTTCCCTCAATGCCTGTTTTTTATGACCTTGAAGAGAGCAGAATTTCCGCTCTGGGCAAAACACGGATTCTGAAGATTGCATCCGCTTTTTGTGAAGAAATCGAAAAAGCCGGTTATGTTTACGGTACATATGCAAACAAAAACTGGTTTGAAAATTATCTTACAGACAAGTGGTATGACTCAAAAATTAAGTGGATAGCACAGTATAACGATTCTGTTACCTATAAAGGTAGTTATGATTTGTGGCAGTACAGTCAGAGCGGAAAAATTGACGGTTTTGACGGCAATTTTGACCTTAATTACTGCTATTTGTCAATCGTCAAGGGCGATGCAGACAATGACGGTGTTGTCACTGCTGCAGATGCAAGAAAAATTCTTCGTGTTGCAGCAGGAATCGATAAACTTTCAGGTCAGGCACGTCTTAATGCCGATGTGGATGATGACGGAGAAATTACCGCTTCAGATGCCCGTGAAACTCTGAGAAAAGCTGCAAAACTCGATTGATATGGACGAAAAAGAACTTTGGGAAAGGCTCTCTTTTGCAGAAGCCGGTGTTAAATCTGCTCATCACAGACTCAATTCCATTGAAAAACTTACACAATCTGTTTCTGATATGGTTGTGGAAGTCAGACATATGCGTGAAGATATGAATAATGTTCACAAGGAGCTTGATGAGGTAAAAAAAAGACCGCTGAAAATTTATGACAAACTTTTGTGGTCAGTTGCAGGTGCGGGAATATCAGGCATAATCTCGCTTATTTTTTCATATGTTAACTGAAAGGATTGATGAATACGGAAATACTTGAATATATCACGGAAAATGCGTTGATTCTCATTCCCGTATTGCTGATTATAGGCTCTATTATCAAGCGTACAGAGAAAATTAACGACAAATGGATTCCTCTGATTCTGTTGCCTCTCGGTATTGCCGGTGCTCTGGCTCTGGGCGGAGCAAGTGTTGACTCTGCTGTGCAGGGTGTACTTGTGACAGGTGCCGCAGTTTACGGAAATCAGATTGTAAAACAAATGAGTAAATAAAAAAATACCATCGGTTTTGATTGACCGATGGTATTTGTCATTTTAATCAGAACTTGATTTTTTCAGCAATGTATGCTTCAACTTCGCTTATGGGAAGTCTTACCTGTTCCATTGAATCTCTGTCACGAACAGTTACGCAACCGTCTGTTTCACTTTCAAAGTCGTATGTGATACAGAAGGGAGTACCGATTTCGTCTTCACGGCGGTATCTCTTACCGATTGAACCTGTTTCGTCAAAGTCAACCATAAAGCTCTTTGAAAGCTCTGCGTGAAGTTCAAGAGCCTTTTCTGAAAGCTTCTTTGACAGGGGAAGAACTGCTGCCTTGTAGGGAGCAATTGCGGGACTGAGATGAAGAACAACTCTTGTATCGTTCTTTTCTGCATCGATAACTTCTTCGTCGTAAGCTTCGCAGAGAAGAGCAAGAACAGTTCTGTCAAGACCGTATGTTGACTCGATGATGAAAGGAATGTATCTTTCGTTTGTTTCGGGATCAAGATAATCCATCTTCTGACCGCTGTATTCCTGATGTCTTGTAAGGTCGAAGTTTGTTCTGTTGTGAGTGCCGTTGATTTCACCCCAACCGAAGGGGAAGAGGAATTCGATGTCACAAGCAGCCTTTGCATAGTGAGCAAGCTTTTCGTGATCGTGGAAACGAAGATGATCAGCAGGGATGCCCAGATCCTGATAATACTTCATACCATAGTTCTTGAAGTAATCGTAAAGCTCTGTATCTGTGCCTTCCTTACAGAATGTCTGGAACTCCATCTGTTCGAACTCAATTGTTCTGAAAGTGAAGTTGCCGGGTGTAATTTCGTTTCTGAAAGCCTTACCGATCTGACCGATACTGAAGGGGAGCTTAGCTCTCATTGTTCTCTGAACATTGAGATAGTTAACGTATTCACCCTGAGCATTTTCGGGACGGAGATAGATAACGCTCTTGCTGTTGTTTGTAACACCTCTGAATGTCTGGAACATGAGGTTGAATTCTCTGATGTCTGTGAAATTGTGCTTGCCGCAGTTGGGGCAGGGAATTGAATGATCCTTGATGAACTGGAACATTTCTTCCTTTGTCATACCGTCTGCGTGAGCATTCTCGTCGAAATCGTCGATAAGATTGTCAGCTCTGTGACGCATTTTACATTCTTTACAGTCAAGAAGAGGGTCTGAGAATGATGCAACGTGACCGCTTGCTTCCCAAACTCTGGGGTGCATAAGGATATCAG
The DNA here is from genome assembly GCA_045636025.1 of Acutalibacteraceae bacterium. Classification (GTDB taxonomy): domain Bacteria; phylum Bacillota; class Clostridia; order Oscillospirales; family Acutalibacteraceae; genus UBA1081. The sequence goes on along the minus strand of JAZTWP010000078.1, from coordinate 6,024 downwards.
CATCAACTTCGTAGCTGTTCTTTCTTTCCTGAATGAATCTCTTTCTCCAGGTGTCTTTTACATTATTCTTAAGTCTTGCACCGAGAGGGCCGTAGTCCCAAGTATTTGCAAGACCGCCGTAGATATCACTGCCTGCGAAAATAAAGCCTCTGCCTTTGCAAAGGGCAACAATTTTTTCCATTGTCTTTTCTGTGTTAAGCATGATTATACCTCCAAACATAACAATACGATTATTTATTTTAGAACATTGTTAATGAATTGTCAAGTGAAAGATAAATTCTTATATGAACTTTTAAATTAACTATGGACTTTCCCAAATTTTTCATATATAATGTTTAAGTAGAATTTTAACGGAGGTTATATATGCTATGAAAAAAGTAATCTGTTCGTTTCTTGCGTTTGTAATTGCGATGGTTTCCGTAACATCAGTTCTTTCTGTATGTGCTTTTGCAGAAGACAATATCGCAATTTATGACGAAGACGCACTTCACACAGAAGGCTACAAACTTGTGAATAAAAAGGGCGAAGAAGTTTTCCTTAAAGGTCTCAACCTCGGCGGCTGGCTTATTATGGAAGACTGGATGTGTCCCGTTTCAAACAATGATACGGGCGATTCCTACACTTACAATGTGCTTACAGAGCGTTTCGGCACAGAGAAGACATATGAGCTTCTCAATATCTATCAGGACAACTGGATTGTTGAATCAGACTTCCTCAACATTGCTCAGATGGGCTTCAACTGTGTCAGAATTCCTTTCTGGTACAGAAATTTCCAGTCAGATGATAACGGTACATGGATTCTTGATGAAAACGGTGAAATCGACCTTTCAAGGCTTGAATGGGCTGTTGAAATGTGCCGTAAATACGGTCTTTATGCAATTCTTGACCTGCACGGTGTAAACGGTTGTCAGAGCAACAGTGACCATTGCGGTACAAGCGGCAATATGCACTTCTTTGACCAGAATGCACAGGGTGACTGGTATCGTGAACAGGCAACAGAACTCTGGAGAGTTATTGCAAAGAGATTCAAAGGCGATCCCGCTATTGCTATGTTTGATATTCTCAATGAACCTATGAGTGAATACTACGGTGTCAAGGTTCATCAGTATTACTGGGAATTCTATGATATGGCTTATGATGCAATCAGAGCAGAAGACCCCGACAGAGTTCTCACAATGATCGGTACATGGAGTGCTGCAAACCTTCCCGATCCCGATGATTACGGTTGGAAGAATGTTGTATATCAGTTCCATCAGTATGACAAGAGAAATGCGAACTACACAACAAGAATTGCAGAAGCATGGGCTTGTGACTACAATGTGCCTTTCTTTGCAGGTGAATTCCACCCCACAAGTGATGAAGCAACTCTCGATTTTGCTATCAATGCATACAACTCAAACGATGTAAGCTGGGCACTCTGGACATACAAGGGCTACAACAGCTGGGCAGCATGGGCAGACTGGTTCTGTTACGGCAGCACATCAGATGAATTTATAGTTGATGTTGATAACGATTCATATGAAACAATCGCTTACAAATGGGGCGAAGTAATGCAGACAAACAGCGGTTATTTCTATGAAGGTCAGCTTTTCAAGGTTGCAAAGAAGTATCTTCCCGAAGCAACTGTAGATGCAGTTCCTTTCAGAAATCAGTGGGATATTGACCGTTATGTTGCAGGCCATGTTCACAACGGCGGCGGTTATACAGAAAGTAATGAATGTTTCTTCTGTGATTTCTTCAGATCAGTTCAGGATATTCCCCTTATCGGAGCAATCGTCAGATGGATTCACGGACTTGTGCATTCAACATCAACTGCAAGTAATATAGACTGATAATTCTTAATATCCGGCAGCAACCGTATTTCGGTTGCTGTCAATTTTTTTTGAATAAAATGTAAAAAAGGGATATTTTATGTTGACTTATTATTGCAATAGTGATACACTCTGTCTGTTATATAAATAACAACTAATAAAAGGCGGATAAAATGATGTATATTGAAAAAATAAAAGAAGCCAAGAGTATTTTATCCGATTCTGTGTAATTCAAGGATATTACCCCCGGCTTTGTGTCGGGGAATTTTTGTTTAATTCTCAGTGTTTGAACAAATTACAAGAAAACAGCAGTAGGGGCGATGATTCATCGCCCGGCACGAATGTGCATTTTATGTAAGGAAAACGGGGCGGCAGAGACGTTCTGCTGCGCAGCGGGCGTTAGGTCAACGCCCCCCCCTACAAGTGTGATTTCAGTTTCTGCAAATTTGATATTACGGAAGGAGAACATTATGGCTAAAAAGCAAAAAGCCCCCAAAGAAAAATCATATGTATTGCGGAATACATTGTTTATTCTCGGTTGCGGTCTTAAAAGCGCACCCCTTGCAATGATAAGTCTTTATGTTTCCAATATTATCGAAAACGTATATTATTCTCTTGTTTTCAGCGTTTTCTTCCTCAAAACAGCCCTGTCTGTTATCGAAGGTAACGGCACTTTCAAAGAGCTTGTCATAAAAATCGTACTTATGGTTGTCGGCAAGGTTTTTGTTGATATGATGGGATACTTCACGAATTTCTATGCCAAAATCCGTTTTGAAATCAAGTGTGAGGGTTACATAAATGATATGATTTTCAAAAAAGCACAGCAGGTTGAACTTGCGTGTTATGAAAATCCCGATTTCTTTGACAGATATAACCGTGCAACCTGGGTTGTTGAAAAAGGCGGTTTCAAGAGAATCGTGCAGGGGACATCATGGGTTATCGGCTCACTTATCAGCCTTGTTGTAATGGTCTGCTACCTTGTGTCAATTGACCCGTTTATGATAATTTTCATAATCTGTCCTGTTTTTGTTACATTTTTCAGGGTGCTCAAGCATAAAGAAGAGTTCAGAAAAGAAAAAGAAACAACTCCTTACGAAAGACAGAAAGATTATGTCAGAAGAACTGTTCTTCTCAAGGATTTTGCAAAAGAAATCAAGACAACAGATATTTTCACAGTACTCAAGAAACGTTTTGCAAGTGCAATCGAAAACAATATCAGACTCATAAAAAAATACGGTATGCGAGTTGCTGTGCTTGAGATTCTCAGTGACCTTTTCGGTGATGTTGTGCCCGTTGCAGGCGGTTTCGGTTACGGCTGTTACCGTGTTGCTTCATTGGGCAATCTTCCCGTGTCAGATTTCTCTGTTCTTGTTTCTGCAATTCTTCAGTGCCGATACAAAATCAATAACTTTGCACGTTATTTCACAATGCAGCAGAAGCATTGTCTGTGGGTGCAGAGTCTTCGTGAATTCCTCGCTTACGAGCCTCAGATTGTTGACGGCGGAGCAGATGCGGAAGAATTTGAATCACTCGAATTCAGAAATGTTTCATTTGCTTACCACGGCAAAAAAGAAGATACACTCAAAAATATTTCTTTCAGAATCAATAAGGGGGAAACTGTTGCCATTGTCGGTCACAACGGTGCAGGTAAAACAACTCTTTCAAAACTTCTTATGCGTCTTTATGATGTTACAGAGGGTGAGATTCTTTATAACGGCAGAAATATAAAAGAATATAATCTTAACTCCTACAGAGAGCGTTTTGCAAGCGTTTTTCAGGATTACCGCATTTTTGCAATGTCCGTTGCCGAAAACGTACTTATGCAGGAGGTTGATGAAAACAATATTCCTCTTGCCGAAAAAGCACTTACACAAAGCGGTGTTATGAATAAAATCTCAACACTTCCCGAGGGTGTGAATACTCTTCTTACAAAAGAATTTGATGACGAAGGTGCTTCACTTTCAGGCGGTGAAACCCAGAAACTTGCAATCGCAAGACTTTTTGCAAAGAATTTTGATGTGGCTGTTCTTGACGAGCCTTCTTCTGCCCTTGACCCTGTTGCTGAGTCAAAAATGTATGATGCACTTGCAGAGGGTACAAAGGACAAAACAGTCCTTTATATTTCACACCGTCTTTCAAGTGCCGCAAATGCAGACAGAATTCTCGTTTTCCGTGGCGGCAGACTCACAGAGACGGGTAATCATCAGGAGCTTATGGCAAAAGGCGGAGAGTATTGCGAAATGTTCACTCTTCAGGCTTCAGGTTACAGAGAGGAGGATGGAGATGAAAATTGATAAAGAAAAACTTTCACAGAGAGCAGAAAATGTCAGAAACTATCTGTTTATGATGAAATTTGTTTTCAGAAATTCTCCTTTGCTCATTATTTTCACAATCATCTTTGACCTTATGACAGAGCTTCCCTGGGTACTCTCCAACGTTGTGCTGCTGAAATACATAATCGATGTTATTTCATCAGGTGCAGACATTTACAGAGTTTTCATTGCCTGCGGACTTTTTGCAGGACTTGTTATTGTGGGTAATGTGGGTAACACGGTTTTTTATGAAATTCTTATGCCTGTGCAGAAAGAAAAGCTTCATAAAAAGCTCTATGAACAGATTTATGAAAAAGCTGCAAGAATGGATCTTGCTTCTTATGATGATCCCAAATTCTACAATGATTTTGTTCTCTCAATGAACACAATGGGTGACAGAATCGAATCCATCATTCACGATGCCACTACACTTTTCACAAACATCGTTGCAATTTCAACAATTACCGGTATTGTTGCATCAATTGATCCGATGTGTCTTATTTTTGTTATTGTGTGTATTCTTATTATGCTTCCTTTCGGCAGACTTGTTGCAAAGGTCAATGTTGACAGAACTGAGGCAATGACACCTCTTGACAGAAAAAATCTCTATTTCTGGCGAGTTTTCTATCTTCAGGATTATGCAAAAGAGATAAGACTCAATCCTGCAGGTGAAATGACAGAAAGACGTTATCATCAGAATATCAAAGACCGTCTTTTCACAATCACTCCGTTCCTCAAGAAGCAGTGGAAACTGTACTTCTGTCACGAAAGCGTCCCTTTCACAATTCTTCTTTATCTCGGTGTAACTCTTTTCCTCGGCTATAAAGCCATTGTTCTCAAAGAGCTTGAAATGGGTGAATTTGCGGCATCATTCAACGGTGCAATCAATATCGGTGACAGAATGTTTTTCCTTACATCTTGGTTTGCAATCGGTTTCCGTGAAAACGGACTTTATGTAAATAAATTCAAGAAATTTATGGGTGCCGATGAAAAAATCAAAGGCGGTAACCATAAAGAAGTACTTGAAAAACCAAAGTCTCTCAAGCTCAATAACGTTTCATTCACATATCCCGGTAATGATAAACCCACTCTTAAAAATATCAATCTTGAAATAAAACCTTATCAGAAAATAGCACTTGTAGGCTATAACGGTGCAGGTAAAACAACTCTCACAAATCTGCTTCTGAGACTTTATGATGTTACAGAGGGCAGCATAACGGTAGGTGACAGAGATATCAGAGAATGGGATATAAAAGCATATCACGAGAATTTTGCGGCAGTATTCCAGGATTTCTCACTCTTTGGCGCAACCGTCGGTGAAAATGTTGCAATGAGTGACAACCCCGATGAAGAAAAAGTCCTTGCGGCACTTGACGAAGGCGGTTTTTCCAAGGAGCTTAAAAACGGCATTGATACCGTGCTTCTTCGTGAATTTGACGATGAAGGACTTTCACTCTCAGGCGGTGAAGCTCAGAAAGTTGCAATTTCAAGAACATTCTATAAGAATTGTTCATTTGCAATTCTTGATGAACCATCTGCAAACCTTGACCCGATGAGTGAATATGCACTCAATGAGGCAATGTCAAGAGCTGCACAGAATAAAACAGTTATTTTTATTTCTCACAGACTTTCCACAACAGTTATGGCAGACGTTATTTATATGCTCGAAAAAGGCGAAATTGTTGAACAGGGCACCCACGAGGAGCTTATGGCACTTGACGGAAAGTATGCGTATATGTTTAAGCTTCAGGCGGAAAAGTATAAACAATAATTTATTCGCAGAAATTAAAATAAAGCTTGTAGGGGCGTTAATCTAACGCCCGCTGCGCAGCAGAACGGCTTTGCCGTTAATTTTCCTTACGGAAAAGCACTTTCGTGCCGGGCGATGAATCATCGCCCCT
>JAZTWP010000077.1:0-65326 GCA_045636025.1 Acutalibacteraceae bacterium | reverse complement strand
GTATGATTGGAGATATTTCAAAATGTATTTTGATTTTACCGACAAAATTGTTTATGAAGGACCCTGCAGCAGAAACCCTCTTGCATTCAAATACTATGATGCAAACAGGGTTGTTATGGGGAAAACCATGAAGGAACATCTCTCTTTTGCTATGGCTTGGTGGCACAATCTCGGTGCTGCCGGTACAGATATGTTCGGCAGAGATACCGCTGATAAGTCATTCGGTGCCGAAAAAGGAACAATGGCTCACGCAAAAGCAAAGGTCGATGCAGGTTTTGAATTTATGCAGAAGCTCGGCATTGAATATTTCTGCTTTCACGATGTTGACCTTGTTCCCGAGGCTGAAGATTTAAACAAAACAAATAAACGACTTGATGAAATTTCGGACTATATTCTCGAAAAAATGAACGAAACAGGAATCAAATGCCTTTGGGGTACAGCAAATATGTTCTCAAATCCCCGTTTTATGAACGGTGCAGGCAGCACAAACAGTGCAGAAGTTTATTGTTTTGCCGCTGCTCAAACCAAAAAAGCTCTTGATATTACCGTTAAACTCGGCGGTAAAGGTTATGTTTTCTGGGGCGGCAGAGAAGGTTATGAAACCCTTCTTAACACCGACGTTAAATTTGAGCAGGATAACATTGCTCGCCTCATGAAAATGGCTGTTGAATACGGCAGAAAAATTGGTTTTACAGGCGACTTCTATATCGAACCCAAGCCCAAGGAACCTATGAAGCATCAGTATGACTTTGATGCCGCAACGGCTATCGGTTTCCTTCGTCAGTACGGTCTTGATAAGGACTTCAAGATGAATATTGAAGCAAACCACGCAACACTTGCAGGTCACACATTCCAGCACGAACTCAGAGTTTCTGCAATCAACGGAATGCTCGGAAGTATCGATGCTAACCAGGGCGACTATCTCCTCGGTTGGGATACAGACGAATTCCCCTTTGATGTTTATGAAGCTACAATGTGTATGTATGAAGTAATCAAGGCTGGAGGTCTTACAGGCGGATTCAACTTCGACGCTAAAAACAGACGTCCCAGTAACAGATATGAAGATATGTTTGAAGCATATGTTCTGGGTATGGACACTTTTGCACTCGGTCTTTTGAATGCTGAAAAAATCATTGAGGACGGCAGAATTGATGAGTTTGTTGCGAATAAGTATTCATCATTCAGAAATACAGAAATCGGCTCAAAAATCCTCTCAGGCGATGCTACACTCGAAGAGCTTGCAGCTTATGCAGCTGATAAGAAAAATGTAGAAACACCCTGCTCAGGAAAACAGGAAAGACTTGAAGGAATTATCAATAATATTCTCTTTGGTTAAAAAATTAACTTCTCTCACTCAGATGAGAGAAGTTTTTTATATATGTTAATTATTATTGCTTGATGCAACGATAAAAAAGAACTATAATTATTCTGAATTATGGTTAAGGAGGTCAATCACTTATGCTTAATGACAATATAAAAAGACTTCGCAAAGAGAAAGGTCTTTCTCAGGAAGAACTTGCCGAAAAATTAAATGTAGTAAGACAAACTGTTTCAAAATGGGAAAACGGATTATCTGCACCTGATGCAGAAATGCTATTGAATATTGCTGATGTTCTTGACACGCAAATTAGTGCTATTCTCGACACTGAAGTCAAGTGTAACAACAATTCAGACTTAGAATCAATAGAAAATGAACTTCAAATACTAAACACAAAAATTGAAAAACAGAATAAAACACACAGAAAAATTCTTGCAACTGTATTTATAATAATATTCATTATATCCGTGTTTATGCTTATAAGATACATTGCAGTTTTTATAAATTACAAAAACTTTTTCAATGATATCAGTACCGAAACTGCAATAATCGGTGGAAATAACAGCCCTACAAACATCATTATTATCAACAGCACGTTAAGAATATTATTTCCGGTTATTACTTCTATTATTTCCGCATCTTCATTCTTGGGTATTTATAAAACATATAAAAAATAAACATATATATAAAAAGCCTCTGTGTTTCCACAGAGGCTTAAATTATCTGAATTACTTAAGAGCTGCCTTAAGAGTTTCAAGTTCATTAACGAGAGTTGCGGGGATCTTATCACCGAACTTAGCATAGAACTCTTCAATACCCTTTGTTTCTTCGATCCAGAGAGATGCGTCAACTTCGAGGATACTCTTGAGAGTATCAAGTGTAACTTCACCTTCAAGACCTTCGATGTTGATGTCTTCTGCGTAAGGAACATAACCGATAGCTGTTTCCTTAGCATCAACCTTACCGTCACATCTATTGAGGATCCATTCAAGAACACGAAGGTTGTCACCGAAGCCGGGCCACATAAAGTTGCCTTCGTCATCCTTACGGAACCAGTTAACATTGAAGAACTTGGGAGCCTTATCTTCATCAAGACCTGCACCGATGTTGATCCAATGCTGCCAGTAATCAGCCATATTGTAGCCGCAGAAAGGAAGCATAGCCATGGGATCACGACGAACAACACCTACTGCACCTGCAGCTGCTGCTGTTGTTTCTGAAGCCATGATTGAACCTACGAATACACCGTTGTTCCAGTTCTTTGCCTGGTAAACGAGGGGAGCAAGCTTTGCACGTCTGCCGCCGAATACGAATGCTGAAACGGGAACACCCTGAGCATTTTCGAATTCGCTGCTGAGGCAAGGACAGTTAGCTGTGGGAGCTGTGAATCTTGAGTTGGGATGTGCGCCCTTTTCTGTTGATTCTGCACCGTTCCAGCTGTTGCCGAGCCAGTCATTAGCGTTTGTGGGGGGATTCTTGTCAAGACCTTCCCACCAAACAGTATTGTTGTCAAGGTTATGAACAACGTTTGTGAAGATTGTGCCCTGCTTTGTTGAAAGAAGAGCATTGGGATTTGACTTCATGTTTGTACCGGGAGCAACACCGAAGAAACCGTTTTCGGGGTTGATAGCATAAAGTCTGCCGTCTGCACCCTTACGAATCCAGGAAATATCGTCACCTACGCACCAAACTTTATAGCCAGCTTCCTGATAACCTGCGGGAGGAATAAGCATAGCAAGGTTTGTCTTACCGCAAGCTGAGGGGAATGCAGCACAGATGTACTTAACTTCGCCCTGGGGATTTTCAACACCGAGGATGAGCATATGCTCTGCCTGCCAGCTTTCTTTCCATCCCTGGTATGATGCGATACGGAGTGCGAAACACTTCTTACCAAGAAGAACGTTTCCGCCGTAACCTGAGTTAACTGAGATAATAGTGTTGTCCTGGGGGAAGTGACAGATCCATCTCTTTTCCTGATCGATGTCACACTTACAGTGAAGACCACGAACCCAGTCATTGCTGTCGCCAAGAGCTTCAAGAACGTTCTTGCCTACTCTTGTCATGATGATCATGTTAAGAACAACATAGATAGAGTCTGTAAGCTCGATACCAGCCTTTGAGAAGGGTGAACCAACAGGACCCATTGTGTAAGGGATAACATACATTGTTCTGCCCTTGTAGCTGTCCTTTGCGATGTTATAGAGCATTTCATAACATGCGTTGGGTTCCATCCAATGGTTTGTGGGGCCAGCTTCTTCTTCTGTGGGAGTACAGATAAGAGTTCTGTCTTCTACACGAGCAACGTCATTGGGCTTTGTTCTGTGAAGATAGCATTCGGGAAGAAGTTCATCATTGAGCTTGATGATTTCGCCTGTTGCACAAGCTTCTGCACGAAGTGCATCAATCTGTTCTTTTGAACCGTCGATCCAAACGATTTTGTCGGGGTTTACAAGTTCTGCTTTTTCTTTGATCCATTCAAGAATGGATTTGTTTGTTGTAAGCTCCATTATTATTTCTCCTTTTTGGATTAATTTACAAATTATTTTTTGCAATTTCAACAAATTTTATACATCATTTTTGTAATGTTAAAAAAATATCAAAATCGTTAATATAATATCATCATTCAGGATTTTTGTCAATACCTAAAGAGGCAATTGCATTAAGATTTTCTTTGGCAATATGCCCTGCATTGAATTCATAAAACGCCTGAGAACCGACCATTACTGCATTATCTCCGCAGTAAGATAATTCGGGCATATAAAGATCAAGCATATTCTTATCACATATTGCATCAAGCTCTCTTCTTAAAACAGAATTTGCAGAAACACCGCCTGCAACAACAATCTTTTTCTGCCCTGTAATTTCAACTGCTTTCATAAGATTTTCTGTAAGACAATCTACGACAGCTTTGATATATGATGCACCGATATCTTTCACATTGACATCTTCACCTTTCTGAGAAGCGTTGTGAATAATATTGATTACAGATGTTTTAAGTCCTGAGAAACTGAAATCAAGAGGAGAACCGTCAATTCTCGGATGAGGAAATTTATATGCATCAGAATTACCGTCTTTAGCGATTTTATCAAGATTTGCGCCGCCGGGATAAGGCACCCCCATAGCTCTTGCGGCTTTATCAAGACACTCTCCTGCCGCATCATCACGTGTTCTGCCGATAATTTCAAAGTCAGTGTAGCTCTTTACATTTATAATGTGGCTATGTCCGCCTGAAACAACCAAAGAAAGAAAAGGAGGTTCAAGTTTGCAATGCGTTATATAGTTAGCGGCAATATGTGATCGAAGATGATGAACAGGTATAAGAGGTTTTCCCGTTGCAAAAGAAAGTCCCTTTGCATAATTCACACCAACAAGAAGTGCACCTATAAGTCCGGGTGCATATGTAACTGCAATTGCATCAATTGATTCAAAGTTGCAATCAGCATCAGCAAGTGCCTTATTTACAACATCAGAAATATTTTCAGAATGTCTTCTTGATGCTATTTCAGGTACAACACCGCCATAAATTTTATGTTCTTCAACCTGCGATGAAATAACATTGGAAAGAACTTTTCTGCCGTCTTCAACAACTGCAGCAGCCGTTTCATCACAAGATGATTCAATAGCAAGAATTTTCATTAAGCAATTCCTCACTTACAAAATATTTAGTCATTACACAGGCATCTTCGGTAGGTTTGGAATAATACCCCTTTCTGATACCTTCATTTCTAAATCCGAATTTTTTATACAGACTCTGAGCAGGATTGTTTGAAACCCTGACTTCAAGAAAAATTGTAATAACATCAAGATATGAACAAATATCACACATCAATGTCATGAGTCGTTCTGCAATTCCTCTTTTGCGCATTTTATTATCAACAGCAATTTTTAGAAGATTCATTTCTTGAATAAGATATTCACAACAAATATAGCCGACAGGTTTTCCGAGAAATGTTGTAACAAAGCTTCTTGAATATTCCAATGAAATATGTGCATAAAAAGAATTTTCACTCCAAGGATCAGAAAAAATGCTTTGTTCAATATCGGAAATTGCACTGATATCTTTATACTCCATAAGTCTTGTTTCAAAAAACATATCAGAAGCTAAAAGTTTATCAATTTCATCAGCAATAATATCTGCGCAGCGTTCATAATCTTCAACGCTACCGCCATAAGGGTCTTCTATCCCTCCACCGAACAAAAATGTCTTTTCAGGAGCAGCAACAACCACAATTGAATAAATATATTCTGACATACAGAAAATGTAGTCAGCAGATGCAATTATGTTTGCAGAAATTTTATATGACTTGTGCGATGAAATATCAATACCTCTGTTCTGCATTGCAATAACTGCATTTTCACTCGCAGGAGTTCCGTCAACTGCAGCAAAACCGAAACTGTTAACATTAAAATATCCCTTAAAATGAGCAGCTTTTTTCCTGAAGATATGCTCTGCCATCGGACTTCTGCAGGTATTTCCCATACAAACAAAAAGAATATTCATAAAATACTACTCCTTTGCTTCATACCAAGTCTTACCGATATTTGCATCAACAGAAAGTTTTACTTTCATATTAACAGCATTTTCCATTTCTTCTTTAAGAATCTGCATTGCTCTGTCTGCTTCATTTTCAGGGGCTTCAATAATAAGTTCATCATGAACCTGCATTATAAGTCTTGATTTCATATTTTCAGTACGAAGCCTGTTGAACACCTTGACCATAGCGATTTTGATAATATCAGCAGCAGTTCCCTGAATAGGCATATTACGGGCAACTCTTTCACCAAAAGAACGCTGTATTGCGTTTGAAGCGGAAAGTTCAGGAAGATATCTGCGTCTGTTGAATAAAGTTGTGACAAAACCGTCTTCTTTTGCTTTTATGACAACATCTTCCATATACCTGTTGACTCCTGAATAATGATTGAGATAATTCTCGATATACTGTTTCGCTTCATAAACAGCAACTTTGATGTCTTTACTCAAAGAAAAAGCACCTATACCGTAAACAATTCCGAAATTAACAGCTTTTGCTCTGCTACGCATAACAGGTGTAATCATCGAAAGAGGAAGATTAAAGACCTGAGAGGCAGTTATTGAATGTATATCATCGCCGTTGTTAAATGCAGATATCATATTTTCATCATCAGCGATATCTGCAAGAACTCGAAGTTCAATTTGTGAATAGTCAGCATCAATCAAAACATTACCGTCATCACAAGTAAAGAATTTTCTGAGTTCCCTGCCAAGTTCCTGCCTTACAGGAATATTTTGCAGATTAGGTTCTGTTGATGACAATCTGCCTGTTCTGGTTTCTGTCTGCTGGAAAGTTGAATGAATTCTACCGTCTGAAGCAACAACTTTCATCAAACCGTCACAGTAAGTTGATTTAAGCTTCTGAATGGTTCTGTATTCAAGTATTGCAGGAATTATAGGATGTTCGTCATAAAGACTTTCAAGGACTTCCGCATTGGTTGAATAACCTGTCTTTGTTTTCTTTTTTACGGGTAACTGTAGTTTTTCAAAAAGAATAATACCTAATTGTTTAGGTGAATTAAGATTGAATTCTTCTCCACAATAGCCATAAATCTCTGTTACAAGATTATTGATTCTTACTTCAAGCATTTTACCGTATTCATATATACCGCTGAAATCAACCTTAAAACCGTCAATCTCCATTGCTGCAAGAACTTCAGAAAGAGGAATTTCAATATCACTCAAAAGACTTTCTTCATTGTTTTCTTTTATTGCAGCAGCAAGTTTTTCTGTTAATTCTCTGAGCATTGCACACTCACGGATAATCTGGCTTTCAGACTCAGTAAGAACAGACACTTTATAACTGTCTGCCAATACAGAAACAGAATAATCTGAAGCATTGGGATTAAGGAGATAACCTGCAAGAAGAATATCAAAAACTATATTTCTGACGCTTATCTTATTCTTAATGCAATATGAGAACAATGATTTACAATCTGTTGTAAATTTCTCTATACAGTCATCTGAAAGAATTTCAATCAATTCACAAAACTTGACCGATGTGATTTTAGTGCCAAAATTAATGTAAGCATTATCAAAATTTTCATCACAAACAAAATAAATTTTCTTTTCTGATTTAACAGAAGTTATTATATCTTCAACTGCCATTTCTGCAAATTCAGCTTTGACATCTGTTGTATCAACATCAGTAATAACAACATTACGAAGACCGAGCTTATCAATAAACTTCTGCATTTCAAGCTTTGTAAGAATTGATTTTGCAAGTGATTCATCTGTTTTTCCAGGAACATAAGCATTATAATCAAGCTCAATAGGTGCTTCCGTACTGATTGTCCCGAGCTTTCTGCTGAGGAATGCAGAATCTTTTCCGTTTTCAAGTTTTGTTCTCACAGAAGGGGTAAGTTGAAGTGAATCAAAATTATCATAAATATAATCGATTGAATCATATTTTCTGATAAGATCTGTAGCGGTTTTCTCACCGATTCCCTGAACGCCGGGTATATTGTCAGATGTATCTCCCATAAGAGCTTTTACTTCAATAAGCTTAATAGGATCGACACCTTTATCTTCAATAATTTTATCAATATCATAAACAACAGTTTCAGTTTTGCCGCCTTTAGGTGACGCAAGCAAAACATTTACCTTTTTATTAACAAGCTGAAGAGAATCTCTGTCACCGGTTGCAATATAACAAAAATCACCGTCGTTACAATTTTTTGCAAGAGTACCGATAATATCATCAGCTTCCCACCCGGGGCACTCTATAAGCTTATAACCGAGCGATCTTAAAAGGTCTTTAAGTACAGGCATCTGCTGTGCAAGCTCATCAGGCATTCCCTTTCTGTTACCTTTATATTCTGTATACATCTTATGTCTGAAGGTAGGAGCATGAACATCAAATGCAATTGCAACTGCATCAGGATTATAATTCTCTCTCAATGAAAAAAGGATATTCATAAAGCCAAAGATACCGTTTGTAAACTGTCCGTCTTTAGTGGAAAGAGTTTTTATTCCGTAAAAAGCTCTGTTTACAATGCTGTTACCGTCGAGAACAAGTAATTTCAAATTATATCAGCCTTTCAAAATACACATAATAAGCTATTTTATTGTAGTATAACATATTTTTTGAAAAAAGTAATGCAAAACAGAAAAAAATATGTTAAAATATAAAAAAAATTTAAGGGACAATTATTATGAAAATCGGAAACATTGAAATAGAAAGAACTGCCGCATTAGCTCCAATGGCAGGGGTTGCGGATAAAACATTCAGAGAATTATGCAAAGATTTTGGTGCTGCTTATACTGTCAGCGAAATGGTTAGCGCAAAAGGTGTCTCAATGGGTGACAAAAAGTCAGAAGAACTGATGTTGATTTCAGAAAAAGAACATCCTGCTGCAATTCAGATTTTCGGCAATGAACCTGAAACAATGGCAATAGCTGCAAAATCTGCAGAATCAATGAATCCCGATATTATCGATATCAATATGGGATGCCCTGCTCCGAAAATCATCAAAGGCGGCGCAGGAAGCAGACTTATGCAGAATCCTGAACTTGCAGGCAGAATCATTAATTCAGTATGCAAAGCAACATCACTTCCCGTGACAGTAAAAATCAGAACAGGCTGGGATAACGATTCAATCAATTGCGTTGAAATGGCAAAAATTGCAGAACAAAACGGTTCTTCTGCAATTACAATTCACGGCAGGACAAAAGAGCAGATGTATGCTCCCCCGGTAAATATAGATTTGATAAGAGAAGTAAAAAAAGCTGTATCAATTCCTGTTATCGGCAACGGCGACATTGACGACATTTATTCTGCTGCTAAAATGTATGAAGAAACAGGCTGTGATCTTGTAATGATAGGCAGAGGTGCACTCGGTAAGCCCTGGTTATTTCAGCAGATTTCTGCATATATGAAGGATGAAAGAATAATTCCGGAGCCTCCTGTTGCACAGAGAATGATTATTATGCTAAAACATATCAGCAATATCTGTGAAGAAAGAGGTACAAAAATAGGAATCCGTGAAGCACGCAAACACGCACTCTGGTATACAAAAGGCCTCAGAGGTTCCGCTGAATACAGAAGACAGCTATCAGGAATCGAAAGTATTGAAGAACTTCAGGAAATTGCATATAAAATCACAATAAACAATACATAAAAAATGCCGGCACAAAAGTGTCGGCATAAATTTTTATTAAATTTTTATTCAGCAGAATCAGTAGATTTAGCAGCAAGCTTTCTTGCAGCGATTTCATCAACCATTTCCTTCTGTTTCTTTTCTGTGATTGTATAGAAGAACATAGGAACAGCGCAAGCAAACATACTTACAACACCAGAAATAATAAGAACATTCCAGAGTGCCTGAGGATCCTGAACTTCATATGTTCTCGCATTGATACCTGCAATGCTCATTGAAAGAACACCGATGAATGCACCTACAGCCATACCAATCTTGTTGATAAGTGTCTGCATTGCAAAACAGATACCTTCACCTCTTTCACCTGTTTTCCACTCAAGGTAATCAACAGTATCACCGATCATTGCATATGTGATAATGTTGTTAACACCCTGAGGAATACCAAGAAGAATGAGACCGATCGCACAGACAATCATCTGCCATGTTTCCTTATAACCTACAAAATACATAATAGTCATTACTATACCACCGAAAATATGAACGGCAATATATGACCATTTCTTTGTAAACTTCTTAGACATCCAAGGAACAAGAACAGAAGCAACCAGACCGCCCGGAACAACAAGAAGAGTAATTACACCATAAAGACCTTCATTCTGAAGAATATACTTTGCAAAGTAAAGACCACCGGTATATGAGTAAACCATTCTTGCACCACCGAGAACACCTGAAAGAACGATAAGGAGAAGTTCCTTATTCTTGAAGAGAAGCTTAAGGTTGTGACCGAGTGAGGGAGCTTCTTCTTCAGATGTAAAGCGTTCTTCTGTATTATTAAAACCATAGAAGAACATAGGAATAGCAAGAACAACAAGAACAACAGCACTGATAAAGTACACCCACTTAAGAGTATCCGCATTTGCAGTTTCCATACCTACTTTAACAGTATTTACAAATGTCTTTGCAGCATCGTTTGCACTAACACCCTGGTTAGCAACCATATTTGCTATTGCTTCAGCCTTATCCTTTGCGATAAGCGCAAGGTCTTCTGCTGTATCATGATACTTGAACTTATCTGTCACAGCACCTGTTATCATTGGAATGAAAACTGTAACAATACCTGCACCTACAGTACAGAACATACGTGCTACAGTAAGAATATTACCCCTTGTTTCAGTATCATTTGTGAGACATGTAGAAAGTCCCCAATAAGGAACGTCTGCAATTGTATAAGCAACACTCCAGACGACATAAATAATAGCAATGATTATAAATACTTTTGTAGTGGTCAAACCTTCATAAATGCTCTGAGCATCATAAACAGGAAGGAAGCAAAGTATTGTCATAATACCTATAGGAATTGCCATCCATTTGAGATAGGGTCTGCATTTACCCCATTTTGTACGTGTTCTGTCAACAACAGAACCCATTATGGGATCATTGAACGCATCGAAAACACGGGCTGCAAGCATAAGAATTGCAACAGCAATTGCACCGTCCATTCCACCGACTTTAACGCCATCTGCACCAAAGAGAAGCGCGTCTGTCATAAATACGGTTATGTATGAACCGATGATTGTACAGATAAAGTTCTGTCCAAAACCTGCCACACTGTACGCAAAAGCTTCTTTAGGCTGAACACCTTTGCCCGGTGTTGTTCCAAAAAGCTTATGCAGCATCTTGGATTCATTGAGTTTACTCATTTAATCACCTTTTCTTTTTTTGATACACTCAATATTAGCACAATGCTCAAAAAAAAACAATAGAAAAAATATATTTTATAAATTTAATTAAAACAGAATACATACAAACACTAATATTACTAATAATAGTAACACAAAAAGAAAGGTAGCGATTCATATGCAGAAAAATAATGAAAATTATAAGAATGAAAAAAACAACAATCAGAATAAAAACACAAATGATTGCAAAAACAATCAAAACAAAAAAGAAGAAAACAAAAATAACAAGAACAATAAAAACTGCTGATCCCTCCATAACGGAGGTACATATTATATTTTTTTTCAAATAACTATTGATTTTGTTAAAAAAATATATTATAATACCTAAGAAATAGAAGTCCAACTTCTGTCATGCGGCGTGTTGGTCCTGTGCGACGGAGCGCTGTGAACCATGTCAGGCGGGGAACCGAGCAGCATTAAACGGTCTGCCCGTGCGATACAGTTCGCCTGCACGCCGTGTGACAGAGGATGGACTTTTTATATTATACCGAAAAATTCTCAGCGACGGGAGTTATGTATATTGTATAGGGTTTTATACAGAAAATGGCGTCCTCAGACTTTTGAAGATGTTTCAGGTCAGCCGCACATAACTGATACTTTAATGAATGAAGTTAAAGAAAACAGACTTGCTCATGCCTACCTTTTTACAGGATCACGAGGCACGGGCAAAACTTCATGTGCAAAAATTCTTTCAAAAGCAATAAACTGTCTCAATCCCGTAAACGGAAACCCCTGTAATAAATGTGAAATATGCAAAGGTATTGACGAAGGTTCAGTTCTTGATGTTGTTGAAATAGACGCTGCAAGCAACAGAGGTATTGACGACATCCGTGCATTGCGTGAAGAATCAGCATTCACTCCCGCTCAGGCGAAATTCAGAGTTTATATAATTGACGAAGTACATATGCTCACTATTGAAGCATTCAACGCCTTGCTCAAAACTCTTGAAGAGCCACCAGAACACATTGTATTCATTCTTGCAACAACAGAAGTTCAGAAGTTGCCTTCTACAATACTTTCACGTTGTCAAAGATTTGACTTCAGACGTATTTCAGTCGATTCTATTGTGGACAGGCTTAAATATGTTGCATCTCAGGAAAATGTATCAATAGACAACACAGCTGCAACACTTATTGCAAGAATTGCAGATGGCGGTATGCGTGATGCTCTTTCAATTTTTGACAGATGTCTCAGCATATCTGAAAATGTTGATGAAAAAGTTGTATCAGATGCAGCAGGGATCATGAGCAAGGATTATTTGTTTGCTCTGTCATATGCATTCAAAAACAAAGATACATCAAAAGCACTTTCAATCATTGATGAACTTCACAATTCATCATGTGACACAGAAAGACTATGCACAGAGCTTACAAACCATTTCAGAAGTCTGCTGGTAATCAAATCAGTAAACAATCCTGAAAATATTCTCGTATCAACGAATGAAGAACTTGAAGAACTGAAAAACATTTCAGAGCTTTTCTCAATTGAAGAAATTCTCAGCATAATGAATATTCTCTCAGCAACGATTGCATCTATTAAAGTAACACAGAACAGACGTGTTGAAACAGAAATGGCAATCATAAAGATATGTTCCCCGGAAGTTTCAACAGATATTACCGCACTTTATGCAAGAATTGCTAAACTTGAGCAAAAACTCAGTGCAATTGAAAACGGTAACATAGCAGTAAATACTTCAGCAGTTATCAATACACAAAAATCAGTCAAAAAAGAAGATCCTATTGCTGAACAAAAAAATCCTTCAACAGAAGATATTCTTTCAGGGCTTGTATTTGATGATGACAGTGCAGAATATGATGATTTTGATGAAATACCGTTACCTGAAACAGCACCTTATGACGGTGAACCCGTTTATGATATGCCTTATTTTGATGAAGTTCCGCCTGAATCATCACAACCGCATTTTGACGAAGAACCATCTGTTTCATCAATACCGTTATTTGATGAAGCACCTGCGGAATTCATAGCAGATGAACCTATGTTTGACGAATTACTGTCTGTTGAAGAATCTGCACCCGTGTTTGATGAAGCTCCCTCAAAGCCTAAGTCAAATACAGTTGCCAATACAAGCAAGTTATGGATGAACTGTATAATTGAAGCGGAAAATAAATGTCCGCCACTTATAGGCCATCTGATCGGCACAAATATTGAAATCAACGGCAACAATCTAATCATTTACGGATACAAAAATGTTTTACCTATGATTTTCCCCATGGTAAAAGATGTATTGACTACAGTAGTTAGAAATTTGAGCGGTCAGCAGGATATGACCGTAAGATTAGGATAAATTCACGGAGGAATTACAAATGAAAGCAAGAATCCCCAACGCAAACCAGGGCGGCAATATGATGGCACGCCTTCAGAAAATGCAGGAAGAAATGGCAAAAACACAGGCAGCTGTTGAAGAATCAGAATTCACAGCTTCTGCAGGCGGCGGTGCTGTTGAAGTTACAGTAAGCGGCAAGCATGAAGTAAAAGCAATCAAAATGCAGCCTGAAGTTGTTGATCCCGAAGATATAGATATGCTTGAAGACCTTTTACTCGCAGCTCTCAACGAAGCAATGAGAAAAGCTGATGAAACAATGGAATCAGCTATGGGTAAACTTACAGGCGGTCTCAACATCCCCGGCATGGGTGGTTTATTCTGATATGCAATACAATGCAGCCCCACTTCAGAAACTCATAGAGCAATTTGAACGTATGCCCGGTATAGGAAGAAAAACAGCTCAGCGAATTGCTTTTTACATTCTCGGTCTTCCTGAAAATGAATCAGCTCAGATTGCAGATGCCATCAACGACGCATGCAAAAAAATCCACAAATGCTCTATGTGTGCAAATCTTACTGAAGATGAGCTTTGCCCCATCTGTAAGAATGACAAAAGAGACCACTCCATTATATGCATAGTTGAAGATTCACAAAGTCTTATTGCAATTGAAAAGACAAAGGAATTCAACGGTGTGTATCATGTTTTACACGGTGCTATCTCACCTCTTGACGGTATCGGTCCCGAACAACTGACAATAAAAGAATTACTAAACAGATTAAGAACTGATGAAGTAAAAGAAATTATCATTGCAACGGATTCTGATATCGAAGGCGAAGCAACAGCAATGTATTTGTCAAAGCTTATTAAACCTTTTAATATTAAAATTTCACGAATTGCATTCGGACTTCCCGTAGGCACTGACATTCAATATGCCGATGAAATTACATTATCAAGAGCAATTGAAGGAAGACGAACATTCTGAGACGGAGGAATTTTTATGGAAAAGAAATATGCTATTACTTATGACATAGGCACAACAGGTGTAAAAACCTGCGTATTTGAAATTTCTGATGTAATAAAACTTCTCGGCGGTGCATCAAAAGGATATGAACTTTATGTTTTTCCTGACGGCGGCGCAGAACAAAATCCTGATGAATGGTGGAGTGCAATGGCTGACACAACAGCAGATGCTCTCTCAAAATCAGGCATTACAGCAGATAAAATCAACGGTATCTCATTCTGTTCACAAATGCAGGGACTTGTTCTTGTAGATAAAGATGCAAATTATGTCAGAAGAGCGATGAGCTATATGGATCAGAGAGCAAAAGCTGAACTCAAAAAAGGTATCGCTCATGGTCCTCAGATAGCAGGTGCAAATATTCCGAAACTCCTCAAATCACTTCAGATTACCGGTGCAGTTGCAGCTTCTGTCAAAGACCCTGTATGGAAGTACAAATGGGTTGAAGCACATGAACCTGAAAACTTCAAAAAGGTACACAAATGGCTCGATGTAAAAGAATATCTCATAGCAAGAATGACAGGCGAATTCTGCATGACAAGAGACTCCGCATTCGCAACACTTCTTTATGACATCAGAAACAACAAAAAATGCTGGAGTAAAGAAATGACAGATATGCTCGGTGTTAAATATGAGCATATGGCAGACATCAAAGAATGTACAGAGAAAATAGGAGAACTTACAGAAAAAGCTGCCGAAGAACTTCACCTTGTTCCCGGAATTGCTGTTTTTGGTGGTGGCGGAGATGCTTCCCTCATCGGTGTCGGTGCAGGTTCTGTTGATCTCGGTGATACACATATTTATTCAGGCACATCAGGTTGGGTAGGTACAGTAGTTGACAAGAGCATTGTAGATGCATCAGCTATGATTGCAGCTATTGTCGGTGCAGATCCCACCAAATATACATACTTTGCAGAACTTGAAACTGCAGGTAAATGTCTTGAATGGGCAAAAGATCATCTTTGCCTTGACGAAGTAGGCATCTATCTCAAAAAAGAAGATGTTGTCAATTCATATGAAGCTGAATACACAAGTCTTTATGATTATATGTCCGAAGTAATTAATTCTGTTCCCGCAGGTGCAAACGGAGTTATATTCACTCCCTGGCTTCACGGTAACAGATGTCCGTTTGAAGATCCCAACGCAAGAGGATCCTTCTTCAATCTCAGTCTTGAAACAGGTAAATCGGACATGCTTCGTGCAGTAATTGAAGGCGTTTGTATGCACCTCCGCTGGTTTATTGAAGTACAGGAAAAGAAAATCAGCACATCTGAGAAAGTACGTTTTGTTGGTGGCGGAGCACTCTCCCCTGTTACATGTCAGATTCTCGCTGATGTAACCGGCAAGACAATTGAAACTGTAGATAATCCTCAGAATGTAGGTGCTGTCGGTGCTGCTGTTATTGTAGCTTGCGGTCTTGGTATGATCAATGGTGTAAAGGAAGCAAAAAAACTTATTCCTGTTGTGAAAACATATCAACCTCAGCTTAAAAACAAATCTGTTTATGACAAACAGTTTGAAGTATTCAAAAACCTTTACAAATCAAATAAATCAAACTTTGCCGCTCTTAACGGTTAATTACCGAAAGGAAGAAAATAATGCTCGAAATTAAAAACGTATTTGATATGCTTTATGCAGATATCAAAAAGGAAGCTGAAAGCCTTGGTTTCAAAGTTGAAATGCCTGAGAATATCGAAAAAGGTGAAACACCTGTTTTCACAAGAGATAATTCCAGCTATTTAGCATTTTCAGGCGAAAAGGGAAAAATCAGAGTTCTTTTCAACGAGAATAAAATCAGATTGCTTACTGCGGCAGCTGACGCAACATCAACAGATGATAGTGATTACTCACTCTCAGCAAGCTATCTTCTTATCCTTGATGAATATGAGGAAAGAGATGTAAAATCTGTTGCAAACGAAATCAACGAATCACTTCACGAATCTTTTACGCCCAAGCAGATTGCAAAAAGACAGCAGAATGTCAAAGCTCAGGCGACTGTTTCTCGTTCAGCTGTTAAAAACGGTAGTCTTCTTTACGATGCAACAACACTTGCAATCAGACTTGCAACTATTTATCCTGAAATCAAAGATCTTTACAAGGAAAATGTTGAAACATACGGTGAATTCCTTTGCGAAGAATTCTTTGAAAAGGTTGTAAATCCCAGAATTTATCAGACACTCAAAGAAAGAAATCCACAGAAAATAAAGAAGCTTTTCTCAATCATAAACGAGATTTTCGATGACGGTTCAAATGAAGTTCAGGATGTTATTGTTGTAACAATGCTTGCATCTTATGATCTTGATAATGATATGCATCAGCTTATTCTTGATAATGCAAGTGATGCACTTATCGAACCTTTCATCAGAGTAAGCAAAATTCTCAAAACTTCAAAATCTTCTAGAATGAGACTTGAAAATCCCCCCAAATACAAGCCCAAGAAAGCTAAAAAGAAAAAATCAATGATGTCTTCACTTTTAGGACAGCAACAGTAATTCTCAACCGCCTCTAAAGGCGGTTGTTTTTTCATGTTTTAAACAAAAATATGCTTCCCTATTGCAAAATGATATCAATATTGCTATAATGAAATTGAACATATACAAACGGAGTGTGTTTATATGAACAATTATGTTATAACTATTGCAAGAACATGCGGCAGTGGAGGCAGCTATGTTGGCGAAGTTCTTGAAAAAAAGCTTAACATCAAGCTCTACGGGCAGGATATTCTCCAGCTTGCATCTGAAGACAGTGGAATAAGTATTGACCTTTTTGCACGTTCTGATGAAGAATTACAATCCAACCCTATTTTCAAATTCACAAAATACATATATGACGGCAAATTGATTCCGCCAACAAGCAGCGACTTTACTTCTCAGGAAAATCTTTTTAACTACCAGGCAAAAGTCCTTCGTGAACTTGCAGATAAAGAAAGCTATATTGTTATCGGCAGATGTGCTGATTTTGTTCTCAAAGATAAAAAACCTATAAGAGTATTTATATATGCCGACAAAGCTGACAGAATAAAAACAGAAGCTGAGAGACTTTCAATTTCTGCAAAAGAAGCTGAAAGCAGAATTGATAAAGTTGATAAAAAGAGAACAAATCACTACAACTATTTCACCGGCAATAACAGAGATGATATGGCAAATTATGATATTTGTCTTAACACATCAACTCTTTCATATGAAAAATGTGCAGACATAATCATTGATTATATGAAACAAAAAGAAATAATCTAAAAAAACAGCCTATGAGTTTTTCTCATAGGCTGAAATTATTATTTGATTACAACTTTTATGAAAATCTTCTTACCCTTTTTAAGAACTACATAGCCCTTATCGAATTCAGACTTAACAATTGTTGCAACGGGAGAATCAGGTTTAACATCATCAACAGAAACACCGCCCTGTTCAATAAGACGTCTGCCTTCACCCTTTGACTTTGCAATACCTGCCTTTACAAGCACTTCGTTTACAGCGATTGCATCATCAACGAAATCTTCAGCAGAAAGTTCAAATGTAGGCATAGTATCAACATTTGTCTTTGCACCAAAGAGAGATTTTGCTGTTTCCTGAGCTTTTGTTGCTTCTTCTTCACCGTGAACAAGCTTTGTAAGCTCATAAGCGAGGATTTCCTTTGCTTTGTTAAGCTCACTACCCTGCCATGAATCCATCTTATCAATCTCTTCAAGAGGAAGGAATGTAAGCATACGGATACACTTGAGAACATCACCGTCGTCTACATTTCTCCAGTACTGATAGAAATCATAAGGAGATGTCTTATTGGGATCAAGCCATACGGCTCCCTTTGCTGTTTTACCCATCTTCTTACCTTCTGAGTTAAGAAGAAGAGTAATAGTCATTGCAAAAGCATCTTTGCCGAGCTTCTTTCTGATAAGTTCTGTACCGCCAAGCATATTTGACCACTGGTCATCACCACCGAACTGCATATTGCAGCCGTAGTTCTGATAAAGGTGATAGAAGTCATAGCTCTGCATAATCATATAGTTGAATTCAAGGAATGAAAGACCCTTTTCCATTCTCTGCTTGTAGCATTCAGCACGAAGCATATTGTTAACAGAGAAACAAGCACCAACTTCACGAAGAACATCAATATAGTTAAGGTTCATAAGCCAGTCAGCATTGTTAACCATCTGAGCTTTACCTTCACCGAACTCAATAAAGCGTTCCATCTGCTTCTTGAAGCAATCACAGTTATGCTGAATTGTTTCTCTTGTCATTACCTGACGCATATCAGTTCTGCCTGAAGGGTCACCAATCATTGCTGTACCGCCACCGATAAGAGCAATAGGTCTGTTGCCTGCCATCTGAAGTCTCTTCATAAGGCAAAGAGCCATAAAGTGACCTACATGAAGGCTATCAGCAGTGGGGTCAAAACCGATATAAAATACAGCTTTACCGTTATTTACGAGATCTTTGATCTCATCCTCATCTGTAACCTGTGCAATAAGTCCTCTTGCAACAAGTTCGTCATAAATTTTCATTTCTTATATCCTCCGAAATTATTTATACATATTCATTATTTTAACTGCATTGCGTACATCTGTAGCAAAATCATCAGTACTTGCTTCAATTGAAACACGCTGACAACCAACAACTTTCAATGCATCAAAAAATCCTTTATAATCAAATTCATCTGCATTTTTCATAAAAATGCGCTTCATATCAGGATTACCTGACACAGGATTTGAAATATGTGCGTGTCTGAACACACCTTTTAACTCTTTAATGTCTTCATATGTATCTCCTTCAACATACATATGATAGATATCACCGAGTGTGCCAACATTGGGTAAATCTATAGCAGATGCAAGCATTGCACCTTCTTTTATTGTGTTGATAATATTTGATTCTGCTTTACAAAGAGGTTCAAAAACAAATTCAATATTATGCGCTGCTGCAATAGGTGCTGCAAGATTTCTTACAAAATAAATAATCTGATTAACAGCGTCTTTATATGCCCATCCTTCAGGAATATGTCTTGCTCCGCCTGAGCCCATAACAACAACTTTGATTCCAGTTTCTTCTGCTCTTGCATAACCTTTTTTGAGATACTCTTCAAGGGCTTTATAGTCAATATTGTTACCTGTGATTTTCAGTTCACCGGGTAAAAAGCAATTGGCAGCCTCGCAGGCTATTCTGCAATCTGCAAGTTTTTTGTTAAACTTATAATAATCTTCATCATTGCTGCGGGTAAGAGAAGAAAAATTAGCTTCTATGTAATCAAATCCGCACTCAGCAGCAATTTCAATTCTGTCAAAACCGCCACAAACACCGATTTTCATATTAATTACCTCACTTATATATTTTTGCCTCATTCAACAGCTGTTTTGCTGATTCAAGATGAATGGGGTCTTTTTCATTACCACCGATAATACGTGCAATTTCTGCAATTTTGCCGTTTTCGTCAAGAGGAGTAACTGAAGTATATGTTTTTTCACCTTTTACCGCTTTTGAAATAAGCATATGATGATCTGCAAATGCACAGATAGACGGCAAATGTGTTATACAGATAACCTGTCTGTTTTTTGAAACATTATTGAGCTTTATCGCAATTTTACCTGCCGCTCTGCCGCTGACACCTGCATCAATTTCGTCAAAAATCAATGTATCAGTATCATCCTTATCTGCAAAAACACTTTTGATTGCAAGCATTATTCTTGACAATTCACCGCCAGAAGCAACTTTAGCCAAAGGCTTCGGTTCTTCACCACGGTTTGCAGAAATGAGAAATTCTATATTATCAATACCGGTTTCTGTAAAATCTGTGGTTTCAAAGTTGACAGAAAATCTTGTTTCCGGCATATCCAAAAATGCAAGTTCTTCCTGAATCTGTTCAGCAAACACTTTTGCTGCTTTCTTTCTCGACTCTGAAAGATTCTGCGCTTTTTTATGTGTATTACTTTTGGCAATAGTGAGTTTTTCTGTAAGCTCAGCTATCAATTCATCAGAATATGTTATATTATGCAATTCTTCTTGAGCTTTGTCAAGGAAATTCAGCATTTCTTCTTCAGTTTCACCATATTTTTTAGACAATCTGTAAATAAGGTCAAGTCTTTCTTCTATATCATAAAGCTCTCGTTCATCAAATGATGTATTATCCATATAACCGGCTATATCAGAAATATAAGCATCTGCAGTATATGCCATATCATTTACAGACTCTGCCATTGATGAAACTTCAGGAAGATATTCGGCAACATCACTCAGAGCTCTTGCGGCATCAAACAGCATTGAAACAGCTCCGCCGAATTCATCAGCTCCGCTGAGAGAAGAATATGCAGCATTAAGGGATTCTGTAAGCTTCTGAGAATTGTTTATAAGCTTTTTTCTTGCTACAAGTTCATCTTTTTCACCAATACGAAGCTGAGCCTTGCTTAGCTCATCAATCTGATAAGACAAAAGATCAATACGTCTTGCTTTCAATGCATCATCAACAGAAATCTTTTTTATCTTGTCTTTTATCTCAAGATACTCTTCATATTGAGCTGTGTATTCATCAAATAAAGATTTGTTGTCTGCCACAGCATCAATAAACTGATAATGCTCCTCAGGACGCATAAGCTCCTGATTATCTGACTGACCGTGAATATTAATAAGACTGAGGCCTATTGATTTGAGCATAGAAACCGTAACACTTGCACCGTTAACCCTACAATTGTTACGACCGTCTTTTGTCATCACTCTGCTTATAAGTAAAGTATTATCATCTTCAACAGGCATTCCTGTTTCTTCAAGATATTTCTGTGTTTTTTCAGGAATATCAGTAAAAAATGCAGAAACAGTTGCCTTGCTTTCACCTGTTCTAATCAGTTCTCTTGATGTTTTTTCACCAAGAATTGCATTTATTGAATCAATAACAATTGATTTACCTGCACCGGTTTCACCTGTCATACAGTTGAAATTATCTGCAAAATCTATTGATGCACTTTCAATAATAGCAACATTTTCAATTTTCAAATTGGATAGCATATAAATCAATCCTTATTTTTAAGAAGAGTTTCGAGTTCACGTTTTGTATTCTGCGCGGCTCTTTCAGTTCTGCAAAGAATAAAAATTGTATCATCACCTGCAATTGTGCCAAGCACTTCAGAAATTCCGAGAGCGTCTATTGCGGCACAAGCAGCCTGCGCAGTACCTGGATGACACTTGAGAAGGCAAATATTCTGAGCATAATCAGTTGATGTTACAGATTCTGAAAAAATAGCATAATACTTCATATATTTTTCATCTGTACTTTTTGCCAATGAGTATTTATACTGACCGTTTGCAGCGGGATGCTTTACAAGTCTTAATTCTTTTATATCACGTGATACAGTTGCCTGAGTAACTTCAACTCCGCATTCAAGCAATTTTTCAAGAAGTTCTTCCTGAGTGCTTATATCATATCTGTCTATAAGCTCAAGAATCTTTGAATGACGTTCCTTTTTCATATTACACTCACCTGTTATTAGTTTTCATTTTTTTATGCAGTATTTCCATAAAGGTGTCGTCTTTGAGACGAATCAGCTTAACTTTTTTTTCAGCCTTTTTAATAATAGCTTTATAATTTCTGTCAAAAACAATACTGTCTCTGCCGTCACATGACAATAGAGACTTAATTGAACAATCAGGATTTTCAATTCTGAACACAGAATCACTGTTGAATATAACCGTTCTTTCAACCAGAGAATGGGGGCAGATAGGAGAAAGTATCATGCAATCAACTCTAGGATCTACAATCGGACCGCCTGAAGCTAGGTTGTATGCTGTTGAACCTGTCGGAGTTGAGATAATAAGACCATCTGCATTATATCTGTTTATAAATCTGTTATCACAGTACAAATCAAACTGTGTCAGTTTAATTTCTGCTCCTCTCGCAAGAACTACTTCATTGATACAGAAGTCTGTGAGCACGTGATTATCATTTTCATCAAATACATCAACCTGAAGTACAAGTCGTTCTTCAACATTATAATCTTCAGATATCAGTTTATTCAGAAGAATCATTTCATCGGCTTCAAGTCCCATAAGATATGCAAGATTACCTGCATTAATACCAAGAAGAGGTATTTCATAATCAAGCACACTCATAGCAGCACGTATCATTGTTCCGTCGCCACCGATAGTAATCAATACATCTGCATTAACGGGAAGCTCCTGCGCTGTTATGACTTTACCTTCAGGGAACTCATTCACAGAATCATCCTCAGGAAGAAATGCATAATCAATATTAAGTATATCCAATGATTCACAAAGTTTTACCATTGTTTCATATGCATATTTTCTTGTAAGATTCGGCATTATTACAACTTTCATAATTGCCTCCTTACTTATCGAGTTCACTGTGAGATGCATTAACAACTGCATCAATATCCACAGTTGCGTTTTCTTCTGATTCTTTTTTCAGATAGATGAGATATTCAATATTTCCTTCAGGACCTTTTATAGGTGAATAATCAAGTCCTGCAACATCGAATCCTTTTTCAATTGCAAAATTATAAATTTTCTCAATAACTTCGCTATGAACATTTCTGTCACGAACAACACCTTTTTTACCGACCTTTTCTTTACCTGCTTCAAACTGAGGTTTGATAAGACACACGCATTCACCGTCATCAGCAAGAATAGGATATATTGCAGGTAAAACAAGACACAAAGAAATAAAAGAAACGTCTACAGATGCAAAATTAATTTTATCCGGCACCTGTTCATCAGTAACATATCTGATGTTTGTTCTTTCAAGATTGACTACTCTGCTGTCACTTCTGAGTTTCCATGCAAGCTGACCGTAGCCAACATCAACACTATAAACTTTACTAGCACCATTCTGAAGCATACAATCGGTAAAACCGCCTGTTGACGCACCTACGTCCATACATATTTTATCCTGAAGGGAGATAGGAAAAGAATTCATCGCCTTTTTCAGCTTATGACCGCCTCTGCTTACGAATTCACTTGTTCCCCTTACTTCTATTTCATCTTTTTCTGCAACAGTCATACCTGCCTTTGTTGCTTTCATACCGTTGACATAAACCTGACCTGCCATAATAAATGCTTTTGCTTTTTCACGGCTCTCAGTAAGCCCAAGATCAAAAATACGGGCATCAAGTCTTATTTTCTCACTCAATTCCTGTCACCCCGCTAATATGGTTTACAATAGAATCAACATCAAAACCAAACTCTGCAAGCAATTGCTCAACAGTTGAATGATGCACAAATTTATCGTTTATCGCAATAAGATCAAATCTGCCGCTGTAGTTATTCTGAGTAAGCTTCATATTGAAAATTTCACCTGTGCCGCCACTCATTTCAGACTCTTCATAAAAGAAAATACGAGAACAACCGAGAGCACTGTATACGGCAGCATCATCTATAGGCTTTATTCTGTTAAGCTTGATAACTTTTATATTAACACCTTTTTCACGAAGCATTTTGGACGCAGAAGCGACATTTGCAAAAAGCCTGCCGTATGTTACAATTGCAATATCC
Source organism: Acutalibacteraceae bacterium (assembly GCA_045636025.1). Classification (GTDB taxonomy): domain Bacteria; phylum Bacillota; class Clostridia; order Oscillospirales; family Acutalibacteraceae; genus UBA1081. The sequence goes on along the minus strand of JAZTWP010000077.1, from coordinate 41,348 downwards.
GCATCATCGTCACCATAAACATCAAATGTTTCATAAGAAGGAACAAAATCTTCAGGAAGATAAGGTTCTGATCCTTTGAACATTCTTACGGCCACAACAGCATCATCGTGATACAGCGCCTTGACAAAAGCATTTCTCATTTCGCTGTAAAGCGTGGGCGAATATACTGTAATATCAGGAATTGTATTAAGAAACGGAACATCAAGAATGCCGTGATGTGTTTCACCGTCGCCTGTTACAAATCCTGCTCTGTCAATTGCAAGAATCATTTTAACCTTCTGCAAAGCAGCATCGTGTACAAGCTGATCATAACTTCTCTGCAAGAATGCTGAATAAACAGCAAAAACAGGAAGCATTCCGCCTTTTGACAACCCTGAACAGAAAGTAACTGCATGTTCTTCTGCTATACCTACATCAAAAAATCTTGACGGAAACTGCTTTTCAAAATTCTCAAGCCCCGTACCGAGAGACATTGCCGCCGTGACAGCACACACACGTCTGTCATTGCCTGCAAAATTGCACATAAGACTTCCGAATTCATTTGAAAAATTAGTTCCTGCGGAATGAAACTCACCGGTGTCAACATCAAACTTTGATATACCGTGAAATACACTCGGTTCAAGCTCCGCAAAATCATAGCCTTTACCTTTTGTTGTCTTGATATGCAAAAGAATAGGATGATTTGCAGATTTTGCAGCTTCAAGAGCGACAGTAAGAACCTCAATATTATGACCGTCAATCGGTCCCATATATCTGAATCCGAGATCTTCAAACATTGTACTTGATTTATAAAAAAATCTTTTAAGACCTGTTTTGAATCTGAAGATTGCATCGGAAAGCTTTTCACCTATAAGCGGAATGTGATTGATAATCTGCTCAGTTTTTGCTTTCATACGGAAATATGATGGTCTTGCTTTAATAACAGCAAGATGCTTTGCAAATGACCCTACATTCTTTGAAATAGACATATCATTATCGTTAAGTATAACGATAAGTCTTGATTTTTCTCTGCCGGCATTATTAAGTGCTTCATAAACCATACCGCCGGTAAAAGCACCGTCACCGATAACTGCAATTGAATAATTTTTGTTACCCTTTATTTTATTTGCCTGAGCAATACCGTAAGCGGCTGAAAGAGATGTACTGCTGTGACCGCTGAAAAAGATATCGTGCTCACTCTCATCAGGAGATGAAAATCCTGATAATCCTCCGGGCTGACGCAGAGTTGAAATTCTATCATATCTGCCTGTAAGTAATTTATGAACGTAAACCTGATGACCAACGTCCCAGACAATTTTATCATGAGGCGAATTAAAAACCTTGTGTAAAGCAATTGTAAGCTCTACAACACCGAGATTAGACGCAAGATGACCACCCGTTTCAGAAACAGTTGAAATAAGCGTTTTTCTTATTTCATCTGCAAGAGCAGGTAATTTATCATCAGGTATTTTTTTTATGTCGGACGGTTTCTTTATCGATTCAAGAAACTCTGTTTTATTATCCATTAATCTCACCGAATCAGACTTTTCTTTTTAATAAATCTGTCGCAAATTCACGCAGAACAGAAGTATCACCGTTTAACTCATCGAGCGCTTCAAGTGCTGCATCTGTATATTGTGCAGCTTTTATTCTTGCTTCGTCAATACCAAGCAAAGATACATACGTAGATTTGCCTGAAACTATATCACTGTTATCTTCACCTTCAAGAAAATCAAGAACATCATCAATAATCTGAAAAGCAATACCGAGATTTTCTGCAAATTTCTTGGCTGCGGGAATATTTTCATAGCAATCAGCAGCAATACAACCGAGTACACATGCAGAAGTGATAAGTGCTGCTGTTTTTAATTTATCCATAAGGAACAGATCATCAATGAGGAGATTTTTATTTTCACCTTCAAGATCAATAATCTGACCGCCTATCATACCGTTAGCACCTGCAAAAGCTGATAATTCCTTTACGGCATCAACTACATTTTCAGCTTTCACATCAGCAGTAGCAAGTGCTGAGAAAGCGTGTGTAAGAAGAGCATCACCAGCGAGCAAAGCATTGGCTTCACCAAATTTAATATGAGAAGCAGGCTTACCTCTTCGCATATCATCATTATCCATGCAAGGAAGATCATCGTGAATAAGAGAGTATGTATGAATAAACTCAACCGCAGCTGCAAAATGCAGAGCTTTTTCAATATCCCCCCCACATATACGGCAGAATTCAAGAACAAGCATAGGTCTGACTCTTTTTCCGCCTGATTCAAGAGAATATTTCATAGCATCTTCAATCAATGAATATGAAGCTCCGCATACGGGAACAAAATTCATAAGATTTTTTTCTACAAGCTCAAGATGACCTGAAAGCATCTGATTCATATCAATCATTCTCCTTAGCAGCTTTAAGCTCCTCAATTTTTAGCTTTGCATTATCAAGCAAAGCAGAACAATATCCGGACAATTTTGTTGCTTCATCGTAACATGCAACTGTTTCTTCAAGACTCATTTCTTCTTTTTCAAGCCTGATAACAAGCTCCTCAAGCTTTTTTACAGCTTCTTCAAAATTCATATTTTTCATAATTTTACTCCGAGATTGTTTCTTTTACCACACATTTAATACTTCCGTCAATAAATCTGATAAGAAGTTCATCGTTTCCCGAAATTTCAGATACAGCTCTGATTCTTTTTGAATCAGCATAAACGGGAACATACCCCTTTTGCATAAAATAAAGCGGATTCAGCATTATAAGCTTCTCACTAAGCATATTGAGCTTATATGACTTCTTATCATATACACTCTCAACAACTGCAGAAAGTCTTTTGTCTATATTCTGCAATTCTGTTGTCTGTCTGTTGATTACCATCTCCGGATCTCTCAGAGAGAGTCTGTATTGTAGATTATCGAGTTTTTCGATATTCCGATCAACAAAATCAAGAACGGAATTCTCAGCAGCATAAATCAGCGAATCGATAACCATTCTTAATTCATCAATATCGGGAACAGCTAACTCTGCAGCAGCAGAAGGAGTGGGAGCTCTTAGATCTGCTGCATAATCACATAATGTAAAATCTGTTTCATGACCTATACCCGTAATAACAGGTATTTTTGATTCAGCTATAACTCTTACAAGCTGTTCATCATTATATCCCCATAAATCTTCAACAGATCCACCACCTCTGCCGAGAATAATCACATCTGCACAACCTGTAGCATTGATTTTTTTCAAAGCTTCGATGTTTTCTTTTGCACAGTTGATTCCCTGCACAGCAACAGGACAGAAAATAATATGAGCGAGAGGATATCTTCTTGAAAGAACATTAAGAATATCCTGCAATGCAGCACCTACAGGTGATGTTATTACTGCAATTTTTTCAGGATATCCGGGAACAGGCATCTTTTTGTTACTATCAAACAAACCATCTGCAGATAGTTTCTTTTTAAGCTGTTCGAATGCAATCATCAATGAACCTGCACCTTCGGGCTCCATAGATTCTGCATAAATCTGATAAATTCCATCTCGCTCAAAAACAGAAACTCTGCCGGTAATATAAACTTTCATACCGTTTTCGGGTCTGAATCTGAGATTTTTAACACTTGCAGCAAACATAACAGCTTTGATTGATGATTTCTCATCCTTGAGAGAAAAATAGCAATGACCTGTTTTGAAATGATTCACAAAGTTTGAAATTTCACCGACAACACAGATTCTGCTGAGTCTGTTGTCTGATTCAAACATCATTTTAACATAGGTATTCAGTTGTGATACAGTCAGAGCTGAATCATTTACCATTTTCTTGTCTCCTTGATAAAACCTAAATATGCAGTGCCTGCAGCATTGTCTGATGAAAATTTTGCAGGTGCAAAGTAAGCACCGAATTCCTCTGAAAGAGTTTTGTTTATAATTGAATTAGACATAACTCCACCGGCAAAAACAAGCGGGAGCTTGCCTTTTGTTTCTATTGCAGACTTTGTCATAAGTCTGACTGCTTCGCAGATATAATCGACACAATATTTAGCAATATCACACGCAGCTTCACCGCTGTCTGCCATATTGCGACATTTATTTTCAACCCCCGAAAAACTGCAGCATCCGTCTTTGAAAAAAGGCTTTACCTTGAAGCTTTTTTCACTTTTTGTTGCAAGGTCATCAAGAGCAGAACCTGACGGGAAGCCGAGATTGAGCATACCTCCAACACGGTCAACAGCCTGTCCTGCTTTAAGGTCGAGAGAACTTCCGATCATTTCGATTGAGAACACATTATCAGCATCCGGTCTGACATATAAAACATCTGTTGTTCCGCCTGAAACGTGAAATGCAATAAATTCACGTTCAACAAGCTGTGTCTGACCTGTTGACCACAATGCAGCAGCAATATGCCCTGCCTGATGAGAAAACCTACAGAGTTTTGCTCTGTATGCAGATGATAAAACAGATGCATATCCTTCTCCTACAGAGAAACAAGGCATATATGAACCTTCAGCATCTCTGGGCGCATATGACGCACTGACTGCTGCAACTTCACCAGTTATCTGCAAACAAAGTTCAGACAGCAAAGGCGGCAAATTTTTAGTATGATGAAATACTGCATCTGACTGACGCAGACCAAGATGCCCATGAGCAACAGGCAACAGCTTTTTAATCGAAATCATTTCATCATTAGCGGAATCATAGACAGCACAGGATGAAGTATAATTGCTGGTATCAACACCTATGTAATTACTCATCTGCCTTAAGATTTCTGCTTACGCTTGCAAGAAGTCCGTTTACAAATGAAAAATCTTCATCGGCAGCATATGTCTTTGCAAGGTCTACAGCTTCATTGATTGAAACTGACACAGGAATATCTGAAAAATTGATCATTTCACAAACTGCAAGACGAAGAATTGCAAGTGAAACTTTAGAAATTCTGTTCAACTTCCAACCGCCTTTAAGATTTGATGAAATCAATTCATTAAGCTTGTCCATATCTTCAAGAGTCTTAGACGCAAGATTAACTGCAAAGCTGTCAGCTTCAAACAATTCAGCATCCTTTGCCGCTTCAATAATCTCGTCAAGCGTATATTCAGAATTGAATTCTTTTTCAAAAATCATAATAAACGCCTGTTCTCTTGCTTCTTTTCTTGTCATCACACTTACCTCCGTATATGGCAATCAGCCCTCGGAAACCGAAGGCATGATCATGAATAAATACTTAAACGGAAATCTGAATTAATTTCTGTTCTTGTTATTTATTATATTAACATAAAAAATAAAAATAAACAACTACTTTGCACCAATAATTGAAATTTTTTCTGCTGAAAATTCAGTATTTTCTATCACAATTTCTTTTATCTGCAAAACTGATTGTTCTGAAAGGACAGAATTATCCACTATCACCTCTACACTGTCATCATTAATTACAGTTACACAATCACTTTTAATTTTTGCACGTATAAGATTTTCGATATTTGACTGAGCAATTTTTCTGTCTGACATATCTGTCATTTTGTCTGATGCAGACTTTTTCGAATCGGAATCAACGCTGTCACTTTCAATAATTTCTCTGAGAGTTGCAACAGCCTTATCATAAGATGCATCACGCTCAAGTCTTGCATCTGCAAAATATTCAAGACTTTCAGAATCAGAATTCACATACACAGCATCACCGAGATTTGCACCGCTTACATTACTTGAGTCAACATCTGTGACATTATCTGTAGGCAGAGCATTTTCAGGTTTTGTAAAATACCAGTTTGCAAGAACTGCTAATCCGAGAAGCAACACAAGTGCTGCAAGAACAGTATGTTTTCTCTTGACTAAAATTTTCATAAAATTTCTCCTTAATAAAATATTTATGTCATATTTCCGACATATACCCTGTCTGAACCGATACCGAACAAACTGGTTACAAGACAAGTAATTTCTGATTTCACCACAGAACTCGCAGCACCCTGACAAACAACAGCTACACCAAGTACATCCGGACTGCGAATTCCTATTTTCAAACCATCATCACCATCCTTCCCCTTGTAAATAATTATTTCCCGATCAGAAGAAAAAGAATCAGTATCGTTATCCGATTTTATGTTTTCTGCAAAAATATACGAATCTGACGATGCAACGGTAACAATAACACTGACTTCACCAACACCTTCAATTTCTGAGATTATTTCAGTCAGTTTAGATTCGAGTTTCTTTTCAATTTCATCAATCGAGGAAACAACAGATTTTGTTGTTTCTTCAACATTTCCGGTTTTATTTATATCATCGGTATCGGAGTAACTTCCCAGAAGCATCAGCATTAAAGCTCCCATTATACCGATGCAGATAACAACAATCATTTTCTTATCAATTTTCAATTTCTGTACAAATGCATCAAACTTCAATTTTCAATCACCACCTCGGGTAAAATACCTGAATAATTCAAAACCGCGTTCTGAATTTGTATTGTTTTATCCGAATCACCGTTACTGATATAGACGATTATACAATCAAGAGAAATTTCGCTCTGACTTATTTTCGTTAGAACAGTTTCAACAACGAAATCACAAACACATATATTTCCGAGCAGATCCGTCACATCACTTACAATTAAATTTTCAGCATAGTCAATATAATAATCCGCGGCATTAATATCCGCCAAATAATCACCATATTCAAAATTCACCACATTATCAATATCAGGAAGCCTGTTGTCATTAAAAACAGAAACCATCAGAAGCAGAAAAATAAGTGCTATTGCAGATTGAGCAGTTTTTTTTAGTTTTCCTTCGGGAATAAGAAAAACACAGAATACACTTCCGATTGAAACTGCACAGATTGTAAATGCCCATTCTTTTATAACATCCATAAATTTACGCCTTATTTCCGCCAAGCAGGATAATCATTGCAGAAGATATTATCAGCATATAAACTGTAAAAAGGAGAACAGACAACAGCATTGACATAACATATCTGATATTTTCAAGAATAGCAGATGCTGAATCCAGTCCGAGCGTCTGCGCTGCATAAGAAGATATCATAAATGTAAAAATCCATAACACCAATTCACAGACAGCAGGTAAAGTTACTGCTACAACAACTATTATTCCGATTGTACCGTATGTATTCCTCATTAATGAAACTGATGCAATAATTGACGATAAACCTTCACTGAGTGCACTTCCAACAACAGGTACAGCAGAACCGATTACAAACTTGACACCTTTAACTGCTACCTTATCAATTCCCACGGCAAGTACATCTTTGAGAGCCAGAATTCCCGTATAAATCGTTCCGCAAAGCCCAAGAATAACATTCACAAATTTTTTTACAGCATTTATGACTGGTGTAAAATTAAAAAGATTGTTAATGCCGGAGCAAACTGCAACAACAGAAAATACACTTAAAAATACTGAAAGAAAATCTCTGCACAATGCAGAAATAGCCTGTGCGCAATACATTGAAACAGCATTGTAACTGACTGCCACTGACGGCGATCCTGAAAGAACAGCCAATGTACCGATTGTCGGTATAAGAGATTTCATCAATATACTTCCTGTATACATTGAGTCTACCGCTGTATCTATTGATTCAGCGGCTCCGGAAAAAGCCAGTAAAACTATAAACATAGTAACTGATGTATCAAAATACAAACGCATAGAGCTGTTCCCCGACAGAAATCCGCTTCCAGCAGAAGAAACTATAATCAGCGCTATCAGCCCGCAGAGCGTCTCAAGCGGTTTTTTTAAACTCCCCTTAAAAATATCTATAATAGCCCTGAACGTATCAATAATTGATATATTGCTGATTTTTTCGGCCGTAAATTCTGTAAAGCCGATACTGTTAAGCACATCCTGAACATCATCAGGAAGTTCGATCGCATCAGAAACACTCAGAACATCGCGATCCGACACTTCAGCAAAAGTATTTACTGTAAAGCATATCAGCATTACACTCACAAAACATACGTTAAGGATAATAACTTTACACTTCATCAATCTGCACCTATCATTACTCCTGCCAATTCCAGCAATGAACCCGCAACAGGAATTGTAAAAACTGTAATAACGAGCTTGCCTGCGAGTTCCACACCGGATGCAAGTGCCTGCTGTCCCGAATCTCTGCAGACATCCGATGTAAGCTGAGAAATCAACGAAATTCCGACAATTTTCACAACAAGTTCCACATAAACTTTATCATAATATGAGTATTTGGTGCTGTTAAAAAAGAAGTCAATAACGTTTTTAATTTCAGGATATATAACTGAAATAACAACAGCAACAGCAGACAATTCTGCAAGTAAAGCATATTCAGGATTATTCTTTTTGATTACAAGAAATACTACAGATGAAATAATCACCACAACAAAAATTTTTATCATAGGTCAAAAACGGACTTTATGTAATCGAACAAATCTTTGAGATGCGGAATAAGAACCATAAGAACGATAATGAGTCCAGCAAGTGTTGTTATCATTGTGTACTCATCGCGTCCGCTTCTGACTAGCACCTGATTGAGTATAGCAACGATAATTCCGACAGCAGCGATTTTGAATAATATATCAACGTTCATATTTCCTCCGTCACGCAAGCATCAGAACAATCATTGCTCCGATAGAAATTGCAATTGCAGCAGTAGATTTTGACTTTCTGTTTTTGTTTTCAACAGCGACATTGTAAAAATCCATCAACGCACTTACAGCATTTGAATTAATACGTTTTATATCATCTATACTGCTGTTGCAGATATCTTTTCCGTATTGAATAATAACATCGCATTCATAAATATGCAGCTGTTTTCCCATAGCTGTTAAAACTGCATTTTTCCATGCATCGGGTACCGCATTTCCTTGCCGGATTTCTGCAAAAAATTCATCTGTCAATTGCTTTTGTAACGGTTTGTCTTCAAAGGCAACATTCCTCAATATATCTGAAATCGGCGCACCTGAAAAAATTGCTCTGCTGCTGATGAATTCAACAAGACTGATGGTTTCCGACAGCATCCTGCAATGGCATATATCTTTACGGATAACGAGGAATGCAATTCCTGCCGAACTCATCATTATCATCAAAATTGCGATATAACTCATTTTTTACCACCTCTGTTTTTAATATTTCAAAATCATTACACATCTTATTATTATCAAGAAAAACTATGTAGTTAAAAAAACCGCTGTCAGCAAGTATTTTACCGACAGGACGCAAAAACACAGAATCAGAATTTTCTGCATGCATACTGACAATAAACTTTATACCTGTATTACAACATCTGATTATTTCTTCAGCCTCACATTCGGTACTTATTTCATCACAGATTATCAGCTCGGGTGACAATACTCTTGTCCCGTATATAATTCCGTCATATTTTGAAAAACCGCGAAGCACATCACAATTTATTCCTGAAAATTGTCCCAGTTCATAACGCTCATCAACAACTACTGTTTTTACATATCCCGTAGCATAAGATGACGGACATTTTTCTGCAATATTGCGCAGGAATGTTGTTTTTCCGCTACAAGGCGGACCACATACAATAATTCCAGAGACAGAAGAATCTTTTATGTTGATTACAATTTCAGGCAACTTAACATCAATATGTGAAGCTATACGGATATTCAAAGAATCAATTTCCCTGACAGTTGAGATTTTACCGTTATCTGAAACAGCAGTACCGCATATTCCCGCTCTGTGACCATTTCCGAATGTCAGAAACCCTTTTGCTATATCATCCTGATGTGAATATAACGAATAATTACATATGCTTGAAATAATCGTTGAAATTTCATTACTATCAACGATAAGACAATCCTCAGTAAAGAACACTCCGGTAGATTTATCTGTTTTTACAAACAGCATACCGTATTGACCGTAAAGCATAAGAGGTTTATTTGCGCGGATTCGCAATTCAAAAGTATTTTTCTTAATTATGACAGTAAGACCTTCAAGAATACTTCTGATTCTCAACGGCAAATATGAAATTACTTCATCAAATGCATCTGTATTCAAATCAATCTCACACTCCTTTTATATCTTTATGCTGTCTTGTCCTTATTTATTACTGATTAATCCGAAATTATGATTGACTTTTTAATTGCAAAATTTTATTATAAAATAAAGGATGTGATCCGATGGAAAAGTATATTAACAATATAATAAGACCAAAAATACAAGGAGACGGCGGAGAAATAACGTTCATTTCTGAAAATGACAACATAGTTACCGTTTCTGTACAAGGTGAATGTTCAAAGTGTCTTATTTTAGACCGATGCATCAATTGGATAGAAGGTCAGATTAAAACAGATCTAAACAAAGAAGTAAAAATCAACGCAGTAAGAAACAAGCCTTTCTTCTGGGATAAATAAGGAGATTTCATATGGCTCATATTAAAGTTGTAAGAAGAAGTATGCGTCCTGAAGAATACACAGAACTTCGTTTCGGATGGCTGAAAAGACACATATATGAAGATAAAACTGAAATAACAACATTTACTATAAAAGAAGCAAGACAGACGGCTGAAATGCAGTTCGAATACTACGATAAAAATCCGAGACCGCTTAACAAGGGAGATATGTACTTCACTCCCGACGGTACTGCTTTTATTGAAGCTGATGTTGTTATTCCGGAAAAATACAAAGGCAGAGAAATCAGATTTTCATTAAAAACAGCAGCAGAAATGATTGTTAAAGTCAATGGAAAGTATGTCGGCGGTATTGACCCCAACAGAGACAATCTCATTCTCTCCCCTTATATTGATTCTGACAATCTTCATTTTGAGATAACAGGTTACAACAGATCAAAACCTGATGATGAAAGAAATCCAGAATCTCTTTCAGTAAGAGGTTGCCGTCAGATTTTTGAAGGCGGATATCTTGCAACAATCAATGAAGATGTACAGTCACTTGTTTACGATTTTGAGTTACTTCTTGATGTTGCAAACAATGAATGTTTCAATGAAGACCTCAGAACGCATATTAACAATGAGCTTTATAATGCTCTCAATTACATAGATTTTGAAAAATTCAGTAACGAAGATGTTATAAAAGCAAAAAATCACATTGATGAAAAAATCTACGCAGACAAAAGATTTGGTTCAAACGGCAAAGTAGCTCTTGTATCACATTCACATCTTGATATTGCCTATTATTGGCGCAGAATTCATACTGTTCAGAAAAATCTCAGAACAGTTCTTATTCAGATGCGACTTATGGACAGATATCCTGACTTCAGATATGCTCATACTCAGGCGTACACCTATGAAACCATTGAAAAATATTACCCTGAGGTATTTGAAGAACTGAAAGAAAAAATCAGCTCAGGTCAGTTTGAACCCGTTGGTGCAATGTACGTTGAACCAGACTGCAATGTGCCGTCAGCTGAAAGCCTGATAAGACAATGTCTCTACGGTCAGCAGTACTATAAAGAAAAATTCGGTTTTACAGTTGATTCCTGTTGGCTTCCCGATGTTTTCGGCAACAGCTGGATACTTCCGCAGATTCTTAAAAAGTCAGGCGTTAAATATTTTATTTCAAACAAAATGTCCACTTGGAATGACACAAACCGCTTCCCACACAACAATTTCATCTGGAAAGGTATAGACGGTTCAGAAGTCTTTGCCTGTGTTCCTCCCACGCACTTCATTTCATGGAATATGCCTTCTCAGGTTCAGGAAAACTGGGATGCATTCCTGGATAAAGAAACTGATACCGAAACACTCCAGATGTTCGGCTATGGTGACGGTGGCAGCGGTGCAACAGAAGAAATGATTGAACTTATGCACAGATTCAACAAACTTTCTGCTGTGCCCGAAACAAGACACGTTACAGCAAAAACATTTCTTCATGATAACTTCACCGAAGATAAGAATTTTGATATCTGGGACGGTGAACTGTATCTTGAAATGCACAGAGGTACGTTCACAACAAAATCTGACATAAAGAAATACAACAGAATGCTTGAAAACAAACTCCGTGATGCAGAAATACTGTCTGTTGCACGTATGTTCAGAAATAAAAAATATCCCACAGAAGAACTGCGGGATATATACAAAAAATTACTTATCAATCAGTTCCATGATATCCTGCCCGGCAGTCATATTACACCTGTATGCAGAGATGCCATGGAAGATTACTATGAAATTGATAAAAAACTCGATTCAATAATAAATGTCGATACAGCTTGTTATTTCAATTCATTGAATTTTGACAGAAAATTTATTACATTTATTGAAGACGAAAACGGAAATACAACACGTCTCGGAAAAAAAGGCTATTTTACCATTCCCGATATCAAAGCTCTTGATTCAGGAATTATCAGCAAGAAGGAATCAGAAGATAACTGGTTCACAGTTGGAGATTCAATAGAAACACCCTATTATTCAATCAAACTCAATAAAGACGGCAGTATTGAAAAACTTTATGACAAAGAACTTGACAGAGACTTTGTAAAAGGCAATTTCAACAAGCTCCGCCTTTTCCACGATTATCCGGGCACTTATGACGCATGGGACATTCTTCCCGATTATGACAAAAAAGAAGAATTCATAAAGGTTGCAGAGCCTGTTGCGCTTACATTCTCAGACTGTGAAACTGCTGAATTCTCATTGTCACTTGCAACTGAAAAGAGCAAGTGGAAGATGATTATACGTATTTTCAGAAGTTCAAAAGCTATTGAAGTTGAAAATATTGTAGACTGGAATGAAAAGCATCGACTTGCAAAGGTAGAATTTTCCCCCGATATACTCACAAGAGAGCTTGTCTGCGATACCTCTGCAGGTTTTATCAAACGCGAAATGAATAAAAATACATCATGGCAGAAAGCAAGATATGAAACCTGTCACCATAAGTGGTTTGACTTATCTGAAACTGATTGCGGTGTTGCAATTATCAATAACAGCAAATACGGTGTCGGAATCGGCAAAGATTCTGTTTCATTATCACTTTTGCGTGCAACAGAAAGACCAGACCCTACTTCTGATATAGGTCATCACGAGTTTGCTTATATAATTCTTCCCCATTCCGGCAATTTTGTTGATGCTGAAATTAACAAAAAAGCTTTTGAATATAATATTCCTCTTGTAAAAGCAGATGTTAAATTCAATTTTGACTTCGGCGGATTATATCTTCAGGCAATGAAACTTTCAGAAAACGGCGAGTATGTTGTAATCAGACTTTCAGAGCAGAACGGCAAACGCGAAATAATTAAAGATATCGGCACATTTGCTGTTATGGATATGCTTGAAAATCCTGAATATACAACAGATAAATATTGCTGCAAACCCTTTGAAATCACAACTATCGGCATCAGCACTGAAGATTTCATAAATTTCTGCAAGTGAGAGGTATATAAAAAATGATTGACCTTACCCAATTAATCAAAGACAACATCAAATTGAAATATGCAAGCACAAAAAAATTTGCAGATGATCTTGGTGTTCCTATGACAACTGTTGTAAGTTCCCTTAAAAACGGTGTAGGAAATACTGCATTCAATACTGTTTCAAAAATGTGCAAAGCTCTTGATATCAGAATCCTCAACGGTGTTTACCCTGTTGTTGAATCTGATGCTATCAGGCAAGTCTTTGAAAAACTTACTACTCTTGATGATCAGGGAATCCATACTGTAACAACTGTTCTCGAAATGGAATATCTTAGATGCATTGCAGAAGCAGAAAACATAGCAATTGCAGAAACTCTTGCAAAACAAAATATTGATTATCAGCAATTGACTCAGACTGAAAAACCCACAAAAACAGAGCTTTCCGATTTACTCAAAGCACTGGACGACAAAGAAGACTCAATCTACTGAAAAAAAACCACAGTTACTTTTTAGGCAACTGTGGTAATTTTTTTGTTTCAATCAGAAAATTGCAGTATCTTCAACAACATTGAAGTTGCCGTTTAATGCAAGTTTTGCTTTTTCGTTGTCATCAACTCTGAAAATCATATATGCATGACCGAGATTCTTAACAGAAAGGAAAGCATAAGTATATTCAACAGCGATATCAGCTTTTGCAAGGACTTCAAGAATTTCTGCAAGAGCACCGGGAGAATCAGGAATCTCAACAGCAAGTACTTCTGTTTCAGTAGCAACATATCCACCGTCTTTGATTACATTCAATGCCGTCGTATGATCTTCACAGATAATTCTGAGAATACCGAAATCATGAGTATCTGCAACTGAAAGAGCTTTCATATTAACATTGTTATCAGCAATGTATTTTGTTACTTCTGCAAGTTTACCTGTTTTGTTTTCAATAAAAACGGAAATCTGTTTAACGCTCATTGTTATATCTCCTTTCTGAATCAGTCGTGAAGTTTACGCTTATCAACAACTCTTACAGCTTTACCTTCACTTCTTGTAATTGACTTGGGTGCTACAAGATGAACTGTGGGCTTGATACCGAGCATCTGAGTAATAGCAAGTGCAAGTTCTTTTTCCATTGCAGCAACACCCTTTACTGTGTCAGTAAACTGGTCGGGATTAAGCTCTACAAATACATCAAGTGTGTCAACATTGTTCTTTCTGTCAACTTCAATCATATAATTAGGTGAGTAACCTTCGTTGAGAAGAACTGTTTCAATCTGAGAGGGGAATACGTTTACGCCACGGATGATAAGCATATCGTCGCTTCTGCCCATGGGTTTAGCCATCTTGATAAGAGTTCTGCCGCAGGAACACTTATTGCGTGAAAGAACACAGATATCTCTTGTTCTGTATCTGAGAAGGGGGAACCCTTCCTTGTCAAGGTTTGTGAAAACAAGTTCACCCTTTTCTCCTAACGGAAGAACTTCGCCTGTATCGGGATCAATAATTTCAGGAATGAAGTGGTCTTCGTTAACATGCATACCGGTCTGCTCTGAACATTCAAATGCAACACCCGGACCGGTTGATTCAGTAAGACCGAAAATATCATATGCCTTGATACCAAGTGATTTTTCTATATCACGACGCATTTCTTCTGTCCAGGGTTCAGCACCAAAAATACCTGCTTTAAGATCAATATCATCGGGGGTAAGCCCCATTTCTTTAAGTGTTTCACCGATATATGCCGCATAAGAAGGTGTACAACAGATGATTGTTGAATGAAGATCCTGCATAAACTGAATCTGTCTTTCAGTATTACCTGAAGACATAGGAAGCGTAAGACAACCAACTTTCTGTGAACCGCCATTGAGACCGAAACCGCCAGTAAACAGACCATAGCCGTATGCTACCTGACAGATATCTTCATCTGTACCGCCTGCTGCCACAATTGCTCTTGCACAGCAATCTTCCCAAAGATCAATATCTTTCTGAGTATAAAAAGCAACAACTCTCTTGCCTGTTGTGCCGCTTGTTGAATGAATTCTTACGCAGTTTTTAAGATCTGTTCCGAGAAGTCCGTAAGGATATGCATCACGAAGATCTGCCTTTGTGAGAAACGGTAATTTATAAAGGTCATCAACAGACTTTATATCGTCGGGAGTTACACCTTTTTCATCCATAAGATTTCGATAATATTTAACATTATCATAAACTTTTTTTACCTGTCGAACGAGCTTTTCACTCTGAATTTTTTTAATTTCTTCAACGGAAGCACATTCAATTTCAGGCTGAAAGTAATTTTCCATTACAATCAATCCTTTCATTTAATATAGCAAATATTATACAACCCTCTCCGAAAAAGTCAAGAAACTTGAAAAAAATAACAAATAAAACTTGAAAAAATATCATATTATGCTATAATGAAATAAAATTTTACAGGAGGTATCAGCAATGATTCCGTTATCAGAAACTGTTGTTCCGTCAGCATTTGCAGTCTGGCTTGACACAACTTTTGCTAATTTTGATTTTTCCGTATTTGAATTCTTCGGAAAAATACATGCAGAATGGCTCACACCTGTTGTTGAAGCTTTCACCCACCTTGGTGATTCAGAATTCATTATTCCCCTTGCATTTGTAGGTATTATCCTCTGTCTTTTCAAAAAAACAAGAAAAATCGGTGCAACACTTGTGTTAGCAATTGTTGTTGGAACTCTTATAACCAATGTTGTTATGAAACCTTTTGTTTTAAGACCCAGACCTTTCCAGTCACTTGCAGAAAATGCCCAGTATTGGAAATGGTATACAGAAGCCGGTGCACACCCCGAATCTCTGTTCAGAAGCTTCCCCAGCGGTCACACAACAGGTGCTTTTGAAATCGGTACGGCTCTCTTCTTTACAGTAAAGAATAAGAAAATCAAATGGATTTTCCCCGTTTATTCAGTACTTATTGGTTGCTCAAGACTTTACCTCATGGTTCATTACTGCACAGACGTTATCGGTGGTATGATCTGCGGTACAGTAGCTGCAGTAATTGCTTACCTTATTGTAAAAGCTATTCTTGGCAAACTTGAAAAGTCAGAAAGCCCCTTACTTAAAAAGGCAAATAATTTTGATCTTGCTGAAGTTATCAAAAACAAAAAAGCTGCTTAATTTTTACTGCGTCGTCAATCGACGCAGTTTTTTTACTTTACTGTAAAATGTGTTTCCACAAGAAAAAATATTAAGTCCCGTCGATTTGCCCTTCGGACACGGTGATGGACAAACCGAAAACGGTCACCACAGGCGTTCGACGAAAGCCGTTTACTTATTGACATATATTTTTTTTATGATAGAATAGATATAGTAATATTTTTGGAGATGTGTGAAATGGAGAAAATTTCTGTAAAAGGTACTGTTTTCGTTGACGAATCAGGAAGAGAAAGAATTTTCAACGGTATAAATCTTGTCAACAAAGGGCGATATGACGAAACAACAGGCAAGATGGATTATTTCAATGTTAATTGGAATGAAGATATGTTCCGTCAGTTTGCAAAAAAAGGCATAAATCTTTTAAGATTCGGTCTTGTGTGGAATGCAATTGAACCTGCACCCGGTGTATATAACGAAGAATATCTTAACTACATGGAAAACTTCGTTGATATGGCTTGCAAATATGGAATTTATGTATATCTCGATATTCATCAGGACTGTTTCCATGGTATGCCTGACTGGGCAACTGTCACAGACTCATATAAACGCAGAAAGCCTCTCATTATCTGGGCTGAAGGCTATTTTATAGACAAAGCTGTGCACAGAGCTTTCGACAATTTCTGGGCAAATACAGAAGTCTGCGGAAAAGGTGTTCAGGACTGGTTTGCAGATATGTGGAAGCATATCGTAAACAGATTCAAGGATAAAGAAAATCTTTTCGGTTTTGATATTCTCAATGAACCTTTCCCGGGAACAAGTGGCGGCAAAGTTTTCAGGAAATTCCTGAAATCAGGCGCAAAAGCAATGTTTTCAAGAAAAAATCAGCTCCTTAATGCAATCAAAAACATCACAAAAGAAGATCCAGTAAAAGGAATACTTGCAGCACTTGACGACAAGTCACTTGTAAGGGAAATAACATCTTCAGGTGACCTTATAATCAAGAATTTTGATGTGGACAAATACTATCCGTTCATGAAAAAGATTTCTTCTGCAATAAGAGAAGTGACTGACAATGGCATCATTATCATGGAAGGATGTTATTATTCAAACTCAAGCATTCCCAGCTCAACTCCACGCATCAGATACGATAACGGAGCGCTTGAAAATGATATCTGTTTTGCTCCTCACGGCTATGATATAACTGTAGATTCAGTTTATACAAATACAGCAGGAAACAACCGTGTTGATGCTATATTTGATGAACACGCAAAAACTCAATCAAGACTCGGTATACCTGTAATCGTAGGTGAATGGGGCGGAATGGTTCCCGGAAGCGACGAGTACCCTCACCTTGAACATCTTCTTGAATACTTCGACAACAAGCATTGGTCACAGACTTACTGGTGCTATATGGATGGTCTTCTTGAAGAAAAGATTATGGATATCATCTCACGTCCTTACCCTATAGCAGTCCCCGGTGAAATCAAGAAATACGGATTCAACAGAATCAACAAAACATTCACACTTAAGTTCGAAAATGAAAACGGCTCAAGAAAAAAAGTTGTCATCTACTCTCCTTCTGCTCCTGTAGAAGTTGTTTCAAAGTGTAAATATACAGTTGAATCAGTCGATGACAGTGATGCCGTGCTTATCTCTGTAGGAGTAAGCAAAGGTGAAAACAACATAGAAATAAGAATATAAAACAATGATTTGCTGTTGAATATTTATTCAGCAGCATTTTTTATTGAAATTTAATAAATATTATTGTTTATTTTCTTAATTAGAATTATTTTTCAATTCATTAGTATTATAATATAAAATATTTTATTTAAGGAGACGATTTGAATGCTTACAGACGTAGAAATTGCTCAGAATTGTAAAATGCTTCCCATAAAAGAAGTGGCAGCTAAATTAGGTATTGATGAAGACTATCTTGATTACTACGGTAAATACAAAGCCAAGCTTAATGACGATCTCTTCAGAGCTACAGAAAAAAATGAAGACGGCAAACTTATTCTTGTAACAGCAATCAATCCCACACCTGCAGGTGAAGGAAAAACAACTGTTACTGTCGGTCTCGGTCAGGCAATGAATGTTATCGGTAAAAAAGCAATAATTGCTCTCCGCGAACCTTCACTCGGACCTGTATTTGGCATTAAAGGCGGTGCAGCAGGCGGCGGATATTCACAGGTTGTTCCTATGGAAGATATCAATCTTCATTTCACCGGTGATATGCACGCAATCACCGCGGCAAACAATCTCCTTTGTGCAATCATTGATAACCACATTCAGCAGGGCAACGAGCTCGGTATTGACCAGAGACGCATACTCTTCAAGAGATGTATGGACATGAACGACCGTTCGCTCAGAAACATAGTTGTCGGTCTTGGCGGCAAAGTTTGCGGTATTCCCCGTGAAGATGGTTTCAATATTACAGTTGCAAGTGAAATTATGGCAATACTCTGTCTTGCAAAGAATCTTACAGATCTTAAAGAAAGATTTGAAAATATTCTTGTTGCATACACATATTCAGGCGAACCCGTATACTGTAAAGACCTCGGTTGTGCAGGTGCAATGACGCTTCTTATGAAGGATGCCATCAATCCAAACCTTGTTCAGACTCTTGAAAACACTCCTGCAATTATCCATGGCGGACCTTTTGCAAACATTGCTCACGGCTGCAACTCAGTAAGAGCTACAAAACTTGCTCTCAAGCTTGCAGACTACACAATAACAGAAGGCGGATTCGGATCTGACCTTGGTGCAGAAAAGTTCCTTGACATCAAGTGCCGTGCAGCAGGCATCAAGCCTTCTTGTATAGTTCTTGTTGCTACTTGCCGTGCTCTTAAATACAACGGTGGTGTTCCTAAAGCAGAAACTTCTCTCACAAACACAGATGCACTCAAAAAAGGCATTGTAAACCTTGGTGCACATATTGAAAACATGAGAAAATACGGTGTACCCGTTGTAGTTGCAATCAATAAATTCTACACTGATACAGAAGAAGAAATTGATATCATCAAAGATTACTGTAAAGAATGCGGTGCTGTTGCATGTGTTTCTGAAGGTTTTGCCAAAGGCGGCGAAGGTGCAGCAGAACTTGCACAACTTGTATGTGACACAATCGATGCAAATGAAGCAACAAATAATTTCCATCACATCTATGATGCAGACAAAGCTATAAAAGAGAAAATCGAAACTATAGCAAAAGAAATTTACGGAGCTGACGGCGTTATCTACACAGCAAATGCCGACAAAGCTATCAAGGAAATCGAAAGACTTGAAAGAGATAAACTCCCCATCTGTGTTGCAAAAACTCAGTATTCTCTCTCAGATGATCCTACAAAGCTCGGCAGACCTGAAGGCTTCAAAATTACAGTAAGAGATGTAAGACTCTATTCAGGTGCAGGATTCATTACTGTTATGACGGGTGAAATCCTCACAATGCCCGGACTTCCCAAAGTTCCCAGCGCACTCAAAATTGATATACATGAGGACGGTACCATTGAAGGACTGTTCTGATTCAGCAGGTGATTTTTTTGTCAGACAATTTTAATTTTTTATACAACGATGAACTTACAGTTCTGAAACTCCGAAAGCTCTATGAAAACAGAGGTTTCAAGAAGTTCAGAATGAGCAAATTCGAATCCTATGATTTTTATGCAAAGAACAAGGATTTTCTTGTGGGAAACAGAATTATTACATTTACCGATCTCAACGGTAAACTCATGGCTCTTAAACCCGATGTAACACTCAGCATTGTAAAAAACGCAGATAATTCAGCAGAGAGACAGAAACTCTATTACACAGAAAACGTGTACCGTGAATCAAAGGATATACACGAATTCAAAGAGATTTCACAGGTTGGTCTTGAAGTGCTCGGAAATATAGATTTATTCCAGACTGTTGAAATTATCACACTTGCAATACAGAGTCTTCTTGAGCTTGATAAAAATGCGATTCTTGAAATTTCTCATATGGGTTACACAGAAGGTCTTCTCGATTGTCTGACAAATAATGCCCCCTTAAGAAACGAATTACACAAATTATTCAAAGAAAAAAATGCCCATGATCTTATAAAACTGGCCATGAGCAATGAACTGCCCAACAGTCCTGTACATACAGCCGTTGATGTGATGAATTCAAAACTTACAAATGAAGAAGCCATCAATAACGCAAAAACAAATGCATTGAATACAAAAATGCAGAATGCTGTAAACGAAATAAATGCAATATACGAATTGCTCAAAAAATCAGGATTTGAAAAACATATCAGAATCGATCTTTCAGTTACTGATGACCCCGGATACTATAACGGCATTCTTATGCACGGTTATGTACACGATATCCCCAGAGATGTTCTTTCCGGCGGAAGATATGATATGCTTCTTTCAAAAATGGGCAAAGATAAAACTCAGGCAATGGGTTTTGCAATTTACTTTGATGCACTTGACAGAAAGCTCCATGTAAAAAACAAGCTCGGCACAGATGCAATTATCATCTACAATGAGAATTCTGATATCAACACACTTGCAGACATCTGCAACAAGCTTGAGTCAGACGGAGTTTCATTCAACACCGTCACAACAATGCCTGAAAAGACATTCGGTGCAAAAATTTATTCAGTTGACGGAACTGATATCAAGGAGGTTACATTATGATAAGTGTAGCATTACCTAAAGGCAGACTCGGCAACAAGGTTTTTGATATTTTTGCAAAAATCGGTTATGACTGTGACGAAATGCACTCTGATTCACGACAGCTTGTTTTCACAAGTGAAGAAAACGGCATAAGCTATTTCCTTGTAAAGCCGTCTGATGTAAGTATTTATGTTGAACACGGTGCTGCAGACATAGGAATCGTTGGTAAAGATATTCTTCTCGAATATGAACCTGATGTATATGAGCTCCTTGACCTGGGAATCGGCAAATGCAGAATGTGTGTTGCAGGAATGAATAATTTTCAGGACAATCCTGATGTAGCACTCCGAGTAGCAACAAAATTCGTAAATATTGCAAAAACATATTACAAGAGTATCAACAGAGATATAGAAATTATCAAGCTTAACGGTTCAATTGAACTTGCGCCTATTCTTGATTTGGCTGACGTTATTGTTGATATTGTTGAAACAGGTACAACACTCAAAGAAAACAATCTGGATGTACTCACAGAGATTCTTCCTATAAGCGCAAGACTTATTGCAAATAAAGCAAGTTATAAATTCAAAACGGAAGAAATCAACAAAATTGTAACAAAGTTCAGCGAGGAATTGAAATAATGATTAAGATAATCGATACATCAACAGTTTCAGATTTCACCGTCTTCACACGTGAAGATGAAAAGAAAAATGAAGAAATTGAAAAAATTGTTGAAGGCATAATTGAAAACGTAAAAGCAAACGGTGATAAAGCACTGTTTGAATACTGTGAAAAGTTTGATAAATGCAAACTTGACACGCTTCTCGTTTCAGAAGAAGAAATTGAAGAAGCTTTTTCACAGACAGATGAATATTTCATAGAAACTCTCAGACAAGCAAGAGACAACATCGCTGAATTCCATTCAAAACAGGTCAGAAATGACTTTATTTTCACAAAAGAAGACGGTGTTGTTCTCGGTCAGAAAATAACACCTGTTGAAAAAGCAGGTCTTTATGTACCCGGCGGCACAGCAGCATACCCCAGCACTGTACTTATGGATGCTGTTCCCGCAAAAATCGCAGGTGTAAATGAAATTGTAATGGTTACTCCCCCGTCTGCTGACGGCAAAATCAATCCAGCAATTCTTACAGCCGCAAAAATTGCAGGCGTCACAAAGATTTTCAAACTCGGCGGTGCTCAGGCTGTAGCTGCACTCGCATACGGCACAGAAAGTGTCCCCAAGGTTGACAAAATAGTAGGTCCCGGAAATATTTTTGTTGCAACTGCAAAAAAACAGGTTTACGGCAAAGTAAGCATTGATATGATTGCAGGTCCCAGCGAAATTCTTGTTATAGCTGATCCCTCATGCGACCCTGCAAACGTAGCAGCAGATCTTCTTTCACAGGCTGAACACGACAAAATGGCAAGTTCCGTACTTATCACAACAGATATGGATTTTGCCAAGAAAGTTGCAGACGAAACAGAAAGACAGCTTAAGCTCCTTCCCCGTGAAGATATTGCAAGAACATCAATTGACAATAACGGCAAGATTTTTATTGTTGATTCAATTGAAACTGCAGTAAAACTCAGCAACGAGATTGCTCCCGAGCATCTTGAAGTCTGCGTTGACAACCCCTTTGAAATTCTTCCTCTCATCAAAAATGCAGGAAGCATTTTCCTTGGCAAAAATGTACCCGAAGCTCTCGGTGACTATTTTGCAGGTCCCAACCATACACTCCCAACAAGCGGCACAGCAAAATTCTCTTCTCCGCTTTCAGTTGATGACTTCATAAAGAAATCATCATTTATCTATTATTCAGCAGATGCTCTTGAAAAATGCCATGAAAGAGTTGAAGACTTCGCAAACAGAGAAGGTCTTCAGGCTCACGGCAAATCAATCGGCATCAGATTCAATAAATTTTAAGAAGTGTTATAAATGTCCCGTTTTTTATCAAAAAGATTCAGTTCAATTGAGCCTTACACTCCCGGTGAACAGCCAAAACTGACAAATCTTATAAAACTTAATACAAATGAGAGTCCTTTCCCTCCTTCTCCAAAGGTTATAAAGGCTCTGAATGAAACTGAAATATCAAAACTTAATTTATACTCTGACCCTGACACAAAAGAAGTTGTTGATGCAATCGCCTCAACGCTCGGCGTAAATAGCAATCAGATTCTGATGGGTAACGGCTCAGATGAAATTCTTGCTTTTGCATTTCAGGCATTCTGTGATAAAAACTATGAACCTTGCTTTGCAGATATAACATACGGATTCTATCCTGTTTTTTGCGAGCTTTACGGTCTTAATCCCGAAATCATTCCGCTCAGAGCTGACCTTTCAATTGATTACAATGACTATATGGGCAAAAACAAACCTATTTTCATTGCAAATCCCAACGCTCCCACTGGACTTGCACTCCCACTTTGTGAAATTGAAAAGATTCTTCAATCAAACAAAGATACAATTGTCCTCATAGATGAAGCATATGTTGATTTCGGTGCAGAAAGTGCAATTTCACTTATAGACAAATATGATAATCTTATAGTCTCACGCACATTCTCAAAATCGAGAAATCTTGCAGGAGCAAGAATCGGGTTTGCGGTTTCTAATGCTGAACTCATTGCAGATATGTGCAAAATGAAGTTTTCATTCAACCCCTATAATCTCAACAGATTATCAATAATTGCAGGTAAAGAATCGGTTCTTGATACAGAATACTTTGACATTTGTATTTCATCGATTATCAACACAAGAGAGTACACAGTAAAAGAACTTGAAAAACGCGGATTTGTTATTCCTGCTTCAAAGGCAAATTTCATTTTTGCAAAGCACAATACACTTTCAGGCGAAGAATACTTCAATGAACTCAGAAAGAGAAATATTATTGTAAGATATTTCGGCAAAGAAAGAATTAAAGATTATGTAAGAATCACAATCGGTTCAAAAGAGCAGATGACAGAACTCATCAAAGCTACCGATGAAATTCTGAAAGGATGATATTATGAGAACATACAGTACAACACGCACTACTGCAGAAACAGATATCACATTATCTCTCAATATTGACGGCACCGGCAAATCTGATATTGATACCGGTTGCGGTTTTCTTGACCATATGCTCACTCTTTTTGCAAAACATTCAAGATTTGATCTGAGTGTAAAATGCAACGGTGATACCAATGTTGATTATCACCACACTACTGAAGATATCGGTATTGTTCTCGGTACAGCACTTAATGAATGTATCGGTGATGCAAAAGGAATCTGCCGTTACGGCGATATCATTCTTCCTATGGACGAATCTCTTATTCTGTGTGCGGTTGATGCTGGCGGAAGAGCTTGTCTTAACTACAAACTCTCTATTCCCACAGAAAAAGTAGGAGATTTCGATACTGAACTTGTAGAAGAATTTATGACAAGTTTCACAAGAAGTGCAAAAATCAATCTTCACTTAAAACAGCTTGACGGTTCTAATTCTCATCATATTATTGAATGTGCATTCAAAGCACTTGCAAGAGCTTTGAAAACTGCTGTAAGTATTGATGAAAAATTCAAAGATGAAATTCCCTCTACGAAAGGCATTTTATAATGATAGCGATAATTAACTACGGTGTCGGCAACCTGTTTTCACTTGTCGGTTCACTTGAACACCTCGGCATTGATGCAGTTGTCACTTCAGATCCCGAAACTATAAAAAAAGCAGACAGAATTATACTTCCCGGTGTTGGTGCATTTGCAGATGCAAAAAAGAAGCTTGAAGAAACAGGTCTTGTTCCCGTACTTGACGAAGAAGTCAGAAACGGCAAACCGCTTCTCGGAATCTGTCTCGGAATGCAGATGCTTTTTGAAAAAAGTTACGAATACGGTGAACATAACGGCTTAGGTTACGTAAAAGGCTCTGTATGCCCTCTTAATGAAGACATTTCATCAGACCTTAAAGTTCCTCATATCGGCTGGAATAAGCTTATTATAAAGGATAACAGTAATCCTATGCTCAGATATACAAAAGACGGAGATTATGTATACTATGTGCATTCTTTCTATGTAAAGGATTGCGACGAATCACTTGTTGCATACTCAGAATACGGCACCAATGTTCCCGGTCTTGTATGTTGCAATAATGTTTTCGGTACTCAGTTCCATCCCGAAAAGAGTGGTCAGGTCGGACTTGATATGTTAAAAGCTTTCAATGAGGTGACTGCATGAGAATATTCCCCGCAATAGACCTTCGTGGCGGTAAAGTTGTAAGACTCACCGAAGGCGACTATAATCAGATGATTACATATGGCGACTCTCCTGTTGAAACAGCAAAAATGTTTCAGAGTATGGGGGCAAAGCACCTTCATGTAGTTGACCTTGATTCAGCAAAAGACGGCGGTGACGCAAACGTTGATATAATCTGTCAGATTGCAAAAGAAACTGATCTTTTTATTCAGACAGGTGGCGGAATCAGAAGTGAAGAAAAAATAAGAAAATATGTTGAAGCAGGTGTAGACAGACTAATTCTCGGCACAGCTGCAATAAATAACTTCCCTTTCCTTTGCGATATGGTAAACAAATTCGGCAGTCACATTGCAGTTGGTGTTGACGCAAAAGACGGTTTTGTAGCTGTTAACGGATGGCTTGAAGTAACAAAGGTTGATTCCTTTGAATTCTGCAGAAAGCTTGCTGAAAACGGTGTGGAAACAGTTATTTACACAGATATTTCAAAAGACGGTAAACTCAGCGGAACTAACGTTGATGCTTACCGTGAGCTTAAGAAAATTAAAAATCTTAACGTAATTGCATCGGGCGGTATTTCATCAATGGATGATATAAAAGCCCTTTGTGAATTTGATTGTTACGGAGCAATCATCGGCAAGGCAATTTATGAAAACAGAATTGACCTTAAAGAAGTTCTGGGATATGCAGGTGACGAATTATGATAACAAAAAGAATAATCCCCTGCCTTGATATCAGAAACGGCAGAGTTGTTAAAGGTGTCAATTTTGAAGGCATTCAGGATGTTCAGGATCCCGTTGTTCTTGCAAAATTCTATAATGACAGCGGTGCTGATGAACTTGTTTTTTATGATATAACAGCAAGTTTCGAAGGCAGAGGGCTGTTTTCAGATGTACTGCAGAGAGTTGCAAGCAACATCTTCATTCCACTTACAGTAGGCGGAAATATAAATTCTGTAGACGATTTTGACAGAGTTCTTAAAAGCGGTGCAGACAAGGTAAGTGTAAACTCAGGCGCAATCAGAAACCCTGCGCTTATCGGTGAAGCTGCAAAGAAATACGGTGATCAGTGCGTAGTCCTTTCTATGGACGTTAAGCGTGTGGACGGACAGTTCCGTATTTTTGCTAAGGGTGGCAGAGAAGATACAGGTATAGATGCTGTTGAGTGGGCAAAAAAATGTACTGCTGATGGAGCAGGTGAAATTGTTGTAAATTCAATCAACACGGACGGTGTTAAGAACGGTTTTGACATTGAAATGCTTAAAGCAATCTGCGATGTTGTTTCTGTTCCCGTTATCGCATCAGGCGGTGCAGGTTGTATGGAGCACTTCAAAACACTTTTCAATGAAGTCCCCGGTGTTGATGCAGGTCTTGCAGCATCAATCTTCCATTTCGGAGAAGTTAAAATCTCTGACCTTAAAAAATATCTTAATGACAATAATATAGAAATGAGAATATAAAATGTACGAGGAAATTATTAAAGAACTTAAATTTGATGATAAAGGACTTATTCCTGCAGTAGTTCAGGACTTCTTTACAGGTGAAGTACTTACAGTTGCATATATGAATGCAGAAAGCCTTAAAATCACACTTGAAGAGAAAATGACATGCTTCTTCTCACGCTCAAGACAGGATCTATGGAGAAAAGGTGAAACAAGCGGCAACAGACAGCACATTGTTTCAATAAAAACTGATTGCGACAAAGATGCTCTTGTTGTTAAAGTTATAAAAGATGGTCCTGCTTGTCACACAGGTGCTGAAAGCTGTTTCTTCAATCTTATATATAAAGATGACAGCAAAACAGACTTCTCAATTGATGCGCTTTATGAACTTATCAAAGGCAGAAAAACTCAGATGCAGGAAGGCTCATACACAACATACCTCTTCTCCAAGGGTCTTGATAAGATTATGAAGAAGGTCGGTGAAGAATGTACAGAAGTCATCATCGGTGCGGCTAAACATTCTAACGAAGAAACTATTTATGAGATTTCAGACCTTGCATATCACATTCTTGTACTTATGGTAGAAATGGGTATTTCTGTTGACGATATCAGAAAAGAACTTGATTCAAGACACGTTATTGACCATAAGGTAAAGCAGGAAACAATGCAGTAATTCAGCATTCTCTTATGCGATCAAAATAAAAAACAACAGATTTTTCCGTATGTGCATTATCAGTCACATACGGTTTTTTATTTTTTGTAATAAGAGCAAGCTCCATCACTTTTGCAACCGGACAAAATATTGTAAGCTTTTTTGGAATATTATATATTTTCATTCTGAGCAAATCACCGCACTTTCCTTCTGTTATATGTTCAGAATGCATAAATACTGTCTTTATACTGTCTTCAGGGAAACATACAAACATCAATGGCAAAGCTGAATATTTCTGAATAAAAAGAAAAAACGAAACAATTCCTGAAAAAAGCAATAAAATACAAGAAGATACAAGAACAATAAATGTGACCAAGGTTATACCCGAGTTTACAATTTTATCTGTTATAAAGCTAAAAAGTATAAATGGTGATATAAACATAGTGAATGCAACAATTTTCTTGATTACAAAAATAAAATTCATAGTTGCGTATTTTATCAGCATATCAAGAGTAATTTTAAGCCTTATATCGGCAATATAACTTTCGCTTTTAAGTTTAATAGCTATATAGACAAAATATAACGTTACATTTACAAGCACTGACAATGCACAAACAATTCCAAGAGAATAATAACTGTTAAAAATATTAAGCTGTCCTAAAAATGATGTATCAACGACAAGAAGCCATATGCAGGAAAAAACAGAAGCAACAAAAATTAAAAATGATAGCGGCACTGCGGTTATAAAAATAAAACTTCTTAAAAATCGACCTTGAAGATGACAAATTGCATCATTTCTGTATTCATAAAACAAAAAAAACACCTCCGATTTAATTATCGGAAGTGTTTTTATGTTTTATTCATTAAAATTCAACATCAAGTTCTCTTGCAAGATTTACACCAAGAATTTTTTCTTTTGCATCTTCGGGAATATCAAGATTTATGATTCTTTCAATCGCCTTTTTGGTATAATCAACACCTTTATAAGGGAAATCAAGACCAAAAATATGGTTTTCGTGGTCTGTCTGATAAATAAGTGTTCTGAGTTCATCATCAGAATGGCTCCATTCATCAAAAAGTCCGTTTTCCCCCATTGCGATTGAAGTCCAACCTGCAAAAGTATTTCTTACTTCATTTCTTGAGTTGTTTACCATAACTGCAAGACCTTCACGGAAGAAATGATATCCACCGAGATGTTCCATACTGAATCTGAGTTTTTTGTGGTTGAATGCGATTTCATCATACATCAGCATATTATAATCTGCAATTCTGTGCCAATGAACACCTGTATGGAATGAAAGGAACAAATTATTCTCTTCTGCCTTTGTATAAATTCTCTCAGCTTTTTCACCGAGAAGATTAAACTCCTGATATGCAGGATGAAGTTTGATACCTTTGAATCCGTAATCAATAATACGCTGAATCTGGTCTTCAATATCATCTGTATCTGTATTGACTGTACCGAATCCGTAAAGATTATCTTTGCCAACGAGCTTTTCTGCAAGGAATTCATTCGGCTCGCCTTTCAGGCCGAAATATTCATAATGACCGTGGAAAGGTGCAAAACATACTGCTTTTTCAATTTCACATTCTTCCATAAGCTCCATAAGTTTTTCTACAGTACCCTGAGGTTTTGATTCTTCAGGGAAAACGTGAGCGTGATTTGCAAAAACTTTATATTTCATAACAGCACCTCATTACACAAGATTGAACACAGACAATATCTTAACAAGAACATTTCTGAGCGAATTCTTTATTTTTTCAGCAGACGATGGAAGATAAGTATATCCGTGGTTCTTACCGTTAATTTCGGATACTGTGCCTTTGTCTGACAATGTAAGAATTTTATATGAAATATGAGCAGGTTCATCTTCATAAAGCAAACCGATATTGCCGTCTGAAAGCTGAGTAAGACAAGAGTAAGCAAAGAATCCGCTGTTTACATTATATTTACTTATCCAGTCTACAGATTTATCTTCATTTATAACACCTACAGCGACAACACCGTCTGCACGTTTATTCTGGTCTGAAGCATATGAGCCGAGAATAACCGGCTTACCGTTTATCTTCTTGTCAACATTTATAAATGAAACCATACAGTTACCGTTTGAAGGAAGATTCAGGTCACATCTGAATTTGCTCCAGGTTTCACCGCCATCGAAACTGTCTGCATATGAAACATATGAAAATGCGTTTCTTGCATAGATGCGTAGTGACCCGTCAGGCATATTGACAATCTGAGATTCGCTTGTCTTACCCACAGCAAGTCTGTGTTTTGTTGTTTCTCCACGTTTCCATGTCAATCCGTTGTCATCTGAATAAATTGTACAGACATTTTCGCTGAAACCTTTTATACCGTTGTTATCATAAAGACAGAAAATAATACGCTCTGTACCGTTTACATCAACAGTAACACCTCTGCCGGGGCCTACACCCAGAAATCCTTCATCATCTCTCTTAATGCTTCCTGAGATATTGAGAGGCGCACTCCATGTTTTTCCGTCATCATCGCTGTATCTGAGCCAGAGATAACAAGTGCCGTATGCTGAGAATACAGAATTACTGTAAAAAAGATTCTGATGAATCTGCTTCTCAGAGCCTTGCTGCTGCATATAAACAGGTTCACCGTTTTTATAAATCTTGTATTCAGTATCTACTGTGTAGCCTGAAAAACCGTTATCATCAAGTGAAACAACAGGAGCAAATCCGTTACTGAAGTCACCGACATAGTATCTGAATGTATCAATATCATCTGAGCACTTACCGGTTGTGAGTCTGAGATGTTTTTTACCGTCTACTGTTATAAAACCTGAGCCTTTTTTTACAGTCATATAACCGCCGCCTGATGTCCAAACATCAGTAAGCATAAAAATTCGTCCGTTTTTAGTCTGAACAAGAGCTGTATCGATAAATGATGCACTCTCTTTTTCTGTACAAGAGTCTGCATAATCATCAAAATAATTTACAACTTTATATTTCCAGGGAGAATATCCGTCATCTGAAATTGCAATGAGAGTATCGATATTATTGGGAGAATCAGAACCGTGTGCGTATCTCATATCTGCAGCAGCAATTACAGAGCCGTTTGCAAGAGTAAGAATTGCAGGAATACGATAAGTTTCTGAGCCCATAGTGCCTTTTTCAAAAGGTTGAGAATATTTTATAAGTCTGTCAGTAACCATATCAAGTGATGCATTAATCTGATGATAATAATAATGCTTTTGCCTCCGTAAGATTTGCTTTTATGATAGCATTATAAGATAAAAATGTCAACACAGCTTTATTCTGATCAGACAAAATAAAATTAACTGAAAATCGATATTATGATGCTGTTTTCAGATTACCGTCAGATACACTCTGTCCTGTCTCAATCATCGTTTCTGCAAAAATAGCATAGCCTCTTGTTGGGTCATTAAGAAACACGTGAGTCACAGCACCAATAAACATCCCGTTCTGAATAATCGGGCTTCCGCTCATTCCTTGAATAATACCGCCTGCAGCATCTATAAGATCATCATCTGTAACCTTTATTACCATTGAACGAACAGCTTTTTCACGGCTGTACGTGATTTTTTCAATTTCAATATCATAGAATTCTGAGCCGTCAGCTGTAACTGTTGAAATTATCTGAGCTGGTCCCGTTTCAATTTCTGTCTGTGATGCAACGGGATAAAGATTTTCTTCATCAAATTCAATATCTGTATATGTTGCATATACACCATAATCATTATTTTCGCACAACTTACCGAGAGTTGCAGTACCAAAACTCCCCTTTATCTGCCCGGTAATGCCTTTTGTACCTGCAATACAGCCGTTGAAAACAGCAGAAAGAATATCCCCGTCTCCAACGGGAAGCATTGCACCTGTTTCGCTGTCACAGATTGCGTGGCCGAGAGATGCAATAATTTTTTCCTCAGGGTCGGCAAATGTCATTGTTCCTATACCTGCCGTGCTGTCACGCAACCACAAACCGCATCTGTATTTTTTCTCTGACACGGACAAAACCGGATTAAGAACAACATTTATATATTTATCATTTCTGTTTACTTTTACTTTCAGCGTTTTTCCTTCTGAAGAATAAATCATACTGCTGAACTGAGAAACAGATTTTATTACTTTTCCGTTAACTTCTGTTATAATATCACCTTTTTCGATTCCGGCATCCTTACCGGGTGAAACATCTCCGGCAGAAGTATTAACAGTTTCAAGCCCCACAACAAGAATTCCGTCTGTATATAATCTAATTCCGATAAGCTCGCCACCGACATATACATATTTACGGTCTGTAGCTTTTGCTGAAACCGTTGCAACAGGCATAATACCAAATAATGATATTTTTGCTGATTCAGATTGTAATTCCTGCCTGTCTGATACTGTCTTCTCTGCAGTAAAAACACTCATAATCTTTACTGTCTCCTGACCGTCATAAAAAATAACATTATCAGGAAAAAGAAATTCACTTGTAAAAATAATAGTAAAGAATAAAAAGGATAATATAAAAAATACAAAATCAGTAACTTTTATAATTTTCTTCATAATGCACCTCCGTCGAAACCTTTCACAAATAATGTTTCTGTTTAAGTCTTTTTTATTATCGGAATTTTTTAATATAACGGATTTGCGAAGAAGTAAAAAAATGTAAAAAAATAATCGGTATTACACCGATTATTATAAGGTTATATTATTTTTTCATACATTCAAAGCATAACCAGCCGCCTTCTTCGTGACGGGCGATTATTCTGAAGCCGTATTTATCAAGCGCAGATACAACTTCATCTTCACGCATATCAATGATACCTGAAACAATGTAAACGCTGTCATCATTCATAAAAGCATCTACACCTTCAGACAGCATAATGATTGCATCTGCAACAATATTTGCAGCAACAACATCAAACTTGCCGTTGACTTTATCTGTAAGATTACCGTGATAAAGAGTGTATCTTGACTCGTCAAAACCATTTCTCTCTGCGTTTTCAAGAGCAGTTTTTACAGCAAGTTTATCAATGTCAACACCTGTTGCTTCACCTGCACCGAGAAGAAGTGATGCGATTGAAAGAATACCGCTGCCGCAACCGATATCAAGCATTTTTGAGCCTGGTTTTATATGTTTTTCAATAGCTTCAAGGCAAAGACGTGTTGTTTCGTGGCTGCCTGTACCGAAAGCAAGACCGGGTTCTAGATTAATTACAACTCTGTCGCCTGCATCAACCTTATCTTTCCAGATAGGCTGAATGAGAAGCTTTTCACCGATGGGAATAGGCTTGAAGTATTTCTTCCAGTTATTTTCCCAGTCTGCATTCTTACAGAGTGATGAATCAATTTCATAGGGAATTTTTTCCGCGTCAAGACGTTCCTTGATAAAAGATACTGCTTCGTTGGGATTCTCTTCAGGAGAAATATAAACGTGAACGATACCTTTTGATCTGTCTTTTGCAAGAAGGTCTTCATCAATAAGGTCGATATGAGCAATTTCAAGAACTGCATCTTCCATATCTGAGTAATCTTCAATATAAATTCCGTAAGGAACAGTCATTGAAACGATTGAGCCTGTTTCATCCACACGTTCAACGGGAACTGTTACTTTAATTTCTGTCCAATCCATAATTTACCTCTTATTTTTATTCTGTATATAATCAGTCAAGATTTACTTTTGTATCAGGAGCTTTTCTGCCGTGATTATAGAATTTTCTGTCGTGAAGTGCCCACTGACGATTGCTGAATCCTCTAGGCTCAACGTCTGCAAGGCAACTTTCTATTTCATAGATATTAGCATCAAGAGAGTCAAGCTCAGAGAGAATTTCTGCCTCAAGGAACAAAGGTCTGACAGCTGCACCGAAATCAGGTTCACCGTGATGAGAAATAAGCATATGTTCAAGAAGCATTGCTGTGTCTCTGTCAACGTCTTTTTCTCTTGCAATTCTGTCAACCATCATTGCACCCATCACAAGGTGACCGACAAGTGTACCCTCGGGAGTATAACCGTCAACAAGACCAGACTGAGAAATCACAAATTCATCTGTTTTGCATACATCGTGAAGAATTGCACCTGAAATGAGAAGTTCTCTGTCTACTGTGGGATATATCGATGCCACACATTCACAGAGTTTAACAATTGAGAGTGTGTGCATAAGAAGTCCGCCACGTATTGCGTGATGAAGTCTGAATGCTGCAGGGCAATCTATCATTCTGTTGCCGTACTCATCAAGAACAGCCGTTACAAGCGTTCTCAGAGGCTCATTTCTGAATGCAGAGACCTTTTCTCTTATTGACATCATCATAAACTCACCGGAATAATCAGCTGAAGGGATAATATCTGCCATATCGACTATATCGGAATCCCACTTTGCTCTGATTCTGTCTATTCTCAGCTGTGGTGTGCCGTTATATTCTGATATTACACCTCTGACCTTTACAATGCTGTTATTTTCAGGAAGGAAGCCACCGTCTCTGTAATCCCATACTTTTGCATTTATTTCACCGCTTTTATCTGCAAGGTGCAAATCAAGAAACTGTGAACCGTTTTTAGCAGCCTTTTTATCACAGCTTTTTACAAGCACAAAACCTTCTACGGTACCGTTACCGTCTATCTCTTTTAAGTTCAACTTTTTTCACCTTCCGCTTTTGATTTTCTGAAAATTACAAGTTTACTCATAATATAGTTAAAAATTACAACAATTACAGCCATCAGTAATTTTGCTATCCACTTGCATGCATCTTCTGATTCAAAGATTCCTGTAATGATGAGAATATTTCTCACAAGCATAAATCCGAGTGATTCAAAAACTACAAAAGAAACTATTCTTGCACCGAAGAATGAGAGAATCTCCTTAATAACAACTGATGCACTCTTGCTTTTGCTCTCGAATACCCACAATTTGTTTGTAACATAAGCAAAAAGCACCGCAACAATCCATGCTATAAGAGTTGAAACATCTTCGTAAGTTATACTGAACAAATGCCCTTTTAGTGTAAAATTTGCAATACTGTTATTGCCGAATATTTTATCACACACAAAGAAAACGATAAAGTTTACAACTGTAGTGGAAACACCAAAAAAGAGATAAGACAGCATCTCATATGATAAAAATTTTCCTATTACAGGAATACTCAGCAGTTTTTTGAAAAATGCCAGAGAAAAAATACGATCATATAATTTTTTCAATTCGATTACTCCAATTTACATATTATCATTACAATTTATAATATCATTATTTTTTATGTTTTGCAACATCAAGAAGGATATTTTTTAACCTTCAGGACAATCTAATTATACATCAATTTGAAAGGATGATAGAAATGAACAAAAAGTCAATGACTGCGGCAAAAACAATCGGAGCTGTTATGGCAGTAGGCGGTGCAGCTGCAATGATCGGATCTGCGATGATGAGCACAAATTCTACCAAGAAACAGATTAAAAAGACTGCAAACAAAACAGTAAAAACAATCAACGGTGTTCTTGACGGTATTCAGAACATGATGTAAACAGGCGGTTTCCCGTCTGTACATAAAAAAAGCTTTTATTTCTCATAAAAATGTGGTAATATATCAAAAGGTGATAAAAATGAAAAAGATAATTTCTGTCATTACAATTTTTGCGGTTATATTTTCTTTCTCTTCCTGCAAATCAGACAATAACAACGTCTCTGCTGAAGGTAAAAGCGAAACAGATATAAGAAATCATGAAACTGTTTCTGAAACAATCACAAATGAAACAATAACTGAAAATACAGATAAACTTACAGATTCTGAATACGGAGAAAACACAGGCACAGCATCAACACTTACAGGACTTGAGCCGCTTGACCTTATTAATTTCAATGTTGAAGACCCAAACAACACCAAAGGTTTATCAACAGAAAAAATCGCACACGCTTATGGTGTAGCTTCAAACGAAAAGGCCAATGATATATCTGTCAACAGTCAGAAATACTTTAATGACAATAATTTCAATGCGTTGACGCTTGATGATACAACAACAGAAAAAGTTGTTTATCTTACTTTTGATGTAGGTTATGATAACGGCTATACAGGTATGATTCTTGACACACTCAAAGAAAAAAATGTACCTGCCGCATTCTTCTGTACAGTTGATGAAATGGAATCTGATCCCGATTCTATAGTCAGAATGATAAATGAAGGTCACATCGTCGGAAATCATACAGAAAATCATCCCTCTATGGATGAACTTTCAAGAACTGAAATGATGAATGAAGTCAAGGCTTTTGATGACTATATCAGAACAAATTACGGTTATTCTTCTCCATATTTCAGATTTCCCAAGGGTGAATATTCTGACTCTGCGCTTGACCTTGTCGGATCTCTCGGATATATGAGTGTTTTCTGGTCACTTGCTTATGCTGACTGGGATATAAACAATCAGAAAGGTGCACAGCATGCACACGACACCGTTGTTTCAAGAATTCACCCGGGTGCTGTTATTCTGCTTCACGCTGTTTCATCAGATAATGCAAATGCACTCGGCGATATAATTGACACCGTCAGAGGTATGGGATATGAATTCAGAAGTCTTGACGAGTATCAAAAAAACGGTTGACAATAAGAGTTATTAAAAGCTATAATTACTACATTAAAGCTGAAAGGATATTTGCTATGTTAAAGGATATTCAGAACGAGATTATAAGACTTAAAAAAGAAAAAGATATATGCATACTTGCACACAGTTATCAGAGTGAGGATATTCTTGAAGTTGCTGATTTTGCTGGCGACTCATATGCACTCAGCGTAAAGGCTTCAAAAGTACCCAACAAAACACTCATTATGTGCGGTGTCAGATTTATGGCTGAAACTGCAAAACTTCTTTCACCCGATAAAACAGTTTACCTCGCAAATGCTGAGGCAGGCTGTCCTATGGCTGAGCAGTTTTCAAAAGACTATATCAAAAAGCTTCGTGAAGATGAATACAAAGACCACGCAGTTGTTGCATACATAAACACAACAACTGAACTCAAGACAGTATGTGACGTGTGCGTAACATCTTCATCAGCAGTCAAAATCGTTAAGAATATGCCTGAAAAAGATATTCTTTTCATTCCCGACTGTAATCTCGGCTCTTATGTCAAAGAAAAATGCCCCGAAAAGAATATAAAGCTTCTCAATGGCGGCTGCCCTGTTCACGCAGCAATAACTAAGGAGGAAGCGCTTGCAGCAAAAGCAAAGCATCCTGAAGCTCTTCTTCTCATTCATCCGGAATGCAAAAAAGAAGTTACTGAACTTGCAGATTACGCAGGATCAACAGCAGACATTATGAATTTTGCAAAGGAATCTGATGCAAAAGAATTTATCATCGGCACAGAAAACAGCATTGTGCAGCATCTTCAGATTATGTGCCCTGATAAGAAGTTTTATGCTATGTCAAAAAACCTTATCTGCAACGATATGAAACTTACAACAATAATCGATGTCTACAACACTGTTAACGGTACAGGCGGAGAAGAAATAATTCTTGATGATGACACAATAGAAAAAGCTGTAAGCTGCATCAACAAGATGATCGAGTTGGGTTAATCTATGGCAAAAGCTTTAATTGCAATGAGCGGCGGTGTTGACAGCTCCGTTACAGCTTATATTATGAAACAAAAAGGATATGACTGCCTTGGCGTTACATTCAGAATGTTTGACAAAACAGACCCGATTTTCGGTTTTGATTCTTCAGATGCAGATAAAGACATTGCAGATGCAAAAGCAGTATGTGACAAAATCGGCATTCCTTTTATGTCATTTGATGTTTCTGACCGATTCAGAAAGCACGTAATTGACAATTTTGTTAACACATATGAAAAAGGCGGCACACCTAACCCTTGTGTTGAATGCAACAAACATATTAAATTTGCAATTCTCAATGAAATTGCAACTGAGTACAACTGCGATGTGATTGTAACAGGGCACTACGCAAAAGTTGACTGCGAAAATGGCAGATATTTCATCAGAAAAGCTGACGACGAGAAAAAAGACCAGAGCTATTTTCTCTGCTCCCTTTCTCAGAAACAACTTAAAAAGGTTGTTTTCCCTCTCTCTGAGCTCACAAAAGAAGAAGCAAGAGTAATTGCTGAAGAAAACGGCTTTGTTACTGCCCACAAAAAAGACAGTCAGGATACCTGTTTTATTTCAGGCAATGATTATGTTGATTTTATTCACAGAACAACAAAGAAAACCTACCCTAAAGGCAATTTCATAAATACAAACGGAGATGTTCTCGGCACACACAACGGTATCATAAACTATACCATCGGTCAGAGAAAAGGTCTCGGTATTGCACTTGGTGCACCTGCTTATGTAAAAAGTAAAAACATCTCAGCAAATACAGTAACACTCTCTTCCAATGAAGAATTATTTGAATATGAAGTAATTGCAGAAAAATTCAATTTTATGGCAATAAAAAGCATTCCGCAATCTATCAGATGTACAGCAAAAATACGTTACGCTCATAAAGGTGCAGATGCAACTGTACTTCAACTTGATAATAATACAGTTAAAATCATTTTTGATGAGCCACAGAGAGCTCCTGCAAAAGGTCAGTCTGTTGTATTATATGACAATGATAAAGTCCTTGGCGGAGGCACAATAAAATAACAAAACCGATGGAGCGAATCCATCGGTTATTTTTATATAAGTTTATATTCTGTGTCTTTTTCTGTTTTGAAAGATATTATACCATGATCTTCGGTAAATTTAATCTTCTTTCTGTCAGCAGTTCTGATGACACTCTTAACATCAGAACAATGAACAGTACATTGTCTGCCCTGAAGACTTTTAACAGTCAAAGATGTGATTTTACCGCCCTTAAGCTCGGATGAAACAAGAAATGCACCGTCTGCACGGAGATTTTCAAAAGAAGCATCAGAATTCATATCCCAACAAGGAAAAACTCTTATAACTTTTTCATGGCTCTGCATAAGCATTTCATTGATAGTTGCAGGAACCATAGTAAGATGCTCAATGCCGCCGCCATGATGTTTGAAAAGCATATTGGAAAGACCGAATTCCTTGATATTCTGTTTTATTCCATCAATCAGAAAAGACGGATTTACACCAATTCTGGCACCGGCAGGAAGATATGAATTCGAACCGTTGTCATCGAGACGTCTGTCGTTGATAAAGTATGTATTCTTTGCTATTTTAAGCATCTTTTTACCCGAAGACAAACCAATCTGTGACGCAGGATAAATGTGTTGAAGACCTACGGTATTGTCTGTTCTCCAGCGGATACCCTTTTTGGAATACTTAAAACAACGTTTACCGTGTTTTATAAAAGTCGGAAATTCGCTGAGATTCTCGTTTATGTCATTCCACAGTTCATATTTTTCAGAATGAACACCAAGCTCTACAGACATATCATAGACAGTTCTGAATAAAAGCTTAACAAGCCCGAGAGAATTAATTGCATTAACTGCTTCTATCTGGTTTTTATGAGTAAAATAGTTAAACTTTTCTCCACGGTAATACGGGATCTCGTGAGCAGCATCATTCTTTATAACATATCTGCCCTTATCTTTTACAAGATAATCTTCCCAGAATTGTGCTGTCTCAAAAATGAACTCATAATAATTTTCAAGAGCATATTCCTTGTCATATGTTGAATACCAATGCATTGCAGGTATAACACAAGTGTATGCAGCGTGGCTCTTCTGACCAAGGAAGAGTATTCCGTGCTCTTTACAATTCGCCTGACTGTAAAGGTCAAGAGCTTGCGGACCAAAACTTACAGGAAAGGCAACGCCTTTACAGTTAAACAATCTCGCAAAGTCACGTCCCTTGTCAATCATCTGATTCACAGGTGTCATATAACCTTCAAAAAGCTCGGTATGATTTGATGAAAAGATACAATAATACGGAGCCTCATAATTATAATTAAGATGATAATCTCCTGCCCAAGGAAAAAAATCATCAGTTATGAAATTACCGAACAATCCGGGAGGAAAACCTTTATTCCCCATACAAGATGCAAGAAGAAAAAGGCTTGCATTATATCTCTTTTCGATTTCTTTGTCAGGAAGAGTAACTTTTGATTGAGAAAAGAATTCTTTCCATTTTTTTTCTGTTCTTATTTTATCTCTTTCATAATCGCTACGGGAAACCAAATCAATTCCCTTGCTGACATATTGTTTATCGTCAAAATTGGTGACAACAGATATGCAATAGCGAACAGTTTTGATGCCATCAATTCTGTCTGTTCCGAGTCTTCTTGAACAAACGGTTACATCAGATTCTCTTTCAACATCTTTACCGTCAAATTTTCGAAGACACCATTTAAGCCCCATATCATTGAATGTAAAATTCCTCGAACCGCAAGTCTCAGGAAGTTCAATATCAAGCTCAGGGAATTTACCGTCATCAGGAGCCTTGAATTCTATATAAATAAGATTTTCAGGTGCTATAAATATCTCCATTTCAACAGACGAAAATCTGCATTCAAATATACCTCTGTCAAAATACTGTTTTACATTGTATTCAGCAAGGTCAATATTTTTTATACGAAGATTACCTACTGTTTTGATGCCGCCTTCCTTATGCGCTCCGGGAACAAATTTCCAGAAGTCACACTTTGAAATATGGATAAGAAAACCGTCATCATCGTCATCAAAAACTATGCCGAGATCACCGTTTCCCATATATGCACCGAACGGAATTTTGTAAAGTATTTTACCATCAATATGTTTATCATGTCTACCAGAAATTTCATTAAAATATGTATTCATAACTACACCATCATCGGGCAGCAAACCAAGCTGCTCAAAATTATTTTGAAAAATCAATAATTTTTGCACTGTCTTTTATATAAATAACACCAGAAACAAGTGTAACAACAGCAAGTATCCACATCATAACTTCTGAAATCATTTCAAAATGCGGAAAAACAAAACCAACACCACTCTGAATGGCAAGCAACAGTAAGATTATTATTGAAAAAACCATTTGAATTACAGTTTTTGCTTTTCCGTAAATATTTGCAGGAATTACTTCACCCTGAGCTGCAGCCGTTATTCTGATTCCGGAAACAGCAAATTCCCTTGTAATGATTATCAGTATAACCCATATACTGCAAAGATTTTTCTGCAAAAAGCAAAGCAATGTAATAGTTGTGAGTATTTTGTCTGCAATAGGGTCTGCAATTTTTCCGAAATTTGTAACAATGTTTCTTAATCTTGCAATTTTTCCGTCTGCAAAGTCAGTAATTACAGCAACAACAAAAATAATCAATGCAAAAACATGGTTATTTGGAATAAATTCTGCAAAAAACATGAACAAAAATACAGGAGCCAGAACAATTCTGAATATTGTCAGTTTGTTAGGCAAATTCATATCAATAATCAATTTACAATCTCTCCCATAAGGTCATATTCATTGATATCAAAAATCTCAACATCAACCATATCACCGTCGTTATATTCACCTTTACCTGTGAAATACACAACAGAATCAATTTCAGGTGCATCCATCCAGGTTCTGCCGAAATAGCTGTCTGTGTAAGAATCATAACCTTCAACAATACATCTTATGGTCGTACCTATAAGTTTCTTCTGTTTGAATTGAAAAACATCATACTGTTGTTCCATAATAACATCAGCTCTGTGCTTTTTGACTTCATCATCAACCTGATTATCAAATTCTGCTGCAGGGGTTCCCTCTTCTGCAGAATAAGCAAAGCAACCGAGTCTGTCAAACATAATATCATCTGCAAATTCAGCAAGATTATCGAATGCTTCTTCATCTTCACCCGGAAAACCGGTGATAAATGTTGTTCTGAGAACGACATCAGGCATTTTTTCTCTGATTTTATCGATAAGAGCTTCAAGTGATTCCCTATCGCCTGATCTGTTCATTGCCTTAAGGATTCTGCCGTCTGCATGCTGAAGAGGAATATCCATATAATGAAGAACTTTTCTGCATTCTGCCATGGCATCAAGAAGTTCATCGGTTATTCTGTCGGGATAACAATAAAGCATTCTTATCCACTCAAGACCTTCAATTTCGTTGAGTTTTCTGAGCAG
>JAZTWP010000076.1:0-4187 GCA_045636025.1 Acutalibacteraceae bacterium | reverse complement strand
ACATATTTATCAACACCTTCGACTTTCACTTTAAACGAAATATCATAACTCATTACATATCACCCACCATTTCTTTTACAAGGTTGTCGATGTCACTAACCAATACAGCTTTGTCCCAAAACTCACCGTTAAAATCACTTGATTGCATTTTGCGTGTATGTGATTTCAAACTCTTCGCAAACTCTTTGACCGCTTCGGCTTTGGCTAATTTCAACGTCAAGCATAATGTTTCAAGTTGATGTTCCAACCTATCGTTCTCTGCCTTTAGGCGGTTGTTTTCGTCTTTTAACTCATAAACATACTTACGCAATAAATGAGTATCAGCCTTGTTTATACATTCAGCAGTATCATAATAAGGACACTTTTTACATTCCCGACCGATACAATTAGCACGGCATAAAAGGTCTTTTACTTTCAAAACCTCGTTATTTTTCATTCTGTATAACTCCTTTTTCTTTCCCATTCCTCGTCATAACACTTTTCGCATACCGCATAACCTAACCCCATTGAATTGTGAATTTCAAGAGAAGTGTAACCGTTGCGGTATATCATTTGACCTCCACATCTTGCACAAGCGACTATTTTATCCATATCATATTCAAACAAAGTAGCGTTTAATGGCAATTCATAGGGTTCATATTCGTGCGTTTTATAGTTCCATTTTTGTACTGTCATTCCTCAGTACCTCCCTAAAAATCCACAACCGAGCTGTTTGTAAAAATCCTTTTCAAGTTTCTTTTTGACTTCTTCAAGGTCAATAGTCACGGTTGTATTTTCTGCTATTTTTACATTTCTGTAATCGTGTTTTACCGCCATTTCTTGCATTATCGGTTCTGTCAAAGGAGAGCTAACCGATTGTGCAAGCTGTCGCTCAGGAACGATAACAGCACACGCTTCCATTCGTTTATTGTCGCAGTCGTCAAAATGTTCACAATGATTGCAGACTGCACTTGTTTTAGACAACCCCATTCTCAGCACCCCTTTTTCATACCACAATTAAGCATATCTGAAAGGTAATAGTGCATATTGTTAATGATAATCGGGATAAATCCCTCAGAATGATGTAACTCCTTGATATTTTTGTCGTATCTGTCAAGAGCGTTTTGCCACGCCTTATAATCCTTATCAAGGTTTGTTTCCTGATAGCGTTTGTGTAGCTTTTCTATCCACGCATTTTTAAGAGTGTAACTTGGGAAGCAACAATATAAATCAATAGGTTCATATTTTGGCACAGTTGCAAGATAATCTCTTACTACTTGGTGACTTGATACGAACACTTTATATCCCTGTTCCGCAAGATTTAAGGCAATATTGCAATAAGGAATATACCAATCCTCTGCCCTCTTTCCCTCAATCCAAAAGTTACCGCTTTCAAGGTCTATATATCCGTTTCCGTTCTTTGCAAGAGTTGATTTACCGATACCCTGATAACCAACTATAATTGCTCCTTTTTTACTCATTTTTTATACCTTCTTTCTTTTCGCCGTAACTGCAATAATGGTCACAATTTACTTCTTCATCGTGAAACTTATTTGAATTTAATTTACAAATTCCATAATGAAGTTTTAGACCATTGTGTATATCATACTGTTGCATAAATTGTTCACAATCCTTACACCTTACAACCTCAGCCACATCGGCTGTAGGCTCGTCAGCAATCATCTTCAAAAAATGCTCGTGTTCGCAGTTATGGTTTCTTGCGACTGCATCAATGCAGTGTGGATTGTTTTTCTTGCTTTTAAACACCTTATTGCTCAGCGAATAAGCATCAATATATCTCGCCATTCTCAACACACCCCTTCCCTTGCAAACTCTCTGAAATCAACTTCATTATCTGCCCTCTGTTCAGTGACAGCTTTGCTTGCAGCAAGTTCAGGAAAAGCAGCCTGAAGTTTTTGTCTTGACCGTCTGACACTTTCAAAAGGCGGGAAGCCGTAATCTTTCATATGAAGTAAATAATGCAGAATATCAATATCAGAAAGTGGCGGACACAACTGTTTTTGCTCTGCGATGTACTCAATAACCTTTGAATACAGATAGTTGTCACTGTTTCTTGCTTCCTGATCTTCTTCAAGAATAACCTTGACGATTGATTTTATGTATTTGAGTTCAGCTCTTTTGCTCATATTTATCCTTCTTTCTTGCATTAATCATTTCTGCACCGCAAGCGGGGCAAGTGACTCTGTTGTCAGCATTTCCGAGAGCTGCTGAGCATTTGCTGCACTTGAAGCCGCAAAGAGTAAGCACCCAATAAGCGTATTTACTCACTGTTTCTCTTTCCTTTCTGCAAGTGCTTTTTGTGACATCATTTCTTAGCACCACCTTCCAAAAAATGAATAAGTGTGTTTTCGTTTTGTTTCCCACAACAAATATTTTTTGTATCGTTTTTCACTATCCTCAATGTTACGGATTTCAAGGTATTCATTTTTCGCTCTTTCCGCTTCTGTTGCACTCTTAAAAAACATCACATCCCAAAGTTCGATAATTCCTATATATCTATCTTTGGTTACTTTAAAGGGTACAATTTGCAAATCGTGCTTGTTGTATGAGCCGTCAAAATACACTCTAACACCGACATCACAACAATTAGTAAAACAACCCGCCCAAGCACAATGCTTACAACTTCCATTGTGGTCTTTATTACATTTAGGACAAATTTTATAAACAATATCGCCTACCTTACAAGGCGGTACGATAACACCATTTTCAAGAAGATAGTCAGCAAGTGCCTCAAATGTAAAGTTCGGTTTCATTTTCAATAAAGCTTGATTTATTAAATCTAAAAGCCTTTCTCTGTCAGTCATTCAGATCACCTTCCTTCAGCCCTGCTGCATATTCCCCGTAAATCTGCATAAATCCGTCAAGGGGCAGTGTTACAAGAATTTCAGCATTGTTTTTCTTATGGAATACAACCGGGATTTTATCTTCACCGTTTGCGACTGCATCT
The DNA here is from genome assembly GCA_045636025.1 of Acutalibacteraceae bacterium. Taxonomy (GTDB): domain Bacteria; phylum Bacillota; class Clostridia; order Oscillospirales; family Acutalibacteraceae; genus UBA1081. The sequence goes on along the minus strand of JAZTWP010000076.1, from coordinate 1,240 downwards.
CTTTTTGCTTGATCTATCCAATCATAAAGCCGCATTTGTTCTTGATGTTTTGCTTCGATATGAAGACCGGGAAGACCGACAACATCTGAAGCATCACCTGTGTTGCCACAATATTGAGCTGTTCGGCGGCTTTCTGAATAGCCATAATCTCGGAATTTAGATGCAAGCTGCCTTTCAAATCTTGCACCTTTTTGTTTACTGTTGATTTTCTTTGCCATTGTCAGTGCCCCCTCTCACCGGTTGTTGCTTGTCCACATAAGTCGCAAAATTTCGCACCGTTGCCGACCAATGAGCCACAATAGCTGCATCCGTAAAAACCGTCAGGCTTAAGCTTCAAAGGCTTCGGTATCTGTCGCTCAAGAGCTTCAATAACCGTTTGGATATGCTCAAGGTCTGCTTCAGACCAACTGTCCTGAGGTATAACCTGTTTCACTCTGTTAAGCGATACCTGAAATCTGTTCATAGTGGGTACTGCTTTACATACCGGACACCCGGTCAAAACTTCATCTTTATTAATTGCACTGCCGCATTTATCACAGCGAAAATAAGGGTTATCGTACATTTTTACACCTTCTTTTTGAATACTACTGTTGCCGCTACACAACCGCTTAAGCTGATGACTGAAGCTGATACAGGTGTGCATCTGTGAACTTTTGCATAATCATTTGCAGCACCTTTAATATCCTCTATGTGGTCACAGACAAAAACCTTAATAAAATTGATTGGTTCACTCACCTTTTGTCACCCCTTCTTTTGATGTGGTTTTCCTTTTCCCACTTTCTCATACAAGTGTAAGAACAAACCTTTCTACCTTCTACACTGTTACCTATTCGCCAAGCGTGTTCAGGCTCAGGGTGAAACTCTTTGCCACAAATAGGGCATTTGATTTTTCTGTACTCAAAGTGAATACCGTCTTCTTTACTCATTTTCTGCACCTTCCATTCTCTGCTTTAGGCGGTTTATTTTTTCGCCAAAAACTTTGTAATCAAAACCGTGAATTGCAGCCAACTGAAAAAACATAATTAAAACATCTGCCAATTCTTCAAGGATGTTTTCTTTGGTTTCAGGTGTGTTGTACCGGCGGTGTTTAATAAGTGCCTTTATCAGCTCTGACATTTCTTCAATAGCAACATCTTCTTGATGTCTTTCACCAAAGATTTCAATTGATTTAATTAAAATTCTCTGTTCTTCATTGTTAACTAACGGTTCTTGCATCACTCACACCCCCGATCAGAAAGGA
>JAZTWP010000075.1:0-6665 GCA_045636025.1 Acutalibacteraceae bacterium | reverse complement strand
CTGCTGAACATTGCCACACACATTGACAATGAAACGCTCATGCAGCTCATCTGTGAGCAGCTTGATATTGATTACGAGGACATCAAAGACAAGCTGCCAGTGCTTGAGGAAAGCTCACCATATGCAGCACAGAGCGCAGTTGATGCTATTGTGCCGGAAGATGCCGGTGGCGGTGATGTAATTGAATAAACGTCAGAAAGAAGTTATTCAGGCACAGCTTGACAGCGAAAAAGCAGTGCTTGAGCAGCTTGAAAAGCATTATGCAAGGGCGCTCAGAGATATAGACAATAAGATTCGTATTTTGCAGTCAGATGAGCTGACACAGAGCAGAATATATAGATTGGAATATCAAAAGGCGCTGAAAGAACAAGTTAAGGGTGTTCTTGAAAAGCTCCACTCTGATGAGTACACAACAATACAGCAGTTTCTTTCTGCATCTTATACGGACGCATTTGTGGGCACAGCTTATGACCTATTTGGTCAGGGTGTGCCTTTAATTATGCCCATTGACCCTGAAGAAGCTGTAAAGGCTGTTTTGACAGATTCCAAGATAAGCAAAGGTCTGTACAATGCGCTGGGTGTTGATGTCAACAAGCTAAAAAGAACAATTAGCTCTGAGATAAGCAGAGGCGTTGCCGGTGGTATGTCTTATAACGAGATTGCCAGAAACATCAGCAAAACAACAAAAGCCCCGCTGTCAAGAGCGAGGACAATTGTTCAGACAGAATCACACAGAATACAGCAGGCAGCAAGACAAACTGCAAGGCTCACAGCCAAGAGCAAAGGTGCTGAGATTGTAAAGCAGTGGAATTCAACCCTTGATGGTGACACAAGAGATACACACCGCAAGCTTGACGGTCAGATCAGAGAGCTTGATGAACCCTTTGAAGTGGGCGGCATGAAAGCAATGTACCCGGGTGATTTTGGTGACCCGGAAGAGGATTGCAACTGCCGCTGTGAAGCGCTCCAAAGAGCAAAGTGGGCACTTGGTGAGGCTGAGCTTGAAACTCTCAAAGAAAGAGCTAAATTCTTTGAGCTTGACAAAACAAAAGACTTTGAGAGCTTCAAAACAAAATATATGACAGCGCTAAAAGCATGAAAGGCGGTGATTCAAATGAATAATAGGCAGCCGCAAAAGCTTGCGTTCAGCAAAAAGCTACTCATTGCCGACTATATTGTTTTGCTGCTGCTAATCGTATTGGCTGTATTGCCAGAGGTCACAATTGACCTGTCAATGGTGCTTGTTGCGTGGATAGCGCAAATAGCTATAAGCAGCGGATGTTATTACTGGAAAAGCAAAGCAGAAAACCTCATCAAGCTGCCGGTTCAGATTATAAAAGAGCTTCCGGCAGACATGCGGGATAAAGCTGACCCAAATTCCATAATTGCGTCTGTAATAGGAATAGGAACAAACAACAATTGAAAGGAGCTTCTTACATGGACGGAATAATAGACATTGTCATCAAAGTTATTGCTGCTCTGCTTGCCTTTGGCGCTGCATGGCTTGGCAAATGGGTTGTCACTTGGCTCAAAGCTAACATGAGCGAAAAGAACGACAAGCGCCTTGATTTGTTTATCACAGAGCTTGTTGAGGCCGCCGAGCAGATGTATAAGCAGGCTGACCCTGACGGCACAATTCGTTTTCGCTATGTTGAAAGCATGCTGATTCAGGCAGGCTATGACATCACTGACGCTGTAAAGGCGCTTATAGAAAGCAAGGTATTCAAAGTAAACACTATAAAGGCGGGTGCATAACTCATGGCACACAAAGTATTTATAGGCGTTGGGCATGGCGGTTCTGACCCCGGCGCTGTCGCTAAGGTGAAAGAATCTGCTGCAAATCTCACTATTGCCCTTGAGCTTAAAAGAATACTTGAAGCAAACGGCATCAAAGTGGGCATCAGCCGCACCAAAGAAGAAAATGACCCACTGACAGATGAAATAAAAGAGGCAAATGCATTCAAGCCTGATCTCGCTGTTGAGGTACACAACAATGCAGGCGGCGGTGATGGCTTTGAGGTGTTTGTTCAGACCAATGGTTACAAAACCAAGAGTAAAACAGCGGCACAGGCCATTGAAAAGCAAGTAAAAGCAATCGGTCAGAAAAGCCGAGGCATCAAAACAAAACTAAATAGCAGCGGCAAGGATTACTTTGGATGGCTGCGTCAGGTAAATGCCCCGGCAGTATTGCTTGAGGGCTTTTTTGTTGACAGCAACGATGCGCTTGGGTTTGACACAGCCGCCGAGCAGAAAAAGCTTGCTGCTGCCTATGCTCAGGGCGTGCTTGACTACTTCGGCGTAAAAAAGAGCAGCAGCTATGAGAGCGCAAAAAAGACAGTCCAGACAAAAGCCGGTTTGTCAGACAGCACCATTGCTTATCTTGAGAAATATCAGTGGGCAGCAGATTTGTTTGAGAAACTGGCAAAAGCAATGAAATGATGTTATGGCGAAGGCCTGACATATGCCAACAGGGATGTTGTAAATTATCCACTTAATAAAAATCGTTCGGCTAACGTAAAAGCCGTATAGAAAGGAAAGTCAAACATGACACTTGAAGAACTCTTTAAGGCAAGAGGACTTGATGACACAGACATCAAAGCCATTTTTGAGGGCATGAAAACAAACAAGATTTTCACTGCCGGAGAAGAAAACCTTGATATCAGGTACAGCAAGCTCAAAACACAGCATGAGGGCGTGACCAAACAGCTCACAGAGGCAAACACACTTATTGAAAGCCTCAAGCAGTCCAATAAGGGCAATGAAGAGTTGCAAGGCAAAATAAGCGCTTATGAAGCTCAGATTCAGCAGCTTACGGCAGAACTTGAGACTGCAAAGCTTGAATCTGCAATCAAAGTGGAGCTGCTTTCTGCCAAGGCTCTTGATGTGGATTATCTGGCTTTCAAGCTCAAAGAAAAAGGTGAGCTTGCTCTTGATGAGAATGGAAAAATCAAAGATTGGGATGACAAGCTTGCCGGTCTTAAAACACAGCATCCCTCGCAGTTTGAGAGCGAAAGCAAGAAGAACATCATTGAGTATAAGCTTCCTGGCGGTGACAAAGGTGATGTGACTGTCACCCGTGAGCAGTTCCTCAAGATGGGTTACAATGAGCGCCTTGCGCTCAAACAAGAGAATGAGCAGCTTTATAAGCAGCTTGCAAACCACTAAAAAGAAAAGAGGTAATTTACTATGGCAAGACAGGGTAATTTCGGCGGCTTCTATTTTGATGAAGAAGTATTCGCAGATATGATGCATGAAGAGGATTTTTGGAAGAACGAAATTGCAGCATCCGGCATTGTCCGTCAGGATTCCACTATCATGGACCTGATTGGAACCAAGGGCAATGTTGCCACAATTCCTATCTACAAGCCTCTGAACGTCTATGATGAGGACATGGGCGCACTGAACAACGATGGTGAAACTGACAACATTCCTGTCACTATTTCCGGTGACAAGCAGACCTGTATGCTCATCCAGAGAATGAAAGCATTTCAGGCTAAGGATTTCACTAAGGAGCTGACTGGCGCTGACCCTCTTGGCCTTATCAAGTCCAAAATCGCAAACTATTACAGACAGGTTTGGGAAATGGAGCTGATGAACATTGCAAAGGCTGTTCTCGGTGTAACTGCGCTTGCAGATCACATTACAGACCTGTCCGTCACTACCGGCACTGCTGATGAAAAGAACATGATTGATGCCACTACCATGATTGATGCAGAGCAGAAAGCTCTCGGCGATATGGCAGGCGGTCTGGGTCTTGCTATCATGCATTCTCGCATCTTTGCAAACTATAAGAAGCTTGAGCTTGTTGAGTATGCAAAATATACGGTCGGTGGCGCAATCAAGCAGGAAATCACGATGCCTACTATCAATGGCAAAAACATTCTTGTGACTGATTATTACACTGTGGACACTTCCGTTTCCGGCTTCCCTGTGTATCATACTTATCTTTTCGGCGAGGGCGCTTTCCTCTCTGCTGATAAAAATAACTATGAAAATCAGTACACTACCAACTATGACCCTGAAACTTCTGCCGGTATTGATAAGTTCTATACCAAACAGGGCAAAGTGCTGCATCCTAACGGCCTCTCTCTGGCTGTTGATAACATTGCCAAAGAATCCCCTACTTTCACTGAGCTTGGCAAGGCTGCAAACTATGCACTGAAGTTCAATCCTAAGAATGTGAAGATAGGGCTGATCAAGTCCAATGGTTAATGAAAGCGAGGGCAAGCTATGAACAGATTTATAATCGTTGATGGCTTGCCGTATCTGTTTGCAGAAGACCGCTCTTTTGCTGTCAAACTATCAGACAAAGGCTTTACGATTGGGGATGAGGTTAAAAAAGCCTCATCCCCTTACCCTTTGTACACACAAAGAGAAGTAATTGCCAAATGCAAAAAGCTTGATAGTATAAGCGCCACAAGCAAGCCAAAGACAAGAAAGAAATCATCTTCGGGGGATTCTCTATGATTATGACAGCCGCCGAGTTACGGCGTTATGTGGACACAAATGAAGAGGACAGTGTGCTTGAAGCAAAACTGCAAGCTGTTGAGCTTGCCATAAGAGCATACACAAACAACAATTTTCAGGTTCGTGCTTTTCGCTCAGTTGCCATCTCAAATGGTGACAGTACATTGCTTTGCAAAGGCGCTGTGCCGTTTAAGCCTGGCGATACTCTGCAAATCACAGAATCAGATTTGATGCCTGGCAACCTTGTGACTGTGGCATTTGTTGATGATAATGTCATCACTGTCAATGAGCCGCTATATGAGGAATCTGGCGTTGTGATCACCAAAGTAAAATATCCTCAGGATGTCAAAATGGGTGCTGTCAATCTCATCAAATGGGAGCTGAGCAACAGAGAAAAAGTTGGTGTGGCCTCAGAAACTATCAGCCGCCATTCTGTGACGTATTTTGACATGAGCAAAGAGAATACATCTATGGGCTTTCCTGTGTCTTTATTAGGCTTTCTAAAGCCATACAGAAAGGCACGTTTTGGGAGGGGTATAGGAAAATGAAAGGCATAGGCGGCAACCTCACAGCAACCATACAGGTGTTCACACAGGCAAAGAATGATATCGGGGAAAACACAAAAACTTGGGCTGATGTTCAAAAAATCAAAGGATGGCTTGACCTGCAGTCGGGAGATTCCAGATACAACACATATGATGCCAAGATACAGGAATCAACACACATTTTCGTTGCTGACTATGTGCCGCTCAATGCCCGTATTTCCTCAGAGAACTCACGAATGGTTATAGGCGGCAAGCGCTTTGATGTGCTGCTGATTGACAATCCCATGGAATTGCGGTCAGGCTCACAGCTTGAGTTTTATTTGCGGTTTACAGGTGGTCAGTGATATGGAAATCAAGTTTGTTGACATGAGTGATGAAGCAAAAGCGGCGCTTGAGAGAGCTGTGATTGCTTACCTGTATGAGGCAGCAGGAGAACTGGAAGCACAGACAAAAAGAAATTCACGCCCTAATAAATATCAAGGTCGGCCAGCTCAATCACTATGGGAATATGCAGTTGATGAAAATGATAAGACCGCTGCAGTGGGCAGTCCTTATGAAGCTGCATTTTGGGAGGAATTCGGCACAGGTGAATATGCCTTAAACAAAGACGGACGCAAAGGCTGGTGGGTCTATGTGGAAGGCAATGATTCACCAAGAGGTCACCAAAACTATTACACAGAGGCAGAAGCAAAACAGACAGCAGCGTATCTCAGGAGCAAAGGTCTTGATGCTCATGCAACAAACGGCATAGAGCCAAATAGACCGCTGCACACGGCATTTACCACACACAAGTCAGCTCTCATTCGCCGAGCTGAGGAAATATTAAGGGGTGAGCTTGGCAGATGACAATAAGAGCTTTGAAGATCATAAGCAATGCAATGGATGAGCTTGGGCTTGCCTATGGCTTTGGTGAGTATGCTGCTGTGCCTGTTGTTTACCCTTACTTTGTGGGTGAATACTCAGAAACAGAGCCGATGTATGAACATGGGCTACAAGAATCCACATTTCTGATTACAGGATTTAGCCGTGGTTCATGGCTTGCCTTGGAAGAAGCAAAAGAGAAAATAGAAAACTATTTCAATAAAGTATCTGGAAAAGTAGTCATGGCTGAGAATGGTTCGGCTGTGGCTGTTTTTTATGCTAACAGCATGATTGTCCCCACAGGTGATGCAGAGCTGAAACGCATACAGATCAATTTAAGTATCAAAGAATGGAGTGTGAACTGATATGAGCATCAAAACCGGCATCACTCAGGAAACGCCGTCCCGCATTCAGTTTGGCGCAGGCGTATATTTCAGCGGCGTTGCCTACAATGAAAAGGTTCCTCCCACTGAAACTGAAATGCTTGCAGGCATCATGGGTGCTACTCAGGACGGCGGCAAGCTCACTATCACGCCTGAGTTTTTTGCGCCTGAGCTTGACGGCGCTCTTGTCGCTGTCAAAGAGCTGCAAAACAAAGTTGGCGAAACTGCAGTGATGGAAACTACTATGGTTGAAGTCAATGCCAATGACATTGCAAAGCGTGTCATCGGCAAGGTTACTGCATCCACTGACGGCGATTATGACGTTATTACTTCCTCTGCGCTCAAGAGCGGTCATTTCTATGAGGGCTTTGGCTACTATGGAGAGCTGCTTGATGGCAGACCTTTCATT
>JAZTWP010000074.1:0-5830 GCA_045636025.1 Acutalibacteraceae bacterium | reverse complement strand
AGAGCAGCGGCAGTGAGGGTGCAGGGGAGCCGCATTCTCACCGGGCATCATTTTTGACACCTTGAAATTCTTTCCGTCAAGGGCTTTGCAGTTGCCGCAGCAGTCGCTGTTTGCGATAAACTCATATTCGGTGAAGCCGTTCTTTTCAAAGCTCTGTTTCTGTGCTTCTGTCTGAACCCTTGCCATTTCAGTACGCATAAGCCTTTCCATACAGTAAACAGCCCCGCCTTTTGTTTTCGGGTCTGCACCGTACCAATATTTGCGTAAATCCTTTGCAATAGCACGGGGATTTTTGCCCTGTATAAGCCCGCTTGAGAGTATCTTTGATAAATCCTCTCGCATAAGGTCCTGATATTGCCATATACGATCTGAAAAAGTTGCATTATGAAAAGAAGCATTCGGGATTGTGTGTGCAAGCTGAGCATTGTTCCTGATTGTCTTTCCTAAAATGCCCGCTTGCCGCTTCAGTTCTTCCTCAGTTCTGCCCTGAAGAATACCGCCCATAAACTTTTCAAGTTCATCGTGACCTTTTATAAGCTCAACACCGATGTTCGCCTTGAGCATTTCAAGGCGGTTTATTTTCATCATAGTGTTATAGAGCCGCATTTCTTCTTCAGCTTTCGGTGAGAAGTAGTAACCCTTTTTATTCGTCTTGCCGCCGTTTGCTTTACGGTCAAGTGAAGCATCTCTGACATACTTTGCTGCTTTACGCTCAAATTCTTTAATATCAGCCGTTTTGACACGCTTTTTTGCTTCAGCAATAGAAATACCTTCCTTATCAGCATACTTGCCGTAGAAAGCGTTTATTTCTTTATTACAGCCGTCAAGCATATCTTTGTAAATACGCTCGATTTCTTTGTCATACTCAGCTTCACTCTTTTTGTACTTTGTGAGGGCTTCTTCTTCTCTATTTCGCCAATATTCCTTACTGTTCATCGGTCAGCCCTTCTTCAGTTGCTGTGTTTTCCTCTGTAGTTGCAAACATCATACTCTCAACAGGTGACATTTCAGGCGACTTGTTTTCTTTTTCGATTTTGCCCTTTTCTGCCTGTACATCGTCAACAATAGACAGCACCTTGAGCTGTGTTTCGTGGCTTGTGATACCTTCCATTTTTGCAGCAATTTCAGCTTCTTCAAGAAGGTTCGCCGGGAAGTTAGGTGTAAACTGATGATTTAGCTGAATCCACGCATCTTTGCTGACTTTTGAAGCCGGGTGTCCGAATAAAAGCTTGTATCTCCGTTTCATACCGCTTTCAAACTTTCTTCTTTTTGTCTTTTCAAGGTTTGACATAGCCTGTAGCTTATATTTGAGAGCAACACCCGTAGCTGAACCGAAGTTTTCATCAGAAATGTTTGCAACCATACTTATTTGAAAAGCAAGAGCTTCAAGGCGATTCAGCAAGTTTTCCTGCCCTACATCGTTTGAAGGCTTTTCCATAAATTCAACCACAATGTTTTTATTTTCGCCTAAATCGTCTGCAAAATTAACAATGCGATTATCTCTGATAAACTCTAAATCTTCATTGTTTGCCAAAGCACCGAGAATTTTTAAGTAAGCATCTGCAAAATAGTCAACATCATTCGCTTTTTCTGATATTGCCTTGTTGTAAGCATTAACGATTGTTAATATCGGTTCAAATATACCCTGTCTTTCTGCATTTTCAACATATTCTGTAGCGGGTACACCGGGGAAATAATGTGGCTGCCAATCTTCATCAAGCCACTTCAAACCGCCTGTTTCTTTGAAATAACGAACACCTAAGCTGTTTGAAATGCTGCCGAATTCGTCACCTTTTCTGTCTGTGTATCTTCTGACAAAATAAAGCGGTCTTTCAAGTATGCTATCATCAAAGATCATAAACGCTTCAGTCGGGTCAATATAAGTTATGCACAGCTCAGCTTCTTCATCTGTAAAGTACATTTCATAACCCTTACCAAAAATACTGCATATCTTTGAAAGCTCAGAGTTGTTATCGTCCTGATCGTTGTATTGATTCAGATATTCAACATATTCTGCAACGCTTTTTTCATCGGCAACTGTTTTTATCGGATTGCCTAAAAAGAAGCCGTTCATTGTGTCTACTATGTATTTCGGGAAGTTTACAACAATTCTGTTATCAGGCTTATGCTTTGCCTTTTTCGGATAGTGTAAAATTTCGTGGTCGCTCTCATAAGCTGCTTTAAGCTTATTGAACTTGTTTGCGACTTCGTTTTTGTGTTCAGTCAAAAACTCTTGCAGCAATTCAAGTGTCAATTCTTCGTCTTTGGATATACGAAACATTAAATACCCCCTTTGATATTCGTGTTGAGTTTTGCTTTCGGTCTATAAATAACTGTATAGCAGAAATAACGCACGGCATCCATAGCGTGATCGTGCTGCTTCAACGGCTTGTCTTCGCCGCCTTTTTCGCTTGCCTTTGTGTCCCACACATAAGAATTGAACTCTTTTATTGTGTTTTTACATTTGCTATGAAAAAGAATAGTGCCTAAATTGAGCAGCATTCCCACAAAACGAATACCGTCAAGCACATCATTTCTTGCTTTTATAACCTTGTGACCTCGTTTTCTCAGCTCTGCAATAAAAGAAGCTGCCGCCGGGTCAACGATTATTGCTTCAATCTTTTTGTCACCGATAAAGGCTTCATAATCGTCAGCGTAGGCATTATCGGTCTTCTGTGTGCTTTCGTCTCTACCGGAATAGTAATATTCATCAACGCAATACCATTTGCCGTTTGAGCCGCTTTGCCACAAAAGAAAAACAGTTGCGTTTTGTGTACCGTAGTCGCAGCTAACATAATACTTTGCAGCTGCACTGCTTATTATATTGCTGACAATGTGCTTTGCTTCTGAAAACATATCGTAAATAATGCCTTCAGCGACTACCCACAAGCCTTGTATATATCGCTGATAGAAAACACCGCTGTAAAGACTTGCATAACGCTGTCTGATTTTCTCTGTTAAGCTCAGGTTGTCTTCCATTGTGAAGTGAAGATATAAGATGTTCTTTTCTTTCACCCTGTCTATCCACTCGGTTTTAAACCAATGATAAGGACCGTCCGGGTTACAGTTGAACCAAAACTTTGAGCCGTCAACTGAGCATCGACCTGTAGCCTGATTTACAAAGCTTTCAGGCATAAGAGCGACCTCATCAAAAAGAACACCCGCAAGAGTGATACCCTGTATCAAGTCTTGTGAGCGTTCGTCTTTACCGCCGAATATGTAAAAGTAATTTGTTTTACCTTTAAAGCTGATTTCAAGGTAGTTGTCTGCTCTGTGGTCTTTTAGCTTATAACCTCTGCTTGCAAGCATAAGCTTGAGAACAGCAAGAACATTTCGCCTGAATGAACCGATTGTTTTACCGCACATTGCAAAGTTTTGCTCTTCAAAGCTGCTCATAGCCCACATAACAAAAGATAGAGCCATTGAAACAGTTTTGCCTGATCTGATTGAACCGTCAGCAATTATGCCGTCTTTGTCGCTCATAGGTGATTCAGGCAGCCACCAAGTCAGCACCTTTTTTTGCTTGACTGAAAAAGGCTTGAATTTGAATAAGGCTTGCTTTACTGCTCTTGCCATACGCTTTCAGCCTCACTCTGCAACGCTTCAAGGAAGCCGTCATCTGCTTTTTCATTGTCCGGGCTTTCACCTTTAAGTCGGGCAATTTCAGCCTTGAGCTTTTCAATCTTTGCTTGCTTTTCGATTTCCTCACGGTCAAGCCCGTATCGTTTTGCAAGCTGCTTTGCTGCATCAAGCCTTTCTTTTTCGTCAGGCGGCTTTTCAATGACTGTTTCTGAGCCGTCTTCACATCTTGCAAGCACTGAAGAATAGCTTTCGCCCCTCATAACAGCAGTGAAGTATTTCATTACTTCAGTTGCATCAGCAATAGCTTCATTATCGGCTTGATCTTTTGCTTTTTGGTTCAACTCTTTGTACCTTAGGGAAGCCTTAGGGTTTTTGGCATATTTTCCTGTTCCGTTCAATAAGTTGCTTGCTTCAATGTCGATTTGTTCATCAGTCATTTTTTTGCAATCGAATGTTGATTTGTAGGCTAGGCGTTGTGCCATACCGCCGACAACCTTATCAACAAAGATTTCCCATTTGTATTTTCGGGGCATAACACAACACTCCCTTCTTGTAATATAAAAAGCACCTTAGGCGGCATCTGCGTATCAGTACCGCCCCCGGAGGAATAAAGGTATTTGACGGCTGAAAAAAGTTTAAAAAGACCGCAGGTGCTTGTGTAGTTATCTGTTTTATTGCAAAGAAAAAGCACCCAACATCAAATGTCAGGTGCTTTTCGCTTTATCTCTATTATATATTATATCACAGGTTGCTCAACAATTCACAACAACTTTTCACACTTTTTCACTTTTTTTCACACTCTTTCACATTTTCAGAAAAAAACTTATCTTCAAAGCTCTTAATTGCCTTCGTGTGAAGATCAGATACCCAAGAATAAGACTTGTCGTACTTGTTTGCAATGTCTATGAAACTGAGATATTGGATATAATGCAAGTGTAAGATGTTGTATTCTTTAGCTTCAAGCTGTTCGATTTTGCTTATGATTTCCTTCTTTGTGTCAAAAAGTTGGTCGATACACTCATTGATTTCATTTTCAAGGTCTATGTATCTTTCGATAGCTTCAGCCATTTTCTGCTTTGTTCCTGAGCTTTGTACTTTATCAGGTGTCAAATGTGAAGTTACACTAAGGGAAAGTGCTTTGAGTTGGTCGATTTCTCTTAGTTTGTTTTCAATCATCAGGTCGAGTTTTTCAACCTGCCCTAAATACTCTTTAGCGGTCATTCCTCAATGCTCCCTTCACACCACTTTTTCTCTTTTCCCATTCTGATTCGGTATTCTTCCCACAGAATGTCTTCAAGGTCTTTGTGTGTTATGTAACCCTTATTGATGCTGTCAGCAGTGTACTGAATTTTATCAATCATTTGCTGTATTCTCTTGCCTTTGTAACCGTAGCAGCTGAGAACATAAGTAACAATGATTATCATAGTGTTTACTGCATCTGAAACACCTTTTTCGTAGGATTGATTTTTCCGGGCTTCCTTGCTGTTGTATGAACATTTCACTTTGTATCACCCCTCAATCATTTTAAGATCACCTTCAATTAAAGTTGCTATCTTGTTATATTCAACACGCTTCTTCATTGTAGGCATAGTTTTAAGAAAACGCTGCTTTTCAAATTTCAGGTCATTGTCTGTATAGTCCCTTGCCATTCTCATAAGCTCACCTTTGCTGTCTATGTAATATCTGAGCCTTTCGGGAAGACCTTCATACACCGCTTCAATTCTCTTGTGTGCATCGTCCGGGGTTTCACCGAACAAGGGATATTGAAGATAACCGAGCTGTTTTTCAACTTTTCTCAGTGCAGCTATGTATTCGCTCCATAATTGCTCGTCTGTAGCTTCTGTTGCTTCAAGCATTAAGTTAAGTTCTTTAATGATATGAGCCGGCAGAGGTGGTTTTTCGCAAGTCTGAAGGCATTTATAAAATGCTACTTCAACAGCTTTATCCGGGTAATCTTTCAGAAGTAAGCACCAAGTCTTGACAAGGGCTTCAACATTTATATCCTTTGTGTACTGAGCGTAGGTGTTTTTGATGCACATTATTATTTCAATGATTTTCTTTTGTGAAGCCATTTTAACGACCCTGCCTTTTCAAGTATTGCTTCCATTCTTTGCGAAACGCTCTTGAATGTTTCATAAGAATTTCAAACATAATAGCTGTATTCACCTGTTGTGTACTTACGGGCATTGTGTAATACCAACCTTCACCAAGCAAATATTCTTTAAGAAAACCTAATGCTTTTTGTGCT
>JAZTWP010000073.1:0-3591 GCA_045636025.1 Acutalibacteraceae bacterium | reverse complement strand
GTTCACTTCTTCTTTTTCAGGAGTGGGAACGGAACTCAAAGGGGCTTTTGATGCAATTGTCGGCGGTATTCAGAGTGTAACAGGAACTTTTGACGGTAGCAAAGGCTCGCTTGACGGCTTCAAGTCTACAATGACAAGTGTTGCAGACGGAATAAAAGCCGTTGCGAATTTCCTTGAAGAACACGGGGAAACAATCGGCAAAGCCCTTCCTTATGTTGTAGCCTTAGTTGGTGCATATAAGGGCTTCAGCGTTGTCAGCTCGGTAGTTCCGGGAATAACAGCCTTCACAAAAGGCATTGCAGGTCTTGCCGGAAAAGGCATAGGCGGCATAGCTTCAAAGCTGTTCGGCATTTCGTCTTCGCAGAAAACCGTGGGAACTACAAGTGCAACAAGCGGTGCTCAGATGCTTAATGCTGCAAAGTCTTATGCCCTTATGGGTGTTGCCGTTCTTACAATAGCAGTAGGTTTTGCCCTTCTTGCACAGTCAGCAATAGCTCTTGCGAATGCAGGCGGTCTTGCAATAGGAGTTATGGCAGGTCTTGTTGTAGGTGTTGCGGCTCTCGGAATCGGTATGGCTTTACTTCTCAAGAGCCTTGCACCGATGTCAGGACAACTTATGCCTGTTGCAACAGCATTTCTTGCTATGGGTGCAGCGGTGCTTCTTATAAGTGCAGGTTTTGCTCTGTTGGCTGTTTCATCAATAGCCCTTGCTAATGCAGGCGGTGCTGCTATTGGTGTAATGGTAGGAATGGTTGCAGCTATTGCCCTTCTTGCAGTAGGTGCAGCAGCTCTCGGCACGGCATTAACGGCAGGTGCAGTTGGCTTTGTTGCCTTCGGTGCAGGTCTTGCCCTTGTAGGTGTTGCAGCTTTGTTAGCCGCAACTTCCCTTGCTATTGTTTCAGCTGTATTGCCGAATATCGCAACATACGGGCTTCAGGGTGCTTTAGCTATCACAGCCCTCGGCGGTGCTATGATTGTGTTTGCAGCCGGGGCAGCATTGGCAGGTGCAGCTGCTCTTGTTCTCGGTGTTGGCTTAACTGTTGCAGCAGTGGGAATTGCAGCTGTCGGTGTTGGTGTTGCTGTTTTAGGTGCAGGGGTATTAGTCCTTGCAGCCGGGATTCTTCTTGCAGCGGGTGCTTTGGCATTGTTTACTGTGCCACTTCCGATTATTGCTACATACGGCACACAGGGAGCAACGGCAATTGCTGCACTTGGGGCGGCTATGTTGGTACTTTCAGCAGGTGCTTTAGTTGCGAGTGCAGGTCTTCTTGCTCTTGGCGGCTCAGTTCTTGTAGCAAGTGCGGGCATTATTGTTTTCGGTGCGGCAATGGTAACAGGTGCAGCCGGTACAGTTCTTATGGTTGCAGCCCTCAAGGGTGTCAACTCAAGTATGAAGACTATTGCAAAGAACGCAAAGACAACGCAGAAATCGCTCAAGAGTATGAATGATTCTGTTGATGCTGTTGAAAGCGGTCTTTCAGCTCTTGGCGATAAAGCAAAATCAGCTATGAATAGCCTTAAAAACGCTTTTGACAATACAGCAAAGGAAGCCGAAAGTGCAGGTAAAAAGACCGGCACAGGCTTTGCTGCGGGTGTTCAAAACGGAATGTTAATGGCTGTTTCGGCTGCTTCTTCAGGTTCAAGTCAGGTCAACTCAGTGCTTAACTCAGGCTATGCGGGTGCTTTTGCGGCAGGTGCATATATCAGCATAGGTTTTGCAAACGGTATGCGTTCACAGCTTGCGGCGATCAGAAGTGCAGCTGCACAAATGGCAACAGCGGCTGAAGCTGCAGTCAGAGCTAAAGCAAAAATTCACTCACCGTCAAGAGTAGCAGACAGTCTCGGTGCATATTGGGGCGAAGGCTATATTGAAGGTCTTGAATCAATGCTTTCTAAGGCTTGGCGAATTGCCGAAGAATTTGTTGCTATTCCTCAGGTCGCAACACCTGTTCTTGCAGGTGGCTTCAGCGGCGAACTGTCAAGCGATTATGAATACAGCAGTAATGCACAGTTCAGAATTGAAGTGCCTTTGAACATTGACGGCAGAGAGTTTGCAAAAGCAGAAGCAGACTATATGCAAGATGAACTCAATAGAAAAGAATTGAGAGCAAATAGAAAATTAGGAAGGGTTTAAGGCAGAATGTACGAATTCAGAGACATAAACAGTACAGTTTCAGAGGGTAACATTCTGCCCTCTGAAGCCCTTATGATAAACGGGGAATACATTGAAAATCTGATACCCGGATATAGGACGCTCACCGTTTCAGGTAGAGAAGCTCTTTCCCCGGAGCTTGAAACCTACGAAACAGGTATCAGAGACGGTTCAACGCTTCAAAATAAGCGTTATCCGGCGAGAATAATCACAGTACAATATCAACTTATAGCTGAAAGTAACGAAGCTTTCAGAGAAGCATATAATCAGCTTGGTAGCATTCTTAACGTTGAGGAAGCAGAGCTGATTTTCAACGATGAACCCGATAAGTTCTTTACGGGTACACCTTCAGAAATTGGAGCTGTACCACCGGGCAGAAATGCCGTCACAGGCGAATTTGAGCTTTTCTGTGCTGATCCGTTCAAGTATTCGGTTGTTGAATACGAAGCGACACCTATAGAGGGAAGCTTTCTGATTGACTATAACGGCACATATAAAAGCTATCCCACGCTTGAAGCTGAGTTTTACAACGAAGACGAAAGCGTTGCCGAAATTACAGGTCACGGTGACTGCGGCTATGTTGCTTTCTTCAACGAAGAAGAGAAAATCATTCAGCTTGGCAACCCGGAAGAATCAGACGATGAAACCTACGCAAAGTCTCAGACTTTAGTAAATCAGCGTTTCGACACTGAAACAGCGTGGGGAACTATAGCACAGACTAATTGGGCTATGAATAGCGGCATAGCTTCTTCAGGTGTTGCGGCACAGGCAGGCAGCGTTGCAGCGACTGTTGCACACTACGAACAAACAATAGCCCCCTCAACCTCAGGTACGCTTTTGACGAAATCGAGCAAAGAAGCAAAGCCTTATGTTGATTATAAGGTTACAGCGAAAACTTCATCCCGAACAGCTGACAGAATAAATGTTGAGGTAACTATTGCTGCTTCTCTTTCCGGGGCAACAAACTCAGGTGCAGTGAAAGTTGCAGCGGGAGAAAAAGTAGTTTTAAACAAAACAAAACTTTATTCTTCATCAACGGCAACTTCAAGCAGTGCTACAAAAACAGGTACATATTATCTGTGGGATGCTTCTGTGAAAAGTGGCAGAATCAGAATAACCAACACAAAAAGCAATGTAGGCAAAAGTGGTCAAATCACAGGTTGGGTGAATGTTTCTGATTTTGGATTGTCAACCGCTTCTGTGGCAACACTCGGCAAAGGCTACGGTTTGAAGGCATTTATTAAATTTGGCTCAGACGATTGGAATTTCGCAGTAATAAAAAAAGAGAGTGCTGTTTGGAGTAACAACAACAGTTACACAGTCAAGATCACTGCTACGGTGAAAAATCTCAATGTTGATACAGACATTCTTGAAGATATTAAATTCAAGGTAGAGCGTACCGATGATGAAGACAGCAAAGTGGGCATTATCGAAGAAAC
>JAZTWP010000072.1:0-10624 GCA_045636025.1 Acutalibacteraceae bacterium | reverse complement strand
CTCTGACCGTGGATTTTTACCTGGAAGTCATTTCTGCCGATGAAAATGATATTGCCGTCTTCTCTGAAATATCCGAGGTCTCCGGTTTTGTACAGCTTACCTTCACCGAAGGGATTATCAATAAATTTTTCGTTTGTGAGTTCTTTACGGTTAAGATAACCATTGCCTACGCATTCACCTGCGATGCAGATTTCACCTTGCGCTCCTACAGGCGCAAGATTCATATGCTTGTCTGTAATATATATCTGAGTGTTAGCCATCGGTTTGCCGATAGTTATATTTTCAGCATTATCAATTTTGGCAAATGTAACCCACACAGTTGTTTCTGCGGGACCATAGATGTTATAAATCTTTGCTTCTGTATGTTTTTTTATTTCATTCACGAGTGCGGAATCAAGAGATTCACCGCCAAGGATAATTGTTTTGAATCCTTTAAGGTAATCAGTCTGTGATTTATCCGCTATGAGTATTTTCAGTTTTGTGGGAGTTGTCTGAAGAATATCGCAGGGATTCTTTTTGAGCAACTTAACAAGTTTGCTCTGAAGTCGTGATTCTTCTTCATCTGCAAAAATGATTTTCATTCCGTTGGCAAGCGGAAGTAGTGTTTCTGTAACGAAAATATCAAAGCCTGCAGTTGTAACTGAAAGAATGCTGTCTGCATTCTTTGTCAATCCGTAACAGACATTCTTTTCGTTGGCAGAAATGTAGTTGACTATATTTCTGTGAGTGATAAGTGTACCTTTGGGTTTGCCTGTTGAACCTGAAGTATAGATACAGTAACACAAATCTGAGATTTCTGTTTTGATTCCGGGATTTTCTGTATCTGCATTGCTCTGAAGTTCTGATATGTTTTCATCAGTAATGCAGAAACGGGCATTGCTGTCTGAAAGCATAAATTCAATTCTGTCTTCGGGATAATCGGGATCAACAGGAAGATATGCGGCTCCGGTTTTTAATATACCGAGCATTGATGCAACAAGAGAAGTTGTTCTTCTCATTCTGAGCGCAACAACATCACCCTTACCGATACCTTTTCCGATAAGAGCATTAGCTGTTCTGTTGGCATATTCATTAAGCTGACTGTATGTGAGGGTTCTGTCACAGCCGATAATTGCAATTTTGTCAGGTGTTTTTTTTGTCTGATCTTCAATGAGCGTATGGACGCATTTGTCTGTATTATTCAGTACGTGAGTGGCATTGGAATTGCTGATTATGTCGAGATCATCTGCAGAAATCATTTTTAGCTTACTCAGTTTTTTGTTAGGATCAGCAACAGCATCTTCAGCAAGAGCCATCACGGATTTTATCATAAGATTTATATCCGCTTCTGTAAACAACGCTGTTCTGTAACGGATTTTAAGCTGTTTTTTATTACCTATGTTGAAGACATGAATTTCCATCGGCAATGACAAGCAGTCATTATAGCGGATGTCAACATCGTAGTCTTCATTTTTGCTTAATTCTTCGTAATCGGAAGCAATATCATACAGCGAAGAGAAATCTTTATTTTTTTCTTTAAGAAGTTCTTTTATGTCATACTGAGTAAAACTCTGATGTCTGAACAGATTAAGATGTGAATTTTCAATATTTCTGAGATTATCAATAAAAGAATCATCAGTCAGGTTGATAACCATTGGTAGTATATGCATATAAAGACCAATGGTATTAAGCTCTGCCTGAGTTGTACGGTTAAGTACAGGCACACCGATGGTGAAATTATTGATTTCGAACATTCTGTTCAGATACACTGCATATAAAGTGTTGAAAAATGACGGCACAGAAATGTTGTTGTTGTGACAAAAAGATTCGATTTTTGCAAAAAATTCATCAGAAAAATCAATGATTGATATAGAAGCGCTGTAATCAGGAATATTATTCTTTGAAAAAACGTTACATTCGGGAGACGATTCAAACTGCTCTGCCCAGAATTGTTTTGTTTTCTGATATCTTTTTGACTGTTTGTATTTTTGCTCTTTTTCGACGTATTCGCGGTATTTCTGAGGGGCGGGTGCTGTGTAAGACGGATTTTTTATATAATTTTTTATATGCTCCGCCATAACTATACTGCTGTATCCGTCAACAACAATATGGTGTGAATTTATAATGATACCTGATGATACTGGTGTCTGAAAAATTGTGCACTGAATAAGCTCATCTTCAAGGTTGATGGTTTCTGAAAGAATTTTTTCTGCCGCATCGTCAAGCTCAGATTCAGATGATAACTCAATAAGAGGGTAGTATGTATATTCAAACTCGTGCAGATTCATAACTGCATCTGACGGAGTTTCTCGGAATTTAACGAGAAGACAATCCTGATTTTTTACCAGATCATTGAAAGCATCATTAATAAGCTGATAACTGTGCACTTCGGGAAAAATCTGAATTACACCCTGATTCCATATTCTGTTTGTAACATTAAGATTCTTTGTAAAAAAGTTTCTTTGGGATGCCGTCAGTTCAAAATCCATAACTATCCTCCTTTTTAACAGATATTCATAATAATTATACTTATATTTTTCTTTATTGTCAAGTTTTTGCTTGCAATTGTATACAAAACAGACTTGAATGTCTATTATTTTGTTTTTATACTTGCAATTTTTTTTCGATATTGTTATAATGAACAAAAGAATAAATCTGAGGTGAAATCTAATGAAAAGAACTCCATCTATCTGGAGCGAAAATCACGGTAAAGCAAACTTTATAACAGAATACCCCGATTATTCTATGTTTGCACATCTTAACAAAACTGCAAAAGAATATCCCGATTATATAGCTACAGAGTTTCAGGGAAATAAAATAAAATTCGCAAAAATGATTGAAGATATTGAACTTATTTCATCATCACTTCTTGCACTCGGTGTAAAAAAAGGTGACTTTGTTTCTGTTGTAGCTCCTAATGCACCGCAGGCTCTGTTTATGGTATATGCAATAAACCGTATCGGTGCTGTTGCAAATATGATTCATCCTTTGTTATCAACTGGTGAAATCAAGCAGCTTATTGAAAATGTAAACAGCAAAGCTGTTCTTGTTTTTGATGCAACATATCCCAAAATTGAATCAATTGACTGGAGCATTGAAAATCATCCTTCAGTTATTGTTGCACGTATTGTTGATGCTCTTCCCGTATATCTGAGACCTCTTTACAATCTCAAAAACAAGAGCAATACAGAATATAATCCCAATCACAAAATTGTAAGCTGGAAAGAGTTTATTGCAAACGGCAAAAAAGGTATGGCAAATCTCGGACCTGATGACGGTGTCGGTGAAGATGTTGCCGTTATTCTTTACAGCGGCGGTACAACAGGTCTTCCCAAGGGTGTTATGCTTCAGAATAAAGCTTTCAACGCGATGGCCGTACAGGCATCCGAAATCAAGCCTCTTGATACAACTGATACTGCAGGCAAAAAAGTTCTTGCACTTATGCCTCTTTTCCACGGTTTCGGTCTTGCAATGTGTATGCACGTTATGATTTCATTCGGTTGCCATCTTATGCTTGTGCCGAAGTTCGATTACGTTGCTTGCGCAAAACTTATTTTTAACAAAAAAATCAATTATATCTATGCTGTTCCTGCTTTGTATGAAGCTCTTTCAAGAACAGAAGAAATTGAAAAGAATGACCTTTCATTCATTGAAATGATTTCTATTTCAGGTGATAAGTGTGATAAGAAACTTATTGACAGAATGAATAAATACCTCAAAAAGGGTAATTCGTCTGCCCATATGATGGAAGCTTACGGTCTTACAGAAAGTGTTTCAGGTGTTTGTATCAATCCCTTCTTCGCAATGAGAGAAGGCAGTGCAGGTATTCCTTTCCCCGATAACAGAATGAAAATTGTTATTCCCGGAACTCAGGAAGCTGCTCCTGTTGGTGAAGACGGTGAAATCTGTGTTACAGGTCCCACTCTTATGAAGGGTTATTATAACAATGAGAAAGAGACAAAACTCGCCCTGCAGTGTCATGCAGACGGTGTAACATGGCTCCACACAGGTGATATCGGTTGTATGGACGAAGACGGTTATCTCTATTATCGTCAGAGATATTCAAGAATGATCATTATTTCTGGTAACAACGTTTATCCCACTCAGATTGAGAATGTTATCAATAAAGATCCTGATGTCAACACATCATGTGTTATCGGTGTGGACACAAAAAGAGGCAGCACCCGTATTGTTGCAGTTGTTCAGCCTGCAAACAGCAATGCAGACCTTGATGCTGTTAAAAAGAGAATTCTCAAAAAATGTGAAGAAAATGTTGCTTCATTTGCGGTTCCGCAGGAAGTTATTTTCAAAAATGAATTGCCCAAAACAGCAATGGGCAAAGTCAGCTTCAAGAAGTTGATTGAAGAATACGAAAAAGGAGAAATTTGATTACTATGCTTGAAAAATTAACAGCAATTTTCTCAGAAGTAACAGGTATTTCAGATATTGAACTTACAGAGAAAACAAAAATCAAGAAAATTTCAAATGTTTCTTCACTTACAATGGTACAGCTTATCTGTGCAATTGAAGATGAATTTGATATTGAAATTCCCAATACTGCTATAAAGAAACTGAAAACAGTAGGCGATGTTATCAGCTTTATTGAAAAAGAAATCGGCTGATATCTGACTGAATAATTCATCGATTCCCCGTAATGTTCAGGCATTACGGGAATTTTTTTTGCAGAAAAACAACAAAAAAACAGCCGTTCAATATCTCATTGAAACGGCTGTCTGATATTTTGTTTTTTACTTAAGCAGTTTTATCATATATCCGCCGAGGGTATAAGTGTGTTCATTTTCTCTTACAGTTCTGGGGGGATAATCTGTTGTAATAATTTGAGAGCCGCACTCCTCAGTATATTTATATCTTTCATCGCTGAATGAGGGATAACTGTCTGCTCTTGTTCTTACCATAAGATTCTTTTCATCAATGGTTTTGTTTTTGTTTGCTGCAGCACTTTTCGGTTTGTTTGCAAGGATAAATGAAGCATAGGACTTATCAATATCCGCAATATCGAGCATAGGGAACATCGCCTGGGTGGAAATCGTTTCGTCAGCTGCTATGTATTCGGGTGTGACATTGCAGGTGTGCATAAGAACAATGATTTTGCCCTTTGCAGATTCAAGTGTGGGCCAGGCATCATTCATTCTCATTTCTTCAAGACTTGCGTATTCACCCTTTGCATCCTGAGGTGTCAGCAATCTGTCGCCAAGCACATTCTTTATTTCATTATCAAGCGCCAATGCATAGTCAATCGTAAAGCCTTTAAGGTTATTTACGGGAGGAACAAAACTTTTCGGCTCAATAAGTAAGTAAACGGGTAAATGATCCGGATTGTTGTCAGACCACATTGCAATTTCTTCAAGTGCTTTTGAAAAATCATAGGCACTTGAGACGCTTTCTATCAGCGGAATGTGGGAAACAACAAAACTGATATCATTGCCATTGACTGCGGTTTCAATATCAAGTTCAAGATTTCTCACACCGTGCTCCAACTGCTGTGTAAATGACTCCATTTCAAAATTTGTCTTATCTGCAACCGCCCCGAAAGTGATGATACTGAGTATCTTCATCAGCATTCTGTTGGGAAGTGTTTCTGTCATCTGATAACTGTTGTGAGTGCCGATAACAGCAATTTCATTGATTTTTACATTCTGAGAATACGCTTCTTCAATGTCAAAATCTGCAATTTTCTGTTCATCGCAGGGGACATATGAATCTGTGTAATACTCGTTTCTGAGATATTCAAGATGATTTTGCTGATATTTAATGTTTTTATTTGCCTGAACTGCTCCTGCAATGCAGGTTGATGCAAACAGTGCACCAAGAAATACAACAGGACACAGCAAAATAATCAGAATAACTTTCAGAATCCGCTTTTTCTTTGCTTTTTCCATTTATTTTCTCTCCGTTATGTTAATTTACATATGCGAATTATATAATATGCAGATTGATATATCAATTAAGAAAAAATGAATTTTTTTAATTACTCAGATTTTTTTTGTGCAGAGAAGATTTATTTCTGTGTAAGATGTTTTCTTTTTTTTCGGCGGACACGGTTTATATGTCGTTCAAAGTCACCGTTTGCAATAAGTTCTGCAAGCACAATCTGAATATATGTAGGCACTGTGCAGGAATAGAAACCGAGTCTTTCTTCAAATTCTTCCGTAAGTTTTTTCGGCAAAACCATATATCCCACACGCAGGGATGATGAAACAGTTTTTGAAAAAGTGTTCATATATATAACATTACCCTTGGAAGAATGGCAGAACAGTGTTTCTTCTGGCTTTTTTGAAACGGAGAATTCTGATTCAAAATCATCTTCAATTATAAAACGTTCGCCTTTTTCAGCCCATTTCAGGTATTCGTGTCTTTTTGAAGCAGAAGCCGTAACACCACTGGGATAACTTCTGTAGGGAGAGATGTGCAGAACATCTGCAGAGCAGTTTTTCAGAGCAGCGCTTTCAATACCGTTCTGAGAAAGAGGCAGTTTCTGAATATTTACATTTGACAATGTGTAAACCTGCTCAATCTTGTTGTATGACGGATTTTCAATGCCGTAAGTAAGATTTCTGCCAAGTAGATCAATAATCAGGTTATAAAGATATTCAGAACCTGAGCCTATGATAATCTGACTCACATCGGCAACGATTCCTCGGCTTTGTGCAAGATATATCTGAATTGCTTTTCTCAGCTCGATACAGCCGGAATTAGGGGAGCGAACAAGAATTCCTTCGCCCATCATACCAATAACTTTTCTCATTGTTTTAGCAAGAACGGAAAACGGAAATTCATCGTCATTTGCAGCAATATGGGATGTTTCTGCAAAGATATCAAATTTGTTCTCAGTTACAGGCACAAATCCGTCTTCGGAGCAAAAAACAACAAAATATCCGCTTCTTTCCTTAGGCTCAATATAGCCCTCGTCACGCAGAAGGTCATATGCGTGTTCAACGGTAATTGTGCTCACACCCGTTTCAGTAGCAACGGTGCGTTTAGAGGGGAGTTTGCTTCCGAATGCATATACACCGTCAGTAATATCTTTTCTCAACTGATTATATAATTGCAGATATGCAGGAGTTGATAATTTTTCATCAATTATGTATTTCATCTGGTTATATAAAAATCTCCTTTTCTGACTATTTTTATATCATCAGATATATTGTATACTGTTCTCAAAACAGATTCAAGAGGAATTTTTATAAATTCGGAAGAGGGTTTAGTATGAAAACTAAAAATACAACACAAAAAATTGTTCTGGCGGCAATGTTTGCCGCACTTGCCTACGTGGCAACAAAGGTTATACAAATACCGTCACCGCTTAAGGGATATATGAATTTAGGTGACAGCGTTGTGCTTGTTGCAGGCTGGATGCTCTCACCCTTATATGGATTTCTTGCGGCAGGTTTAGGGTCAGCACTTGCAGATTTGTTTTCGGTATATGCATTTTATGCTCCCGTAACCTTTGCTATAAAAGGACTTATGGCTCTTGCTGCATGGTACATATATAAAGTTCTCAATAAGAGAATAAAAAGCTCTGCATCACGCATAATCAGCGGATTTGTTGCTGAACTCATAATGATTCTCGGTTATTACCTCTTTGAAGGCATAATGTATGGCTTTGGAGCTTCACTTGTGAATATACCAGCAAACGCAATTCAGGGTGTAGCAGGACTCATTCTCGGCTTCTTGCTTATTAAAGTTTTTGAAAAAACTAAAATCAATTTTCAGTAAAATCAATGAAAAAGACAAGTCTTGCGACTTGTCTTTTTTTTGTGGAGACGGAGAGGATCGAACTCTTGACCTCTTGAATGCCATTCAAGCACTCTCCCAACACAAGCAAAAACGTACCTGCATAAATGCCGATAAAATGTTGAATTTTCAATTGAAAATTGAATTTAATTCTGTTTTTCAGCAGTATATAGCAGGCCCCAAAACTTAGGCGTAAAGAAAAAACGGATATAGTTTGATTGATTATTTGTTCTGGTTGTCTTTGTTGTTCTGGTTTTCCTTGTTCTGATTGTTTTTGTTGTTCTGGTTATTCTGATTGTTCTGGTTATTCTGGTTATTCTGGTTGTTCTGATTATTCTGGTTGTTCTGATTATTCTGGTTGTTCATATTCTCACCTCCTGAATAGTTACAAGGATAGTTTGCCTCATTTGCGGCAAACTATTCATATATTAAAAATCTGAAAGGAGAAAAAATATGCTCTTGATTGCAAATGGTCTTTTACACACAATGGAAAGTGATACACCGTTGCGAGCAGACATCCTGGTAAACAAAGGAAAAATTATAAAAATCAAAGAAAATATTGTTCCGCCAGAGAGAACAGAAGTTTTTGACGCTGAAAATCTGAATGTTTATCCCGGATTTATTGATGCACACAGTCATATCGGAATTGCGGAAGATAAAATTTCATCACAAAATGATACGAGTAACGAGAACACTAACCCGATAACCCCTTGCATAAGAGGAATAGACAGTATAAATCCTATGGACAGCGCTTTCCATAATGCTGTTGCCGCCGGCATTACCGGTGTTATGGCAGGGCCGGGAAGCTCCAATGCTGTCGGCGGACAATTTGCCTTCATAAAAACCTACGGCAGATGTGTTGATGATATGGTTGTTCTAGCTCCTGCGGCAATTAAAATTGCTTTCGGTGAAAACCCGATGAACTGTTACGGACTTAACGGAAATATGCCGTCAAGTCGTATGGGAATTGCTTCGCTTATAAGAGAAGAACTTTTCCGTGCAAGGCAATATTTTTCACAAGACCAATCAGGAAACCCGGATTTCAGCCTGGAATGTTACAAAGAACTCTTCGAAAAGAAAATCCCGCTTAAAGCTCACGCTCACCGTACTGATGATATTTTAACCGCAATAAGACTAGCAAAAGAATTTGACCTTGAGCTGACACTTGACCACTGTACCGAGGGGCATCTGATTGCCGAGGAAATTGCAAAAAGTGGTTTTTCCGCCATTGTGGGACCTTCTCTTGCATCACGTAACAAAGAAGAAGTCAGCCAGTCAGATTTTAAAACTGCAGGTGTTCTTCATAATGCGGGAGTTACGGTTGCAATAACCACCGATCACCCTGTTTCCAGAATACAGTATTTGCCGTTATGTGCAGGGATTGCGGCAAAAGAAGGTTTGGGCGAATCAGCTGCCCTACGTGCAATTACCATTGATGCTGCGCGAATATGCAGGGTTGATGACAGATTAGGCAGTCTTAAAGAAGGCAAGGATGCAGATATTGTTATTTTTGAGGGCAATCCGCTGGAAATAAACTCTTGTGTTAAGGCTACTATTATAAACGGAGAAATTGTGTGGCGTAATTAGGCTGACGGGAGTTGAACCCATCACGCCTGACAAACGATAAAGCGAGTGATGAAAAAATATCACTCGCTTTATTGTTATAAGAATATATTCATTTCAATTCGCTCAAATTGTTTACAGGCGGCATACAGCTGTGCTTTTTACAAACATAATAAGTCGTTTTTCCGTTTTTGAGAGGATATTCCTCAGTCGGTTCCGACAAATGAATTATAATCGCATCCTTCGGCAATGAATCGGACAAATCGGACAAATCGGTGAAATCTGTCTCTCCGGTACTTACAACGGTAATTTTCATCGGAGGTTCATAATATTCTGACAGAGTAGTCAAATACATCGCATGTCCGGCAGGATAGTCAACTGCATCGGAAGCGATGAAATTTAATTGACTTTCTGCAAGCTCTGTAAATTTATCGTCAGCCGTAAGCATGGACAGACGCACAAGGTTATATGCCATTATTGAATTTCCGCTGGGCATAGCGCCGTCATAGGTTTCTTTAGGGCGAAGAATAAGCTTCTCCCCGTCTTCACCATATAAATAAAAGCCACCGGACGTATCTGCGAAATCGTTGACGGCTTTATCGCAAAACAGCTTTGCTGATTCAATATATTTGCAATCTGATGTTGCCTTATAAAGATGAAGCTGAGCGAAAATATAAGCAGCGTAGTCATCAATGAAGCCCGGTACCCCGCGTTTACCATCTCTGAAGCTTACAAAAAGAGTATCTTTTTCACACAGATTTTTGCTAATGAATTCATCTGCTTTTTTAGCCGCTTCAAGATGCTTTTTATCACGGCTGTGCAAATAAAGTTCGCTCAAAGCAGCAATCATCAGACTGTTCCACACCGTTAAAATTTTATCGTCGAGATGCAGAGGATATCTGTTCTTTCTGTAATTACGAAGCGTTGGAAGGCAATCTTCAAATGATCCTTCAGATAGACTGCTGTGAAGCAGATTGGGAATATTTTTTCCTTCAAAATTACCCCTGAAACTTATATCAAAATGACGGTTGAACAATTCACCCTGGTCTTTGCCGAGGAGTTCAATAATCTCGTCGGGAGAAAATAAATAGTATTTACCTTCTTCACCTTCACTGTCGGCATCCTGTGCACTGTAAAATCCGCCTTCGGGAGAGGTCATTTCACGGGCAACATATTCAGCAGTTTTTTCTGCAATTTCAAGATATATCTGTTTTTCAGTTACGGCATATGCTTTGCAGTACGCCATAATTAAAAGAGCATTATCATACAGCATTTTTTCAAAATGCGGCACAAGAAATTTTTTGTCAGTTGAGTATCTGCAAAAGCC